>DASWRG010000141.1:0-8730 GCA_036403295.1 Pyrinomonadaceae bacterium
CATGTGGCCGCCGCGCAGACGCTTCGGATCAAAGAGCGTCAGCGCGTAGGTCTGATTCCCGACATGCACTTGCAAAGAGTCTGCCTGCGCGCGATGCCTCTCCACGCGACACACACGCACGCGCCCTTCAGAGATTAAGAGATAAGCGTCCCGCCCGACTTCGCGCACGGCGACTTCATAGCGGCGATCGTCAATTTCCGCCAGCACGCGCTCGCCCTCGCGCCGGAAATCAATCGTGTGTTCTTCCTGATTAAGCTCTGCCGTCAGTTTCATGTTGATTTAAAAATTAGCTTCGGCTGTTATGCAACGCGGCTCGTCCGGCTAAACGCCACTTGCTCTGCTCTGCGCGCGATTGATGTGCGGTTGATGTTTGCTGTCGCTCAAAATAATCGAGCGCGGCGGCGATGAGAGCCATGTCGCGCGCGGTCGTCTCTTGAGCTTCATTAGCTTGTGCTGCCGCGCGGCGTTCGTTAAAGCGCGTGATAAAGCCCGTGTCCAGATGCCCCGCGATGAACTCCGCGTCGCGCACGATCTTGCGGAAGAAGGGCAGCGTCGTCTTGATGCCGCCGACCGCGTATTCGTCGAGCGCGCGTCTGAGGCGGTCAATCGCTTCATGGCGGTCACGCCCCCAAGCGGCGAGCTTCGAGATCATCGGGTCATAATAGATAGAAACTTCCGCGCCTTCGCTGACGCCGCCGTCGTCGCGTATGCCCGCCCCGGCGGGAACGCTGAGGTGAGTGATGCGTCCCGGCGAGGGCAGAAAATTGTTGTCGGGGTCTTCGGCGTAGACGCGGCATTCGATGGCGTGCCCGCGCCAGTTAATATCAGCTTGCGTGAATGAAAGAGACTGGCCGCTTGAGACCATGATTTGTTCGCGCACGAGGTCTATGCCCGTCACCAACTCGGTCACCGGATGCTCGACCTGTAGGCGCGTGTTCATCTCAAGAAAATAGAACTCGCGCGTCGCGTCGCTCACCAAAAATTCGACCGTGCCCGCGCCGACGTAATCAACCGCACGCGCCGCCAAGACAGCCGCCGCGCCCATGCGCTCGCGCAAACCCTCTTCGTCAATCGGTGAAGGACATTCTTCGATGACCTTTTGATGACGACGCTGAATCGAGCATTCGCGCTCGCCCAGATGCACACAGTTGCCGTGCGTGTCGGCGAAGATTTGAATCTCTATGTGTCGCGGACTTTCTATCGCTTTTTCGAGATAGATTTCCGAGTTGCCAAACGCGGCTTGAGCTTCGGATTGCGCCGTCTCAAAAGCAGAGCGCAATTCGTCTTCCGTCTCGACGAGGCGCATGCCTTTGCCGCCCCCGCCAGCAGATGCTTTGAGCATCACCGGATAACCGAAACGCGCGGCGATTTCATGCGCTTCAGCGAAGGACGCGAGCGGCTCTGTCGTGCCCGGCACGACCGGAACGCCAGCCTGCGTTGCTACCTTACGCGCGCTCGTCTTCGATCCCATGAGCAGCATCGCTTCGGCGGTCGGGCCGATAAACGTGATGCCCGCCTCTGTGACGGCGCGCGCGAATAAAGCGTTCTCGGCCAGAAAGCCGTAGCCGGGATGAATCGCCTCCGCGCCGCTCTGAAGCGCGGCCTCAATCACGCGCTCAATCCGCAGATAACTTTCGACCGAAGGAGCCGCGCCGATCTCGTAAGCTTCATCAGCCAGACGCACGTGCAGCGCGTCGCGGTCTGCTTCCGAATAAACCGCGACGGGCGAAATGGACATGTCGCGGCACGCACGCATAATTCGCACAGCGATCTCGCCGCGATTGGCAATCAGGATTTTTTTGAACATTTGGTTAAGGACTCAGAACTCAGGACTCAGGATTCAGCATGAAAGGCAAGCTGTTTTTCATTCCGAATCCTGAGTCCTGAATTCTGAGCGCTGCCCTATACTACCACTGAATTGCCCGGCCTGTGTGGGTCGTAGCGAACGATGATGCTTGCGCCGGGCGCGTAGGAATGTTGTTGGCCGCGCTGCTCCGTGGTGAGCGTTTGCGAGGCTTCGTAGTCCACGCCGTTGATACTGTAGGTGAAGAAGATTTCGGTGGCCGCGCCCGAATCGTCGCAGATGATGTCGAGCACAGCGCCTTCCGTGATGCGCCCCGCGCGGAGCAGGCGCGAGCGTCGCGTCGCTTCGTCCTCAACCTTTTTTCGTCGAAAGCGATCCAGAAACGACATCACGCCAGACTCACTTTTACGGCGTCGCGGGCGCGCTCGACGACGCGTTTGATGAAGCTTCGAGAGCAGAGACGGGGCGCACCATGCCGTCGCGCATGAGCCAGTCGTCCTCCGTGCCGAGAATCTTATCTTCGCCCGGCAGACGCAGCTCGTAGTTGGTGAACGGGACGCCCTCGCTCGGCGCGTCATCCGAGACAGAGTTGAGCGTGGCGGGCTGGATGGCTACGCCTCGCAGGCGATTGGATTTCGCGGGAGCGGGCTGCGTCGCCGCCAGTTCCGTCCACGGCTTGTAGCTGGTCTGTTCGGAGTGACGGATGAGGTCGGCGATTGAGCCGTCCGGGTCTGGCAGGTTGCGCAGGTCGCTGATGTCTGCCGGATAAGTTCCGAAACGCGCGCGATATTCCATGAAGGCGCGGTTGTGCGTGTAGAGCCGCGCTTGATAAGCCGCTTCGATTCCGCGTCGACGCTGGCGCAGACGCTCCGGCACGGTGATGCCGATGAAGGTCGCCGTCAAGACTGCGAACAGAGCCGCCGCCGCGAGTCCGCCGTGCGCGACTCTGCTTCCCATAAAGCGCAAAGGGTGCTTGCGTATGCTCTCGCAGATGCGCCAGCCGAGCCAGAGCGAGACGATGGCAAGCGGGAAGGCCACCCACTTGAGCTGCCACGCGGCGGTCTCAGCCGCAGCCATGATTGACCAGAAATCGAAAGTTAAGGTCGCGCGCTGGAAGAAGGCCATGAGCGTCGCCGTCAGAAAGGCGAGCAAGGCCGAAGCTCCGATGACGCCGATGAACAGGGCGCGGCCATAAGAGGGAAGCTCATGTACGGGGCGTGCCAGAGGCTCGCCGACGGCGCGTGCGCCGCAACTTGCGCAGCCAGCGCGCAGGTCGCCTTCAAACTTGAAGCCGCAACAGGGGCAGATTGTCAATTTTTTATACCTCGAACTTTCGATGGGAGAACTCATCTCAATTTGCATAAATCGGTCTCGAACAAAATTAAGAGCCAGCAATCAGCGCACAAGCTCCGGCTCGGTGCGTCGTTCTGGCCCGGGATTAGATGCCGCGTGAGAGGTTTCGGCTGTCGCCTGCTGTGATGCGGCTGCGGCGTCGGCCTTGTTGACTTCGCGCCAAGTGTGATACATGCGATGTGCGAAAGTCCAGTAAGAGCCGACCGCGAGAATCCAGAGCACGGCGGGCATCCGATTCAAAAAGGGGTTTTGCGAGCCGGGATGCGTCGTCAGCGCGCCGATGATTAAGAGCACGACGCGCTCAGGCCGACGCAGAAAGCCGACATCGCATTTCGGAATCAAACTCTCGGCGCGCGCGCTCGTGTAACTGACCATCACCGAACCCATCATCGCCGCGCCCGCCAGAAAAACATTGAGCGTCGAATGAAACTCGGTGTCGCGCGCGTAAAAGACCATCAGGCCGACGAAGACCACCATGTCGGAGAGGCGGTCGAGCGACGAATCGAGAAAGCCTCCGAAACGCGTGACGCGTCCGGAGAGGCGCGCGACCTGACCGTCCAGCATGTCAAAGATATTGGCGACGATCAAAATTACGCCAGCCCAGAAGAAATAACCGAAGCCGAAGAGAAGACCGCACCCGACGTTGATCGCAACTCCGATGACGGTCAGCAGATTCGGATTGATGCGACCGTAGGCCAGACCGCGCACCATCGCACTGATGATGCGCCCCGCGCCGCGCCCGATACTTGCCCCGAACACCTTTTGGTCTTTCTCCTAAAACTAAGCGCCGCCCCGACTCCGGTTTGCGCGGCTCTCAGAAAGGCTCGCGCGATGGCCGACAGCGCATGATAGAAACGCTCTGAATGCTTGTCAAGAATAATGAGGCAATGAGAGGCTACAAGTTAAGCAGGTTTTAACTTTCAGACTTCCCGTTTCGGCCTTCGCTCTAAGTAACGATCAGCTACCGCAATCAAATCCCCGAGTTTTTTATCTGTCTGAGCTTGTGATTCGGCCAGACGAGTTTGTAAATCAACCAGCGCACGAAACCTGGCATTCACATCCTTTCGCGCCTGTTGTCCGAAGATGAGTTCCATTCTTCTCACTAAATCTTCGGCATCCATCTCAGTCATCTCCTACAAATCTTTTACGCTTCATCTTTCGCTTCATCATGCACAGTGGTCAAGCGTCTGATCTCGAAGTTGCGCGCTCCGGCGGGCGTGCGCACCGTCACTTCGTCGCCCTCTTCTTTGCCCATCAGGCTGCGTCCGACGGGCGAAGTGGTCGAGATGAGTCCGGCCTGCGGGTCGCTCTCTTCGGCAGTGACGAGGCGGTAAGTCACTTCCTCATCCTTCTCGCCGTCAAAGAGAACGAGCGTCGAGCCGTAGGCGGCGCGGTCGCGCGGAATCTGCGACAGATCAATCGAGGCGATTTCGCTGATGCGTTGACGAAGCTGCGAGATGCGCGCTTTGACCATCTCCTGACGGTCGAGCGCGGCGCGGTACTCTGCGTTCTCTCTGAGGTCGCCGAACTCCAGAGCGCGCTTAATCTCTTTGGGCAAGTGGATGCGCAGTTCCTGCTCCAATCCTTCCAACTCCGCTTGCAATTTCTGCTTAATCTCTTGAGTCAAAATGTTTCCGCGCTCCCCTCGTAATAATTCTGTGACCGGATTGCAGGGCAATTACAATCTACTGTCCGACACGCTTTGAGCTATACTGACGCCCGGCATCTTTCAAATTCTTATGCTGTATCTGACCCGACCGGGTGCAGGCTGCTCTCCCTTTTGCCGAGCCTGTGAAAGATGTTTGTCGCGCGCGAGCCTTAAAAAAGTTCGCCGCCCCGCGAACGTGGCGCGCGTGAGTGGCTATATCCAGACCCTTACACTAACACCCTTGCTGACTGTCTTGCAAAAGAGGGAGCGCGCCGCTCTCGCAAGGGTCAACGAGACGGCGCACTGGATGGTGGAGATGCCCGACAATTTCTTCGATCACGGGACGCGTGTCCTGTTCGTGGACGACGATGAATCGTTGCTCAAGCTGGAGCAAATCCGACTGGAAAGAGCCGGTTACGATTTCACGGGCGCAGATAATGGCCGCGAGGGTTTGAGCCTTGCTCGCGCGCTCTTGCCCGACTTAATCCTGCTCGATTATATGATGCCCGGCCTGAGCGGCAAAGAAGTTTTCCTTGAGATTATGCAGTCGTGCGACGAGCGGCTGCGACACACGCCCGTCATCATGCTCACGGCGCGCACAGACAATCACGCGGAACAACGCGCGCTGCTTGAGATGGGACTGTGTGCTTACCTCTGCAAGCCGTTCGGCCATCAGGAGCTTTTGAACGTGATGGACAACGTGCTCGTGATGAGCCGGATCAAGGAGCGCAACCGCGCGCTCGAAAGGGAAGTGCGCCAATCGTGGGTCGGCACGATTAAAGCTCTCATCTCGCTGCTCGCGGTCAAAGACGATTACACGGGCGAGCATTCGAGCATGGTCGCGGAACTCGCGGAGATGCTCGCGCGCGCGCTCAATCTCTCGGAAGTCGAGATTACGAATATCAAGCTCGGCGCGCTCTTGCATGATGTGGGCAAAATCGGCGTGCCCGAGGCTGTGCTGCGCAAGGCCGGAAAGCTGACCGCAGACGAGACGGACGTGATGCGCCTGCATGTTCATCACGGCGAGCAGGCTTTGAAAGGCGTGCCGCACATGGAGGACGTGCATTCCATCGTCAAGCATCATCACGAATGGTGGAACGGCGGCGGCTATCCACTGGGCTTGAAGGGCGAAGAGATTCCACTCGGCGCGCGAATCGTCGCCGTCGTGGACGCTTACGACGCGATGACCTCGGATCGTCCCTATCGCCAACGCTTGCCGCAGGCCACAGCCGTCCACCGCCTGCGCGCCGCCGCGAGCATCCAGTTCGATCATCGCCTCGTCGAAAAATTCATCGAATGCCTTGAGTCACACGACGATGAGCGCACGCGCTCGCTCGATTTCAGCTTCATCGAGCAACTGCACCACCACGTCGCTTAAAAAAAGTTCAAGGTTCAAAGTTTAAGGGTCAAGGTTATCAGCTTCTCTAACCTTGAACCTTAAACTTTGAACCCCTTTCAAACGCAAGGCTCGGTCGGCATCTGATTGTGATGTGACGCTTCGTCGGGCGCGCCGAAGGAGATGCCTGTGGCGCGGGCTGTGCGGACGAGCTGGCCGTCGGGCGGGACTGATTTGATATTGGCGATGGCTTGAGAGATGGGGACGGTCACTATGTCCGCCGCCTGCAAAGCCATCATCACACTGCGTTGGCCTTCGGCGAAAGCGCGGACTGCGCACGCGCCGAAGCTGGTCGCCAGCATGCGGTCAAAAGCGTTCGGGCGGCCTCCGCGCTGTAAGTGGCCGAGCACGACGCAACGCGTCTCTTTGCCAGTTATTCTTTCCAACTCTATCCGGCAATAGTTGCCGACGCCGCCGAGACGCGGCGCGTGTTGCGCGTCGCCCACGTCCTGATAAATCTGCTCGCCCGAGATTTCGCGCGCGCCCTCCGCCACGACGATAATCGTGAACTGCGAATCGCAAAGGTCGCGCTCTCGAATCTTCTCCGCGACGGCTTCCATCGTGAAAGGAATTTCCGGCATGAGAATCACATCCGCGCCGCCCGCGATGCCTGAGTGCAGAGCGATCCAGCCGGTGTGCCTGCCCATCACTTCGAGAATCATCACGCGGTCGTGCGATTCGGCGGTCGTGTGCAATCGGTCGAGAGCTTCGGTCGCAATGTCGAGCGCGGTCACAAAGCCGAAGGTCAATTCCGTGCAGGCCAGATCGTTGTCAATCGTTTTCGGCACGCCGATAACGGGAAAGCCGAGGCGGTCAAACTCTGCGGCGATGGCGAGCGTGCCTTCTCCGCCGAGCACGACCAAGCCTTCGATGCCGACTTCCTGTAGATGCCGGATCGCTTCTTGATAAATCGCTTCCGGCTTGACATCTTGCCCTGCGACCGTGCGCTCGACGAAGCAGCCGCGATTGCGCGTTCCCAAAATCGTCCCGCCGCGCGGCAAGAGTCCGCGCACATGCTCAGGCTTCAGCTCGCGCGTCCGCGTCTTCTCGCCGAGCAAGCCTTCAAAGCTGTCTTCGATGCCGACGACGCGCATGCCATACTCGCCGACCGCAGTCTTGACGACCGCGCGAATGACCGCGTTCAAGCCGGGCGCATCCCCGCCGCCCGTGACAATGCCGATAGTTTTATACATAGGTTCAAGGTTCAAGGTTCAAGGCTCAAGGTCAGTAGCAATGCTTTAACCTTGAACTTTGAACCTTGAACTTCTAACTCCTTACCCTGGGTGGTTCGTACTGCTCGCCGTAATCCGTATATTCGCGCGTGACGACTTGGCCGGGGCGCGTGTGTTCGGTCAAGAGCTGAAGCGCGTCGCTGAGGACTGTGCGTTGCAGCTCGCGCATGCCGGGTCGGCCAAGACTGTTGCCGATCTTAAATCCTTTCGGATACAGCGCGCGCGGCGGTCGCATCTGCGCCGATACCTCCGGGCTGACCGTGATGAGAACCGTCGGAATCCCTCGCATCTCTATCTCTCGCTGAACCGCCACGACCGTGCGGTGACAGACGCTCGGTCAGCCGCCCGTCAGCACGACTGCGTCGGCGCGTGAGCCTCTGTCAATCTCGTTGGCGATTTCATGAGCCGTCCCTTCATACATCGCCTTGAGCTGCATCGTGTAGCCCATATATCCGATATGCTTTCTGGCGATGCCGCCGATGAAGCCTGCGGCCTCCAAATCGCGGAGCACGTCAATCGGAAAGACGACGTTGATGTCCTTGTCTGCATCGGTGTGATCGTAATGATGATGCGTGACCATGAGCTGCGAGGCTTCCACGTCGGGCGGAATCAGGCGATAAGTCAAATCGCCAAGCTCGTCCGCGATATTGAAACCTTCCTGCTCTTTGAGATGCACGCCGCCCGCCGTGACGATGGCGATAGTCGCTTTCTTCAACTCGCCGTCGAACGGTGTGAACGGCACACATTTTCGTGAAATCGTCATACGGCGTCGCTCTCAACTGTTATTGTGAACGTCTGTTTTCGATATTCGTCACGCGTTCGTCCAGAGACCTGATCTCCGCGCGCATCTCGTAAATATCTGAAATGACAATGTCGAACTTTTTATTAAGCTGTTTGAGTTGGGCTTGCACAGCTTCCCAGATCGGGCGTGTTTCCAGCAGTCGCCGGTCAACTCGCTCTTCCAGCATCGTCAATCGCGTCTCAAGCCCATCCAGCCGTGCTTCAACTCTGTCCAGCCGCGCTTCAACATTGGTCAGGCGTTCTTCAAGGCGATCAAATCGCGCATCCATCGCGTTGAACCGCGCATCCAGAGCATCAAAGCGTGCCATCACGCGCTCTTCAAATGAATTTGCGCCGTTCATGTTTTTTGTGTCATCTCATTGTCCATCCGATTTCCCCTTTCGCCATTCTAGCATTAAGGGCTGAGCCACGCAGCGGCTTCCTGAGAAGCATGTGTGATTCAGCCCGCCAGCGAGGGGCTTTTTGACAGTCGCGTCCGCGTTTACAGTTTGCGAAG
>DASWRG010000142.1:0-17106 GCA_036403295.1 Pyrinomonadaceae bacterium
AGGCCAAGGGTTGCGCGCCAGCAGTTTGGCGATCACCGGATTGGTCGGCCCGCCGAGCGCCGCGATCTCCTGCGGATCGGGCACGCGGGCCAGCGAGTTCAAGCCGACATCTTCGCGCTGGCCTTCGTAGCTGGTGAACCAGAAGGTGCGATTGCGAATGATAGGGCCGCCGGCGGCAAAGCCGAACTGATGATTGGTAAATTCGGTCTGCGGGTTAGGTCTGCCGCTCGGATCGGCTTTGACGTTGAAGACGTTGCGCGCGTCGAGCTTATTGTTGCGCAGAAATTCAAACACCGAGCCGTGAATATCGTTAGTGCCTGATTTAGTAACCAGGTTTACAATCGCGCCGGAGTTGCGCCCGTACTCGGCCTCGAAGTTTGAGAGGATGGCTGCTTCGGCAATCGCTTCGACCGGCAGGATGGTGGCGGGCGTGCCGAAGACTCCGGCCTCGTTGATGGCGGGCAGATTGCGATAGCCGTCGTTCATGTCCGTGCCGTCAAGCAGGAAATTATTCGAGCGACCGCGATTGCCGTTCGCGCTAAAGAGTCCGAAACTTCCGGGCGAATCGGTCGCGCCCGAAGGATCGCCCGTCGCGCCGGGCACGAGCACTAAAAACTTTGTGAAGTCGCGCCCGTTAACCGGCAGCTCCGAGATGGCCTTGCTCGGAATCGTCCCGCCGAGCGTGTTGCTCGTCGTCTCGACCTGCGCCTGAGCAGCGATCACCACGCCGGACTCCGTGCCCGCGACCGAGAGCGACACGTCAACTCGCTTCTCCGCCGAAACCTCGACCGCAATGTCAGTCACCCTGGCGGTATTGAAGCCTGAGAACATCACGCTGATCTCATACCTGCCAACCGGCAGTTCCGCGATGCTGTAGTTTCCATCCGCGTCCGTCATGGTCATGCGCGAGATGTTAGTGCCGAGATTCTTCGCCATCACCGTCGCGCCGGGGACGACCGCGCCCGCCGGATCGGTGACCGTGCCGAGAATCGTGCCGCGAAAGGTCTGCGCCGCGAGCGGCACAGCCGAGAGGCAGGCGAAAGCGAAGAACAGCATGAGCGTTAAAGCTATCTTCTTCGGAGTCGAAGCGTTGATGTGATGCGGGCGGTTGCCAGTAGCCATGCGCAGCGTTTGAGCTTTATTCGTGTACACGGGTTATGCCTCCAAGCCTTCCTGAGCGTGGGCTTTGACGAGCTTCTAATTTCGCCTTGAATAATCCTGTGAAGTGAATTGCCGGTAAGCGTGGAGAATATAACCTGTCTTCTTTCGGAGTCAACAAAATTGGGAAGCGAGAGAAAAGAAGTTTCGCGCAAAGTCGCTGGTGGCGCAAAGGAAGAACGCAAAGGTGTTGAGTGCCACTTAATCTTTGCTTGCTCTTCTTTGCGTCTTTGCGCCTTTGCGTGAAACTTCTTTTCTCTTTCCTATTTTTGAGACGGGACAAAAAGCGCACGATATAGTGCCCCTCGCGCACCATCTAGGATAGAGCGGGGCGCGGGAGTGTGATAATTTGAAGGCGAAATCGAAAGATAAGAGGCAAGCTGTCGTTAATTTATCCGGCGGGCACGGGCTTTGCTCAAGCGCATTTGCAAAGCGACGCCCTTCGCTGTAATTGCTTTTGACAGCCGCACGCGCCCGTCTCGCCCCGTTTGGTAAATCAGGCGCATCCGTGGGCGTAAAACTTGCCCGTTCAACTCAATTGAAAAGGAGTTTGCGCATCATGCGTTACACCAGACACTTGTTTCTGTTAGCTCTCGCGCTCTCCGTCTCGTTCTTCGCCTGCTCGACTGTCAAAGCGAATCCGGATGAAGACCAGAGCGATTATCGCGTGCAGGCGCGCGTCGCACGCATCAGCCTCTTGAGCGGAGACGTTCAAGTGCAGCGCGACGGAAGCCGCGAATGGGAGAGCGCGGCGGTCAATCTGCCTCTGGTCGAAGGCGACCAGCTTGTGACCGGCAGCGGCTCGCATTTGGAAATTCAGATCGACGCTTACAACTTCCTGCGCGTTGATGAAAACTCGTCGCTCTCCATCGTCACCTTGCGTGACGAAGGCGTCGCGCTGAGCCTCGCCGAAGGGACTGCGAGCTTGCGGCTCGCTCGCTTTGACCGCGAGCGTGAATATTTTGAAATCGATCTGCCGAAGACCACGATGGCGGCAGAGGCTCGCGGCCTGTATCGCCTCGACGCCGGGCGCGGCGGCAGTCAGAGAAGCGAGATCAGCGTCACCGTCCGCGACGGCGGGCGGGCGCGCATCTACTCGGACACTTCCGGTTTCACCCTGCGCGAAGGACGCACGGCGCGGCTCTCATTTGTGGGCGGTGACGAAAGCGGCGATTGGGATTTGGCTTCCGCCTCGCAGTTTGACAACTGGGACGAGTGGGTCGAGCGGCGCGAGCATGAGTTGGCCGAGCGGCTGCGTTACGACGGTCGCGACCGTTACTATGACAGCAGCCTGTGGGGCGCGGAAGAGTTGGACTCTTACGGCGACTGGGTTGACGCGGGCAGCTATTACGGCTACGTCTGGCGTCCGCGCGTGACCGTCATCAACAACTATTACAACTGGGCGCCGTATCGTTACGGCTACTGGCGTTGGTGTCCGCCGTATGGCTGGACGTGGGTCGGAGCAGAGCCCTGGGGTTGGGCGCCGTATCACTACGGTCGCTGGGTTTATTACAGCGGCAATTGGTGCTGGTCGCCATACAGCTACTATTACGGCAGGCATCATAGCTGGTGGCATCCCGCTCTGGTCGTCTTTGTCGAAGTCAATAATCAGGTCTGCTGGTATCCAGTGCCGCATCATCATCCAGACCCGGTTTTCACGGGGCCTGTGAAGGGGACGCGCGCGACCACCGGGCCGATCAAGAATCCGTTTCCGACTCCGACACCGCCCAGTAACACGGGCACTGTGAGGACGCCGGGCAAGAAACCTCAGCCGCAGTTGCCGGGCAATGAGTATCAGACCGTTGTGACCTCAACGCCCGTGCGGGATTTCGGCACGACGCGACCTAACATCAAGCCAGTCCTGAAGACGCTCGCGCAAACGGTCATCACGAGCCAGCCGGTGGCGATTACGGACTTGCCCGTCAGGTCGCCTAAAATGGCGATGGATAATGGCTCTGTCAGAAGCGACCTCTCGCCTCCGATTCGCACGCGTGATGGAGGAGCAGGTGTAGGAACGACGCGTCAAACCGGCGCGGCTGTGCGCAAGCCGGGAGTCGCGCTCGATAACGAATTGCGCAAGACGCGTCTCTATAACGGTCGTGAGCCGGTCAGGACGGAAGGGACTGATCTCGGCAACGGCAAGCCGGAAGGCACGGGAGCAGTCACGCGACCGACGCGCACCTACACGAAGCCCGCGAGCACAGGCAACAGTGGTGACGGAAGCTCGACGCCGGTTCGTCCAGTGCGCCCGAGCAAGCCCACGACGCGTGATGACATCCCGGCTTCGGACACCGGCAGCAATGAACCCGTGAGGCCGGTTCGCAAGCCTGAGCGTCCGCAGGTCTCTCAGCCTCCGCCGCCATCGGAAAATCCGAGGCCGCGCCAGCCTGAGAAGCGACGTGAAGAGCAGTCCGAGCCGGTTCGCACTTCGCCTCCGGTTCGTGAGTCTCCGCCGGTTCGTGAATCTCCGCCGCCGAGGTCTGAGCCTCCGCCGAGGAATGACCCGCCGCCTCCCAAGCAGGAGTCGCCGCGTCCGTCCGCGCCTCCGGCGAAATCTTCCGACGCTCCGCCCAAGAAAGGCAAAGACGGAAGAGACTAAACGCCGCGCACGCGGCAACATAATCTGACCCGACCAGAGATGGCTGCGAGGTAAATACCGATGCTCTTGATTGAGCCCGAGCATTTACCTCGCAGCCAATTTTATTTAACGTCAGTTCGAGATAAGCAAGGAGACTCACAGAGCCTGCGTCAGCAGGCGGCCAGAGTGTAGCCCCATGCGTGAGCATGGGGTCACGGCGCATCAGATTCTATAGAGCCTGCGTGAGCAGGCGACAGATGAGAGGCAGAAGAAGCATCTGTCGCCAGCTCACGCAGGCTCTATGTCTAACTGCGCTCTGTTCCCGACGCTGATGCGTGGGGCTACACTCTCTCGCCTGCTCACGCAGGCTGGTTGAAATCTTTACGTCGAACTCAAGTTATTTATGTCAGTACCGCCTGCGGTAGCGGGCGGGTCTTACCAACATTGAGAACCCGCCCGCTACCGCCTGCGGTACTGACAGCGCAGTCACTTTCGTTATAAATTGCAGGCTGACGAGCGAGGGGCTGGCGAACGCTTTCTCTTCTCTAATGAGGTCTGCAAAATGAATCCTGCTATCAAACTGAGCCTTGCCGCGTCCGGCGTGTTTCTGATGACGGGGCTGCTGTCCGGCATTTTGAAGTACCGTCGCATCATGACGAGCGAGAAACATCGCGCGCCCGTCTATGTCGACATAGCTCATCGCGCATCCCTGCTCTACAGCTTCGCCGCGCTCGTCATCGCGCGGCTGCTCGAATACAATCCTTACTCCGTCAGCGTGCAGTTTTATGCGGCGGCCATTCCGCTCGCCTTCTTCGCCGTCACCATCGCGGGTTACCTCGCGCACGGCTTGAAAGACGACACGGACAATATTTTTCGTGAGCGCAACTTTACGACGACGTGGTACATGTACGCGCTCATCGTCGGCGAGGTCGGCGGCTTCGCAGTGATTCTCTGGGGCTTTCTCTCGACACAGGTTTTTGGAAAAGGATGAAAAACAGAACTCAGGACTCAGGAGTCAGGATTCAGAATCAAAGCGGTTTCAGCCTCTTCATTCTGAATCCTGAGTTCTGAGTTCTACACCGTAAATGCTTCGCCTCGTTTTCTTAGATCGTGATGCGCTGATTGCGAATGTGAGGCGTCCGGGCTTCGCGCATGAGTGGCGCGAGTATGCCGAGAGTGCGCCGGAAGAAGTGGTCGAGCGATTGCATGACGCTGACATCGCCATCGTCAATAAAGTCTCTCTGCGCGAAGCAGAGCTGGCGCAATTGCCGCAGCTCAAATTTATCGCCGTGGCCGCGACGGGCGTGGACATCATAGAGCTTGAGAGCTGTCGTCGCAGAAACATTGTGGTCGCAAACGTGCGCCACTATGCGATGCACGCCGTGCCGGAGCACGCGCTGATGCTGATGCTTGCCTTGAGCCGCAATCTCATCAGCTATCGCGCGCAAATCGAGCGCGGCGCGTGGCAGGAGTCCAGGCAGTTCTGCCTCTTCGGCGACACGATACGCGAGCTGCATGACAGGCGGCTCGGCATCATCGGCCACGGCGCGCTCGGTCAAGCGGTTGAGAAACTGGCTCGCGCGTTCGGCATGCGCGTCGCTGTTTCAGAACACAAGGGCGCGCCGGAAGTGAGAGCGGGACGCGTGAGCTTTGAAGAAATCATGCGCGAGTCGGACATCATCTCGCTGCATTGTCCTCTGACGCCTGAGACGCGAAATCTGATCGGCTCGGTAGAGCTTGAGATGATGCGACCCGACGCCCTCTTAATCAACACGGCGCGCGGCGGCCTCGTTGACGAAGCCGCGCTCGCAGAAGCTTTGCTTCAAAGGCGAATCGGCGGCGCGGGCTTCGACGTGCTGAGCGAAGAGCCGCCGCGCGGCGGCAATCCTCTGCTCGATTTAAAGCTGCCGAACTTTATCCTCACGCCGCACATCGCGTGGGCGAGCCGCGAAGCCATGCAGGCTCTCGCGGATCAATTGATAGACAATATCGAAGCCTTCGTACGCGGCGAGCCGCGTAATCTTGTGGTATGAAATTAACAGGGCTGGACAGGATACGAATTTCAAATCAGCAAATTTGAGATTTGAAATCAAAAATCTGAAATCCGAACTATTTATATCCTGTCTATCTGTCAATCCCTGTTTGAATAAAACTTGAATAAGCTATGACTTCGCTGGATTTCAAACCCGCCGCCACTTTGTCGCTCAATGAATTGGCCGTCGCTTTCAATGAAGCGTTCGCGGGCTATTTTTATCCGATGCAGTTGGACGGGCTGAAGCTGGCGCGTCGCGTGCGATTGGAGCAGCTTGATTTGCATCATTCGCTGGTCGCGCATGACGGCGGAGAGTTCGTCGGCCTCTAGCTGCTTGGCATGCGCGGGGAGCGCGGGTGGTGCGGCGGCTTCGGCATCGTGCCGGAATATCGCGGGCGCGGTTGTGCGATGGCGTTGATGTCTGCGTTTGTCGCGGAGGCTCGCGGCTGCGAATTGAAAAGGTTGAGTTTGGAAGTGTTGACGCGAAACACGCCCGCGCGTCGTCTTTATGAGCGCGCCGGAATGCGCGTCACGCGCGACCTCATTATTCTTGAGCGCACGCGCGAGGCTGGCGCGGCGGCGGCTTCGCGGGAATTAAAGGAAGCTGCGCCGCTCGAATTGTTGCGGCACTTCGAGCGGCTGCACGCCTGGTCGCCCGCGTGGGCGCGCGATCTGGTGTCGCTGCTCTCAGCAGAGGAAGTGCGCGGCTTTTATCTCGGCGGCCATGCCATGCCGGACGCTTACGCGCTGCTCGTCGCGCGACCGGACGGAATTATTCAGGTGCTTGATCTGGCGGCTGTGGATGAAGCTTGCGCTGACGCGCTCGCTGCCGGAATCGCATTCCGGTGCGGCGCATTGCGCGTGGTCAATGAGCCGTCGGAGAGTTTGTTTATCGCCGCCCTCATGAAGCATGGTTTTGTCGAAGCCGACCGCCAGCACGAGATGGCCTGCGAGCTTTAAAGACTGTTCTCACGCAAAGGCGCAAAGACGCAAAGGAAGACATGCTTGCTTTCCTTTGCGCCTTTGCGCCTTTGCGTGAAAATATCTTCGCTGAAGATTTAAGTTGAAGCGGCTTCGCTTGCGTCCTGTCCTGCTGCCGCAGTCGTCGCCTCGTCCTGATGATCCGACGTGTAGAGGCGCAGGATTTCCTGCCCCTGACGCGAGCGCGGGTCAATGGTGCGCAGGTGCTTGCGTCCCTGCATCTCCCAGATGGCAGTCACCATCCCGTCCTTTTCGACGGCGTGATAAGTAATCTCTTCTGCGGGCGCGGCCTGTTCCGGCGCGGTTTCCGGCGTGGTTTCGGCGGGCGCGTTGTCTTGTTCTGACATGTGAATTTCTAACGCTCTCCTCTCTCGTGTTTGATTCTGCTCTCTTTGATGTTTTCGGAGATTGTGGCACACGCTCGCCAGCCGTGTCTAGCCGCTAGTAAAACCACATCCTAGCCACAGAGCACACAGAGGACACAGAGACAAGGGAAGGACATTTCATTTAGCTTCTCTTTCATCTAGCTAACTTTCTCTGTGTGCTCTGTGCCCTCTGTGGCTTAAGTTTTATCCGTCAAGCCTGCGCACGGCGAGCGCGAGTTCGACCGCGCGGCGCGGCGCGACGACGCCCCAGCCCTGACGGTCTACCTTGATGTGGGGCAAGCGTTCGGCGGTGTCTATCAAAATGCGTTTGACCTCCTGCGGCGTCAAGTCAGGATTAGCTTCGAGCATGCACGCGATGATGGAAGAGACGATGGGCGCGGCAAACGAAGTCCCGTCCACATACTTGTAATACTTTGTGATGACGTTCTCTTCGCGGAGCTTGATGGTAATCAGTTGCCGCAAGAGATAAGCGGGCAAGTCTCTCGCTTCATCCAAATCCTTGTCCAGGCCCTTGTGCGCGGCGAGGAGCACGTGCAGCTCTTCGTCCGGCGCGTCGTCGAGCGTGGCTAAGAGCGCGGCCTCTTCGGCGGTCGGCGTGTGCGGCAAAATCGGCGCGGGCACCCAGATGCCGGGCGCGATGACTTCGGGCTTTTGCAGGCCGTCAATCGTCGGCCCGTAAGACGAGCGATACATGCCGCGCCGCGCGCGATTCAGAGAGTTCTTGTCATCGAGTCCGCCGACCGCGATGCACGACGGCGCGCTCGCCGGAGGCAAGACCGGATGGCCGGGCATGTGTCCCGCGTTGCCGACCGCGCAGACGACCGTCAAGCCTTCGCGCACGGCTCGCTCGACCGTCTTCGATAGTGAGTTATGCAAATACGAAGCCTCTGCGTCGCCGCCCGCAGAGATGTTGACGATGCGGATGCCGTACTCTTCACGATGAGCCAGGACCCATTCGAGGCCGTGCTTGATATTCTTTTCGCTGATGCGCCCGGTGCGCGCGAGCTTGACGAGAACGACGTTCGCGTCCGGCGCGATGCCGCGATAAAAACCGTTCGAGAGCGAGCCGTTGCCTGCCGCGACGACCGAAGTCATCATCCCGTGCCAGCTCGAAACATCCGGCGTCGAGAGCGTGGTCTGGTCGCCTTCGCTCGCGGCGAGACTGTGATAAGCGAGGATGCGGCTGTGCGGCGTCGTCAGATCAACGTGCGCGTAGAAACCCGAATCAAGAAAAGCGATGGTCACGCCGCGCCCTGTGAAGCGGTCGTCCGCGTCGAGCCGCAAAGGAGTCGAGAGGACATGCCCGCCCTGCTCGAAGACCGCCGCGTCGCTCTGAATCTGAATCTTCGCGCGCTCGAACAATTCGACACAGCGCGGGCAGACCTCCGCGACCACTGCGTCCGCCGGAGCGTTCGCGGCAATCATGATTTGCAAATCTTCGTCCAAAGCGGCGAGCGGCACGCGCCCGTCCGGAGCTTCGCGCCCGCAGACAGGGCAGATGGGATGACCCGCCGTCATGTCAGTATGCAGATTCGACGGCTCTGTTGAGATGATGGATTCCGACATCTTTAATTTTAAGACCCTTTGTTTTAATTTCAGATTTGAGTAGCTATGAATAGCCCAAGACAGAAGTTAACGCAAGGCAACACGCTCAACTCACCGCAGAGACGCGGAGACGCAGAGAGCAAAGAAGCATAAAAGGCATGCTGTGGCTGCTGCTGCTTCAGAAGCACGGATAGCATGCTTCTCATGCTTGATTCTTTCCCCTTGTCTTCTCTGCGTCTCCGCGTCTCTGCGGTGTTGAGATTCGCGCGCGGCGCGTGTAAGGTATTCTGAAAAACAGGCGCACAAAATTTTTGTTGAAGTTCTGAAGAAGGAGACTTCGATGGCGACAGAAGGGCAGACAGTCGCGGACATCTTTCGTCGCGCGCAAACGCTTCGCAAAGAGCAGCCGCAGGCTTCGTACAAAGACATCAAGGCGATGCTCGTCAAAGAGTTCACGGGCAGGCCGTTTCCGCCCGCAGACCGCTTGACGATTCCGGAGCAGGACGCGCGCGCGCCCGAAGAGGATTGGACGGCTGGCCTGCCGCTCATCATGCGCGGCATACAGCAGCAGGACTGGAAAGAGATCGCCAACGGCATCGTCCTCAGTCTTGAGCAGACGGACAATTACGAGCAGCAGCGCGGGCGTCCCGGAGCCGCAGACGATTGGCACGACCGCACCGTCGGCATCGAAGAGCCGACACAAAAAGGCGTCGGCAAATGGATGCCGCAGGAATTGCTTAACTTGGCTGAACGCAATTCCAAAAAATGATTTAAAGACCATGAGTTTCTTAGGACGACTTTTCAACGACCCGCTTTATCAACCGGGCGAGGCGCGCAGGCCGGAAGAGATTGCTGACGCGGAGGTCATCATTAGCCCCGACACGCGGCGCGAAAACCGTCTTCCGCCCGGACAGTCGCGGACGCGCAAGTGGCCTGTCTTGGACGCGCACGGCGCGCCCGCGATTGATCTTGAGACGTGGACTTTCGCGGTTGATGGTCTGGTCGAAACCCCTTTGCAGTGGAAGCTCGATGAATTCATGCGGCTTCCGGCGGTCAAAGTTTTCGCGGACTTTCATTGCGTCACGCGCTGGTCGCGTCTCGGCAACGTGTGGAGCGGAGTCTCGACCAGAGAAGTCGCGCGAGTCTGCGGCCTCAAGCCCGAAGCCAGGTTTGTCGTCGCGTTCGGATATGATCGCGGGTGGACGACGAATCTCCCGCTCGAATATTTTCTGGCCGAGGATTCGCTCTTCGCCTGGTCGCACGACGGGCAGCCGATTCCAGTCGAGCACGGCGGCCCCGTGCGTCTGATTGTGCCGCAGCTCTACGCATGGAAATCCGCGAAGTGGGTCAAGGGCATACGCTTTCTCGAACGGGACGAGGCGGGCTATTGGGAAGAGGGCGGCTATCACATGCGCGGCGTCCCGTGGAACGGAGACGACGGCGAACGCTTTCGCTGGCAGGAATAAAACTTAGAGTTGGTTTTATAACTCGATTTTCTTCTTTGCGTCTTTGCGTGAGATTAAGTTTCACGCAAAGGCGCAAAGACGCAAAGGAAAGCGAGAGCGTTGTCATCTTAGTTTTGAATTTGTAATTATGAGCACACAGGCTGAGACGCAACCGAAACCTGCGACGCCGAAGGATGCGGCGGCGGTCATCTTGCTGCGTCAAGGAACAGATGAATCTAATCCCGAAGTCTTCTGGGTCAAACGGAGCGAAAAGCTTGCGTTTCTGGGCGGTTTTCATGCTTTTCCCGGCGGGCAGCTTGACGCGACGGACGCTGAAACGCGCGTCGAAAATTGTGCGGACAAAGAGACTGCGGCGATGATCGCGTGCGCGGCGCGCGAGCTGTTTGAAGAACTCGGCGTGCTCGTGGCGCGCGGGGCTGAGCGATTGACGAAGGGACAGCGCGCATCCTTGCTCGACGATCTGGAATCTGGGCGCATGACGTTCGCGCAGCTCCTCGAACACTTCGAGCTATATCTTGACGCGCGCGATTTCACTTTCGCC
This sequence comes from Pyrinomonadaceae bacterium, assembly GCA_036403295.1. Classification (GTDB taxonomy): domain Bacteria; phylum Acidobacteriota; class Blastocatellia; order Pyrinomonadales; family Pyrinomonadaceae; genus JACMLC01. The sequence continues at coordinate 10,688 of DASWRG010000142.1, forward strand.
GGACGCTGGCTCACGCCGCCCTTCAGCCCGCGCCGTTTCGATACGTGGTTCTTTCTCGTCAACTGTCCGCAGAAGCAAGAGCCCCACATCGCGCCCGGCGAATTGGAGACGGGCGAGTGGGCGACTGCGCGTGCGGCTTATGCGCGGTGGCAACGCGCGGAGGTAATCTGCGTGCCGCCTGTTCTTCATGCTCTGACGACGCTCGCGGGCGGCCTCACAGACGATCTCATCGAAAGGTTTCTTTCAGTCAAAGAGGCTCACGGCGAGCCGACGCGGCGCATAGAATTTCATCCCGGCTTTATCTGTTTTCCGGTTCGCACGGACACCAAGCCGCCCGCGACGCACACCAACTGTTACATCATCGGCTCGCGCGAACTCGTCATCCTCGATCCGGCGTCGCCTGACGAAGCAGAGCAAGCCGCGCTCGCTTCTTGTGTTGATGACTTGCGCGCGGAAGGACGCGTCGTGCGCGAGATTATTTTGACGCACCTGCATCCGGATCACGTCGGCGGCGTCAACGCTCTGGTTGAGCATCTCGGCAAAAATGTTCCGGTCGCGGCTCATCGCCTGACGGCTGAAGCCTTGAAGGGCACGATTCGCGTTGACCGCACAATCGAAGACGGCGAGCTGATAGAGCTTGCGGGCGAACCCTTTTTGAGTTTGCGCGCGATGCACACGCCGGGACACGCGCGCGGGCATCTCTGCTTTTACGAAGAGCGGACGGGCGCGCTCGTGACGGGCGATAACATCGTCGGCCTCGGCTCAGTCCTGATTGATCCGCCCGAAGGCAACATGCGCGACTACTTGCAATCGCTCGAACGCCTGCGGGAGCTTCCGCATCTGACCGTCCTCTTCGGCGCGCACGGCCCGGCGATTGGCAATCCGCGCACGAAGATTGATGAGTACATTTCTCATCGTCTCGAACGCGAGCGAAACATTCTGGCGGCTGTCCGCGAGGGAGCGGAGACGCCGCGAGAGATAGTCGAGCGCGTTTATACGGACGTGCATCCGAAGGCGCACGCGATGGCGTTGCGCGCCGTCCTCGCGCATCTCGAAAAGCTCGAAGCGGAGAGGCTTGTGGCGAAACGCAGCGATGGTTGTTATATTGCGAATGACATCGAAACCGTAGTTGAAAGGTCTTAAGAGGAGTGAGGAGTTTGAGAGACCTTGAGCGATAACCACGACGAACGCAAGCGTATCGAGCTGCGCCTTCAAACGCAGTACGCCGTGACGCGCGCGTTGGCGGATTCAAACCGCTTGCGCGAGGCCGCGCCGAAAATCCTGCGCGCGGTCTGCGAAAGCCTCGGCTGGGAATACGGCGCGCTGTGGCGCGTTGACCGCGAGGCGGACGCACTGCGTTGCGTCGAGACATGGCACTTGCCGTCGCTTGAGGTCGCGGCGTTCGAGGATTTCAGTAAGCGGCAGCCCTTTGAGAAGGGCGTCGGCCTGCCGGGGCGCGTCTGGGAGAGCGGCGAGCCGACGTGGCTCACGAATGTGATTGTGAACGGCAACTTTCCGCGCGCTCCTATCGCCGAAAAAGAGGGCTTGCACGCGGGCTTCGCTTTTCCCGTCTCCTCGAACGGAGAGATTCTCGGCGTGATGGAATTTTTCACGCGCGAGCTGCGCGAGCCGGATGAAGACGTGCTGCACATGATGGGCGGCGTCGGCAGCCAGATCGGGCAGTTCATCGTCCGCAAGATTGCCGAAGAGGCGCGGCGCGAGAGCGAAGAGCGTTTTCGCACGCTCGCCGAAACAGCTTCGGACGCCATCATCTCGATTGATGAGACGAGCAAGATTATTTACATCAATCGCGCCGGAGAAAATATTTTCGGCCACACGATTGAAGAGATGTTGGGCGCGGATTTGACGATGCTGATGCCCGATTACCTGCGCCACCTGCACCGCGCGGGCTTGAACCGTTACGTCGAGACCGGAGAGAAACACATCTCATGGGACGGCGTCGAGCTGCCCGGCCTGCACAAGGACGGGCACGAGATTCCGGTCGAAATCTCTTTCAGCGAGTTCGCCAAAAACGGCAAGAGATATTTCACGGGCATCGTCCGCGACATCACAGAGCGCAAACGCGCCGAAGAGGAATTGCGAAGGCTCTATCACGAACGCGAGCTGATGCTCGAAGAAGTCTCGACGCCGCTCGTGCCGGTCTGGCGCGGCGTGCTGGCGATGCCGCTCATCGGCTCGCTCGACACCGAACGCATGCAGCGCGCGACCGACGCCGCCTTGAGCGAAGTCGTGCGCACCGGCGCGCGCGCCTGTATCATAGACATCACCGGCGCACGCATTATTGACTCGCACGCCGTCTCGAACCTGAGCCGGCTCGTCTCTTCGCTGAGGCTCATCGGCGCGGAAGCCATCGTGACGGGCGTGACGGCTCACGCGGCGCAAACGCTCGTCGGCCTCGGCGTGGATTTCGCGGGCATGCGCACGCACCGCACGCTGGCGGAGGCGTTGGCGCAAATCATTAAAAACAGTTCACACCGCAGAGACGCGGAGACGCAGAGGAAGAAAAGGGTTTAGAATAAGCAAAAGCAGTGACAGCTTATTTTTCATAAACTTTCTCTCTGGCCTCCGCGTCTCTGCGGTTAAATGTCCGGCAGCAATTATCAACTGGGGAAGAATTCAATGACACAAGCGAAAACTTTAGGCGAACTCAAAGAGAGCGGCTATCGCGTCCGTCCGGTGAAGGATGAGATGCGAGCTAATCTGATTAAGAAGCTGCGCGCGGGCGAGCGGCTTTTTCCGGGCATCGTGGGTTACGACGAAACGGTCGTCCCGCAGCTCGTCAACGCGATTCTCTCGCGTCATAACCTGATTCTGCTCGGCCTGCGCGGTCAGGCCAAGAGCCGCATCATACGTCAGATGACAGACCTTCTCGATGCTGCGATTCCGGCCATCGCAGGCTCTGAAGTCAACGACAATCCCTTTCATCCCATCAGCGCATACGGTCGGCAGATGATAGAGCTTCACGCGGACGCGACGCCCATCACATGGATTGAACGCGACGCGCGCTTTGTCGAAAAACTCGCCACGCCCGATGTCACCATCGCGGACATCATCGGCGACGTTGACCCGATTAAAGCGGCCAAAGGCGGACACCTCTTGAGCGACGAGCTGACGATTCACTATGGACTTTTGCCGCGCGCCAATCGCGGCCTCTTCGCCATCAACGAGCTGCCAGACCTCGCCGGAAAAATTCAGGTCGGCCTTTTTAATATCATGCAGGAAGGCGACGTGCAGATTAAAGGTTATCCCGTGCGCATGCCGCTCGACGTGATGCTCGTCTTCTCGGCTAACCCGGAAGACTACACCGCGCGCGGCAAGATCATCACGCCCTTGAAAGATCGCATTGGCGCGGAGATTTCGACGCACTATCCGACGGACTTGCAACTCGGCGTCGAAATCACCAGGCAGGAGGCATGGACTTCGCGCGCCGAGATGAATGGAAACTTGAACCTGCCCGATTTCATCCGCGACATTATCGAACAGATAGCTTTTGAGGCGCGCGACGACCAGCGAATCGACAAACGCTCCGGCGTCTCGCAGCGTCTTCCGATCACGGTCATGGAGTCTGTCATCTCCAACGCCGAACGCCGCGCGCTCCTCACAGAGGAGGAAGAGATCGTGCCGCGCATCTCGGACATCTATGCCGCAATTCCCTCGATGACGGGCAAGATGGAGCTTGAGTACGAAGGCGAGCAGATCGGCGCGCACAAGATCGCCAAAGACTTAATCAAGCGCGCCGCCGGGGAAATCTACGAAGGCTATTTTGTCGGCATCGACTTCACAGACACGACGCGCTGGTTCGACGAAGGCCACAACCTCCGCCTCGCCGACACAGCCGACGCAACGGAATGCATCAACCTGCTCCAAGCCGTGCCGGAGTTGATAGACACCGCGCTTATCCCGTTCGATTTCAAACGCTCGGACGAAGCTCAAACCGTCTCGGCCTGCGAATTCGTCCTCGAAGGTCTCTACGCGCAGAACAAGATCAGCCGCAACGAAGAGGGCGGCTACACCGCCGCCACCAAAGCCAAGAAAGACCGGCGCGGAATGATTTATGATGACCTGACGGAGACGGGGCGGTATAGTTAAATCTCAGGTTAAACTGACAACTGTCAGGGAGGCAACAGGCATTGAGTGAAGAAGAGCGCGCACAACTAATGGAACGATTGAGAGAAGCCGAGCAGTCCGAGCAGAGTTGGCGAAAGATAACTGCTGAAAGCCAAGCTGAGGCCGCAGTTTATCGAGATTTGCTGGAAGACTGCTACGAAGCGGCAAGGCAAGCACGCGCTAATAACGACCTTTCTCTCTTATCGAAGGTTAATACTTTGTTCCTTACAACCCCTAGTAAACAGGATGTCAAGCGATGGGGTAAATACTTTCTTGACGCTTATATGCGAGATGCAAGATGGTTGAGAGACACTAAAAAGGCTCTCGAATTAATTAAAGCTGAGGCAGAAAAGCTTTTAGAAGATAATACAACCAACGCCGAATTGAAAAAGAAAATCGAGAACATCATCAAAGTTGCTGATGAAGGGCTTATCGAACATATCTGATTGTAGGGAAGGAGTGCAAAGTAATGAATGGATTTGCGGGGGCTAAGATCGAAAGCGTGCGTGCCCACTCAATCGACTTTTCATGGTCACCAGAAGAATATAGAGCACTTTTTGAAAGGATAGAAAGAGAGGCTCAAGCAGCCGAAGAAGAATCCCAAAGACAAGCACACGCAAGGGCATGGGAACTTGCGAGGCAGCAAGGGGTCAAGCCAATCCGCAGCATTGAAGATTTGCAGGGAGACTTTTGGCCGGAGGAAGAAAGCGTTGACGACTTTTTAGATTGGGTCCGTGAGATTAGGCAGCAAGATAAATCTCGGAGCGAATTAGATTGACTAGCGCAGCGCTTAGAAATGTCGTAATAGTTGATACAAATGTAGTCTCCTACATTTTTAAGCGCGACACTCGCGGCTCTCTGTACACTCCTCATATTGTAGGTCGGCTGGCAATGATTGCTGCACAGACGTTAGCAGAACTTGAGGCGATGCCGCTGATGAATGGTTGGGGACAGCGCCGCCATGTAGAGCTTCGCGCTCGCATAAAGAAATTTACTTTCGCGGCGGCTGACGAAAACGTTTGTTTACGATGGGCTGAGGTGAGAGCTAACGCGAAAAGAATTGGACGGCCCATTTCTGTCGGCGACTCTTGGATTGCTGCTACGGCTCTCCGCCACGATGCTCCATTAGTCACGCATAATCCAGATGATTTTCAGAATGTGCCCGGCCTGACTGTCATCACGGAAAAATGAGATCACGAGCCATCAGACGCCATCACGAACAGCGCATCAAGCGACGCGTCAAGGAGTATTATGGCGGCGTGTTCCGCCAAGATGCTCGACACCTTGGCAAGTTGGCGCGGACACGGACACCTTGCTCTTGCTTTATGTGCGGCAACCCGCGAAGGTATGAAGGAGAGTTGACTTTGCAGGAGAAGAGCGCGTTTCAGCGCGAGCAATACGGTTATTGAATTTTCTTCAAGCAGGTTTAGATTATGAAATTCACACGCTATTCAAAATTCAAGGGGCTCGACATCTCTTCGATCAATCTGGGCGATTTGATGGATGCGCTGTCGGATTCGGTGCTGCAATCTGGTTACGATGATGATTATTATTGGACGCGGCAGAGGCATGAGCCGGATACTTCGCTCGATGCTTTGCGGCGTGCGCTGCTTCAGGCTTTGCTTGAGCAGGGGTTGATTGACGAGCAGCAGATTCAGGAGATGCTGGCCGATAATGAGGGCAAGTTCAAAGGCTCGCTCTTGGAAGAGATGCTGAATGAGTTGATTGAGCGGCTGGTCGAAGAGGGTTACTTAAAACTTAAAGAAGAGCGGGCGCGTCAGAACCGTGAGCAGAGGCGCGGCGGGCAGGGCGAAGTCGGAGAGTCTTTGCCGCGCGATGTGCATTTCGAGGTGACTGAGAAGGGCTTGGATTTTTTAGGCTACAAAACCCTGCGCGGCTTGCTCGGCAGTCTCGGCAAAAGCTCCGTCGGGCGTCATGACACACCGCATCTGGCGACGGGAATCGAGGCGGCTCAGGCTTCCAAGCTTTACGAATTCGGCGACACGATCAACCTGGACGTGAACGCGACGCTGATGTCCGCCATCAAGCGCGAGGGCTTGGGCGTGCCGCTCAATTTGGAATACAGCGACCTGCACGTGCATCAGTGCGATTATCAATCTTCGTGCGCGACCGTGGTGATGCTCGATTGCTCGCACTCTATGATTCTCTACGGCGAAGACCGTTTCACTCCGGCCAAGAAGGTCGCGCTCGCTCTGGCGCATCTGATTCGCACGCAGTATCCGGGCGACTCGCTCAAGATAGTTCTCTTTCATGATTCGGCGGAAGAGCTG
>DASWRG010000143.1:0-46796 GCA_036403295.1 Pyrinomonadaceae bacterium
CCTCTTGCGCCCGCGCGTAAAACCGCGCCGCGAGCTTTTGATAAATTCGATGAGATGCCGCACATTGTCGTCGTTCAACTTTTCCATCTCATTGAGAGCTTCTGCCAGAGATAAAGACGAGCGAAAGAGAAGCCGGTAAGCGAGCTTTAAGGCGCGGCGCGTTTCTGTTGAGAAGCCGGCTCGTCTGAGTCCGACCGAGTTCAAGCCCCGCACGCGCGGCGGATTGCCGTCAGTCGTGAAGAAAGGCAGCACGTCCTGCACGATCTTTGACTTGCCGCCGACCATCGCGTAACGCCCGAAGCGCACGAACTGATGCGCGCCGACGTTGTTCGAGAGAAAGACGTGATCTTCGACCGAGATGTGTCCCGCGAGAGCCGCGCCGTTGGCGAAGATGTTATCGTCTCCGACCGAGCAGTTGTGCGCGAGGTGGACGCCGATCATCAAAAAATTTCGACTCCCGACGCGCGTCACCAAGCCCTCACCGCTCGCGCGATGAATCGTCACGCTCTCGCGTATCAAATTGTCATCGCCTATCACGAGGCCGCTCCGCTCGCCCTTAAACTTCACGTCCTGCGGCTCGCCGCCCAGAGTCGCGTGCTCAAAGACGCGATTGCGCTCGCCCAAAGACGTGTATCTCTTGATACAAGCGTGCGCGCCGATCTCGCAGCCCGCCTTGATAAAGACATCATCCTCAACGACCGCGTAAGGGCCGACGCGCACATCCCGCGCCAGATGCGCGCCCTGACTGATAATCGCTGTCGGATGAATGCTCATGTGAATCCGGGCGATAGTACACGAAAAGCCTTGATAAGTGATAAGTGATGAGTGAAAAGATAGTGATGAGAGACAGGCTATTTGTATTTTACTCGTCACTTAGGACGGCTTTTTCGCCTTGCCTTTAACCCTTTATGCTTCTATCATACTGCGCTGCCAAGTTTTGCACGTATTCGTGTGCGCGCGAAAAGGCAACCTCAGCGAATTTAACACATCCAAATGCGCTTGGTTTTGATTTAGCGCGGGCGCATTTTAAGGAGAAGATACTTGTTTAGCGACCAATTTCGCCGTGGCGAAACGGAAAAAGGGAAATTTAGCGGGGTCAGAAGCTCGAAGCTCATCTCGAACCTTTCGGATGTTGCCTGGAAGGCTTTTCAGTCCGTCAATCGCCGCGTGCCCGAAGGCGAGGCGATTACGCCGAAATGGGCTGCCGAGCCGCTTTTGAAATCTTACGAGCGCACGGCTCCGCCCCTCGGCTTTCCGCGCGAGACGGATTCGCTTTGCCCGCGTTGCGTCAAAGAGGTCAGAGACGCAGTCATCACCGGCGAGACGACGCTTGAGGCTCTGATGCATGAGCATCCGGGCGAGATTAAAGCGCAAATCCTTGAAGAGAACGGTCAGGTCATCATGCGCAAGACTTGCCCGAAGCACGGCGAGTTTACCGACGTGATGGCGACCGACCCGAAATTTTTGGAGCGTATCGAATCGCTCTTTTTCGGGCGCGACTTTCGCGCTGCCGAAGACTCGCACGTTCACAAACACGGCACGTCGAATATCAAGTTCGGACGCGGCGCAGTGCTGACCGTTGATCTCACGAATCGCTGCAACATGATGTGCAATCCGTGCTTCATGGACGCCAATCAGGTCGGCTATGTGCATGAGCCGACGTTTGAAGACACGAAAGCGATTCTTGATCGCGCAGTCTCTTTCAAACCCAAACGTCAAGTTATTATTCTCTTCTCCGGCGGCGAGCCTACTCTGTCGCCTTACTTTCTCGACGCGGTCGCTTACGCGAAGAAGATCGGCTTTTACCGAATCCTCGCGGCCACGAACGGCATACGCTATGCCGAAGATATAGAGTTCTGCAAAGCCGCGAAAGCAGCCGGGCAGCATGGCGTCTACTTGCAGTTTGACGGCGTCTCCGAAGAGAAGAACAAGCACCGTGGCGTCGGCAATCTCTTTGATGTCAAGCTGCGCGCGATTGAGAATCTGGCGAGCGTCGGCATCAAGGTCACGCTCGTGACGACCATCGTCAACACGATTAATAACGACGCCATCGGTCAGATTGTGGAGTTTGCCGCGCAGAACATAGACAAGGTTCAGACCATCGCCTTCCAGCCGGTCTCTTTCACCGGACGCGACGAGGACGTGCCGGACGAGATTCGCACGCAGCAGCGTTACACGCTCGCGGGCATGACGCATGATTTGAAAGACCAGCTCAGAGGACAACTGCAACCCTTGCGCGATTGGTTTCCGCTCTCTTCATATTCCGCTTTTACAAGTGTGATGGATATGTTGCAAGGAGCGGACGCGCCGTGGGGCTGGTCGAGTTGTAACTGTCATCCGAACTGCGGCATCTTTACCTTGATGGTCGTCAATCGCCAGACCGGCGAGTTCAAATCGCTCTTCGAGTTCTTCGACTACGAGCAGTTTATGAAGGACGTAGGGGTCATCACCGACACGGCGCGCGGCAAGAAATTATCTTACGCGCAGCTCGGCATGGCGATTATGCGTAACTTCAACGCCGCGAATGCGCCTGAAGGCTTTCCGATCTCGCAAATCTTGAACTTGTTCAAGCCGTCTTCGACCAACTCGAACTCGGATCGCAACGACCGCATGAAAGCGCAGACGACTGTATCGCAAGACCCGAACGACATCTGGCGCGTGCTCTGCGTCGAAGGCATGTGGTTTCAGGATTTGTTCAATTACGATTTTCGCCGCACGGAAATGTGCGTCATCCCTTACGGCACGCAGGAAGGCGAAATCTCCTTCTGCGCTTACAACACGGGCGTCGGCTGGCGGCAGATTATCGAGAACATGCACAAGACCGCAGGCTTGGCCGAGTGGTATGAAGAGCACGGACGCCACGCCGTTTACGCCAAAGGCAAAGAAGTTCCCGGCATCTCGAAAAAACACACGCTGAGCCTGCCCATCGTCAGCGCGATTCTGGCGGAGGATGCGGACGGGCAGGCGCAAGCCGTCACGCCCTACCTCGTCGAAGAGGGCGAGGAAGCAAGAGTTTGATTTTCACTCACGCGCGGGCTGCCGCCAAACGTCAGCCCGCGCGTGAGTGTGTAGCCCCCGACTTAGAACTGTAAGTTATGGAATGCTCCGATTGTGGTGATTAGATAAGAAGTGTTTTCCTGACAACTCGCTTCCTTCTGAAGTTCCTCCACTTACTCCACTTTAACAACAAAATAGAAAGGAAAGTTTTTAATGAATACCCTCGTAAAGATAACTCTGTCCCTCGCTTTAGCATTGGCCGGCGCGACGATGGCGTTCGCGCAAGAGCAAGCGACGACGACCACGGTACAACCCGCCGCCGCGACGCAAGAAGGCGCGCCTGTGACTGCCACGCCAAATGCAGCTCAAGCCAATCCCTCGACCGCGACGGAGACGAAGACTACTATCTACTTTTATCGCACCAAACAATTCGCCGGCTCTGCGCTTGAACCGACAGTCTACATGGATGACAAGGAACTGGCGCGGATGGATAATGGCCGCTTCTTCGGCGTCACGGTTGAGCCGGGCAAGCACACGTTTCGTATGGGCGACAAGCAGACCGGCTTTGAGATTGACATGAAAGCCGGGCAGGACTATTACGCCAGAGTCACCATCGAGACCGGTTTCTGGAAAGGCCATGGTCGCCTCACCTTGATGCAGGCCGAACAGGGAGCATTTGAAATCAAGAAGGTGAAACCGCTCAGCGCCGATAAGATCAAAGACCGCTCGCTGGTCACGATCTTTGAAGGCAACGCGAAGTAACCTGTGGGTAGTGGGACAGTTAGAAATTTTTAGCTGTCAAGAGGAAAAGAGTTTCACGCAAAGACGCAAAGCAGAAACGAAAGGGCGCAAAGGCGTTGCATGCCACTCGCTCTTTGCGTGCTTTCGCTCTAAGCCTTTGCGCCTTTGCGTGAACCCGTCTTTCTCTTAACTTGTCTGAAACTGTCCCACTGTCCGTCTGCGGATTGAATTTAGTAAGAGAAGCGGACATAATGCGCTCGACCTCGTTTGCGGGATGAAGGCGCAGATGGTTTCAGCTTCTCCGCCCAAAATTTTCTGCCGGAAGACACATGAACATCTCAAGTAAATTTCATCGTTTCGCGCAAGCCACGCGGCTCTTCTTCAACGGCCTGCCGAAGAACGCCATCGGCTCGATTGATGTCACGAATCGCTGCAACCTGCGTTGTGAGCATTGCTACTTTTTCGCCGAAGATCACAAGGGCGAGAAAGAGCTTTCCAACGAGCAGTGGATCGAAAAGCTGGAAGCGATGAAGGCCGCAGGGCATCCGATGCTGCTCTGCACCTGGGTCGGCGGCGAGCCGATGGTGCGCAAGCCCTTGATCGAAATCGGGCGCAAGTATTTCAAGCACAACACCATCGTCACTAACGGCACGATGGAATTGCCCGATTGGAAAGATTGCACCTACGTCATCTCGATTGACGGCACTGAAAAAGCTTTCGAGCGGATGCGCGCTCCCGGCATCTATCAGAAGATTAAAAAGAACGTCATCGCTCATCCAGAGCTGAGGATTCAAATCTCCTGCGTCTTGACGAGCATCACGAAGGACTGCGTTGAAGAGCTGGTCAAAGAGTGGGGGCCGATTGCGCGCGGCGGCGTCATCTTCGATTTCTTCACGCCGGTCAAGAATCTGGACGAAGCCTTGTGGCTCGATTGGGAGACGCGCGATAGATTGATAGACGAGATTCTCGCGCTCAAGAAAAAATATCCGGGCGTGATTAACATGCTGGATTCGACGCTCGAACTGATGAGGTCGCAGAACGCCAAGCGCGTGACTGACAACTGCGAGTTTGCGAAGAAGGCTTTCGCGCTCAGCCCGACCGGAGAGCAAAAGGGCAAATGCATGATGGGCGACAACGCCGACTGCGACCGTTGCGGCTGCGTCGTCCCCTTTCACATGGCGACCTTGAGCAGCCGCCGACTGATGCTCAAAGAAACAATCAAAGCTCGCTTCGCTCCCAAGCGTCCCGCCCATCTCACGCCGCAACAGCTCGTGCAAATCACTCCGCGCGACGCTTGGCAAAGCTCCGCGCGACCCGACGACGCGTTTTAGAACCGGAGAGGCTGGCGCGTTTTACGGCTTATTTCGGCCTCATTGAATTTTGCATTGACCTCAGCGTCTCTTTCGCGTAAAGATATTTCAAGTGATTAGGGCGTCTCCTCGAACCGCCGGTGTCCTGCTCCTCGCAATACTAAATTTTTCGATTTTCAGAATGCCCCGTCTGAATTTCACAGAGATGGGGAAAGCATGTTTTTGGTATTTATACGACGCGCATTTATTTTACTGTTTTCGATATTAGCGCTCACGGCCTCAGTCACGAGCACAAACCACTTTGCATCTTCCAACACGCTTTCTCGCAGAAGCCTCCGTGTGCTTTTCATCGGCAACAGCTACACGCTTTACAACGATCTACCGTGGATCACGCAGCAGTTGGCTCTCTCGGCGCACGAGCCGAGGCCGCTGGAGACGAAAGTGGTGGCGATGATGGGCGCAACCTTGCAAGAGCATTGGGACGACGGAATCGCCCTGCGAAAGCTGAAAGAGGACGGGCCGTGGGATTACGTGGTGCTCCAAGAGCAGAGCCTGATGTCGCTCGAAAATCCCGCAGCGATGCGCGAGTACTCGCGTCTCTTTGATAAGGAGATCAAGAAGGCGGGAGCCAAAACGATCCTCTTCGTCCCGTGGGCGCACCGCGAAAAGCCTGAACAGGAGGCGTCCATCGTGGCCGCTTATCAGAGTCTCGCCCGGGATTTGGGCGCGACTTTAGCTCCCATCGGGACAGCTTGGCAAAACGCTCCCACAGATGATGCCGGTCTGACGCTCTACCGTGCGGACGCAGACAGTCACCCGAACGCGCGCGGGTCGTACCTCGCGGCCTGCGTGCTCTACGCGACCCTGTACGGCAAGAGTCCCGTTGGCGTCTCGGCTGAGATTACAGACAAGGGGATGGCGCGTCATGAGTTTGAGCCGCTCACTCTAAACATCAAAGAAGAACCGTTTAACCTCGGCCTTACGGACGCGCGGTTCTTACAGCAAACGGCTTGGCGGGCGGTCGCCGGGCAAAAATAATTTTCCCGATATCTATTGTCTGCGAATCATGGTGGCGAGCATCGTCGCCACGAGCGTCTGCTTGTCATCTGCGCGGGCGTAAACATCCGCGCGCGTGACTGTCAAAGTGCCTCCGGCTTTGATGACTCTGGCTTCGGCAACGAATAACTCTCCGGCGGCGGGGCGCAAGAGGTTGACCTTGAACTCGACGCTGAGGACGCTCGCCCCGGCGGGCATCAGCGTGTAGGCGGCATAACCGCACGCGCTGTCGGCTATCGTGGTGACGATGCCCGCGTGTATGAAACCGTTCTGCTGCGTCAGGTCAGGGCGAAACGGGAGCGTGATGTCAACCGCGCCGGCATCGACGCGGCTCAAGCTCGCGCCGATAAGCTGCATCACCTGTTGCCGCGCAAAGCTCTCTCGCACGCGGCTCTCAAACTCTGCATCCTGCGGCTGATATGTCATCACGACAGTTAACAATAGTTCGGTCGCTCTGACAACTCAGCTCAAAGCAGATTCAAACAAGGAGAGACAGGAGAGACGGGATGAGAAGCAACGTGTTGAGAGCTTCTCTTTCATCCTGTCTCTCCTGTCCCTCCCGGTTAATTCTTTCCTGGCTCAGGCTGCTATTCTTCCTTCATGCCTTTGACCACGACGCCGCCGTTAGTCGTCATGACGCGCACGGTCGGGCCACCGCCGCCGAGATCGAGCGTCACATGTTTAGTGCTGATGCGTCCCTGCAAGGTGACGGGAAAACCAAAAGTGAAAGAGCCGTTGACCGTGCCCGTTTCGAGATGCGCCGCATAGTTGTCGGGAACGCGCAGGCTGACGCCGCCGTTGGTCGTCTCGACATCAAGCTGATCGCCGTCCCAACGCGCGCCCGTCAAAGTCACAGACAGTCCGCCGTTGGTCGTGCGCCCCTGCACGTCGCCGCCCAAATTATTCAAGCTGACGCCGCCGTTCATCGCTTCAAACTCGATTCGCCCGCTCACGTCCGAGATGGAGATGCCGCCGTTATAAGTCTCAAGCGAGAGGTCTGAATGGCGCGGCACAAAAATCTCATAGCTCACGTCCCAGAAGCGATTGCGTTCGAGCGAAGGCCCGTCGGCGCGTATCTGCCCGTTGGCCGTCTCGACGGTGATCTGTTTGGCTAACTCATCGGCCTCGGCCTGCGTCGCGGCTGCCGCCTGCACGCGCATTCTGAGAAGCATCTCATTGCGATCCCAGCCGCGAATTCTGATGCCGCCGTTCTGCCGCGCATCCACGCTGAGCGTACCGCGCACGGCTGGCAAGGTCTGCTCTTTGATCTCGCAATGCGAAACGAGGCGTCCGTTGTACCAGTTATCCTGACAAGTCAACTCGCCCCCTCTCTGCGCTTGAACCTTCGTCGCCAACCATGAAAAGCTGACGATGAGAGCAAAGGCCGCGCACATTATGTATCTGCATAAAGTCTGAGTCGGCATCACATTCTCCTTCGGCCTGAATTGTGTTTCCAAGATTAAAGACACGTTGGCTTTCATCAACTAGACACCACAGGCTCTCTCTTTGTGACAAGAAAGTTTATCTCTTCTTTGCGTCTTTGCGCCTTTGCGTGAGAATGTTTTTCCCGCTGGTGGCGCAAAGACGCAAAGAAAGCTCATACAGGTTTTCGCTTGTGGCTGCGACTTGCTAAGATAGTCCCTCATAGAATTTCCATTTTTTCGTAATCATGCACGATCAAGCTTTCACAACACTCGAATACCAAGCCTTGCGCGCGTTGCTCCGGCGCGGCGCGCAGACGCCGATGGGACGCGCGCTGGTCGAACGGCTCGCGCCGTTTGAAGACCGCAGAGAACTCGGTCAAGCCTTGCGCGCCGTCTCGGAAGCGGTCGAACTGCGGCAGCGCGGCCTCAACTGGTCTTTTTCGGAGCTGGCCGACCCGACCGACGCGCTCGCCCTCCTGCACATAGAGGGCGCGACGCTTGAGCCTCTGGCGATGCTCGAACTCGCACGCTTGTGCGAACAGGCTTTGGCCGCACGCGCCGTCATCCTCACAGAGCGCGAGGCGTGCCCCGTCCTGTGGGAGATGGTCGAAGCCTTGCCGCGCGAGCTGCACAGCCTCGCCGCGCGCATCACCGGAAAAATCCTGCCGAGCGGCGAATTGGACGACAGAGCCAGCCCTGAGCTGGCGCGCATCCGTCATGACATCACGCGCTTGCGTTCAAGCATCACGCGCTCGCTCGAAAGCTTGATGCGCAGGTCTGAGACGGCGATTCAGGATGAGTTGGTCACGGTCAGAAACGACCGCTTTGTGATTCCGGTCAAAGCCGATCATCGCGGTCGCGTCGGCGGCGTCGCGCACGGCTTCTCTTCTTCGGGCGCGACCGTGTTCATCGAGCCTTTGGAAACGATTGACGCGAACAATGAGATGCAGGCTCTGCGCGAGACTGAAGAGCGCGAGGTCGCGCGCATTCTGTTCACGCTGACCGAAGAGTTGAGAGGCGAGCTGTACGCGATTGAGCAGGCCGCGAGCGCAGTCGCCGCGCTCGATTTCGTCGGCGCGAAGCTCGTCTTCTTGAGAAGCTTCGATTGCATCGTCCCCGAAATCAGCGAGGGGCGCACGCTTCGTTTGAAAGAGGCTCGCCATCCTCTCCTGGAAGAAAACCTGCGCGCGTCGGGCGGCGCGGTCGTGCCCGTCTCGTTCGAGCTTGATGAAGCGCATCCGGTCATGGTCATCTCAGGCGCGAACGCGGGCGGCAAAACGGTCGTCCTCAAGACCGCAGGCTTGCTCTCTTTGATGGCTCTGTCGGGACTTCCAGTGCCCGCGCGAGAGGCTGGCTTTCCTTTTTACGCGTCAGTGCTCGCGGACATCGGCGATCATCAATCGCTCGCCGCGAATCTCTCGACCTTCACTTCGCACGTCGCCAACATCGGCCACATGATTGAGCTGTGCGAAAAGCCCGCGCTCGTCCTGCTTGATGAAGTCGGGACGGGCACAGACCCCGAAGAAGGCTCTGCCCTCGGCGTCGCCGTCGTAGATCATTTTCGTCGCGCGTGCGGCGCGCACGTTCTTGCGACGACGCATTACAGCGGCCTCAAGATGTACGCGGCGAACGAGGACGCTGTGATTAACGCGAGCGTGGAGTTTGACGAAAAGACTTTGCAGCCAACCTATCGCCTGCTCGTCGGCCTCGCCGGAGCGTCCTCCGGCATCGAGATCGCGCGTCGTTTCGGCATCCCTGATGAAGTCGTGCGCGCGGCATCCGAACAGGTCAAAGAAAGCACGCGCGACGCGACCGAATATCTGCGCCGCATCAAGCGCGAAGCCGAAGAGGCTGAAGGGCAGCGCGTCGCGCTCGAAGAGGAACGCGCGGCGGTGGCTGAAAAGTATGCTTCGCTTGATGTGGAAGCGCGGCGGCATGAGCGTGAGCGTCAGGCTAAATTCGAGACAGAGCTTGTCTCTACTATCGAAGAGTTTGAGAAACGCTCGCGCGAGATTTTTGAGAAGATCGAAGACCGCGCCGAACGCTTGAAGGTCGAGCGCGAGGCGCAAAGACGCACCGCCGAACTTAAACGCGAAGCGCAACGCGCCGCACGAGCCGCGACAGCTTCGCCTCCATCATCAAATGCGCAACCGGCGCGCGGCGTCCGGGTCGTCCGCGACGGTCGCGTCGTGTCTCAAGAGCCGCCGCCGGTTGCAGATGAAGAGCCAGCTTTTCGCACAGCCGCGCCGCGCGCCATCAAGGCCGGAGATCAGGTGCGCCTCAAATCCTTCGGCTCTATCGGCATCGTAGACAAAATCAGCGGCGATCAGGCAGAGGTGCGCGTCAAGGCTCTGCGCTTCCGCGAAAAACTTTCTAATCTCGAACTGGTCGAAGCTACAAAGCCGGAGATCGAAACGAGTCGCGGCGCACGCCTGCGCGCGATGGCGCAAAAGCGCGGCACGGAGGTTCGCCTGCGCTCCGAAACCGACGACCCGCGCGCGGAGATTAACGTCATCGGTCACACGACGGACGAAGCCGTTGACGAGGCGGACAAGTTTCTCGACGAAGCATTCCTGAACGGTCTTCAACACGTCCGCATCGTCCACGGTCACGGCACGGGAGCCTTGCGCCGCGCCATCGCCAATCTCCTGAAAGACCACCCGCACGTCGAGCGTTTTTCTCAAGCCCCGCAGGATCAGGGCGGCGCGGGCGCAACTGTGGTTGAGCTTAAACAGTAATGCGCTATCCACAAACATTCATTGACGACCTCAGAAGACAGGCGGACATCGTGCGCGTGATTCAGGATTGCGCTAAAATCTTTTGACTGGAGGCAGCCATGACGCAGCAACAGTTTATTGAGGAAATCAAGCGGCTCTCCATTGCAGAACGTATTGCTTTAATGGAGGCTATTACGCGCAGTTTACGCGAAGACTTGGAGAACGATAAAAACCCAGCGATTTCCGGCAAGGAAATTCCTCAAGCTGATGTTCAGAATGAGCGTGAACGTAAGGTCGCCGCAGTCGAGCGGCTGCGAGGGATAATCAAGTTTGACGGTGAACCGCCTACGGATGAAGGGTTGAAAGAAGATTACGCGAATTATCTAACTGAGAAATATTCCTGATGCGCGTACTGCTCGATACCGATGTAGTGCTGGATCATTTACTTAATCGTGCGCCGTTTGCGCAAGCTGCTGGTGAATTGCTGAAGCTTAGCGCAGAAGGCGTATTTGACGGATACGTTTCCGGCATCACGCCAATCAATATCTTCTACATCGCGCGGAAAGTTATGGGGCGTGATAGATTAAGACAAGCTCTCAATGACTTATTGTTTGTAGTGCGCGTGTGTCCGATCAACCATTCGATTCTTGCGAGCGCGTTGACTTTACCTTTCACCGATTATGAAGATGCGGTTCAATGCGCCAGTGCGATGGCGAGCCAGTTAGACGCGATTGTGACGCGCAACCCGGGTGATTTTAAGAATGCGGCTCTGCCCGTTTTCTCTCCGACGGACTTTCTCAATAAGTTGAAATCTCAGCCAACATAAAGCAGTGCGTTATCCACAAACATTTATAGACGACTTGCGCAGACAGGCGGACATCGTGCGCGTGATTCAGGATTACGTGTCTTTGAAGAAGAAGGGCGCGAACTGGATGGCGTGCTGCCCTTTTCATCAGGAGAAGACGCCTTCGTTCTCGGTCAGTCCGGCGAAGGATATTTTTTACTGTTTCAGCTGCCAGAAAGGAGGCTCGGTCTTTAACTTCGTGATGGAGATGGAGCGCGTTTCGTTTCCAGAGGCTATCAGGATTGTGGCCGAGAAGGCGAATGTGCCTTTGCCGCAGATGGTCGAGGACAAAAAGTTCGAGGCGCGGCGCAAGGAGGCTGATGAGGTCATAGAGCTGAACACTTGGGCGCTCGAATTCTGGGAGGCGCAACTGGCGGAAGGCGGCGCGGAGTCTCGCGCGGCGCGCGAGTATCTCAAAAAGCGCGAGCTGACGGATGAGACTCGTCGTGTTTTTCGTCTCGGCTATGCGCCGGACAGTTGGGAAGCTCTGTCGGCTTATTTGAAAAAACGCGGCGCGAGTGAAAAGCAGATCGAGGCGAGCGGCCTCGTCGTCAAGAAGGACGCGGGCGGATTTTATGATCGCTTTCGCGGGCGTCTGATTTTTCCCGTGATGGACGCGCAGGGTCGCGCGGTCGCTTTCGGCGGGCGAATCTTGGACACGGGCGAGCCGAAGTATTTGAACTCGCCGGAGACGGCTGCGTACACGAAGGGGCGTCACCTGTACGGCTTGAACCTGACGCGTGACGAGATGCGGCGGAAAAAGTTTGCGATTCTGGTCGAGGGTTATCTTGATTTGATCGTGCCTTATCAGTTCGGCGTGCGCAACATGGCCGCGTCTCTGGGAACAGCTCTGACGCCGGAGCAGGCGAAGTTATTGGGAAGGTTTGCGCGTAAGATAGTCATCAACTATGATGGTGACAGTGCGGGCGTGAAGGCCGCCAAGCGCGCCATCGAGACGCTGCTGACCGAGGATTTTGAAATCAAAGTGCTGGTCTTGCCCGAAGGCTCAGACCCGGACGAATTCATCCGGCGGCACGGCGTCGAGGCATATCACGAGAGTCGAGGCAGGTCGCTCCCACACATCCAATTCGTCTTAGATCAGGCAGTGCGGGATCGCAATCTTCTGCGCCCGGCTGAGAAGGCTGCGGCGGTCGAAGAGGCGTTGCCTTACGTTCGCGCTGTCCGCAATGGAATCCAGAAACGCGAATACTTTGACATGACGATGGACGCTCTGCGCATTGAAGAGCCTGCATTGCGTAACGAGTTGTGGCAGACCGTCAAGCAGGGCGCGGAGCTGACTCAGGCGAGCGTCAAACAGAAGGTCGCGCACGCCGCCGGAGCGCAGCCGACCGTCGCCGAACACAAGCTGCTTGAGCTGTTGATTCATGACGCAGAGCTTCGCCGCACTATCTTGCCTCGCATGGAGGAGACGGATTATGAAGCTTTGCCGACCGCCAGTATCTTTCGCGCGCTCGTCGAATTGGAAGCGCAAGGCGCGGAGGTCAACTCGTCAACTCTGATGGCTCGCGCCGAGGATGACCCGGTGGCGGCAGACCTCGTGCCCTTGCTGCTGATGTCCGAGCCGCAGCGTGATGAAGACGAAGCTGTTGACGATGTGCTGGCGAATGCGGAAAGCTGTTTCAACGCTCTGCGCCTGATGGCGGTGGATCGTCATATCAGCGAGTTGGGACTTGAGATAGCCGTAGCCGAACGCGCGGGCGACACAGAGCGGCGAGACCGCCTGGCTCTGGAACATCTGGAATTGACGAGACGGAAAAGTAGTTTGCGATTTTAAAATTCTAACCATGAGCATGGAAGAAAAAGACCGGGACGATGTGATGCAACGCCTGCTTGAGCTGGGCGGCGATAAAAAATATCTGACTTTCGATGACTTGAATCGAGAGCTGCCCGAAGCCATCGTCTCGCCCGACGACATAGAGGATGTGCTGCAAAAACTCGAAGGCTCGAACATCACCGTCGCGGATTCCGAAGAGCGGCTGATTGAGCAGGCTGCGGCCATCGCCACGGACGACGAAGACGACGCGGTTGACGAAGACATCGAGCTTGACCTGTCGGCGGGCGCGCTCGAAAAGACGAATGATCCCGTGCGTCTCTATTTGAGAGAGATGGGCGTCGTCCCCTTGCTCACGCGCGAGGGCGAAGTCGCCATCGCCAAACGCATCGAGCGCGGGCAGATCAAAACTCGAAAAGCCATCGCGCGCTCGCCCATCGCGGTCGAAGAGCTGCTGCGTATCGGCGAGGGGCTTGAGACGGGTAAAGTCAATATCCGCGACATCGTCAACTTTTCAGAACAGGCCGAGCTGACCGGGCAAGAGGACAAGGCCGACGAATATCTGGCGTGGACTATCGAAGGCATTCAAAACATACGCAAGCTTTATCGCGCGGGTCTCAAGGAATGGGAGAAGCTGCGCGCCGAGCAGAAGTTGATGCGCGGCAAGAAGAGCAAAAAACTCTTGCGCCTCAAGCGCAAGGTCGCGCGCATGCGTCTCGAAATCGCGCAGGAGATTGGCCGCCTCAACTTAACCGAGCGTGCGCGCCAGCGTCTCATCAACTCGATTCGCAGTATCCAGAAAGAGATTCGCGCCGCCGAACGCGATGTCGAAAACTTTACTGAAAAACTGAACCGCCGACGCATCAAGCCGGAGGATGAAAAAGAGTTTAAGCGACGCGTCGCCGCCGCCAAAAAGAAGTTGCAGCAGATAGAGCACGACTACAACGTCGCGCCCGTCGAGATCAAACGCGCGCTGCAATCAATCATCACCGGCGAGCTTCAAACCGGACAGGCCAAACGCGAACTCGTCGAAGCCAACCTGCGCCTCGTCGTCTCAATCGCCAAAAAATATACCAATCGCGGCCTGCAATTTTTGGATTTGATTCAAGAGGGCAACATCGGCTTGATGAAGGCTGTCGATAAGTTTGAATGGAGACGCGGTTACAAGTTCTCGACCTACGCGACGTGGTGGATTCGACAAGCGATCACGCGTGCGATTGCGGATCAGGCGAGAACGATTCGCATTCCCGTCCACATGATTGAAACCATCAACAAGCTGATTCGCACCTCGCGCTCGCTCGTGCAGGAATTGGGGCGCGAGCCGACGAGCGAAGAGATCGCCAGGAAGATGGACATTCCGGTCTCTAAAGTGCGGAAAGTATTGAAGATAGCCCAAGAGCCTATCTCGCTCGAAACTCCCATCGGCGAAGAGGAAGAT
Source organism: Pyrinomonadaceae bacterium (assembly GCA_036403295.1). Classification (GTDB taxonomy): domain Bacteria; phylum Acidobacteriota; class Blastocatellia; order Pyrinomonadales; family Pyrinomonadaceae; genus JACMLC01. The sequence continues at coordinate 14,320 of DASWRG010000143.1, forward strand.
TCGCATCTGGGGGATTTCATCGAAGATAAATCAATTATGAATCCCGCAGACGCCGTAGTTGCATCTAACCTGCGAGAGATTACCGACGAAGTGCTGGCGACCCTCACGCCGCGCGAGGAGAAAGTCATCAAAATGCGTTTCGGCCTGGGCTCGACAGGCTCCGAGCACACGCTCGAAGAGGTCGGGCAACACTTCGCCGTGACGCGCGAACGTATTCGCCAGATTGAAGCGAAGGCGCTCAGAAAACTGCGCCACCCGTCGCGCTCGCGTAAGTTGAAAGCGTTTTTGGAGAACGCGCAAAGATAGTTTTTAGTTTTCGGCAACGAACTAAAAACTGAAAACTGAAAACTGTTCATGAAAAGAATTATCGAAAGTTATAAACGTAAGCTAGCCACTGAAGAAGGCTGGACTTTAAAGCGCGGGGCGGGGCTTCGCATCGCTTTGTGTTATCCGAACACGCACGCCATCGGCATGGCGAATCTAGGGTTTCAGGCGATGTACGAATTGTTCAATAAGATTCCCGATGTCTCTTGCGAAAGAGTTTTTCTGCCGGATGAAAAGGAGATGCGCGAGTATGAAAAGTCGCGGACTCCTCTGCTCTCGCTGGAATCGCAGTCGCCCGTCAGAGATTTCGATGTGCTCGCTTTTTCAATCTCATTTGAGACGGATTATTTGAACATGGCGCGCATTCTCAGGATGAGCGGCGTGCCCGTGTGGTCGAAAGAGAGAACGCATCATGACCCGCTCGTCATCATGGGCGGCGCGGCGTCATTTCTCAATCCTGAGCCGATTGCGGATTTCACGGACGTGATCGCCGTCGGCGAGGGCGAGATTCTCGCGCCGCAATTGATCGACACGATCTTTGAAGCGGAAACTAAAGAAGAAATCCTGCTCGCGCTGGCGCGGCGCGGGCGCGGGTTTTACGTCCCGTCGTTTTATGAAGTCGTCTATCACGAGGATGGCACGGTTCACAATTATGAGCCGCGCGCCGAAGGAGTTCCGGCGCGGGTCGGGCGCGCGGTGGCGGCTGAGAATCCGAAGGAAGGCAGTCTGCGTCGCGCGAAGCGTCGCGGCGACACCGCAATCGTCGAGCAGCTTTTGCAGGAAGAAGTCTTCGCTCCCTCTTCGACAATCTGGTCGCCTACGGCAGAGATGGGCGAGCGTTTTCTGATTGAAATCTCGCGCGGCTGTTCGCAAGGCTGCCGCTTCTGCTGGGCAGGTTTTAATTACTGGCCGCCGCGCATTGTGCCCGCGCGCGACATTTTGACGAAGGCCGCCGCTTGGCGCGGAAAGACAGATAAAATCGGTCTGGTTTCGACAGCCGTCTGCGACCATCCTGAGATTAGTCAAATCCTGAGCGGACTGCGCGCGATGGATTACAGGATTTCAGTTTCGTCTCTGCGTCTCGATCAGATTTCGGATGAGCTACTTGACGCGCTCGTTGAATCGAAAGACCAGCAAATCGCCGTCGCGCCTGAGACAGGCTCGGACAGATTGCGCAAAGTCATCAATAAGAATCTGACAAACGACGAGATCGTGGACATCTGCGGCGCGGTCTTTGATCGCGGAATGTTGACAGTCAAGCTGTATCTGATGGTGGGTTTGCCGACCGAGACGGATAAAGATTTGGAAGAGATGATCGTCCTCGTCGAGCGCATTAAGAACCGTATGCTCGAAGCCGGAAAGCGTTTCGGGCGCGCGGGGAAAATCATCCCTTCGCTCAACGGCTTTGTGCCGAAGCCGAACACGCCTTTGCAGTGGGACGCGATTTGTGACGAGAAGGAATTGAAGCGTCGTTTGAAATGGGTCTCGAAAAACCTGGCGCGGATTCCGAATGTCGAGGTGCGCGCCATGTCCGGTCGCATAGCCCACGAGCAGGCTCTCTTTTCATCCGGCGACCGCAACGTCGCGCGCGTCATCGAAGCGGCGGCGCGTCTCAATGGCGACCTCCACGCGGCCTTGCGCGAGACGGGCATTGATCCGGCTTTTCACACGAGCCGCAACCGGCCTTACGCAGAACGCCTGCCGTGGGAGATTGTTGATCCGGGACTCTCCAGAGAGTTTTTAGAGAAGGAACACGGACGCGCGCACATCGCCAAGTCTTCCCCGCCATGTCCTTCGGTGGACACCTGCACGCGTTGCGGCGTGTGCCCGACGACGTGGCTCGCCAACGCGCCCGCAGGACTCGTGCAATTGCAGGTCATCAGCGAGAGCGCAAAGCGTGCCGCGCTCGCCGTCGCTTAAAAAAGCTCAGAACTAATAAGCCACAGATTTACACGGATAAGCACGGATAGAGATAAAAGCATTTCTTAATCCGCGTTCATCCGCGTCAATCAGCCTGCGCCAGCAGGCGATAGAATGTAGCCCCATGCGTGAGCGTGAGGTTAAGCACGAATGCAACGGTTGAGCCTGCGTAAGCAGGCGACAGAGGCGGCGCATGAGAAGCCATCTGTCGCCTGCTTACGCAGGCTCAATCTCTGAGGCTCGCTCTGTCCCCATGCTCACGCATGAGCTAGACTCTGGCCGCCTGCTCACGCAGGCTCTTTGAGGCTAGAAGCTAGTGTCGAACCCGCGTTACTTGATGCTCCACATGGTTGAGCTTTTCACTGTCTTATCAAACTCGTAGTCGTAAGTATAGACGAGCATCGAGATCGGGCGTTTGAAGGTGACGTGCGCCTCCATCGCGCCTTCGTTCTGCGCGATCAGGATGTTGGCGTTGGGCGGGACGCCGTACTCGCCGCCGTTCTTGACGAGTTGATCCTTGACCCAGTCGCTCGTTCTGCCGAGCGCAGCTCCCTTGTCCACGCTCTGCTGCATCAGGTCTGTGTACTCATGAGCCTGAAAAGCCACGGGCACGTACTGATAGCCAAAGTAAGCGGCCAAGGCGACCAGCGACATGACAATCATAAATTTGAGACGCGAGCTGCCGCGCTCGCCATGCCTGTCGGATGCTTTGAATGCATCGCACGATCTATTCATCGCAGTTTCTTACCTCACTCGAAAATTTTAGTTTGCGGTTTGCAAAGCGGCGCGGATGGAGGCGCGCAACAGTCCGGGCGCAATCTCTCGTCCGTCAACGAGACGCGCGCGACCGATTCGCTCAAGCAGGATCCATTTGATGTGACCGCCAACCGATTTTTTATCGCGGGCGAGTGTGCCCAGTATCTCCGAAGGGTGGAGATCGTTGGCGCGGGGCAAGCGGCCAGCCAAGTGTATGGCGGCCCGTAATGATTCTAAATCAGAACCGTCCGAAATGCCTAGTCTTTTTCCAAGCTCGCCCGCCACGAGCATCCCGCAGCCGACCGCCTCGCCATGCTTAAAGCGTTGATAATGAGTCACTTGTTCAAGCGCGTGGCCGACCGTGTGGCCGAAATTGAGCACGCGGCGCGAGCGCGAATCCGTGCGCGAAACGGCCTCACGCTCGTCGCCCGCGACGATTTCGGCTTTGAATGAGCACTGCGCGGCAATCAATTCCGCGAGCCGTTCATCACGCCCTTGAGCCTGTTTTTCATCAAGCAGGAAACGATAAGTGAGGTCGAAAAGCCGGCGACTGCCGACCGCGCCCTGCTTGATGCACTCGCAGAGTCCGGCGGTCAGCTCTCGTCGCGGCAGCGTGCGCAGAGTCTCCGTGTCAATCACGACGGCGCGCGGATGATGAAACGCGCCGACGAGATTTTTTCCAAGCTCAGTGTTGACAGCCGTCTTGCCGCCGACCGAAGAATCTATCTGCGCGAGCAGGGTGGTCGGGGCTTGCACGTAAGCGATGCCGCGTAAGTAAACGGAAGCAGCAAAGCCAGCGAGGTCTCCTACCACGCCGCCGCCCAAAGCGACCACGGCATCAGTTCTTTCGAGCTTTGATTCGGAGAGAAATTTTAAAGCGCGTTCCAGCGTGCGCAGAGACTTGTGACGCTCGCCGTCGCCCATCAGCCAGTGTGAGTTTGTGAATCCGCTTGCGCGCAGGCTGCGCATGACTTTGTCGCCGTAGAGGGCGAAGACTTTCCGGTTGGAGATGACTGCGACGCGGCGCGCGTCCGTCGTCAAAGAGCGGCGCGCATGCTCTCCTAAATCATTGAGCAGACCCGCGCCGATTTGAATCTCATAACTCTCCGCCCGCCTCGCAAGGCGCACGCGCACATGCCGCACGACGCTTCTCTCACTCCTCGCTCATGGCGCGCGTCCAAGTCTCCGCGAGCAGGTCGAAACTCAATTCGCCGAGACCCAAGAGCCGCGCCAGCTCTTCGACCGAATAGCGTGAGGAGGTGTTCCAGAGGTCTATCAATTCATCTCCGGCCTTGAGCGAAGCCCACCAGCGATTACCATGTCGCGTCCGCAAGTAGTCGCGCAAAGCCGCCTCGAAAATCCACGCGCGCAAATAGGCTGCGGCGTAAAACCCGTCGTCCACATCCGACAAGTAGAGCGCCGGGCTGCGCTCAAAGCCGGTCGCTTCCGACTGAAACGCGGAGTAAGTCGAAGCCAGATTTTCCGAACGCACTTGAGGGCTATCATGTAGCGCGATGTCGTAACGCAGCTTGGCGCAAAAACGCCTGATCGTGTGCATGGTCAGGACGGCGAGGTCGCGCACAACCTCGCGCGATTGCTCAAGATTGATATTCGGGCGATGCTCTCTGAGCCACGTCGCGTCATGAAAGAGATGATTCAGGAGGAAAGCGTAAGTCTCCGTCGTCGCGTAATCCGGCGAGTAAACGAACTCCGGATGTCGCGTCATCAGCTCACGCGAAGTCCAGCCGAAATGCTGCGCGTGTCCGGCCTCATGAAAGAGCGTCATGTAATCGTAAGCCCCGCCGATGGGCGCGACCAGCAGGCGCACATCGTCCGGCGCATTGATGCGAAAGCAGGCCGCGCGCGGATGCTTGAGCGGGCGCACCTCGTCGTCTATATGTATGTTCTTCTGCTGTTCGACGCGAATGCCGAGACCGCGCATCGCGGCGGCGTAGGTCGTCATCACGTCCCCCGCCGGAAAGAATCGGTCGAGCCTTGAGCTGCGCTGAAAGAAAAAGTAGTCGGCGTGATGCAGCTCGCCGTGCGGCACATCCGGCAACTCGCGCGCCGTCACCCTCGCCAATGCGCTGTGATAGGCGGACTCAGTGCGCTTGAGAAAATCTTCCGCACGAAGAGCAAGCTGTTGGTAATCCGTCCCGACGATCTCCGTGAAGAGGGCGCGATAAGATTCAAAATCGAGCGCGCGCGACGATTCGTGAAAAGACTCGAAGCGTGCCGCACGCAGGTCGTCGCAAGAGCTGACGGCGTCGAGCCAGCGCGCATAAAGCTCGCGGCGGCGCAGCGGCTTCGGCTCGTTGGCGATTCGCTTCGGCACGCTGTGCGCGGGCAGGCTTTCGCCATCCCACTCGACCCGCGCGGACGATTCGCAGAGCGCGCCTTCGTCTGTCAACTCTTTCGCCTGCGCGTCTAAAAAGCCGATGCAGGCCGCGCCCCACAGAGCATGCAGGCCGGCGCGCTCGGTTTCCAGATGCGCGGGTGCGCTCTGTTCCGCCTCGCGCAGGTCGGCTATCGCCTCGCGCGTGAAGAGGTCGCCGTATCTTTCATAGATCGGCTCGACGTGAAGCTCGGCGTCGTGACCCGCGCGATATTGATAATGCGCGCGCTCAAGCGCCGAACTGTATGCGGCAAACTCTCTGCGATATTCATTAACTTCCATAACGAGGTGAGGAGCAGTTCTCTTCCCTGAGATTCAGTAGAGCTAGAGACACGAATTCAAAAGTCGCAAGGGGATTTGGATTGTAACACGTAGAAGAATGTAACGGAGAAATCGTTGAAAAATAATGAAAGATTTAAAAAGCGAACGGGCGCAGCAACGTGGGAGTGTGCCGCGCCCATTCATATTCGTGGTTACTGTCCTCACCCCAGCAACCACTTGAGACGGAGGATCCACCAACCGTCTCTCTTGCCCCACAATATACATCGCAATGCCTATGCCATGCAAGCAAAAAGTCCGGAGCGGTTGTAAGTCTAAGGTTTTCTTGGGGATTCGTAAACTTGCAAAAAATAGCGCAAGATAAATTCAGATGAAGCGTGTAAGAGTTACACTCAAGACCGCGTAAGATTTTCTCATGCGCCCGACTTTGCCCAAAGATTATTTTGAATCGCTCGTCTTCAATCTCGTATACTGATGCCGATTTCCACCTGTGGAAATCGCAAATAAAGAACTTAACGAGATTAGATACTTTAACGTCAGTTCGATATAAGCAACAAAACTCATAGAGCCTGCGACAGCAGGCGGCCAGAGTCTAGCCCCCATGCGTGAGCATGGGGTCACGTCACATCAGATTCTATAGAGCCTGCGTGAGCTGGCGACAGATGCTTGCTTTGCCACTCATCTGTCGCCTGCTCACGCAGGCTCAACATCGAACTTCGCTCCGTTCCCCACGCTGACGCGTGGGGCTACATGCTCTCGCCTGCTGGCGCAGGCTGGTTGAAATCTTTACGTCGAACTGACGTTACTTTAGTATCAAAATGAGGCTGCCGTGAGCGTGCGAGCGTCACGGCGGCCTCTGCCGCGCTCTTCGCTTCCCCTTGCGCGGCCTAGCGAAGAGGCGGCAGGAAGCGCGTCCACCTTTGCCGCGCTCCCTTCTCGATCTCTGGAAAGCTTTTATGAGGTCTTGACACTCTGTTATGATTGCTTGTCTTTGAAAATCAGCAACGGCTTATGCGTCGCTCAACCCTCAATCTCAAAACTGAGTAAATGGGCATCGCCGTTAAATGTGAAAGATTCACACTCACGGCGAGGAGAATGAGCAGGCAGAGTCTAACCGAAGTTTCGGTTACATGCAACCTGTGTGCATTAGGAGGTAACTCCTAATGGCGAGGGGAGCGCGTCTAAAACCGAAACATCTTGCCGCAAAGCTTTTGCAGATTCGGACGCAGTTAGGGCTTTCCCAAAACGAGTTAATCAAGAGATTGAGTGTTGATCTGACGCAGAACAGAATTTCGGAATATGAAACAGGCAAGGGAGAGCCGCCTTTACCGATTCTGTTGCTTTATGCCCGCGCGGTGAATATCTCTACTGATGTTTTGATTGATGATAAAATGGACTTGCCAGAGAAGCCGAAACGCACACGCCGTTAGTTCTGCTCAACTGAATCAGCTCGGGTGGCCTCCGTTAGGTAAAGCCCATTCGCCCCGAGTTTATGAAGCTCCGAGAGCCTCCTTGATGACTGCGGCGAGCTGATTCGCTTGCTTCTCAATCACGTCCTGCCGCTCGCCCTCGATCATCACGCGCGCCAGAGGCTCTGTGCCCGAATAGCGCAAAAGCAGGCGGCCAGTCTCGCCAAGCTGCGCCTCAAGCTCGCGCGCCGCGTGCCGAATCGCCAACACCTCATCGAACGGCCTCTTCTCGCGCACGCGCACATTGACCAGCACTTGCGGGTAACGCGTCAAGCCTGCGGTCAAAGCCTCCAGGCTCTCATCCGTCTCACGCATCGCGCGAAGCAGGCACAAGGTCGTCAGCATCCCGTCGCCCGCGAGGCTCAAGCGCGGAAAGATAATGTGGCCGGACTGCTCGCCGCCGACGCTCGCGCCCGTCTGTAAAAGTTTTTCCAAAACATATTTGTCGCCCACGTCCGCGCGCACGAGGCTTAGCCCGCGCGAACGCAGAGCGATTTCCAACCCGATGTTGCTCATCACAGTAGCGACGACCGTTTCATGAGCCAGACTTCCATGCGCGTGCAGCGATTTCGCCATCACCCAGAGCGTCGCGTCGCCGTCGACGAAACCGCCCTTCGCGTCAACAAAGAGCGCGCGGTCTGCGTCGCCGTCAAAAGCGACGCCCAAATCGGCGCGCTCTTCCAACACCTTTCGCTGCAAGCCTTCGATATGAAGTGAGCCGGAATTGAGATTGATATTGCGCCCGTCCGGCTCGCAGTTGATCACAGAGACGCGCGCTCCCAGACGCTCAAAGAGTTGCGGAGCAAGCCCGGACGCCGCGCCGTTCGCGCAATCAACGACGATCTTCAAGCCTTCCAAAGAGAGATTCCCCGAAATCCCCTCAATCAAATAATCCAGATAACTTGCCTGCAAAGCGGCGGCGCGTTGAGCATCGCTCTCAACAAACGCGACCGCTTCGCTCTCAGTCATCGCAGACTCTTCGAGCGAATCCTTCGCGTCGGCTTCGCGCGAGATGTCGGCTTCGATCAGACGCTCCGTCTCGTCATCGAGCTTGCGCCCCGAAGGCGCGAAAATCTTGATGCCGTTGTCTTGATAAGGATTGTGCGACGCGCTGATGACGACGCCCGCGTCTGCCGGCAGAGTGCGCGCAAGGTATGCCACGCCCGGCGTCGTAATCACGCCCGCCGATTCGCAAGCCGCGCCCGCTTCGGTTGCTCCTTCAATCAGAGCGCGCTCAAGCCACGCGCCGGACTCGCGCGTGTCGCGTCCGGTCACAAGACGCGGCGCGTCTCCTTTTGTTTGAGAGGCAAGCTGTTTGGCGAGCGAGCGTCCGATGACGCGCACGGTCGCCGCGTCAAGCGGAAAGCGTCCGGCCTCGCCGCGTATGCCGTCTGTTCCGAAAAGTCTTTTCATAAAGCTCAAGGTTCAAGGTTCAAAGTTCAAGGTTCAAGGTGATGAGCTTTTTAACCTTGAACTTTGAACCTTGAACCTTGAACTCATTTGATAATCGTAAAGCCTGTGGGTTTAGTGTTACGTAATTCGACGCGGCCTTCGACGCCGGGCGGGAGGCTGAGGCGCGTGTTGATCGAGCCGTCTTCGGCGGCGTCCAGGATAATCTGCATGTCTTCGGCGCGCAGCTTTTCCAGCACCGAGCGTTCGCCGTAAAGCGTCACGGTCGCGCTCTGCGGACGAGCCGTCGCGCCGCTGCTTTCGCGCACGGGGACGCCCGTAAAACTCTTCTCGATTCTCTGCTCGCCGATTTCCAGCAGGACGCTCACGACCGGATCGCTAATCGTGACCTTGTCATCATTGATCGTGACGGAAGCCTGCGCGATGTTCGTGTTGGCGGTCAAATTGTTGAGAGAGATTTTTTCCGTCTGGACGCTGCTCACTTTGTCAATATGGCTCGCGGGGCCGCGCAGTCTCACTTTGGCGGGCGTCGTCGTCGCGCTCTTCAGTTCGTAACCGTCCGGCAGTTTTCCATCGAGTTGAACTTCGACGGGGACTTCGCGCACGGCGCGCGGCTCTAGCCTGAGGGCTACGAGGTTCGGGTCTATCGCGTCAATGTGGACGCCTTCGGGCAAGTCCATCGTCACCGTGTCGCGCATCAAGCGCACCGTGTGCGTGCCCTGTTGATAACCGCTCACGTCCACGAAGGCGATGAGGTTGCGCGAGTTGAGGCGGTCGAGCGATTCCTTGCTGCCCGTCAGAATCGCATCAACTTTGTCGGGCGGCTCGTTGCTAATCTCCATCTCGCTCGGCAGGCGGAAATTCAGTTGGACGCTGCTCAGGCGAATGGTGGCGGGCGTGCGTTGCCCCGTGACGCCGAACCAGAGGCCGAGCGTAATCGCCAGCGCGAGCAGTTTCAAGCTCCAATCTTCCAGAAAAATCGCGCGCAGCCATCCTTCTGCGCCGCGCCCCACGCGCGCAATCCGTCCCGGCTCTTTCTCTTCACGATAAGGCATCTCAAGAACAGCGACGAGTGACGAGTGACGAGTGACGAGTGACGAGTTTAAGGCGAAAGCGTTTTTAGCTTGTCACTTGTCACTCGTCACTTGTCACTGCTTTTACGTCGTGATCGCTTCTTCCGTCTCAGTTTCGGTTTGGTGCTTCTCCTTTTCGCGTCTGACGACTCCGGCGGGAGTTTCGAGCGCGTGGGAGATCGCGCCGCGCAGCTTCGTCGCATCGAGCGCGCGGCGAATCTGTCCGGCCTGCACGAAAGAGATGAGGCCGGTTTCTTCAGAGACGACGACCACGACGGCGTCCGAATCTTCAGTGATGCCGATGGCGGCGCGATGACGCGTGCCCAAATCTTTCGAGAGGAGCGGGTTCAAAGTGAGCGGCAGAAAACAGGCGGCGGCGGCGATGCGGTGACGACGCACGATCACCGCGCCGTCATGCAACGGCGTCGCCGGATTAAAGATCGTGACCAAAAGATCGTAGCTCAGCTCCGCTTCGAGCTTGACGCCTCCGTCAATCACATTTTTCAAGCCGACGCCGCGCTCAATCACAATCAGCGCGCCCGTCTTGGTCGAAGCTAAGGTCGTCGCGGCGAGCACGATCTCGTCATACACTCCCTCGCCAAACTGCCCCTGATGCCGCCGCATGAAAGGCATGCGAAAGCGATTGCCGAAAGAGATGAGAGCCTGCCTGATCTCGGATTGAAAGAGCACGATGATGGCGACGCCGATGTACAGGAGCGCGCCGCGCAGGACGAAGGCGAGCGTCGCCAATTCCTGATTGACGGCCAGCCAGTAGAGCAGGGCGAAAGCGGCGATGCCCGCAGCCATCGGCGCGGCGCGCGTCCCGCGCACAAGCTTCAAGACCGCGTACACGACGATAAAGACGAGCGCGATGTCCACCAGATTGCGCGGCTCGCTCAGTCTCAACAGATATTCGCGGTATGGCAGCAGCAATAACATTTTCACCCAACATGTTGCGGTATCGGCTCTTGTATCTCGCTCTCGCTTTCGCGCGCCGTCTCAAGAAAAATCTTGCCCACCTTCGGCTCGGCCTGCTTGATTAAACCCTCTATCTCTTCAATCGTGCGCTCAATCTCGTCCGTCTTGAGATTGTTGCGCAGGTTGATGTGCGCGTTGATGAGTATCTGTTTCGGAGCCAGATGCATAGTCAAAAGCTCTACGACTTCGACGACGTTGCGATGCCCCATGATGGCGCGGCGAATCGTCTCGACCGTCTTCGGCGTCGCGGCCTCTCCGAGCAGCAGGCCGCGCGACGAGCGCGCCAGCGAAAAGGCGACGATAGCGAGCACGACGCCAATCGCCATCGAGGCGAGGCCGTCCCAGTAAGCTCCGCCCGCAGGCCCCGTGTGATGCTCGGTCAAATAAATCCCCGCCGCCGCGATGATGATGCCGAGCAGAGCCGCAGAGTCTTCAAAAAGCACAGTCTTCGCCGTCGGGTCTTTCGATTCTTTCAAGTACTCGCCAAACGTCATCCCTTCGTGCCGCGCCTCTTTCATCTCCTGATAAATCGCCAGACAGATTGACCCCGCTTCCAGCGCAAAGGAGATGGCAAGCACCCAGTAAGCCCATGCCAGATTTCCCGGCGCGTGCGGCTGTCTGAGCTTCTGATAGCCTTCATAAAGAGCATAGGTCGCGCCGACGCCGAAGATAAAAATCGCCGCGATGAAAGACCAGAAGAAACGCTCCTTGCCGTAGCCGAACGGATGCTTTTCCGACGCCGGACGCTTGTAAAATCGCAAGCCGAGCAATAAAAAGACCTGATTCGTGGTATCGGCCAACGAGTGCAAAGCCTCTGCCATCATGCCCGAAGAGCCTGTGATAATGGCGGCGGCGAACTTCAAGATAGTAATCACCCCATTGGCAAAGAGTGCGCCGAGCACTGCCAGCATCTACAGACCTCTCCTTTGATGACGAAATGTTAGCTCCGCCTGGATTATCTGCTAAAAAGCGACGTGAGGCAACGGCGCGTTATCACTGTCGGTGGAAGGAATCGTTTTTCATGACAAGAGCGCGTCAATAATTTCATTGACAAGCGCGGTGCGGAGGCGTATAGCAACAAAGACTCTTCGGGTTTTTCACTTCCGGCAAGCTTCCCTAACCTCAGTTTGGCCGGATTAACTATAGTTCCCTTACTCACAAGGAGTCTCAGATGAAAACCTTTCTCAAACAACACCGATTGCTTGGAATCTCTCTCATCCTGACAGTTAGTTTGCTCTGCGGTTTGAAGCTCATCTCAAACACTATTACCGCTCAGACCACGCGTCAGCAGCAAGAGATTAAATTGCCGCCCTGGCAAGAAAGAATCGTTGCCCCCAGACGTTTACATAATTTTCAACGGCTGGATACGTCAGCTATGACAGAGCGTATTATTGAGAACCAAATACCCTCGCACTTACCCATCAAAGTAGAACTCAGGAATCTTGACCGTGAGCCGCTGCTTCGTAATCTGGAAATAAAAGTGACAAACATCTCCGAGAGGCCGATGTACTCTCTGACACTACATCTTTTGACGCCGGAGATTGTGGTTGAGAATGGCACTCCGATCTCGTTCCCTCTGGCCTACGGCAGACCAGAATTACAAGTATATGACGAGGCGGTGCGGCCAGATGATATTCCCTTACAACCGGGTGAAAGCTATATCTTTAAAGCTCATGAAAGTAATGTGGAAGCTTTTGAACGTAGATTAGCTAAAAACGGATTAACTCCTTCACAGCTCAAAATTTTCTATCTCAGATTCGACCATATCAAATTTGCAGATAAAACAGGTTTCAGAGGAATATTTGGCACCAGCTTTCCGAGCCTGAACAGCAAATGTAATCCAAACGACCCGCGCGGTCAGCCTAATGAACAAAAGCAAACCGGCAATAATCTTTTCTACTCTCCGTCAGGTAATCCCACAAACACATTGCTTCTAAATTCTTCATCTCTTTTCTCTTTCGTCAAAATCAGCAGCCCACCTTCAAGTCCACGTCGACCCGATGTGTGCTGCCATGATTTTCCCGGCTTTTACTGTAATCATATTAAATTTGCACAGTACGCCTGTAATTGCCCTAATGCAGGCCGTTCATTTGAATTGACTAGCTGTACTGACCCGGCAGGCAGTTGTGCGGAGGCCATAGCGTCGACCACGGAATGCACTATACACGGCTATACATATACATGCACTGAGTATGAAATTGATGAGTGTCCGCCTCCATTTCCCGGCGGCGGATACTGTCGTAATCCATATGTGCTCAAATCGGGCACGGACCAGCCTTGTATAGAATGCTGCGACGGCCTGAGCCCGATTATTATAGACGTGCAGGGCAACGGCTTCAGTCTCACGAGCGGGCCGGGCGGCGTCAATTTCGACCTCAACACCGACGGCACGCCGGAGCACGTCGCGTGGACGAGCGCAGGCGCGGACGACGCTTTTCTAGCTCTCGACCGCAACGGCAACGGCACGATTGACGACGGCAACGAGGTCTTCGGCAACTACTCGCCGCAGCCGCCTTCACAAAATCCCAACGGCTTTATCTCGCTCGCGGAGTTTGACAGGCAAGTCAACGGCGGCAATTCGGACGGCGAGATTAACCGTCAGGATGCGGTCTTCGCCAACCTGCGTTTATGGCAAGATGCCAACCACAACGGCATCTCCGAGCCGGGCGAGTTGCATACTTTGACGGCTCTCGGCGTCACCTCATTAGACCTCGACTACAGACCGTCGCGGCGCACAGATCAGTACGGCAATCAGTTCAGATACCGCGCAAAGGTCTTCGATGCGCATCACGCGCAGGTCGGCAGATGGGCATGGGATGTCTGGCTCGTGGCCGGATAAGGTCTTGAGACTTTGGCCTTTGGTCTTTGCGCCTTGTTTGAGGTTAAGTTTCAAAGCTCAACGCCAGCGACACAGGCAAAGACCAAAGGCCGAGGCTGAATTTTTATCTTAACGGCAAATGAAGGGGTTAAAGCTGACGGGACGATGATCTCCAGAGAAGTCGGGCGCGTTGATGAGCAAGGCCGACCGTTGGAAGATGCTTATTATAACGGCACAGGCGCACTCGAAACCAAGTCGGTTTACACCTACGACGCTCAAGGTAATTTCCAGGAGGCCGCGATGTATAACGCCGACGGCTCGCTCCATAACAAAACCATCTTCAGGCATGATGCGAACGGCAAGCAAACGGGGCTTGAGGTTTATGACGCGTCGGGCAAGCTCTTACAAAAACAGACGGAGACCGCGACTGAAAGAACGGCTGCGGTCTACGGTCAAGATCGCGCAGACACGCGGCAGTGGAAGTGGGCCAAGCAGTCTTCCCTTTCACCTGAGCTTGACGCACATGGAAACTGGATTAAGAAATCAACTCCGACATCCATCACCAGAGGCGAGCAAACTGAGGAGATAGTTGAAGTTCTCTACCGGACGATTACCTACTACTAAATCATAAATCTCACAAGCTACTTACGCACTTTAAGCTTACCCTGTTGAAGAAAGCCGACGAGCGCGCCGCTTCCGTCAATCACGGCGAGCGCGCCCACGCCGTTGCGTTTCATGATCTCGTTGGCGCGAGCCATCGGGGTCGTGGGCGCGACGAACAGCAGCGGAGAGACCGGGCGCATCACTTCGCGCGCACGCACACGCGGCCAGCGTTCGCGCGGCAAAGCTTTCAAATCTTCCAGCGTCAAGACGCCGTGCAGACGCTTGTCGTGCGCGACGAGAAAAGAGGTCTGCCGGTGCATGGGCAGAACAGTGTCTATGAAATGGCTGACGAACACGTCAGGCTCAATCGTGACGGGAACGCTCATCGCGTCTGCGACCGTTGCCTGCTCGACGCCCGTGATGTTCTTCACCACGCCGTTCGCGGCGTCCAAGAGGAAGAGGCCGATGAGCACAGTCCATAAGCCCGTGAACATGTCGCGGCGCGCGACGGCGATGAAGAGGCCGAAGGCGATCAAAGCGAACGCGATGACCTGACCGAAGCGTCCGGCCATCCGCGTCGCGTCCGAAATGTTCCCGCCCCTCTGCCAGAGAAAAGCCCGCAACACTCTTCCGCCGTCGAGCGGATAACCCGGAAAGAGATTGAAGACGGCCAACAGCAGGTTGCCGAAAAAGAGAAAGAAGAAGATCGAAGCTGCGGTCGGATAAACGAGCTTCGCGGCAATCCCCATCCCGACGAACGAGAGCATAGCGAACATAAAGCTCGCGGCAGGCCCCGCCACCGCGATGCGAAATTCCGCGCCCGGAGTCTCCGGCAAACTTCTCAGTCGCGCCAAACCTCCGAACGGATGCAGGACTATTTCTTCAGTCTCGATGCCTTCGATTCGCGCCATCAAGGCGTGCGACAGCTCGTGCCCGAAGACCGAGAGAAAGAGCGCGAGCGTCGTCAGGATGCCGAGAAAGAGAGCTACGACCGGATGCGTCGCCGGAAGCCGAGCCGTCCCATGACGCAGGTTTGAGAAGATCAACCACACCACCAGCGCGAAGACCAGAAACCAGCGATAATCAATCCGCACCGGAATCCCGTAAACGCGCGCGACCGAAATCTGTTTTTTGACCAGCTCTCCGAATTTCATAAATCGAGTTTACAATGTAGGGGCAGGGACAAGTCCTCAGCCCGCCGCGCGAAGGCGCGAATCTATTCACTTGAAATGCAAGCTTGAATGATTGCGAATCTTGCTCATCGTCTTCGGACGATGCGGGCAGGCACAAGCCCTGCCCCTACTCATGATCGCGCCGGACGTGCATTTGTCTCTTTCACTCGACCGTAAACTTGGTTTGCTGCACGGCGGTCGTTCCCGTAACTTGATCTTTGACTGTGACCTGCAAGACGTACTGGCCTGCCGCGAGTGAGCGGAGCGGGACTTCGCCGCCGTAGGCGATACGCCCAATATCTTGTGTTGTGCCAACGGCCTTGCTCCAAGATGTTGTGCTAACTTGTCTGCCTGCGCTCAAGACCTGTGCCTGTATCACAACGTCCGGCGGCGCGTTGCCGCTTGCGCCGCGCGCGGCGTTGTAGATAAAGGCGACGAAGCGGAGCGGCGCATGGCGCGTGAAATGATGGTCAACGCTGAAGAGAGCTTGTGCTGTTGCGGCCTGACCGGTTGTCGCCGCGCCGCCTTCGACGCTTTGCAAGCCGACGATGAGGCTGCTCAGGCTCAGGCGTCTCGATGACAAATCGGGTATCAAGACCCATTCGCGCGCGCTGCCCACCTGCCCGCTCTTGCTGTCACGCGCCGCGACGATCACTTGATAAAGTCCCGGCTTGATTTGAAAACGATGATTGTAAATCGTGTTTTGATAATTCGTCTGCGCAGCTCCGGTTGAAGCGGGCGGATTTATTTTGAGGCGCGTCTGAAAATTTCCGGCTGCCTTGCCTTTCTCATCGAAGACAAGGCCGACCAGATCAACCGCCGCCGTCTGTTTGCCGTCCGCCGTTTCATACGTCAGGCCGCCGTTGGCTATCTGCACGGAAGCCGTCAGCACCATGCCGTGCTCAGGCGTGTCCAAGTAGATGGCGGAGAGCGAAGTCGGAATCTCTTTTTTCGTGACGGGCGAAGTGAGAGCCTCACGCAGTTGTTGCTGCGGCGTCGATGTTGCATCCGACGCAGCTTTGTCAGTCAGCCTGGCCGCGTTCACGGCTACAGCTTTCAGAAAGCCGCGCGGCAGGCGTGCAGTCCATTCAGGATGCCCGGCGACGCGGACGCTGATGTTCTTGAAATCCTTGCTCGTCTGCTCTTCATTCTCAGGTCGCCATGCGAGCAGATAATAGCTCGAAGTCTCTTCGATAATTTTGTTGACCCACTGGCCGAACGTATTCTGATTCCTCAGAGCGCGTCCGCCCGTGTCAGCCGCCAGCGCGTTCAAAGCATCTTGCGTGGCAGGAATCTCGCGCAACATCGTCGTTTCCATCCGCCCGTTGGCGTCCATCGCGTTATTGTTCGTCGCGTCCGTCTGCCCCGAAATCAGCCCGCGCGCGTCAATCGTGTAAAGCACGATGCCCGCCCTGAGTGCGGCGTCGGTAATCTGGTTGAGCTTCGCGCGCGGGTCTAAATTGCGCGGCCCGGTGTCTAGGAGAAAACCGTCCGAGATGAAGAAGGCGAGCTTACGTCCCGGCAACGCGGAGACGGCGCGCATCAATTTCTCAAGCGCGCCATACGTACTCGACGTGACCTGCGCGGCCTGCAAGAGGACGAGGCGAGCGCGGTTGACGATCTCAATCTCGCACGAGATTGATTGGTATCTGAGCGGCGCGCCTTTCAAACATTCCTCAACATAAAACTTCATGATGTTGGGGTCTTCCTTGCGCTCGATGGCGAGGGCTGTGTACTCCGACATCGGCACGCTCTCGCGCGTCAGGTCGCGCGTGTTGTAAGGCTTGTGATTGAGACGCGAGATGGCCGCGCGCAGCATCGTCTTGCTGTCAGTGAATTGCTGCAAAAAACCGATGTCGCCGCTCGTCGTCGCTATTAGCACCTGATCGTTCTCGCCCATCTCGCGCTCGACGAACTCCGTGAGCATGCTGCGCGTGCGACCGAGGCTGTCCAGCGAGAGATGCAAGTCGTCCAGGAAAAAGATAATGACGCGCCCGCGATTGTTTGTTGAGACGGAAGCTGAAGGAGTTTGATTTTTGTTCGCGGCGAGTTGCGCGGCTTCCTGCGCGCTTCCGGCCTTGACCTGCTCGAAAAAAGAGATGGGTTGTATTTTGCCGTCAATCGTTAACTCAAACTGCTCGCGCTTGAGGCCGTCAACAAAGCGTCCCTGCTTGTCAAAGACCATCACGTCCGTCTGCACGAGGTCTGTGTTGACGCGCACCACTTCATCGCTCTGCTCTTGAGAGCTCGCGGGCTGCTGACCGCTCGCAGATGAGAGGCAAGCTATTAGACAACACGCCAGAAGCAGAACGGGTTTTCGTGTTTGAGCGCGCATAAGTAGACCTTGTTTGAGGAAAGGTTATGCCAAATTCGGGGAGACAGGGACAGTGTTTTGTCATCGCAGATGACGAACAATATAGCGTAGCGAGAATCGCTACTTGCTTCTTAAGTCTCAAACGCGCTGGCCTCTGCATCCATCAAAGGATGCGGCTCGTTGCGTGTGACGCGGCGGAGCAGAAGGGGTTCGTCGTACATCTGTTCGAGGCCGCGCACGATGGCAAGGCGCGGCTCTTCGGAAGTCTTGACGGGCAGGCGCGTTTCGCTTTTGAGATATTCTTCCAAGCCTTCCATCTGCGCGCCGCCGCCCGTGATGATGATGCCGCGATCATAGATGTCTGCGGCGACTTCGGGCGGAAGCTCTGCGAGCGTCGCGTTGACTTCCCCGGCGATCTTGCGAATGACGGGTTGCGAGACGGCGTAAACTTCTCCGGCTGTCATCTCAATCGCGCCGGGGCTGCCGGTCTGCACGTCGCGTCCCTTGATCGTCACCTCGCGCGCCAAATTTTCGGGCACACTGGCGCTTCCCAGCTCAAGCTTCAAACGCTCTGCGGTGCGTGCGCCGATGGTCAGGCCGCGATGACGCCGGACGTGGTCAATGATGGCCGCGTTGATGTCTGAGCTGCCGATTCTCTCGGCTCGCGCGTGGACGATAGTGCCGTATGCGACGACGGCGATGTTGGTCGTGCCGCCGCCGATGTCAACGACGGCAGACGCGCGGTCGTCGTCAACTCGCACGCCCGCGCCGATGGCCGCCGCCAAACCTTCTTCGACCATGTACACGCGACCGATGCGCGCGTAGGCTGCGGCGGCGAGCAGCGCGCGCTGCTCAACCTGAGTGACGCCCGACAGGACGCTCATCACTGCGCGGCGGCTAAAATGAGAGACGCCGCTTCTGGCTTCGCGCACGAAATGATTGAGCATCTCGCGCGTGCGCTCGAAGTCCGCGACGACGCCGTCCACCAGCGGCGCAATCACAGACACGTCGCGCGCCTCGCGTCCCTGCATCTGCTGCGCCTCGTGGCCGAAGGCGATCACTTCGCCCGTCAGATTATTGACGGCGACGACCGAAGGCTCGTCAATCACCACGCCGCGCCCGCGCACGGCGATGATCGTCCCCGCCGAACCCATGTCAATCGCCATCGAGTCCGACACCATTTCACGCAACGCGCTGAAACCCATGAACGCGGCTGTTTTTCCCATGAAAGACATATTTTTTAAATACTGTGCTTTGTACTTTGTGCTTTGTGCTTTGGTCTTTGCATGCGACTCAAGCTTGAATTCAAAATTCATGCTGCGTTAGACAGGCAAAGAACCAAGACCGTTTTTCATTGCCATTGCACTTCAAAGAGAGGCACGGGCTGTTCGCGGTTTTTGACCGCGATGGCTTCGAGTGGGATGAGCTTATAGCGGCAGACGGCTGCCTGCGAGGCCGCGTCGCTCAATAAAATTTGTCCGCCCTTTGAGTTCGACTCAAGCCGCGAAGCCGTGTTGACCGTGTCGCCGATGGCCGTGTACTCCGAACGCCGCTCAGAGCCGATGTAGCCGACGACCGCCTCGCCCGTGTGCAGGCCGATGCCGATGGCGACTTCCGGCAAACCCTCTTCGCGCAAATCTTCGTTGATGCCGTTGAGGCGTCGCTGCATGGCGACCGCCGCGTTGAGCGCGTTCGTCGCGTCATCCGCCGTCGCCGTCGGCGCGCCGAAGAGCGCCATCAAACCGTCGCCCAAATATTTGTCGAGCGTTCCGCCGTGCGCGAAGATGATGTCCGTCATCGCCGAGAAATATTTGTTGAGCAGTTGCACGACCTTTTCCGGCTGCGCGTGTTCCGAGAGACGCGTGAAGCCGCGTATGTCTGCGAAGAGAACTGTGATTTTTTGACTGACGCCGCCGAGCTTGAACGATTCGGGATTTTCGAGCATCTGCCGCACCACGTATTCCGGCAAAAACCTTCCGTAGTTAGCCCTGGCCACCTCTTCACGCGCGAGGCGTTCGTGCGAGCGCACGTTCTCGACCGCGACCGCCGTTTGCGAAGCGACCGCGCTAATCAACTCCAAATCATCCGGCGTGAAGGAAGCGAAAGGATCGAGGCGGTCTGCGTAAATCGCTCCATGCACGCCCGATTCCGCGATGAGCGGTGCGCAGATGGTCGAGCGCACGCCCTGCGAGACGATTGATTCGACGCCCGCGAACTGTTCGTCGGCGGCTGCGTCCTGCGAGAGCAGCGCGACGCGCTCCTGCATCACTTTGCGCGTGATGGTGCGACCGATGGTCAGCTTTTTAGCATGCGCTTCAAGCTTCTCGTCGCGCGCTTTGGTGGCAATCGGGAAGAGATGAAAATCCTGCGCGTCGGCTTCTCCGGTCGGCGGCCCTTCGGCGAGGAGCGCGACGACGCGGTCAGCCGGAGTGACGCGGAAAATAATATCGGTCGCTTTGGCGAAGATGGCGTTGAGGTCGAAGACAGAGCCGAGCGTTTTGCTCATCTCATACAGCACGGCGAGGATGTCCGCCTTGCGCCTGAGGTCTTCCATCTCTTTGTCGCGCGAAGAGGTCACGGTCGGCGGCTTTGAGCGCAAGACCGTTTGCAGCACGTCGTTGGCCGAGATTAAAAGCTGCGTGTGGCCGAGCGGCTTGTCATCGTAACGCACTTCGGCGGTCGCGCGTTCTTCGGGCTGCTGCTCAAAGCGGAGCGTGCTCGCGCCGATGGTTATGCGGTCGCCGTTATTGAGCATGTGCTCAAAGCGCGGCTCGCCGTTGATGAAAACTTTGTTCGCGCTCCGTTTGAGCTCACCGCCCGCGTACACGCCGTCAACCAACTTGAACGCGCCCTCTTCGTTTCCGATGTGCGCGTGGTGACGCGAGGCGCGCGGGTCATCGAGGACGACGCAGTTGTCCGGCGCGCGACCGATGGTGCAGACCGTCTCCGCGTTCAGTTGATACTCCCACTCGCGCCCGCTGGCGTCTGTGATTTTCAGTAAGGCCATAAAGATTTTCCGAGAACCCGGCGCGCCGCTCTCTCAAAAGCGCGCCACTGGATAAAGATGACAAGTCCTGAAACTTGATTTTACAGGTAAATGCTAATTGAGACTAGCAAGGTAAGACAAGATTCGTGAGCGGGGCGACACCGCACAGGCGTTTTACTGCGGCAGGCCGATGCGTCTGAGCAAAGCCTGAAAACGCGGTCTTTATTTATCAAGCAATTCTGTCATTTGTTTTTTGAGCAGGGGCAAATCATTTTCAATCACTGCCCACACGATTGCCGTATCAATGTCAAAATAATTGTGCACGAGGATGTTTCGCATGCCGATGATTTTTGACCACGCCACTTCGGCATGTTTTTGTGTCAACGCTGGCGAAAGAGCGCGAACGGCTTCACCGATGAGCTGTAAATGATGTAAAACCCAAGTTTGAATCAACTCATCTTGCTCGAACGCTTCGCGTCCGCGCGCGGCGTATTTCTCGATTCGCTCAATTGCTTCTTGCACATCCAACAATCTTTCGCGGTCGTCTCTCATAATGGCAGCGCCTCGCGCAGGACGCGCTCGCGGAGACGCGGGCGCAAACCTTTTTCCGTGACGACATCAACGCGGCAACCTAAAAGTTCTTGCAAGTCAATCAGCAAACCGCCCAGATCAAGCAAACTTCGTCCTTCATCCAAATCAACTAAAAAATCAACATCGCTGTCGGGTCTTTCTTCCCCGCGTGAAACCGACCCGAAGACGCGCACGTTGGTCGCACCGTGACGCCGTGCAATTTGGAGAATCTTTTCCCGCTTCTCTTGAAAAAGTTTGTCCGAATTCATTTCGTTAAAATATCACAGTTTTACTGCGGCAGGCCGATGCGCCTGAGCAAATCCTGAAAACGCGGGTCATCCCTGAGCGGATCGAACATCGGGCGGGCTTCGAGCGTCGTCATGGACTGGCGCAGGGTCACGCCGTCAACATATTCGGGCGCGATGAAGCGCGTCGAATTCTCTTGCCCGAATTCATAAATAGTGAGAATGTTCGGATGATTGAGAGCCGAGACGGTCATGGCTTCTTGAATGAAACGCTGCATGCGGCGATTGTCGGACGCCAGCTCTGCGGGCAGGAGCTTCAGCGCGACCGTGCGTTCAAGCTCGCTCGCGTCCTGCGCCGGATAGACTTCGCCCATCCCGCCCGCGCCGAGTTGCGAGCGAATCTCATAACGCCCCAGGCGTGTGCCATTCGGAATCGGCATCAACCTCAATCAAGCAATGCCCGGACAAAATAAGTAAGAGCCGCAATCGCCGTCTTCTCAAACTATTCTAACCGCGTTAGACGCGGGGCACGCTAAATTTTTTCGCGCCGCGACTGATGAGCAAAGCGGCAGATTTTCCATTTTAGAGTTCGAGTTAAAAACTCAAAATGGATGATGAGAATTAACGCTATTGTAACTTGGGGTTCATATCATCTACAGCTTGCATTCGGAATATTTATTCGCACAAGAGCGCGTCCGCTCCGGCTTTGAGAGTCAAACACGGCGCGTTTGCTCTTGGACTTTGAATCGTCAGCTTTCACTCTTCCACCCTACGCCGAAAGGATCGAATCATGATTCTACTGAAAACACAGCGACTCTTGTTGACGACCGCGCTCTGCGTCGCATTAGCCTTCTCTGTTTCCGCACAAACCACAGCATCAACTACTGCGCCGCGCGCGGCTTCAAACGCTGCCGCTCAAACGGTCGCCGCCAATGTCAATCCTCCGGCGGAGACGAAAACGGAAACGGAAGAGGTGCAGAGGCAGCTCAGCGAGCAGCAACAGGAGATCGAGCGCATGCGCGCCATGCTTGCGGAGCAGTCGCGCGTGATTGACGAGTTGCGCCACAGAGTCGAGCACACAGAGCAGGCGGTCGCCAATACGGGAGTCGTCAAAACCGAAGGCATCGCCGCCAGCGATTCCATCAAGGGCGTGCAGGCGGGCGCGAGCGCCGCCGCCAAGCCCGCGCAGACGGACACGGACGCGCGGCTCTCAAAGGTCGAAAAGCAGCTCGGCGGGTTAAGCTTCAGCGGCGACATGCGACTGCGCTATGAATCTTTTTACGGCCTCTTAAACTCGTCCGCGAACGCGGATAATCCGGCCATCCTCGGCAACCCTTTGACGACGCGGCAGCGTTTTCGCCTGCGGGCGCGCCTCTTGATACAGGGGCAAATCAACAAAGAGATTAACTGGGGCTTGCGCCTTGCGACCGGCAGCTTCGCCGATAACATCTCGACGAATCAAACTCTCACGGACTTTTATAATCGCAAACCCTTCGGCATAGATCAGGCATACATCAATTGGTCGCCTGAGCGCGTGCCCGGCCTGCGCCTGCAAGGGGGCAAGTTCGAGGTCCCGTGGGTGCGGACGGAGATGACGATTGACAACGACTTGCAGCCCGAAGGATTTAATGAGACTTACTCGCGCGGCTTCAAGAACTCGACGCTCAAGAATCTGACGCTCGTCGCGTGGCAGCTTCCCATGCTTGAACGCAACTCTGCGTTCGTGCGAAACGCGAACGGAACGGTCAATCTTGATGAGTCAAAACGCGGGGGGCGCGATCTGGCGATGTATGGAGGACAGGCTCGCGCGCGCTTTGAGTTCTCGAAGACGACTGCGCTCACCGTCTCAGCCGCAGACCTCTACTATTCGGGGACGCAGTTCATCTCGCCGGTACAGGTCTTCGGCAGCAACTTACTGCTGCCCGTGACCTTCACGATTCCGGCGAGCGGCACGACTCCGGCTCAGACCATCACCACGCAGATTTCAATCCCGCGCGACCTGCTCGTCGCGGGCAACGGCAATCTGGGATTGACGACCGCCTCGAACAACGCGACCAATCGTGACGGGCGGCTCGCCTCCGGCTACAATCTGGTAGACCTCATCGGACGCCTTGAGCTGACCAAGAGCAAACGCTATCCCGTCATGATCTTGTTCGACTTTGTGACCAACACGCAGACGCATGATGTCGTCACGGCGGGAGCGGGCGGAGCGAATGTGTTCGTCAAGAACAATGAGAACAACGGCTACTGGGCGGAGTTTCAGATAGGCAGGCAGAAAGAGCGCGGCGACTTGCAGTTCAATTACGTCTTCTCGCGCGTCGAGAAAGACGCGGTGCTGACGCCCTTCAACATCTCCGATGCCTTCCTCCAATCGGACATGCGCTTTCATCGCTTCACCTTTAACTACACGGCAGACCCGCGCGTCGTGCTGACCTTCACGTCCTTCTTCACACAACGGCCAAACGGTCTGCTCGGCCCCTTCGGCACGACGCCCCCCGGCTCGCTCAATCGCCCGACGATTCGCTTGCAGTTCGATACGTCGTTTAGATTTTAAGACAAGTTTCGCGCGAAGGCGCAAATAGGAGGCGCGAAGAAGGTTGTATGTCTTCTTTGCGCCTCCTGTTTGCGCCTTTGCGCTAGCTGAGGGTCACATTTATTGTTTTGCCACACTGCGGGCAAATGATCAGCGCAATGAGCAGACTCCTCCTAAAGTCCTCAATAGGCTGAAAGGCAGAAATTAACAAACAATTAAGCTCGCATTCACTCCGCTTTAACCTCACGGCGTTACCTTCCGCCTTTACAGAACCGCGTCTCGCTACAAATTTTAACAACTTTTTCAAAGCTCCATAGGAGGAAGCCCATGATGTCCCCTTTGAACTTCAAGCGGCTCGGCCAAGCGCTGCCGCTCACAATCTTCGCGTTCGCAGTCTTGCTGCTGAGCAACAGCCACGCCTCGGCGCAGACGGATCAAGGCCGCATCGTCGGGACGGTGACGGATGCCAACGGCGCGGTCGTGCCGGGCGCAAACGTCGATGTCAAGAACATACGCACTGGCGAAGAGCGCAGGGCGAGCGCGAGCGAAGAAGGATATTATCAAGTCGCGTCGCTGAAGCCCTCTTTTTATGTCGTCACGGCCAACGCGACGAACTTCGCGGCGACGACCGTCAAGGATGTGCAAATCTCCGTCGGGCAGGAACTCACACTGAATATCAAGCTCGGCGCGGGCGAGGTCGCGGCGGAAGTGAATGTGGTTGATTCATCGGACGCGGGGCTTGATACCAGCTCGGCGCGGCTCGGCGCGACCGTCAATCAACGCGAAGTCGTCGGCCTGCCCCTCAACGGTCGCCAACTCTCGCAGCTTTATCTGCAAGCTCCCGGCTCGGTCAACACAGGCTCGGGCACTTTCGACGACATACGCTTTTCCGGTCGCGCGGTCGAGCAGAACGTCGTGCGTTATGACGGCATCGAAGGCACTGCGATTATTGATGCTTCGCCCGGCAATCTGAACGGCGAAGTCCCGACTCCTTTCCGCCTGCAATCGAGTCTTGAGAACGTGCAGGAGTTTCGCGCCGACTCGAACAACTTTCCGGCGGAGTACGGCACGGGCACCGGCGGTCAGATCAACGTCGTGACCAAATCGGGCGGCAACGATTTTCACGGCTCGCTCTTTGAATATTTTCGGAACGACAGATTAGACGCCGCGAACTTCTTCGATAACATCATCGGCCAGAAATCCCCTTTGCGGCTCAATCAATTCGGCGGCTCAATCGGCGGCCCTGTGATCAAGAACAAAGCCTTCTTCTTTTTCAGCTACGAAGGCTATCGCCTACGCGCCGGAGTCAATTCCATAGAGCAAGCGCCGGGCGTTGCCTCGCGCATCTGCGCGCCTCCGTTCGGGACGGGGACGACTGCCTGTAATTCAGCCATCGTGCCTTTGATCGCCGCTTTCCGCGACCCGAACGCGGTCGTCATTCGCGCGGGCGCGGGCGCAGACCTTTTCGATGTCTTGCAGCTTCAAGCGAACACGAAGGTTGACGAAAACTCGCTGGCCTTTCGCTTCGATTATCGCTTCAATGATAAGCACTCGATGTACTTTCGCTTCTTCCGCGATCAGGGCGCGAACGAGCAGCCGGAGGGCGTGACGGGTCGCCGCATTCTCATCAAATCCGTCCCGCAGAACGGCATCATCGCTTTTCAATCAATCTTGAAACCGACGCTGCTCAATGAATTCAAGTTCGGTTACAACAGCGCGTACTCGCGTATCAACGGCGTCGCGCCAACGGTCAACGGGATAGACCTCTCCGCGCTCTCAATCAACATCACTGGCAGCATCGCTGGCTTCGCGCTTCCCGGTCAGGGCGCAAGCGCGGGGACGGCGACGCCGGGCGGACTGGTGCGCGCCAACAGCGCGACCAACGGACGCGCGCAGCCCTACACGCCCTACTCGCTCTCTTTCATTGACAACCTGAGCTGGACGCGCGGCAATCACAATTACAAGTTCGGCGCAGAGTTTCGCGCCATACGCCTCTACACCGACAGGCTCGGCGGCACGACCTTCACGTACTCGAACGTCACAAGCTTTCTGGCGAACTCCCCGCAGTCCATACAGTTTCTCGGCGACCTCTCCGCGCCCAGTCCTTTCAATAATGGCGCGACCGGACAGCGTTATGCGAAGCAGGAATACTACATCGCTTACGCGCAGGACGAGTGGAAGATTCGCCAGAATCTGACTTTGAACTACGGCTTGCGTTATGAATACTATTCGCCTCTGCGCGAGGACAGAAACCTGCAAGTGCTCTTCGACATCCGCACGGGACAGCTTCGCGCGCCGAGCGAGGCCGCCTTCAAATCGTTGAAGACTAACTTCGGGCCGCGCATCGCCGTCGCATGGTCGCCGAATTTCAAGAGCGCTGGATTTTTCGGCGGCGGGCGCTCCGTGGTGCGCGCGGGCTTCGGCATCTACTACGGCCCCGCTCAGACCGAAGACCAGATTCAGCCGATTGAGAGCGACCGCGTCAGCTCCACTTTTACCGGCACGGGCTTGGCTTTCCCTTTCAATACCGCAGCCGCAGTCGCTTTCTTTAACGCCAATCCGAACACTCGCGCCTACCAACCGCGCGCTTACTCTTCCGATTACGAGATACCTGAGAAGGTCTATCAGTACAGCGTCTCGTTCCAGCAGGAGCTTCCCTTTCACATGGTCGGCACTGTGGCTTACGTCGGCAGTCAGGGACGCAATCTCTTCCTCAGAAGCGTGGCGAATAAAATCTTGCCGGGGCAGACCACGATTCCAGACGGCACGGCCTTGCCACGCGGCGTGGGCGTGATTAACCGCACGAACGCTGCGGGACAAGTCATCGCGGTCAACACGGTGCGTGAATTCTCTCTCGTCTCAGGCACAAGCACTGTGCAAAATCCGTTCGCAGAAGAGGCTTGGGGCGAGCGCAAGCCTTTCAACTCCGTCAGCCTGCACGTCTACATGTATCGCTTGAGACGCAAGCTCGCGCCCTACGGCCTGAATATCGAAACGATGGTCAACGTCGGCTACCGGCTACTGCCGAAGAACAATGAGGAAGTAGGAAGGCGGAAGGATGAAAGGCAAGCTGTTCGCGCTTGAGGCATTCAATTTTCAAGAGCCGGGTTTTCATCCTTCATCCGTCCGCCTTCATCATTGCTCTTGTTCACAAATTGTTCAGGTTTAGTTCAGACGGATGTAACATCGCGCGTCCACACTGTGATGTTTTCAAAGCTCATGTCAGTCCCCCAAAGTTAGGAGATGCTGGTATGTCGTTCTCAAAAAAGTTTTCTCGCGCGACTCTTTTCTGCGCTCTCGCCGGTGTGGCCGCGCTCATCTTCGGTTGCAGCGGCCAGCGCGGCGCAGGCGGAGACGTTCGCTTGCAGGGCGCGGGCGCGACCTTTCCCAATCCGCTTTATCAAAAATGGCTGAGCGAGTACACGAAGCTCAATCCGAACGTGCGGATTGATTATCAATCCATCGGTTCGGGCGGCGGCATCAAGCAGATTAAGGATGGCATCATTGATTTCGGCGCGTCGGATGCGCCGATGAGCGACGAAGATTTGAAGGCCGCGCCCGGCGAAATCCTGCACATCCCGACCGTGCTCGGCGCAGTCGTCCTGACCTACAACCTGCAAGGCGTTTCGCAGCCTTTGCATTTTTCGCCCGACGTGATTGCGAACATTTTTCTCGGCAAGATTAAGAAATGGGACGACCCGCGCATCAAGGCTGACAACAACGGCGCGGGTCTTCCTTCGTCTGACATCACGGTCGTGCATCGCTCGGACGGCAGCGGCACGTCCGCCATCTTCACAGACTATCTTTCAAAAGTCAGCGCGGAGTGGAAAGAGAAAGTCGGCAAAGGCACTTCTCCGAACTGGCCTGTCGGCCTCGGCGGCAAAGGCAACGAAGGCGTCACGGGAACGGTCAAGCAGACGCCGAATGCTATCGGCTATGTCGAACTCGCTTACGCCGTGAAGAACGGCTTGCCCGTCGCGCTCATCAAAAATAAGTCCGGCAACTTTGCGGAAGCATCCCTCGACGCAGTCACCGCCGCCGCCTCCGAATCAATCCAGACGACGCCCGAAGATTTGCGCGTCTCAATCACGGACGCGAGCGGCGCGAACGCTTATCCGATTGCGAGCTACACGTACATTCTCGCCTACAGAGAGCAGAAGGACGCGGCCAAAGGCAAAGCTCTGGTGGACTTTCTCTGGTGGGGCATTCACGATGGCGAGAAGTACGCGAAGGAGAAAGATTTGAACTACGCTCCGCTGCCCGCAGAGATCGTCAAACGCGCCGAAGCCAAAATCAACTCGATCACTTCCGGCGGCAAAGCATTGCGGCAATAAAAGTTCAAGGTTCAAGGTTTAAGGTTCAAGGTTAAAAGCCTGAACCTTGAACTTTGAACCTTGAACTTTGAACCTTTAATTATGACTCCGGCAGACGAATACGGCGCGAGGGCGCGTGTGTGGAATTGGCGACGCGCGCTCTCGCCGACGGGAAGTCGCGGCGACGCTGTCTTTCGCATGACGCTGCTCCTGTGCGCGCTGCTCCTGCTCGTCATCGTCACGGCGATGATCGTGGCGATGGCCTCGAACTCCATGCTTTCGATTAGAGAGTTCGGCTTCGGTTTTCTGACGGGCAAGACCTGGGATCCGATTAAAGGCCAGTTCGGAGCTTTGCCTTTTATCTACGGCACGGTGGTTTCGTCCGTGCTCGCGCTCTTGATCGCCGTGCCGCTCTCAATCGGCGTCGCAATCTTTCTGGTCGAACAAGCTCCGCCGAGCCTCGCGCGTCCCTTCGCATTTCTGGTCGAACTGCTGGCAGCAATTCCTTCCGTCGTCTATGGCCTGTGGGGCATCTTCGTGCTCGCGCCCTTCTTGCGCGAACATGTGCAGCCAAGTCTCGCGCGCTGGCTCGGTTGGACGCCGCTTTTTAAGGGGACGCCGACGGGACTCGGACTCTTCACGGGCGGCATCATTCTCGCCATCATGGTGACACCGATTATCACTGCGGTCGTGCGCGACGTGCTCGCGGCAGTTCCGGTCTCACAACGCGAGGCCGCGCTCGCGCTCGGCGCGACGAAGTGGGAGACGACGCGCGTCGTTCTGGCTAACGCCGCGTCCGGCATCGCTGGCGCAATCGTGCTCGGCCTCGGACGCGCCATCGGCGAAACGATGGCCGTCACGATGGTCATCGGCAACCGCCCGCAAATCAGCGCGTCGCTGTTCGAGCCGTCTTACACTATCGCTTCAGTCATCGCCAACGAGTTCACGGAAGCGACTGGCGATTTATACTTGAGCGCGCTCATTCAAATCGGCCTGATACTTTTCCTTGTGACCTTTCTCGTCAACGGCGTCGCCAAGCTTCTGGTGTGGAGCGTCACGCGCGGGACGAGCGGCACGGCGAGGGCTGCGTGATGGAGGCTCTCGCGCAAGGCAAAAAGATGCGACGCGTGACGAGCGCGTTGATGACGACGCTGTCCGCGTGCTGCGCGTTTTTTGTGGTGGCGATTCTCATCTTGATTCTCGGCTATATCGCTTATCGCGGCGTGTCTTCGATCAACTTTCGTTTTCTGATTGACGCGCCGAAGCCTGTCGGCGAGGGCGGCGGCATCGGCAACGCGATTATCGGCTCGCTCGTCTTGCTCGGCATCGCCTCCGTCATCGGAATGCCGTTCGGCATCGCCGCCGGAATTTATCTGGCGGAGTACGGCGACAACTGGTTCGGCAACACTGTGCGCTTTGTGACTGACACGCTGACGGGCGTGCCGTCCATCGTCGTCGGCGTCTTCGTTTACACTTTAATCGTATTGCCGTTCAAGCATTTTTCGACCATCGCGGGCGGCGTCGCGCTCGCGTTGATTATGATTCCGATTGTCACGCGCACGACCGAAGAGATGATCCGTCTCGTGCCGACCAGTTTGCGCGAAGGCGCGCTCGCTTTGGGTGCGCCGCAGTGGCGCGTGACGCTCGGCGTCGTGCTTCCGGCGGCGGCGTCCGGGATAGCGACGGGCGCGATGCTCTCGATTGCGCGCGTGTCGGGAGAGACCGCGCCGCTCCTGTTCACGGCCTTCGGCAGCCGCTACTTTTTTGAAGCTCTGGATCAACCGATTGCTTCACTGACGGTGCAGATTTACAACTACGCCATCTCGCCTTACGATGAATGGCACGCGATGGCGTGGGCTGCCACGCTCGTCCTGATGGCTTTGATCTTAACTATCAATATCGCGGTCAGATTTTTTACGCGAAAGAAGATTTGAAAAACTGTTCTTGATATGACCACACCAGCCCCGTTGATAAAGCCGCGCGTCGGCGAGGTGCGCGCCGCGCAGCTTGATGAGAAGCAACGTGTCGAGGCTTCCGGCGCGCTTGCGACGAAGATCAGCGTGTGCGGCTTGAACTTTTTTTATGGCCGCACGCAGGCTCTTTATAACATCTCTCTGGAAATTCCGGGGCGCGTCGTGATGGCTTTTATCGGGCCTTCGGGCTGCGGCAAATCAACTTTCCTGCGCACGCTCAATCGCATGAACGACACGATTCCGGGAACGCGCGCCGAAGGCCACGTCGAGATTGACGGGCGCGACATCTACGCGCCGGGCACGGACGTGGTCGAGCTGAGGCGCAAGGTCGGGATGGTCTTTCAGAAGTCGAACCCGTTTCCGAAATCCATCTTTGATAACGTGGCTTACGGCCTGCGCATCAATCGCATGACGAAGAGCAAGGCTGAGTTGAACGAGCGAGTCGAGCAGGCTTTGATGGACGCCGCGTTGTGGCCTGAAGTCAAAGATCGTTTGAAAGCTTCCGCGCTCGGTCTGTCAGGCGGGCAACAGCAACGGCTCTGCATCGCGCGCGCGCTCGCAGTGCGTCCCGAAGTCGTCTTGATGGACGAACCGGCTTCGGCTCTCGACCCGATTGCGACGCAGAAAATCGAAGAGTTGATTGTGGAATTGAAGCAGCAATATACCATCGTCATCGTCACGCACAACATGCAGCAGGCCGCGCGCGTCTCGGATCAGACGGCCTTCTTCTGGCTCGGCAAACTGGTCGAAGTGAATTCGACCGAAAGGATATTTACCAACCCGGACGAGAAGCTGACGGAGGATTACATCACGGGGAGGTTTGGTTAAGAGTTTAGAGTGGTCATAGGGTTTAGAGAGTTTAGAGAGCTTGCTTTACTCTCCGAACTCTCTGAACTCTCCAAACTCTCTTAACTCTCTAAACTTGAATTATGGATCACAGATTATTAGATCGAGAGCTTGATGCTTTAAGAGACAAGGTGCTGCTGTTGGGCGGCGAGACTGAGCGCGCTTTGCAGAGAGCTATTTATTCGCTGGTCGAGCGCGACAGCGCGGCGGCGCAGGAAGTGCTTGACGATGACGACCAGATAGACCGGCTCGAAGTCGAGATAGACCGTCTTTGTGTGGACACCATCGCGCTCCGCCAGCCTGCGGCGCGCGACCTGCGTTTTGTCATCTCGGTCGCCAAGATCACGCCGATTCTCGAACGCATCGCCGACCATGCCTGCAATATTGCCCGCGCCGCGATTGATTTGAACGACGAGCCGGAACTGAAATCTTACGTGGACTTTCAAAGCATGGCCGATCAAGCGTCGAGCATGCTGCATGCCGCGCTCGACGCGTTCACTTCCGGCGACGCCGGGGCGGCGCGCGAGGTCATTGCGCGCGATGACGAGATTGACGAGATTTACAATCGCCTCTTTCACGAGTTGATTCAGATGATGGTCGCAGATTCGACGACGACGACGCGCGCCGCGCGCCTGCTCTTCGTCGCCAAACACATCGAGCGCATCGGGGATTACGTCACGGACATCTGCGAGCTGACCGTCTACATGACGGAGGCCGCGTTCATCAAACATAGCAACTGACTCGGTTCTAAGTTCAAGGTTCAAAGTTAATTTCGGATAACGAACCTTGAACCTTAAACTTTGAACCTTGAACCAATCTTATGCCTGCACCAGTTCTGATTGTTGAAGACGACGCTGACATTGCGGAGAGCCTGCGTTATAACCTTGAGCGCGACGGGCTGAAGACGCGCGTGGCCGAGACGGGCGAGAAGGGTTTGGCGGCTGCACTCGACGCGCAGGCGGGGCCGCCCGCTCTGATTATTCTCGACCTCATGCTGCCGGGCATGAACGGCATGGAGCTGTGTCGTCGTCTGAGGCGCGAGCCTGCCACGCGGCGCACGCCGATTATCATGCTCACGGCGCGCGTCTCGGAATCGGAACGCGTCGCGGGGCTTGACCTCGGCGCGGACGATTACATCACCAAGCCTTTTTCCGTCCGCGAACTGATGGCCCGCGTCCGCGCGGTGCTCCGGCGCGTTGACGAAAACACGGTGGCGCGTTATGAAGACGAACATCTGCAAATTGATTTCGCGGACATGCGCGTCACGTGCGACGGCGCGAGCGTCAAGCTGACGCGCAAAGAGTTCGCGCTGCTCGCCGTGCTCGCCAAGAGCGCGGGACGCGTGGCGACGCGCCAGCAGCTACTCGATCACGTCTGGGGTTATCAATACTTCGGCGACACACGCACGCTCGACGTGCATATACGCCGCCTGCGTCAGAAGCTGGACAAGTGCGGCGAAGCCATCGAAACGGTCGTCGGCGTCGGCTATCGCTTCGCAGG
>DASWRG010000144.1:0-26392 GCA_036403295.1 Pyrinomonadaceae bacterium
AGTGCAAAGCCAGTCAGGAGGTTTAACTGACATGGCTGGACAAATTATTAAGCGTGGCGATGATACTTGGCTTGTACGCATCTTTAGAGGACGTGAGGCAAACGGCAAGCGTCAATACTTGAACACGACCATCAAGGGAAAGAAGAAAGATGCAGAGACATATCTGAGTAAAACCCTAGCTGCAATTAGCACAGGTACGTTTGTTGAACCATCGTCTTTGACGGTTAATTCATACCTCGAAAAGTGGCTTGAAAGGATAGCCAAAACGCGAGTCTCAGAGCGCACCTATAGAGGTTATGAATGGCTTCTCAAGAACCGCGTGAGTACCACACTCGGAAACAAAAAACTTTCGGACGTGCGCCCGTTGGATATTCAAACGCTCTACGGTGAGATGCAGGAACGAGGCTTATCATCGCGCAGCGTTCGTGCGTTTCACGCAGTTCTTTCGTCTGCTTTCAAGCAGGCTGTACGTTGGCAAATGCTGGCACGCAATCCTTGCGAAGCGGTTGATCTGCCGCGACAGATACGAAAAGAGATGCAAGCCTTTTCGCCTGAAGAAGCAAGACGGTTTCTTGAAGCGGCGGCGAAGGATTCTCACGGGGTTATTTTTGCTTTCGCGCTTGCGACAGGAATGAGGCCGGAAGAGTATCTGGCGTTGAAATGGTCGGACATTGATTTGAATAAAGGAACGGCAACCGTGCAACGCAGCTTGCAACGTCCTAAAGGCGGCGGCTGGTATTATGACGAACCTAAAACCTCACGCTCGCGCCGTACAATACCTTTACCAACTTCAATAGTTCGCTCTTTGATTGAGCATAAGCGACAACAAGCTGAAGCGCGGCTCAAACTCGGAGCAGTCTATCAACAGCATGACCTTGTATTTGCCAGCGCAGACGGGACGCCGTTCATGCTTTCAAATTTAACACGGCGGCACTTTAAGCCGATTCTGAAAAGCGCAAAGCTGCCTGACTCTTTCCGGCTTTACGATCTTCGCCATTCATGCGCGACCGTGTTGCTTGCGGCTGGTGAGAATCCAAAGGTCGTGAGTGAACGCTTGGGGCATGCGAGCATAGTGTTAACGCTGGATACTTACTCGCATGTACTTCCTGATATGCAGCAGGCAGCGACACGCAAGCTGGAAAACATTCTCTTTGGCTGAACGGCAATGGCCGCTCAGCCAATTCAACATTACGGTGAGAAACCAAACTGATCACACTCAGTAAATGCTAATCTGCCTAGCAGGTCAATGTTACAAACTGCCAGGCTTTTTGACATTTTCATAAGACAACCGTTAGAAGAGAGTCTTCTTAATGCCCTTTCTAATTCTACAAAAGAGTTATTTCGTGGAATAGGGGACAGCAAAACTAAAAGTTGATTTAAAACCCGAACACGCAACGCTCGTAAAAAGCACTGCCCGTGAACGGTTACTGCTTCGCGTTTCGTGATTCTCCGCCATCATACATCAGGAATTCAGTTTATTCTGATGTAGTAGTAAATAGCTACATTTTTAGGGCGTGTTTCCACTCCAAATCTCGGTTCTCCAGAATTACCTACAGGGGTAGGCTCTTGAATACGATTGCTGTCATACTCATTGTTACCAGTGACTCCCTTAAATGCTCCTCCTTTATAGTCACCACCTACTCCTTCCTCGTACTTATGTCCGTGTACTTGAAATTCATCCCTTTGATAAGAGCCTGCTAAGGTTCTATTTTTATCAGGATCGTTCCTAGAGTCGTTTTGTGCCATAGGGGAATTAGGATCAAACTGGTTCAACCCTCTCAAAAACACTCCTCTTAAGTCTGGAACAGCACCTTGCAAAGGCAATGGAAAATCTGCAAGTTTTGATCCTGTAACTGATCTACCGTCAGCAGGAGACCATTTACTACATTTAGCCAGCCAAACATTGCTTGGGCAATTAACGTTATTCGATGTAATAGCATTAAATTGCTCAAAAGTCAGATACGACGCTATAATTGTTCCTAGAGGTAAGTCTTTATTGAATCCTGGAGATACACCCGGAATTCTTTGAGAAAAACCACCTTTATCCGTGTCTAAGACAAAGACTAAATCTTTATCGGGTAATCGTCTAACAGTTATAGTATTGTTATTCCCTAGCATCTTCCCAGCTTGAACCGCCCCGCTTAAAACTTCCCCGTTAATAACTGCAAAATTTTTAACTGTAGGCATTGCATCAGTATCAAATTCCTTTTTATAGTTAATACTAAAAGTGACTTCACTTTCCCCAATGTCTACAAAAGGTTTAAATCCAAATCTTCTTGTTCCAATTAAACAGTTAGTATATTCCTTTGCTAAATCTACGTCTGGAAGACTTGATGAAGCAAAGTCATAAAATGATTGATCAACTTTAAGGAATGTTGCGTTAGCTATTTTCTGTGAAAACTCGTTAACCTTGTCGCTCTGTGAGTTTGCTTTAAGCCCAACTGGGACTGGAACCCCATTTATCGGAATAACTACATTAATGTCACCGCCCCATTTATTCGCACTGTAATCGCGCTTAAACTCTTCACTGGAAAAATAGGTCTTTAAGTCCTGTTCAAATGATCCACTTCTTACAATTTTGAAAGTTCTGTAAAGCCCGTTCTGAAGCATTAATTTGCAAGGTTCATCATCTGTTTGAGCTAAGGCGAAGTGGGGTGTTGAAAACAAAACAGCAAAGAGGAAGAAATACTTGATAAGTTTCATGAGTTTTCTCCAAAGAAGTGGTCTGTGATAGTGACGTGAAGATACAGAACTGAAGCGAAATTACCGCCGTAGCCAGCTTGATAATTCTTGTCCGCGCTTTTTATCTCTTTTCAAAGAAAAAATCAAGCATTTTTGGTTAAGCACGGAATAATTCCACAAAAAGGTTCTTTTGTGGAATTATAAGGCTCTTACTTTCCACCCTCGATTCCAATACAGTCAAGCAAACTCTATCAGTAATATGCGGGTTAGACTGCAATGCTGAAGTTGGCACACTATAGGCACACAAAAGAAGAAAGGGCAGCTTCGCGGCTGCCCTTAACTGTTTGATTCTAATGGTGCGCCCGGCAAGGCTCGAACTTGCGACCTTTGGTTTCGTAGACCAACGCTCTATCCAACTGAGCTACGGGCGCGCGGTGGTGAAAAGCGAAAAGAAAATATACGGGCGGCTGCGGCGAGTGTCAAGCGAGCATGCCGGAGGTGAAATGCCCGGTCGGAAATCGAAGGCTTTAGCGCGCGTAGTAGCCGGGGCGCGTGCGGGCGAGGAGTTCGGGGCGCGCGACTTCGACGCGGATGGCGCGCCAGCGTCCGTCGCGTTTGCTCTCGCTCGAAGATTGATAGGCGACGCTGTAGAGCGTGCGCAAATCCGCCGCGACCTCCGCGTAGAGCCTGCCCATGTCTTCCAGATGATTGATCGCGTTCAAGCGTCCGCCCGTGCGATCCGCGAGCGTTTGCAGACGCGTCCGCGCCGAAGTGTAAATGGCGATTTGCTGCGGCGTCGGAATCGGAATCCGCGCCGGGTCGCCCGAAGGCAGCGCGAGCGGATAGATCGTGACGCCCATTTT
This sequence comes from Pyrinomonadaceae bacterium, assembly GCA_036403295.1. Classification (GTDB taxonomy): domain Bacteria; phylum Acidobacteriota; class Blastocatellia; order Pyrinomonadales; family Pyrinomonadaceae; genus JACMLC01. Next base: position 3,546 of record DASWRG010000144.1, read on the forward strand.
GTCCGCAGTATTGAGCACGCCGTTGAGCGTCGCGCTCGTCTCAGGCTTGATGGATGAGAGGGCGGCTTCGTTCGTCTCGGCTTTAGCAGCGGCGGCGCGGTCTGCGTCCATCATCTGCGTGTCGAGGCCGTCGGTTAAGACAACGATGGCTTTGCGCCGTGGGCCTTCCTTAGAGAGTTTCTCAAGCGCATAGCTCAGAGCCTTGTAAAGATCGGTCTTGCCTTTGCCCTGCGCGAGGTCTATCGCCTCAACCATCTTCTTGCGGTCAGTCGTAAAATTGGTCAGCGTCTCGATCTTATCTCTGAATGCGATGACGGCGACGCGGTCGTCGGGCGAGAGTGCGTCAAGAAAACGAAAAGCCGATTGCTTGAGCGGCTGGCGAAAGCTTTGTGTGGAGCTGGACATGTCGAGCAGGAGGACGAGACTGAAGGGAGCGGTCGAAGGCTCGAAGCTCAGGATTTTCTGCTGCACATTATCTTCGTAGACGACGAAATCGCCGCGCGAAAGATTCATAATGCCGCGTCCCTGCTTGTCCACGACGCCGACGTTTAATAGGACGACGGATGATTCGACTTTGATCGTTTCGATGTCATCCTGCGCGCGCGCGGTTGCGTTGCACAAGCAGAGGAGAGCTAGCGTGAGAATCAGGCCGCAGGCGTTTCGGTAGAAATTGGTCGAAGGGAATCGCAAATATTTCATCGCAAATCAAACGCGTTACATTAGGGCTAAGCAAAAATAAGTATGCCTGCCAGCCGGAAGGTTTGGCAAGCCGCCACACAAAAGCCGGAAACGCCCGAAATCTTCGGACGCTCGAAACGCGCTGAAAGTTGCACGGGGCGGTAAGCAGTTGGCAGCAGGCAGTTGGCAGTAGAAGAAAAAACTTTTCAGCTTTTCCTACTGCCCACTGCCCACTGCTTTATTCCCCTCCGGCTTTGGCGAGGCGTGTGCGTTTGCGGCGCGTGGGCGCGGCGGCGTTGACGGCTTCGCCGGCTGAGTTGGCGATTGAGAGCGGAGCGGTGGTGTGCGATTCGACCGGGACGGGGCGTGGGCGCGAGCGGCGCGCGGCGGCTCGCTCCTGTTCGGCTGCGACAATGCGTTTGGCCTTCTCGATCCGCTTGCGCGGGACGAGCTGGAAGCGCAACTCCATCTCCTGCGCGACCTTGTAAATGTGCTTGGCCTTCGAGCCGCGCTCGGCGCGCTTGATGATCTCTTCCAGCTCAAGCAGCTCTGCCTGATCGTCTTTTCCAATCCAGATGTATGCGGCTTCTGCCATTTCCTGTTTGACCTCCAAACGAATTAAGGCGCGAAGGGGAAGCGTCGCCCCCGCTGCTTGCGACAAAGCGCGGCGCGAAGCTTTGAGCGGAGCATCCCTGCGCGCCGCGAAATATTCCCCGACGAGAGCGTCCACGCTCTCACGGTTCGCGTCATAGTAGAGCGCGAAATCCTGACAACGCGTGCGATAGGGACAGACCACAGAGCAGACCACCGGGTCTTTGAAATGCGCGTAACGATTGCAATAGAGTTTCTGTCCCACTGTGTGTAAAGCTCTTTCTGTGAAAAGCCTTTTCGGGAGTTTGAGAACTATAACACGCCGCGTCTTACACATGCAACTCGTTGCCGCACGCGCAACATGGGTGGAAAAGCTTTACCCGAAGCATGACTTTCAGCATATAATCGCCGCGCTTTCGGCTTAACCTCAAACACATCTCGCGCTGAAAGACGAGAACGCGGCCTCGCGCCTTCTGACCTTCAAGGAGCTTACCTCTCATGTACAAGCCGAACTTTTGCGCCGAATGCGGCGCGCAGGTCGTGCGTGCGCGCTGGCATCTCTGGACGAGCAGGCTTTTCTGCACGGCTTGCGCGCGTCGCTTTCGCAAGTCAAGCATCATCTGGCCGCTCATCGCGTGCGCGATTATTTTCAGCTTCGGGCTCATCATAGGACGCAGTGCGCGTCACGCGCCGCCGCCACTCATCGTCGAGCAGAGTCGGAAGAATCCTGCGAGTCAAACGACGAACGTCGCGCCGCAGGCCGCGACAGTTTACGGGGCGGACGGAACTGCGACGGAACGCCCGACAGACCCGAACGAAGTCGTCTCGATCTGCGGCGCGCGCACCAAGAAGGGAACACCCTGCTCGCGCCGCGTACGCGGCACAGGACGCTGCTGGCAGCACAAGGGGATGCCCGCGATGCTGCCGCCCGAAAAGCTTATAGTTAAGGATAATTGAGAAATTTAAATCAAGAGGAGGACGATCTCTTTGCGAACTTTGCGAGCTTTCCTTTGCGCTCTGTGCGGTTAAGTTGAACTCTAAACGCAAAGAACACAAAGAAGGAAGACGCAAAGAAAGAACTGCTTTTCCGTGCAGTTCAAACCTAAGCCTGACCAAACATCTCGCTTCTCAGATTTGAGTTTGTGCATTAGTATGTATGTGCTCTGACTTCTAGTGCTGAAAGCTTGCCTTTCAAGATCACCGGCCTGTTATCAAGAGGACAATTAAGATGAAGCGTGGAATCGTCTGGCGATTGCTGATTGTAATTATGTTTGCGGGGCTGGCCTGTGCATTTGCCATTCGCGCCGTGCGCGGCGAAGGCGAAACACGCGCCGCCGCAAATGTTGACAATCAGTGCGACCTCTCTTTTCCGCTCCCCAATCCGAGCGAGGTCGGGACGCCTAAATACGAAAAACTGCTTTACGCTTTTCTCGAAAAGGGTTGTTACAAATCCTGGGTCGCAGACCCGCAGATACGCAACACAGGCCCCTTCGTCGGCGGCACGGCGTTCGGCACGCATCCGGCAGTCAAGGTTTACTATTCGCCGGAAGTGTGGGAATGGCTCAAGACGAAAAACCGCGCGGGCGAGATTCCCGACGGCGGGATGATCGTCAAAGAGATGTTTCCGCCGCCCGCCAAAGAAGGCTCGAAGCTTTCGGGCTGGACGACGATGGTCAAAGACAAGAAGGGCGCGTTCGACGGCTGGTTCTGGTCTTATCATGCGCCCGGCTACACTTCGCCCAATCCTGAGATTGATTATCCTGACTCGGGCTTCGGACTCTACTGCGTGCGCTGTCACGCCTCCGCCGAAAAAGAATTGACTTTCGCCAGCGCCAAAAATGTGGAGGGCGATCCTATCTCCTTCGTCATACACCTCCCGACGATGCAGCCTCTGCCGCCGCCCACCAAAGACCAGCATGAACAGGTGGCGGAGACGCATCAAATCGTGGGCGGCCCGTTCCCGACGCCGCTCAAAGAGCCTGACCCGGTATTTTTAGACCTCTACAAAGGGATGCCGCTCGTCGCCGCTCATCAAGTCAAACGCTTTCCGGGCGAATCGCTGGATCACGTCGTCGCCGGGCCGCGCGGCCCCGAAGGCTATCTCACATCGAGCCAGTGCGTCGGCTGTCATTCGGCCTCGAACGAGAACATGGCTTTTATGTTTGAAGACCCGAAGAAAAAACCGATCAATCTTTCGCCTTACACAGAATGGCGCGCTTCGATGATGGGACTCGCCGGGCGCGACCCGATCTTTCACGCGCAACTCGAATCCGAGAAAACGAAGTATCCATCGCAGGCCGGATTTTTTGATAACACCTGCTACCGTTGTCACGGCGTGATGGGACAGAGGCAGTTGGAGCTTGATAAAAATCAGCCGTTCGAGCATCGCATGGTCTTCGCTTTGCCGGACGAGCCGGACGGAAAATACGGCGCGCTCGCGCGTGAAGGCATCTCGTGTCTCGCCTGTCATCAAATGTCGAAAGAGAATTTGGGCAAGCCCGAAAGTTTTACAGGGCAGTTCAAACAAGACCCGCCGAACGTAGTCAACGGTCCATATGAACAGCCCGCGACGCTGCCGATGAAGCACGCGCTCGGCATCACTCCGCAGTTCGGCGCGCAGATTAAGACCTCCGCCCTCTGCGGCAGTTGCCACACAGTCATCCTTCCGGTCTTCGACGCGAAGGGCAAACAGGTCTTGGACAAGAACGGCAAGCCGAAGGAGTTTCACGAGCAGACGACCTATCCCGAATGGCTCAACAGCATTTACCAGAACGAGCGCGAGCCTGTCGCCAAAGAGAGCGCGCGTACCTGTCAGGACTGCCACATGCAGACCACGTTCAATGACAAACAGCTTATCTTTCGTGTCGCCAATGTGGAGGACATCACCTATCCTTACGCCGATTACCGCGCGCCAGACAAAGAGATAACCCTACGCGTGCGCGACCAATTCTCACGCCACACCTTAATCGGCATCAATCAGTTTGGCACGATGATGTTCCAGCAATTCCCGGACATCCTCGGCATACGCACTGCGGATTACATGTACGCGGACGGCGTGCTCGGCCTGCTGACGGCGCAAAGCTCCAGCTATAAGCTGGCGCGACAGGAGAGCGCGAAGCTGGAAGTCACTGCGCTCAAGCAGACGGCGAATAATCTGGAAGCTACTGTTCACGTCGAAAACCTCGCGGGGCACAGCCTGCCTTCGGGCGTCGCCTTCCGCCGCGCCTTCATCTCTTTTGAAGTCCTCAACGAGAGCGGCGAAGTCGTCTGGGCTTCGGGCTTGACGAACAGCGCGGGCGCGATTTTGAAGGGCACGACCGACGAAGTTCTGCCGACCGAATTTTTCTACGATGCCATGACCAAAAAGCAGGTCTTTCAGCCGCATCACGAAGTGATAACCGATGAGAGTCAGGTGCAGATTTACGAAGAGCTGATGGCTGACACTACGGGCAAGATTACGACCAGCTTCGTCGGCCTCGACAAGCACATCAAGAGCAATCGCCTGTTGCCGAAAGGCTGGCGCGAGGACGGCCCGATGGCCGAATTCACAAGGCCATACGGCGACGCCGAGCGCGACCCCGAATACATCAACCCGGCGGGCGCAAGCGGCTCGGACACGATTATCTACCGTATCCCTTTGAATGATAGAACACGCAACGCCGTCTCTGTTCGCGCCGTGCTCTACTATCAAGCCATCCCGCCCTACTATCTCAGAGACCGCTTCACCATCGGCAAGGGCGCGGACACCAAACGGCTCGCCTATCTGACCAGCCACCTCACGGTCGAGCGCACGCCCGTCGAAGATTGGAAACTCTTCCTCGTCTGCGCCACACGCAAGCTTGGCGAAGGAGCGAGCGCGAGTTGCGAGCAGTGAAGACAGGCACAAGGATGCGACAAAGCCGAGTTGTGCTATCATTCTCATTGATACTTGCCGTTTAGCGTGTGAGGAAAAATGTCATATCAGATTGCAAAGAGACGGTTCAGCGTTGATGAGTATTACCGGATGGCTGAGGCCGGGATTCTCACGGAGGACGACCGCGTCGAGTTGATCGAAGGAGAGATTATTGAGATGAGTCCGATTGGTAGTCGTCATGCGGGATGTGTGAATCGTCTCACTGCGATGTTGACTCGCCAACTCGGGGATGCGGCGGTCGTGGCTGTCCAAAATCCTGTCAGAATTGATGATTACTCAGAGCCGGAGCCTGATCTGGCTGTGCTGAAACCGCGCGATGATTTCTATACTAAAGGACATCCGAAGCCTGACGATGTGCTGCTGGTCGTAGAAGTCGCGGACAGTTCGGTCGAATTTGACCGGAACAAAAAGCTGCCGCTTTATGCGGGGGCGAATATTCCTGAAGTGTGGCTCGTTAACTTGCCGCAAGATATGATTGAGATTTACACGCAGCCTGTGGATGGAACGTATCGGGAAATCCGTCTGGTGAAACGCGGCGAGGCCGTAGTTTCTAAAACCATTTCAAATCTCACGCTTGAGGCGGATGCCGTTCTCGGCTAAACCTCTCACTTCCAATTTCACGTCTGCAAAACCGTGTGCGGGCGGCGCATCAGTTTTTTGGTGAGGTCGGTGCTGATGACCGTCTGCATGGCGAAGCGCATGCTGGGATTGCGTTGGAAGAGTTGGCGGAGGTCTGCTTTCGACCATGAGAGGTAACGTGTCGGTGCTACTGCCTTGACGGTCGCAGTGGCCGCGCCGCCCGTGATGAAGCTCATCTCGCCGATAAAGCTGCCGTCCTTCAACTCGGCCAGCGTTTCGCCTTCGGCTTCGACTTTGACGAGGCCGTTGTAAATCAACATCAGATCGGCCAGCTCCTTCTGCTCAATCGCCAGCACTTCATCTTTCTGCGCCTCGCTCCACTCGCCTATTCTGAGAAGCTTCATGAACTCGAACGGCGCGAAGTTTTTGAAGAGAGTCTCGTACAGCTCCTTCTCTTCTTCCGTAAAGCTGACCTCGCGCCGCTCCTTCATAATGATGGCGATCTGCACGAGGTTGATAATCAGAAACAGCAAGTTCCAGTAGATGACGACCCAGAGCGGCGTCGAGTGGACATTATAATTGAAGATAATTCCGGCGACGCAGGCGAACGTCGTCAGCACGCGCAGCCACAAAATATCTTTCACCAGATACGCGAGGGCAGTCAGGATAGAGGCCGCGTGCGCAGCCAGATCGAAGTAGTTCATTCAAGCTCCTCAGAGATTCAGACGCAACCAATTAACCGCAGAGACGCGGAGACGCAGAGAAAATAAGAAGATAAGAGGCAATCTATTTACTGCTAGTTGCTTATTGCCTATTGGTTTCTTCTCTCTCTGCGTCTCCGCGTCTCTGCGGTGAAACGTTTACTTCCGATCTTTGAATCTATCGTAAAGCTCCGTGTGGCGGCTGACGAGCGGAATCTGGCGGCCTTCGATAAAGACGTAGCGGACGTGCGTGCGCGCCTCCAACAGGTCGCCGTCGGTGACGACCAGATTGGCCGTCTTGCCCGCTTCGATGGAACCCATGCGGTCTGCGATGTTCATGATCTGCGCCGGATAGAGCGTGATGGCTTTGACGGCCTCGTCGCGCGGCAGTCCGAAGGATGCGGCCATGCCCGCTTGAAAGGGAAGATCGCGGACGTGCGCGCCGTTGTCGCCCGTCGAGATGCAGAAGCGCACGCCCGCCTTTTGCAGTTTCGCGGCGTTCTCATAAAGCGAGTCGTAGGCGTCATCTTCGCGTGAAGGCAGATTGAGCACGCCCGTTAAGATGACGGGCACGTTGTGCTGTTTCAGGAAATCGGCGGCTCGCCATGCTTCGTCGCCGCCCAGGATAATCGGGCGCAGCTTCATCTCTTCGGCAAAGCGCACGGCGGCGCGTATCTCGACATCGCGGCTCGCGCTCAGGATGACAGGCTTTTCGCCGCGCACGTAAGGCACGAGCGCCGCCAGGATGACTGATTCCGTCGGGCGCGGCAGAGTGTTGTCGCGCGCGTAGGCGTCCTGCGCTTTGCCGTAAGCTTCCGCCTCGCGCAAGATTTTGCGAAGCTGCTCGACCTGCGTGTCGCGCGTCTTGATGGCTTCGTTGATATTGACTTCCTGCGGATTGAAAAAGCCGTCGAAGCTCGTCGTGCTCACCGTCGGGAAGTTGACGACGAGAGCCGCCAGTGGCGTCACAGCCATCTCGCGCGGCGTCGAGCCGTCGAGGTCAATCAGAGCCGCCTGGCCTGAGATGATGTTGCCCGTCGGCAAAGAGAGCACAGTCGTCACGCCCGTCACGCGCGTCACTCCGATGTGCGCGCTGTGCGGGTTGATGGCGACGATGGCCTGCGCGTTCGGATTCATGTCGCCGATCTCCGAAGTGTCAACCGTGCCGCGCGCCCCATTGCCAATTTCAATCAAGCCCATCGAAGTGCCGAGGTCAATCATGCCGGGATAAACCGTCAGACCGCGCCCGTCTATCTCCTGCGCTCCTGCGGGCACAGCCGCGCTCGCGCCGACCGATTCGATCTTGCCATTGCGGATGACGACCGTGCCGCTTTCAATCACAGTGCCGCTCACCGGCACAATGCGCGCGCCCGAAATCGCGTAGACGCCCGCCACGCCCTGCACATTCTGCACCGTCACGTTTCCGACCTGTTGCGCGAAAGATGTGAAGGGAAGAAGTAAAGACGCGACGATTGCCGTCAGGCACGCGAATGTTGAGAGACAAGCTCTCATAGCTGTTAAGCCTTCACGCCCGCGTGCATCAATCTTTTCGTAAACTCTCATCGCTCCTGCTGCCCTCCGTACCATTGGTCGTCGTCATCCGAATAGGCTGAGATGTTGGCGCGCGGGCGCGGCGGCGGCGTGCCGCCTTTCTCGGGCGGGCGATTCGGCTCGGCCTTCTCAAGCGCGAGGCGTTCGCGCTCCATCTCGGCGCGGCGCGTCATGTCCTGTTGACGGTCAAAGAAAATCTCGCCGTCAATCATCGTCGTCTCGACGTGCGAATAGACGCTCAAAGGATGAGCATCCCAGATGGTGATGTCCGCGTCCTTGCCGACATCAATCGAGCCGACGCGATCCTGTATGCCGAGCTGCCACGCCGGATTCATCGTAATCATCTTCAGAGCTTCCTCTTCCGTCATGTCGCCGTAACGCATCATCTTCGCGGCGTCAATGTTGAGACGGCGCATCCGCTCGTCCGAATCCGAATTGACCGAGACGCTGACGCCCGCGCGCGTCAGTATCGCCGCGTCATAGGGAATCGCGTCGTAAGCCTCTATCTTGTAGCCCCAGAAGTCCGCGAAGATCGAAGCTCCCGCGCCGTGACGCGCGATCTCTTTCGCCACCTTGTAGCCTTCGAGCGCGTGCTGAAAAGTCCTGATCTTAAAGCCGAACTCGTCCGCGATGTTGATGAGCATCAGAATCTCGTCGGCGCGATAGCAGTGCGCGTGAACCAGTCTTTTGCCTTCGAGGACTTCGACGAGCGGCTCCAATTCCAGATCGCGGCGCGGCGGAATCAGGTTTTTGTTGTTGTGGGATTTCGCGCGGTAATCGTCCCACGCGGCCTTGTAATCACGCGCGCGGACGAAGGCGTCGCGGATCACCTCTTCGACGCCCATCCGCGTCGCGGGATAGCGGCGTCCCTGTCCGGGAGGATTGAAGTTCGTGCGTTTCGGATTTTCGCCGAGCGCGAACTTGATGCCCGGCGGCGCGCCCGGAAAAATAAACTCTTCGATGGGACGACCGAACTTGAACTTGACGACGGTGTTCTGTCCGCCGATGGGATTGCCAGAGCCGTGCAGCAAATTAGCCGTCGTCACGCCGCCCGCGAGCGCGCGATAGACGGCTTCGTCCGTCGGATTCAAGACATCGCGGATGCGCGCCATCGAAGTCACAGAGTAGGTCAGCTCGTTCACCGCGTCGAGCATCGTGTGCGAGTGGCAATCAATGATGCCCGGCATCACGTATTTGCCGCTCGCATCAATCACGCGCGCGTTCTGTGAGGCTTTGAGATTCTGCCCGACGGCTGCGATCTTCCCTTTGCGAATCAGGATGTCAGAGTTTTGCAGCGTGCCGTGTGAGACCGTCAGAATCGTCGCATTCCGAATCAAAGTCTCAGTCGCCTCGTCCTGAGCACGCCGACCCGGCTGCTGTGCCAGAGCAGTTCCAAGCAGCGAGAAACTTAAAATAAATGCTATGAGCTTTCTCATCACTCTCTCCGGGTGATAAGTGAAACATGATAAGTGATAAGAAAAAGCTTGTTTCTCATCACACATCATTTATCACTCATCACTGTTCTGTGGTTTTGTTCCGACGAAGCTCGCGGGCGAGCTTCCGACCGTCTGGACTGTGCCGCGCATCTCGTTGCCGGTGATGGTGGCTGTGAAAGTGGCCTCGGTGGTTTGCCCGCCGATGGTCACGCGCGCCGTGAAGCGCAGGTTGCCGGAAGCGTCAATCGAGCCGCCGGAAATCTGCGCCGGGCCGTAGTCGCCCTGCAAAGAGCCGCTCACGCGCTCGCCCTCCTGTCGCAAGATCATCGTGACGGTTTGATCCGTCCCTGCCTCGGACTTGACCTTAAGCGTCCACGTGCCCGAAGCCATCGCGGTTGACGACGCTGCCGCCGCCGCTCCCTTTTCCTTCTCGGTCGCGGGCTTGAGGTCAACCGGACGCCCGTCAATAAAGACGTGCGTGATGCTCGCCTTCTTGTCAAAGATGTCGCCGCGCGTGACGGTGAGATTCGCAATCTTGCCGACCTCAATCGTGCCGAGGCGGTCGGCCACGCCCAAAATCTCAGCCGGTCTGATGGTCATCGCGCGCAAGGCTTCATCACGCGCCAACCCGTTCTCAATCGCTTTCTCGGCGTTGGCTAAAAAGTCTGACATGCTCGTCATCGCGCCCGATTGGAAAGCGAAGCGGACGCGCGCGGTCGCAAGGCGTCCGGCGGTCTTCGGAGCTTCGACGCGTTGTCGCATGACACGCAAAGGGTCAGGGTCTGCTTCGGGCACATCGGCGGTCGTGCGTTTCGGAAAGTTGAGCGAGAGCAACACCGGCACATTGCTCTCACGCAGGCGATCAGAGACTTTCCAACTCTCCAAGCCTCCGGCGATGATCGTCTTCAGGTTGAACTCGTGCGTCAAATCGAGCGCGCGGATAATCTCGCGCTCCGTGTCCGCGTACATCACGACGGGCATCTCGCGCGCGAGTACCGGAAAGAGCGCGACGAGCGATTTGTCCTGCACGGGGCGACGCGTGCCGCGCGGCGTGCGCTCGTAAATCGCGTTCGCGTCCCTCAGGCGTCCGGCGTCTAAGAGCATCTGCCTGAGCGCGGAGAAGACTCCCATCAAAGAGGACGGATAGCCGCCCGTTCGGAGAGGCGTAAAGCCTACGTGCAAAGCGACGGGCGAGCGCACGATCATCTCTTGCGGCGTGTCGCCCGCGAGGTTAATCAGCGCAGACTGTCCGAGAAAAACTCCTTCACGCGGCGCGGTCAGCGCGGCGGTGATGCCCGCGTTGCGCGCAGCTTCGAGTTGGTCTCCGCCGGGGCGTATGAAGTCTGTGGCGAGGATTTCCGGTTGCAAGCCGACGGGCTGCGCCGAGTTGGGCGAAGAGATAGCGGGCGTTTGCGCGCCGCCTCCGCCGCCGCCGCCTCGCGCGGGAGATGGAGCGGGCGCGGGGATGCCCAAGTTTGTGTTCGAGTCAATCAAGCCCGGATAGACGGTCAAGCCCGCGCCGTCAATCACGCGCGCATCTGCGGGCGCGACCGTCGAAGCTCCGACCGCGCTGATTAAGCCGTCGCGGATGACGATTGTGCCGCGCTCTATGTTCGCGCCTGAGACCGTGACGATACGCGCGCCCGTGATGGCATACGCGCTGATGACGCCCGTCGTGCTCTGTTGCTCTTGCGCACGCGCGAAGGGAATTGCGGCGTGCGCGGCGAGAGCGGCTGTAATTGTGAGTGCGGCCATCAGCCGCCAGTGACTTTTAGGCATATCTCCGCTTTCGCTTCAATCGGGAACGCCTGAGAGCTTCAGCTTTCCACCAAGCAGAAGCCGCGCGCCCGTCTCTTAAAACTTGAGTTATTTAAGCCTGAAGGAGTGCCGGGACAAAGCCTTACGGCTCTGGCCCGCACCATCATATCTCGTAACGAATCTACTCGTAGGCTCTGCTGTTACGCAAAGCCCGCGCGGAAGGTTTCCGATCCAAAAAATCCGAATTCTCGGAAAGCTTCGCAGAGGAATCTAAGAAGCTGTTTTGAGAAAGCAGCAGAGCGGTGAAATGTTTATAGCCAACATAGTAACCTCTTACTATGTTGGCTTCGTCAGGAGCGACATGTCTATTCCGCTCCTGACGGAGCTGTGGCTATTATCATTTCAAACGGTCTGCTTACGGCTTCTTCATGTTGCTGTTCTTGTTGGCGTTTCCGGCGTTGGCGTTGGAGTTGGTCGAACGCACGCCCGCAGTATTGGCATTGCCATTATTGTTCTGCACGACGCCCGTCTTTGAATCAACGGTCTTGTTGTTGGCGTTGGAAGGCATGGGCGAACTTTCGACCACGCCGTTACGGTTCGCGCCGTTGGAGTTCGAGGTCGCGTTCGTATTGTTCGCGTTGTTCGTATTATTCGCGTTGTTGGCGTTGTTGCTATTGTCGCCGCAACCTGCCGCGAACGCTGTCAGCGCGACGCTTGCGACGAGCGACGCCAGTTTCCTCTTGTTCATGTTGTCTCCTGTGTTCTTTGAAATTTTATTGATGAGAGCGAAGCTGTCAATAACGCCTCGCTCCCGTTTAAGAGTAAAGCTTACAAACTATTTCTTCTTCGCGTTGGCATTGCCCGCGTTAGCATTACTGTTGGCATTGCCAGTCGCAGCCGAAACCTTGAGCTTGTTCTGCACGCCTTTCTGTCCATCTATGCTTTTGGCGATGGTGTCGGCCTTCTTCACCTGATCGTTAGTGGCGACTGTTCCGGTCAGAGTGATGACGCCGTTCTCCACGTCAACATTGATGGTCGAATCGCGCAGGTCGTCGGCTGTGGCAAGCTGCTCGCGCGTCTTGACCCAGAGCCACATATCGTTTGCGCCCGTGCCGATCTTGCGGCCTAAGTTTTTGGCTTCCGCCGCATACTTGTCCTTATTCTTCTCAATATCCTCACGCGAGATGGCCTTGTTCGCGTTCGCGTTGACATTCGCGTTCACTTTGGCATTAGCATTCGCGTTGGCATTCGCGTTGGCGTTCGCATTGGCATTGCCGGTGTTAGTGTTGGTGTTCGTATTCGTATCGGAACATCCGGCGGTCAGCCCGATGGCGAGCGCAAAGGCCGCCGCGATCAATCCGTATTTCTTGTTGCTCATAAATCTTTCCTCTCTTCGGCGTTCAAATTATCCGTCTGACGGACAAATGCGAAGCTCCGGCGCTTGCGCCGGACAAGAAGGCGAACCACATTGCCAGCGTGCCGTGCGGGGGCTTCGCCTGAGAGCAGAATTGAAGGGGAATTAAACCGCGTGGATATTAAATCAGGAATGGGCGTGGATGCAAGAACAATGAGCGGCCAGGCTCACAAAAGAGAGAGCTTGGCCGCTCGTAATGTTTGAGAAGCGTCCGGTTTCGGTTTAAGACTTTTTGGTCGTGTCTGTGGGCGCGGCCTCTTTCGACTTTTCGGTCGCGGACGCGGACTTGGCGACCGAGCAGCACTTGTCAGCTGAGGCGCAGCACTTGGCCGTGCCGTTCTTCATGCTTGAGCATGCGCCGTCCTTGCCGCCGCAGCAGCCCTTCTGGCCTTCCTTGTTGTTGCAGCTCATCCCGGCAGCAGAGCACTTGCAGCCCTCTTTCGTGCCGCCGGTCGTCTCGGTCGCGTCGGCTTTCGCCTCGACCACGTTCGGGTCATTCTTCGCGACGGTCGAGGGCGCGGAGGTGTTGTTGTTGGCCGTGGCCGCAGGCGCGTTCTTATTCGCATTGCCTGTGCTGGTATTGTCAGCCGTGCTACATCCGGCCAGGCCGACGACGACGAGTGATAACACAAATGCGGCGAGCTTGAGCTTCATAAATATTCTCCGGTTGCTGTGTTTGATGACTGGGCAAAGCTTGCTTCAAAGCTTTCTGACGAAGGCGCGTCAAAGATTTCAACCCGCGCGCGACGGCTTGTTCCCGCTTGGATGAAACGGATAGTACATTGATTCGAGCTTGAGTGGCAAGAGTTTTAGAACACTCGCTCAAGTCAAATGCCCTACCATTCAATCGTGCCCTCTTTGGATTCGTCTATCTGCGTGAGCGGCACGCCCTCGTTGAAGAAGAAAATCTTCATGTTGTCGAAGAGAAATTCGTGCGTGTCCGGATTGGACAGGTCGAGGCCGTAATGATTGATGAGCTGGTTCTGCTTCATCAGCCAAGCCTTCCAGCAATCTTGACAGACGCTCTCGCCGATTCGCTGACCCAGCTCCGTCGGCACGGGCGCATAACCCAGAACCTCACGCTTCTCGCCGCAACGCGCGCACTTGATTTTGTCTGACATCTTAAAATTGCTCTCCTTGCAAACTGTTTGACGGCATTATAACGACGCGCGCGCCAAAACCAAATCAATCCTTCGTCTCGCTCGCGTCGCGGATGGCGTCGAGCACTTCCTCATCCTTCGGGCGAAACAGGCTGAGCGGCTGCACCTTGCGATAGGAGATGCGCCCCTGCGCGTCTATGACGACGACCGCGCGGGCAGACCTGCCGGGAAACCAGGAGAGAGCGTCGTAAGCTTTCGAGACCGCGCCGCCCGCGTCCGCGAGCAGACGAAGGGGAAGCTCGTGATGCTCCGCGAATTTTTCATGCGACTCGACCGTGTCCATCGAGATGCCGACGACCTCCGCGCCCGTCGCCGCGTAATCCTCCCAACGGTCGCGCACGGAGCACAACTGCTTCGTGCAAACCGGCGTCTCGTCGCCCGGATAAAAGAGCAGGACGACGACGCGCCCGCGCTGCTCAGACAAACGCCACTCCTCGCCCCGCGCGTCGCTCAAAGCGAAATCAGGCGCAAGCTCTCCCACGCGCGGGCCGACATCTTTGAATTGTTCTTGGTTTTTTGTGCTTTGCATGCGTTGGTTTAGCTGAAATCGCGTATGTCCTTGAAAGGTTTTTCTGTGTCCGTGAAGTCCGGGCGATAGTAATGAGACGCGCCCTCGTATTCCTGCATCCAGCCCTCTTCCATGCCAAGCTCGTCGAGAGCCGAGAGCGCGCGCAGCCATTCGGATTCGGTGATGCGGCGCGAGAGCAGAGTATAGCGCGAATCGGTCGCGGCTCGATTGGTCGCGTAATATTGCGCCATCATCGAGACGGCGACGCGCGGGCTTAAGACATCTCGAATCCATTCGAGCGATTCGCGAACGCCCGCCAGCTCGTTTGGCAGGACGAGCAGGCGCACGACGAGGCCGCGCTTGAGCAAGCCGTCCGCGCCGAAACGAAGCTGTGAGCCGGTCTGCCTGTACATCTCTGCAATCGCGCGGCGCGCGTGAAGCGCGTAGTTTTTGACTTTCGAGTAAGCGTAGCCCGCCTCGTCCTCCGCGTATTTCAAATCCGGCAGGTACACGTCAACGATGCCGTCGAGCAGTTTCAAGACTTCGACCGAATCGTAAGCGTTCGTGTTGTAGACGATGGGAAGACGCAGGCCGCGCTCTGCGGCCGTGAGAATCGCGCGAGCCATCTGCGGCGCAAAGTGCGTGGGCGAGACGAAGTTGATGTTATGACAGCCGCGCTCTTGCAGCTCAAGCATCATGGAGGCGAGGCGTTCGTGCGTGACCTCGTTCTTGATCTGCTCTTTGTGTGTCTGCGAGATTTGATAGTTCTGGCAATAGACGCATCTCAGATTGCAATTGCCGAAAAAGATATTTCCCGCGCCGTGCGTGCCGACCAGCGCAGGCTCTTCGCCGAAATGCGCCGTGTAAGCGGAAACGACAGGCAGCCGCCCCGAATAGCAAGCCGCGAGCTCATCATTGAGACGATTGTTCAGGCAGTCGCGCGGGCACACAGTGCAACGCTCAAGCAGAGTTTCGAGCGATTCGACGCGCCGCAACAGTTCACCCGTTTCAAACAAACGAAGATACGAAGGCCGCTCGTCATCAAGCTCAAACGCTTCTGACTCCTGACTTCTGACTTCTGACTCCTGACTTTTATTTTTTCTCATGTTTTCTGAAATGTACGAAATGCGGCTTGTGCTTTTCGACCAGCTCGGCGGGCGCGAACCGTTGGCTCAAACGCCAGATAAAATCCATCTCCGTG
Source organism: Pyrinomonadaceae bacterium (assembly GCA_036403295.1). Taxonomy (GTDB): domain Bacteria; phylum Acidobacteriota; class Blastocatellia; order Pyrinomonadales; family Pyrinomonadaceae; genus JACMLC01. Next base: position 19,036 of record DASWRG010000144.1, read on the forward strand.
TGAATCGTGCTCAGCGCGAGCCGCGCCTCGAAGATGAGCAGCATGCTGCCGTAAAAGAGAAAGCACGCGCCGATGAGTCCGGTCGTCACCGGAATCCATTCATAAATCGAGCCTGAGACGGCGACAATCCCGATGGCGACGCTGGTCGCCACGAAGATGCCGAGCGCCATGTAAAAGACGGTCATGCTGCGTTGCAAGAGACGCGAACGGCTCGTCAGTTTATCCAACTGCGTGAAGATGACCGCGCGCCGCTCTTCAAACATCTCCATTTTCGTTTCGGCGTGCGCCAGCTCTTCCAGCTTGTCCGAGAGAGCGCGGACGCGATCCACGACGCGCCCCAGGCGTGTCGAGGTCGAAAGAATCATCGTCCCGCAGGCGGAGATCAAAACCGCAGGCGTAATCATCGCCGTCAGGACGGCCAAAGCTGATGAGAGTCCGTTCATGCGCGCTGTGCAAGCTATTTATAATAGCGAAACGCATGAGAGGGCAACTGTGTGAGTCAGGCTCTAAAATATTTTTACTTTTGAGTGAAGAAAGTGAGAATCACACGCGCGCGATTTGTGCTATGCTCCGCCGTCAAAAGCGTACAAGAAATTTCTGACGCAGGTGACGACCGACAAATACGGGTTTTCCCTTAACCAAAAGGAGAAAGAAAGATGCCGGAACAAGGTAATGGCGAAAATGACGACCAAAAAAATGATGACGACGCTCAAGCAAGATTAGGCTCTCTGCATGAAGGCATGTCGTTTGTTGATCCGGGCGAAGGCGGCGGCGGCACAAGCAGTAGCGGCGAAGCTGGCGGAAGCAGCACAGGCGGCGGCGAAGCTGGCGGCGGCAGTAGCGGCGGCAGTCACGGCGGACAGGCCATCGGGCGCGCGACCGGAATGGGCGCGAATATGGCGGACGCGGGCGGCGGCGAAGTCAGCGGCGGACGCAGCGGTCAAGAAAGAGGAGGCCGGAGCGGCGGCGGCGCGAGTGGTCGCGCAAGCGGCGGCGGAGCTTCCAAAGGCGGCGGCGCGCAGAAGGGCGCATCAAGCGGCGGCTCTAAAGGCGCAGGCGCGCAGAAGGGCGGTGGCGGCGGTGGCGGCTCTCAGAAGTCGGCTGCGGGCGGCGGCTCTTCCAAAGGCGGCTCGAAGAAAGGCTCCACGTCGAAGGGCGGGGCTAAGGGCGGCGCGAAGACCGGAGGCAACGCGGGCGGCGGGACGGGCACGACCGGCGGAGCTAAAAAGGGCGGCGGCACGAAAGCCACTGCATCAAAGGCCGGAGCTAAAGGCAGCACCAAAGCCGGCGCAGGCAAAGGCGGCAGCGCGGGCGGCGCGGGCGGTCGCGGCGGCGCAACCAGACCCGTCGGAGCTAAGAAAGGTGGAGCTTCAAAAGGCGGCTCTGCGAAAGGCGGCGGCGCGAAGGGCGGCGGAGCAGGAAGCGGCGGCGCGAAGGGCGGCGGCACAAAAGGCGGCTCAAAGGGTGGAGCCGGTAAGGGCGGCGCACGCGGCGCGAGCAAAGGCGGCGGCGCGCGTGGCTCGTCCGCAGGCGGCGCGTCAAAGGGCGGGACGCGAAAGGGCGGAGCGGGCGGAGCTAAAGGTCAGGGCGGCGGCACGCGCGGCGGTCAGGGCGGCGGCGGCAAAGGCTCTGCTCGCAAAGGCTCGTCAGGCGGTGGCGGCGGCGGCATCGGCGCGAAGAAACGCGGCGGCGGCGCGGCTGCTCAAAAGCGAGGCGGCTCTAAAAAGGGCGGAAGCAGCAGAAAAGGAGGAGGCTAGGCGGCGCGCAGAAGGGAGCAGCCGTCAGAGTCGCAGAGGCCGTCGGCAGAGGCGCGGCGGCCATCGCCAACGTGCTTGACACGCTGACCGGCGGCAAACGCCGTTCACGATAAGACGATAGTTCAAGGTTCAAGGTTCAAGGTTCAAAGTTAAAAGCAATCTCTTAACTTTAAACCTTGAACCTTGAACTTTGAACTTTGAACCTTTTATGCTTCACGGTGAATCCGAAAATAAAAGTTCAAAAACCAAACTCGTCCGGCGCGGCATCGTCGCGCTGCTCAGGTTGATGCTGCGTATCTTCTATCGTCACATCGAAGTGGCGGGCATCGAGCGCGTGCCTCAGAGCGGCTCTATCATCTATGTTTTGAATCACCCGAACGGGCTTGTTGATCCGGTCTTTGTCATGTGTCTCACCTCGCGCCCCGTCTCCTTCCTCGCCAAGTCAACGCTCTTTCGCCTGCCCGTCATGCGTTACTTCGTCCGCGCGCTCGATTCGATTCCGGTCTATCGCAAGCAGGACGCGGGCGAGGACACTTCGCGCAACCGCGAGACCCTTGAAAAATGCCGCGCGCTCTTGAAGCAGGGCGGCGCGATTGCCATCTGTCCCGAAGGCGTCTCGCACGACGAGCCGCGACTGAGGCCGCTCAAATCCGGCGCGGCGCGCATCGCTTTGGGCGCGGCCTCTGCGGGCGCGAGAAAGCTGGATGTGCGCGTCGTCCCGTGCGGTCTGTACTACACCGCGAAGACGACTTTTCGCAGCGCGGCTCTGCTTTATTTCGGCGAGCCACTGAAAATCGAGCCGGTCGCTTTGAATGAGCTGGGCGAGCCGCCGCGCGATGCGGTCGCCGAAGTCAACGCGCGGATTGAGCGCGCCCTGCGCGAAGTCGTCCTCAACGCAGAGCATGAAGAAGCCTTGAACACGATTGCCAGAGCCGAGCGGATTTTTTCCGCCGAGCAGCAGGAGCAGGAAAGAGACGGCGGGCAGGAAGAGAATGATAAGCCGTCGCTCGCGCGCGAGTTCGAGCTGCGCCGACGCTTTATCGAAGGCTACGCTTTTCTTCGAGCGCGCGCGCCCGAACGCCTCTTGACTCTGACTTCGCGCATCACGCGTTATGAAGAGGAACTGAATCAGGTCGGCATCAACCCGCGCGATTTGACCGTGCCCGAATCCCTCGCCGCAGCCGTCCGCCGCGCCGTCAGACGCACAGTCCCTTCGCTGCTGCTCATGCCTCTCGCCCTCTTCGGCACGGTGATTCATTATCCGGCTTACAAGCTCGCGGGCTTCGTCGCGCATAAATTTTCCGGCAACTATGACGACGTGATTTCAACCATCAAGATACTCGCGGCCACGCTGCTCTTTCCTTTGACGTGGGGCGCGCTGGCCGCGCTCTGTTACGTCTGGCTCGATTGGAAGTACGCGCTCGTCTCATTAATCGTCGCGCCGCTCGCGGGCTACGCGGCGGTTCGCTTTTACGAAGAGCTTGACCGCTTCATCGCCGGAGCACGCGTGCTTCTTTTCTTCATCACGCGTCGCTGGTTCTTCAAAAAACTGCTCGTCGAGCGGCGCGCGATTCATGAAGAGATTCTGTCGCTCGGAGATGAAGCCGTGAGCGAAGGAGGAAATTAACAGGGATGGACAGGTGACACAGGATAGTTTTTTGGTTTTTGATTTCAAATCTCAAATCTGTTATCTCAAATTCTTATCCTATCCATCCCTGTTTGAATTTTTATGCCGACCAACGAATATCATTTCATAGATCGCTGGCGCGTTGAGGGCACGGTCGCGGAGATTTCGGAGATACTTGAGGATGCGCCCGGTCTGGCGCGCTGGTGGTCGTCCGTTTACTTAGAGGTCGCGGAATTGGAAGCGGGCGGCGCGGGCGGCGTCGGCAAACTCATCGGCTTGCGCGCGCGGGGCTGGCTGCCTTACACCCTGCGCCTGCAATTTCGCACCACCGAGTCGCGCTCTCCGCACGGCTTCACGATGGTGGCGACGGGCGATCTGGAGGGACGCGGCGAGTGGACGTTCGAGCAGGACGGCGAGATGGTCAACATCACTTACGACTGGCGCATCAAGGCGAACAAGAGCGTCATCCGTCGTCTCTCATTTTTGCTCAAGCCGATCTTCGCGTCGAATCATCGCTGGACGATGCGGCGCGGCGAAGAGAGCTTGAAACTTGAACTCGCGCGCCGCCACGCCGCGACGCCCGAAGAGGCCGCGCGCATCCCCGCGCCGCCACGCCCGGCCTTTCCCTACAACTTGTTTGCGCGCCGCTGAGATGCGATTGACAACGGGATGCGTGAAGCCGAAGTGCTCGATTTACTGGGCGAGCCGAAGGCGCGGCGCGAAAACGAATGGGATTACTACTGGGGCGAATGTCTTCCGCCTCCGCAGGTCGGGCAGCAGATGATAACCGGTCTTGCTCTTTTCTTTGTGCAGGGCATCATCAAGGACATCAGTTATGCATGGATAGACGCCACCGGCCCCGCGCCGAACGCCGCGCCCGCAAAGAAAAAGAAGAAGCGCACCGCTAAATCAAAAAAGCATGTTACTGTCAGCGCGCAACGTTTTCCGATTCTGACTTGTCACACCTACTGATGCCGCAGACGCCGCACATCGAAAAACATTTCACGGCGGGCGAGGTCGTGCGCGACATTGTAATCGGGATGTCGGACGGCCTGACCGTGCCGTTTGCGCTCGCCGCAGGACTGTCGGGCGCGAGCATCTCGACGCGTCTCATCGTCACGGCGGGACTGGCGGAGATTGCGGCAGGCTCGATAGCGATGGGACTCGGCGGTTATCTCGCGGCCAAGAGCGACGCGGAGCATTACCAGAGCGAGCGCGAGCGCGAGAAGCAGGAGGTTTTGGAAAAGCCGAAGGTCGAGCGCGAAGAGGTCGCGCACATCTTGCGCTCGTTCGGTCTCGCGGACGAACACCTCACGCCGGTCGTCGAGGCCATCATCTCACACCCGAAGCGTTGGATTGATTTCATGATGCGTTTTGAATTGGGACTCGAAAAGCCTGACCCGAAACGCGCCCTCAAGAGCGCGTTCACCATCGCCGGAGCATACATCGCGGGCGGCCTGATTCCGCTCTTTCCCTACATCTTGCTGGCGACGGCGCAGACGGCTCTCAAGTTTTCCGTCATCGTCACGCTCGCAGCCCTCATCGTCTTCGGCTACGTCAAAGGAAGATTCACGGGCGCGCATCCCCTTCGCAGCGCATTTCAGACGACCATCATCGGCGGCCTCGCCGCCTCCGCCGCCTATCTCATCGCAAGCTGGATCGCATGAAAAGTAAAAAGGTAAAAGGTAAAAGGTAAAAGTGAAGACAAAAGCATTGAAATAAAAGTTGGTTTCAGCCTTCCTTTTACCTTTTGCCTTTTACCTTTTTACTTCCATGTTAGACTGTCTGTCATCGTGTTAGAGAACGCCGGAGAGAGAGCGCATCACATCCGCACGCGCGTGCGTTACGGGCAGAGGCGTCTGCGGCGACTCTCGCGCACGGCGACTTTGGGCGGCATCTTCTTGTCCTTTCTCGAAATCGGCCTCACGGGTTTCGGCGGCGGCCTCGCCGTCATCTCGCAAATCAGAACGCTCGTCGTCAACCGCAGGCGTTGGCTCACGGAGCACGAGTTCGCCGAAGCCTTCGCGCTCGCGCAGAGCTTGCCGGGGACGAATGCGGGCAACGCTGTGACTTACGTCGGCCTGCGCCTGCGTGGTTGGAAGGGCGCGGCGGTGGCGATGATTGCTTTCATCCTGCCTTCGATGCTGCTGATGATCGTGCTGGCGATTCTTTATAAACACCTGCGCGCGCTGCCCGACACACAGCGTCTCTTTCATGGCTTCAACGCGGCGGTGGTCGCCCTCATCGTCGTCACGGCGTGGCGTCTGGGTCGCAATACTCTGACCAAGCCGTGGCAATGGTACGTCGCCACTCTCTCGACGCTCGCGGTCGTCATTCTCGACGCGACGATTATCGAAGTCGTCCTCGCCGCCGGGCTGATCGGCATCTACATGCAATCTTACGGCGAGGAGCGTTGGCAGCGTTTGCGTCGCCTTCAAAAGCTGGCCGGGCGCAGGCGCGAGCGGTTGGGAGAGCTTGAGCGGAAAAATTTCGTCGGCGGTTACATCACACGCGCCGTGGCCGAAGAGCGCGTCAGGCAGCAGGGCTTGAAGCGACGCGCGCGTGCAACGCAGGAAAAGCTGAAGCGCACAGAGATTAAGATCGAAGTGACGAATGATGACAGGCAAGCTCAAGAGAAGGATGAAAGGCAAGCTCAAGGGCTTGAGTCGCCACCGGAGCGCGAATCGCCAGTCAAGCGTTTGAAGTCAATCGGCGCGCTGGCTGTGGCGATGCCGCTCTTCGCCAAGCTCAGTTTGCTCGTCACGCTCTGCGCCATCTTTCTACGCATCGGCGCGGTCACGTTCGGCGGCGGCTTCATCATGATTCCGTTGATTGAATCCGAAGTCGTCAACACGCACGGGTGGCTGACGCATCAGGAATTTGTGGACGCGACCGCGCTCGGACAGATTACGCCGGGGCCTGTCTTGATTACCGCAACCTTTATCGGTTATCGCGTGGCGGGGACGCTCGGCGCGCTCTTTGCGACCATCAGCGTTTTTCTTCCGGCCTTCGTGATGACGATTGCGGCAGGCTCTTCATTAAGACGCTTTCGCTCGAACCGGCAGGTACAGGCATTCTTGCGCGGCGTGACTCCGGCGGTCGTCGGCCTCCTGGTCGCAGCCGCTTGGAGCATAGGGCGCGCAGGCATACAGACGTGGGTCGGCTTGACGATCATGCTGCTCGCCGTCGCCGTGCTGCTTCGTTTTCGCCCGAATCCGTTCTGGGTCATCTTCGGGGCGGGGCTGTTGAGGTTTTTGATCGGGTTGATATTAGGGTAAGCAAAAAATATTTCACGCAAAGGCGCAAAGGCGCAAAGAAGAAGCACGCAAGGAACAAGCAGCACTCAACAGCTTAGCGTTCTTACTTTGCGCCACCAGCGCCTTTGCGCGAAACTGCTTTTATTTCTCTTGAAGCTCGCGTGCGCGCTCGACCTCTTCTTCCATCTTTCCCGCGAGCATCAGGCAGAGCATCTTGTAATCGCCGACGAAAGACCACAATGGATGCTCGAAGGTCGCGGGGCGATTGTGCTCGATGAAGAAATGGCTCGCCCACGCCGCCGCATAGCCGGGAACTAAAGCGAGCGGCAGCCAACGCCACTTGCGACGGGCGATCAAAGCGGCGGCGCAGGCCATGCCGACGGTCGTGCCCGCGAAATGCAGTGCGCGCGTGCCCGGCTGGCTGTGCTCCGCGACGTAATGCGGCCAGAAGTCCGCGAACGATTTCATCTCTTGTGTGGGCATAACGAAATGCAGGACTCAGGAGTCAGGATTCAGAATGAAGAGACTGAAACCGCTTTTATTCTGAATCCTGACTCCTGACTCCTGCTTTACTCCTCCTCCTCTTTTCCTTCAAACAATCGCTGATAATCTTCGGGCGGCGCGGGCTGAAGCCGCGCGAGTTGGAGGTTCTCTTCGACATGCTCGCGGCGGCTCATGCCGATGAGCGCGGTCGTGACGCCGCCGGTCGAACGGAC
>DASWRG010000145.1:0-22177 GCA_036403295.1 Pyrinomonadaceae bacterium
CGACCCACTGGTTAAAAGCCAGTTGCTCTACCGACTGAGCTATCGGCCCACACGAGAATTGGTTGAGAGGCATTTTACATAGCTGTGGGCGGAGTCGCAAGCGGGGCTTCCGACCGGCAACCGGCTTTTCACCAGTGGGTCGTGAAATAAGCCTGTGGTTTAATCTCCGAGCCAGTGGCCTAGCTTTGATTCGCGGCAGATGATTGTTTGGTCGCGCTCGGGGCCGGTGGAGACGAGGCCGATCTCGACGCCGATCTGTGTTGAGAGAAATTCGATGTAGCTGCGCGCGGCTTCGGGCAGAGCGTCCATCCCTGTAATGCCTTCGGTTGAAGTCTTCCAGCCGGGCAGGGTTTCATAAATTGGCTCGACGCGGCGCAAGTCCTGCGAGACGGCAGGGAAGGATTCAAGCTCGCGCCCGTCAAGCTTGTAACCCGTGCAGACTTTGATCTCGTCGAGCGCGTCGAGCACGTCCAGCTTAGTCAGTGCGACGGAAGAGAAGCCGTTGATGTCCGCCGCGTAACGTGTCGCAAAAGCGTCGAACCAGCCGCAACGTCGCGGGCGTCCAGTCACAGCGCCGTACTCGCGCCCGCGTTCGCGTATCAACTGGCTCATCTCGGCTTCGCCCTCAAGCATCTCCGTCGGAAACGGGCCTTCGCCGACGCGCGTCGTGTAAGTGCGGACGATGCCGAGCACGCCAGTGATGCGATGCGGCGCGAGTCCTGTGCCGATTGAAGCTCCTCCGGCAGTTGTGCTTGAAGAAGTGACGAAAGGGTACGTGCCGTGATCTACGTCGAGCAGCGTCGCTTGCGCTCCTTCAATCAAAATCGTGCGCCCGTCGCGCGCGGCCTTGTTGAGATAATGCGTCGTATCCGTGATAAAGGGTTTGAGGCGTTCGGCGAGGCGCGAGATTTCGTCGAAAATCTCATCGGCATCGAGCGGCTGGCCTTTGTAAGCTTCTATGATGCGGTTGGCGTCTTCAAGATTGCGCTCAATGCGTGAGCGCAAGACATCCGGCACGAGCGCGTCGGCCACGCGGATGCCGCGCCTTCCGGCTTTGTCCTCATAAGCCGGGCCGATGCCGCGCAAGGTCGTGCCGACTCGTTCATTGCCGAGACGTTCCTCGCTCGTGTGATCGAGCGCGCGATGATAGGGCAGAATCAGATGCGCGCGAGAGCTGACGCGGACGCGTTCGGGCGTGATGGCGACGCCTTTTTCGGCAAGCTGGTCGGCCTCTTCAAAGAAAGCCTTCGGGTCAATCACCATCCCGTTGCCGAGGACACACACCTTGTCAGGATGAATCACGCCCGAAGGCAAGAGGCGCAACACGAATGCTTTGTCGCCGACGTAGACCGAATGCCCCGCGTTGTGGCCGCCCTGATAGCGCGCCACAATATCAAAACGGTCGGCCAACAGATCAACGATCTTGCCTTTCCCTTCATCGCCCCACTGGGCGCCGATGACGACGATAATCATAGGTCAGTTTTTAGTTTTCAGTAAGCAGCGACATGCTGGAAACTGAAAACTTTTTTAGCTTGCTTTCTCTAACTTGACCGGCTTCTCTATGAAATAGAAGCTACAGGTGCCGCGCACTTCTTCGAGGTCGCGTTTCTCGATGGGAAAGAGGCGGCATTGATTGGGGCGGTCTTCGTAGATGCCACAAGTGGTTGTGCCGTCCCCGTGCTTTTTGAGAAAGGGGCACTTGAACAGAATCTCGCAGCAAGCCCCGCAACGATTGCATTCGCCGCGCCTGAGGCTGAGCGAGGCGATGACATCCTCTTTGCGGAAGTTCGCGCTGACGAAGCGACGCAGCTTGCCGTGCATCTGGCGCGCGCGAAACTTGGCGTCTTCGACCGCGCGCGAGCGTTTCGCCGCCGCCAGTCTTTCTTCCAGTGTGCGCTGTTTGGAAGCGCGCCCGTGCCGCGTTGGTTTCATCGTTTCGGGAGAGTCAAGAAACAAACATCCGTAAAGAGCTGTTGATTTTCAATTAGCTTGAACGTGTAAAGCAAATTTGTAGGGGCAGGGACAAGTCCTCAGCCCGTATCGTTCGTGAGAACGATCTGCGACGTTCGCAATCATTCAAGCTTGCCTGTCAAATTAAAAAGATTCGCGCCTTCGCGCGGCGGGCTGAGGACTTGCCCCTACGTTTGCCCGATTAAAATTTGCTCCAAGCCTGCTTACGCGCTGGCGGCGGCGGTGTGTTTGTCAATCATGCGCGAGATGGCGTCTTTGCTCGTCGCTCCGACCACGCGCTCTTCCTCTTTCCCGCCCTTGAACAAAATTAGAGTCGGGATGCCCTTGATGCCGTATCTTTGCGAGATGGACGGATTCTCGTCCACATTGAGCTTGACGACGCGCGCGCTGCCCGCGTACTTCTCCGCCACAGCCTCGACCGTCGGCGCGAGCATACGGCACGGAGCGCACCACGCCGCCCAGAAATCCACCAGTACGGGCTGGTCTGATTGCAGCACGTCTTTTTCAAAACTGTTGTCGCTAACTTCAATCACAAAGTCACTCATTTGGTTAATCTCCTTGTTTACTTCTGTCCTCACATATTCATCACTGCGCGATAAAGGCCGAGATACTTTTGCGCGGCGGCAGTCCATGAATTGTCCACGCGCATGCCGTTCTGTTGAATCTTGCGCCAGACTTCCGGCTCCGCGTAACAGTAGAGAGCTTCGTGTATCTTCTCCACCATCGGACTCGCCGCGTATCTTTCAAACTTAAAGCCGTTGCCCGTGCCGCGCACGCGGTCGAAATCCTGCACCGTATCGTCAAGCCCGCCCGTCGCGCGCACGACCGGCACAGTGCCGTAACGCGTGCTGTACATCTGATTCAAACCGCACGGCTCGTACTGCGACGGCATCAGGAAAATATCCGCGCCCGCCTCTATGTTGTGCGCGAGCGGCTCGTTAAAGCCGACGTAAACTCCCACCTGTCGCGGCGCGTGATCGCGCATCGCCTGCAAAAAATCTTCGTACTCTTTCGCGCCCGAGCCGAGCGCGATAAAGGTCGCGCCCGTTTCGAGAATCGCGCCCGCAGCCTCTTTAATCAGGTCGTAACCCTTCTGCGAAGTCAGCCGCGAGATGTTGGCGATGATGGGTCGCTCTAAATTTTCGGGCAAGCCGAAACGACGCAGCAGGTCTAACTTGCAAAGACGCTTGCCCGACAAATCGTCCGCGTTGTAATGAGCGGGCAAGTATTTGTCCGTCGCCGGATTCCAGACATCGTAATCAACGCCGTTCGTGATGCCGACGAGGCGGTCGCTTCGCGCGCGCAGAATCCATTCCAGCCCGTGCCCGTGCTCGGAGGCTTGAATCTCCTGCGCGTAGCGGCGGCTCACCGTCGAGAGCGCGTCGCTCGAAATCAGTCCGGCCTTCAAGGCCGACGCCGAGCCGTTCATCATGAAAGGATCGCGGCGGTCGTGCTCGCCAAAGCCCAGGCGATGCAGGTCGTTCGGGTCAAACGCTCCCTGATAAGCCAGATTGTGAATCGAAAAGACGGTTCGCGTCCAGCTGTAAAAAGGATCGGATGAACGACGCACGCGAAGCTCCACGGCGGCGAACCCGCCCGGCCAATCGTTCAGGTGAACAATATCGGGCGGCGCGCCCAGACGCTTGAAGAGCGCGAGACTCGCGCGACAGAAAAAAGCGAAACGCTCGTGGTCGTCACGAAAGCCGTAGATCGAATTTCGCTGAAAATATTCGGGCGCGTCTATCAAAAAAGTCGGCGCGCCGGAAGCCTCGCTGTGCCAGACGCGCGCGCGGTAACCGCCGAGCCATTCGACTTCTAAGTTGTCAATGATCCGGTTGCCGAGAAATTTCCTGTCAATCTGCTCATAAAGGGGAAGCACGAGGCTCGCGTCCGCGCCGTTCTCCCTCAAAGCTTTCGGCAGCGCGCCCGCCACATCCGCCAGCCCGCCGGTCTTGGCAAACGGCACAGCCTCGGATGACAGGATCGCAACGCGCAAACTTTTCTCACTCATCCGCCCCACACGAAGAGGCGAAGCATCAGCAATAAATTATTAGAACTTGGAAGCCCTACTATGCGAAGGCGGACGCGTTTTGTCAACCGTAAGCTCAAGGTTCAAAGCTCAAGGTTCAAGGTTCAAAGCGGCAAGCCTTAAACCTTGAGCTTTGAACCTTGAACCTTGAACTTTTTTAGCTCTGCATCGAAGCCAGAAACTCTGCGTTGGATTTAGTTTTTTCCAGACGTTCGAGGACGACTTCCATCTGCTCGACGGGCGAGAGCGGGTTCAGGACGCGGCGCATGACCCAGATGCGATTGAGGTCTTCCTTGCTGATGAGCAATTCCTCTTTGCGCGTGCCTGAGCGTTGGAGGTCAATGGCCGGGAACAGTCGCTTGTCTGAGAGGCGACGGTCGAGGTGGATTTCCGAGTTGCCAGTGCCCTTGAACTCTTCGAAGATCACGTCGTCCATGCGCGAGCCTGTGTCAATCAAGGCGGTGGCGATGATGGTCAAGCTTCCGCCCTCTTCGATATTGCGCGCCGCGCCGAAGAATCTCTTCGGGCGTTGCAGGGCGTTCGAGTCAATACCGCCTGAGAGAATTTTTCCGGACGGCGGGACGACCGCGTTGTGCGCGCGAGCCAGTCGCGTGATCGAATCCAAAAGGATAACCACGTCGCGTTTGTGCTCGACCAGACGCTTGGCCTTCTCAATCACCATGTCCGCGACCTGCACGTGGCGCGTCGGCGGCTCGTCAAAGGTCGAAGAGATGACTTCGCCGTTGACGCTGCGCTGCATGTCGGTGACCTCTTCCGGTCGCTCGTCAATCAGGAGAACGATGAGCGTGACTTCCGGATGATTCTGCGTGATGGAGTTGGCGATGGACTGCAAGAGCATCGTTTTGCCGGTTCGCGGCGGGGCGACGATCAGTGCGCGCTGTCCCTTGCCGATGGGCGTGACGAGGTCCAGGACGCGTGACGACAGGTTCTCTTTCTCGGTTTCCATCAAAAGCTGCTCGGTCGGATAGAGCGGCGTCAGGTTGTCGAAGAAAACCTTGTCGCGCGATTCTCCCGGAGCCTCAAAGTTGATGGCTTCGACTTTGATGAGCGCGAAATAACGCTCGCCCTCTTTGGGAGGGCGAATCTGGCCGGAGACCGTGTCGCCCGTCCGCAAATCGAACTTGCGTATCTGCGAGGGCGAGACGTAGATGTCATCGGGGCCGGGCAGATAGTTGTATTCGGGGGCGCGCAGGAAGCCGAACCCGTCGGGCAGGGTTTCCAAAACGCCTTCGGAAAAGATGAGACCGCTTTTTTCGGTCTGCGCCGCGAGAATCTTGAAGACAAGCTCCTGCTTGCGCATCCCGGTCGCGCCGGGCACATCCATATTTTTGGCAATCTGTGTGAGCTTGGAGATGGACATCTCCTTCAGCTCGGCCAGATTCAGAAGCTCTCCGGTCGTGCCGTCAGAGCCTTTCTCTTCAGTCGTCGCCGCAGCGGTTTTCTCCGCCGGAGCTTCGGCAGTGGCGACCGCCGCGTTGTCTCCGTTGGCGACAGCTTCGTTGCTGCGCGAATTGCGTGTGCGTGGTGTACGTTGTGACATTTCAGTTCTTCTCAATGCGGGGCTACTCTATGCGCCGCGCTCTATGCCTTTACTTGTGCGGCCAACAGCCGCGCCTCTTTACTTAGATAATGAAATCTTCCGTTGATGAATTTGGGAATGAACAACTGAGCGCGCAAGCTACCAAAAGTAGGAGGCGCGTGTGAAGTCGCTATCCTTTACCTGTGATGCGCGAGGTGGCGGCCTCCCGCCAGAGGAGAGCCGTCGTTTGTACAATCCTTAACCTGTGCGCTGGGGATTTTGCCAACTCTTTTAAGATGCCGAACACTGCCCCGCGCGTGGCTTCATGACCAATTTATGAGAAATCCAAGGGGGCAAAACAGGGAATTTGCAATTTGGATTTTAGATTTTCGCTCTGTCAGCTAAGGCTTCACTGTACCACATCGCCCCGCAAATCGAAAACCACGAAATCTAAGTTCCGAACTCAATTGCTTTTTCGATGATGCGCCAAACTTCGTCGCGTCCCCGCTCGGTCATGGCAGAAAAAGGCACGACCTCATCAGTCTTGAGCGTGCGCCGGATGCGCTCGACATTCTTTCGTAACTCATTGTTCGAGAGCTTGTCGGATTTCGTTGCAACTATTAGTCGCGGCCTCGCATTGGCGATTAGCCACTCGTTGAGCTGCAAATCCAAGGTTGTGGGTTCGTGACGCGAATCTACGATCTGAATTGATAGCACAAGCTGCGTGCGCTTGGCAAGGTAACTGGCGGCCATTTCTCCCCACGCAGCCTTGATGGCTTTGGGCACGCGCGCGAAGCCGTAGCCGGGAAGGTCAATGAAATAGAAACGATTATTGATAGCCGTCAAACTATTTCCTTGAAGAAAACTTGGCTCCAAGGAATGAGCCGAAACATGCGGCTATCGTCGCCACACAGAGCGGGACTATGCTTTTCATCAGCTCCAAACTGTGAAAATCTGAAAAAAGCAGACTGAGGAGCATTACTCCCCAGAGACAAGATACCAGCCACAGTCCCCATCGCCATGATTCCTCAGCCCATATATAGGCGATGATAAACCCGGCGAGGAAATAAGGAACGAGATATGTGTTGAGTGTCGGTATCCATCCGGTTGTGAAAAATCTAAGGCCGGTGATTGCAACGAACAACGAAATACTGAAGAGCAGCACAATCGCGCGGCGTCGGCTTTTAGCAAATGGCATTTGATAATTCTCCGAAGAAGGCTGGTTGCTGCGAGGTCTGGAAAAGTAAGGTTAAACACAGGGAGACGGTCAATTGCTTGGCTCTTGGTTGCGTGAGAGACATCTGAATAATCCACCGCCGCCAAATATAAAGATTATGCTGTCTGCATCGCCTCTTCGATGGCGCGCCAAACTTCGTCGCGCCCTCGTCCGGTCACGGCTGAATATGCCACGACCTCATCGGTTTTGAGCGTGCGCCGGACGCGCTCGACATTCTTTCGTAACTCATTGTTCGAGAGCTTATCGGATTTCGTGGCGACGATTAGTCGCGGCTTCTGCTGAGTCAGCAGCCACTCGTTGAGCAGTGCGTCAAGGGGAGTGGGTTCATGACGCGAGTCTACGATTTGGATTGATAGCACAAGCTGCGTGCGCTTGGCAAGATAATTATGTGCCATTTCTCCCCACGCAGCCTTGATGGCTTTGGGCACGCGCGCGAAGCCGTAGCCGGGAAGGTCGACGAAATAGAAACGATTATTTATCAGAAAGTAGTTCAAAGACTGTGTACGACCGGGCGTGCGTGAGGTGCGAGCCAAGCCCCGCACGCCCAGAAGGGAATTGATGAGACTCGACTTGCCGACGTTCGAGCGACCGAGAAAGGATATTTCCGGCCTCGCGTCGCGCGGCCAATGCTCTTCGGCAAACGCGCTCTTGATGAATTCCGTGCTGCTGATCTTCATAAGGGAGAGAACAAGGGATGAGGGCGGAGGGCGGAGGGATGAAGAAAAGCTTGGCTTTCATCATCACGCTTTCATCCCTCATCCCTGAGCCCTCATCCCTGTTTTGCTGCTGCGCTCGCTTCAGCCCGTTGAGCGGCAACCTGCTTGAGCATCTCGCGGACTTGGGTCAGTCGCTCCTTGGCGTTCGGGATGTTCATGACGACCTTTTCGAGATGCTGCAAGTAGGTCGGCATGTTGCGCGCCTCGCGGATTTGCGCGACGAACGGCTCGATCTTGGCATAGACGGCGATGTGCTCGCCGCCGGCGTCGTTGAACATCTGCTCGTCGAGCGCGCCGTTCGTGACGAAGGAGCAGGCCATGTCCCAGTAGGTCGTGACCATGCGATAATAAGGGCTCGTCTCGCCGAGCGCAGCCGCGCCCACATCCTCAATGCTGCCCGGATGAAACTCGCCGATGAACCAGTTGCGCGCCTTGCGCATCACCTCTTCGCGGCGCAGCTCGTAAAGCTTCAGAATCAGAGTGGCGTCTTCTTGTTTGCTCATTTTTGTTTCTCCATGAATTTTAAGACTCAATAAGTAGAGCGGAGACAGAGCCGCCGACGAACGGCAGCCATGCCTTTTGAACTTCACCGAAGTGAAAAGCTTAAAGATTGATGCCGCCGAACCGGAGCGGCAAAGCGAAGCGAGGGAAACTTAACAGGGATGAACAGGCCATCAAGATTTGAGATTTAAAATCTCAAATTTCAAATTCGTGGCCTGTCCATCCTTGTTTGAATTTTATTCTGCCAGAGTCTGTGCGCCGTGCGAAGGCGGCTCGGTCGTCCAGAGCGGCGCGGCTGTCGCATCATCCGCAGCCTCTGTCGGGCAAGCCTCTTCGAGCGCGAGCAGGAGCACTTCGTCAATCGTCTCGACGAGATGAACCTGCATCGCGTTACGAACTTCTTCAGGGACTTCGGTTAAATCCTTCTCGTTATCCTTCGGCACGATCACCGTCGTGATGCCGAAGCGATGAGCGGCCAAAAGCTTTTCCTTCAGGCCGCCGATGGGCAGGACGCGACCGCGCAAAGTGATTTCTCCGGTCATCGCTATCTCTTTGCGAATCGGCACGCGCATCAGGGCGGACGCCATCGCGGTGGCGAGCGTGATGCCAGCCGAGGGGCCGTCCTTCGGAATCGCGCCTTCGGGAATATGTATGTGCAGGTCGCGCTTGCGTATGATGTCGAGGCTCATGCCGAGGCGTTCGCTTCTCGCTTTGATACACGTCAAGGCAGCCTGCGCAGACTCCTGCATCACTTCGCCGAGCTTGCCCGTCAAGGTCACGCCGCCGCGACCTTTCGTGAGCGTGGCTTCGATTTGAAGAACCTCGCCGCCGACCTCTGTCCAGGCGAGGCCGGTTGCAAGGCCGATCTCGCTTTCGGCTGCGACGCCCTGCTGGCGAAACTTGATGGGTCCGAGCATCTCGCGCACGCGTTCCGACGTGATGACATCCTTGAACTCTTCGCCAGTGTTTTCCGAAACCAGCTTGCGCGCCACCTTGCGCATGCACGAGCCGATCTCGCGCTCCATGTTGCGCACGCCGGCCTCGCGCGTGTAGCCGCGTATGATTTCCAGCAAGCCTTCGTCCGTGAACTCAACCTGTTCGGCCTTGAGGCCATTGGCCTCTGCCTGTTTCGGGACGAGATGCCGCTTGGCTATCTCTAATTTCTCGCGCTCCGTGTAGCCTGAGAGCCGTAGTATCTCAAGTCGATCCTGAAGCGGCGGCGGAATCGTGTGGAGCACGTTCGCCGTCGCAATGAAGAAGACTTTCGAGAGATCGTATTCGACATCCAGATAATGATCCTGAAACGTGTTGTTCTGCTCAGGGTCTAAGACTTCCAAAAGAGCGGATGACGGGTCGCCGCGAAAATCCGCGCCGAGCTTGTCAACCTCATCGAGCAGGATGAGCGGGTTGACCGTTCCGGCCTTCTTCATCATCTGCACGATCTGGCCGGGCAGCGCGCCGATGTAGGTGCGGCGATGGCCGCGTATCTCGGCTTCGTCACGCACGCCGCCCAGAGAGAGGCGCACGAATTTTCGCCCCGTGGCGCGGGCGATGGATTTGCCGAGAGATGTTTTGCCGACTCCCGGCGGGCCGACGAAGCAGAGAATCGAGCCTTTCGGATTTTTGACGAGCTGGCGAACCGCTAAGTATTCGAGAATGCGGTCCTTGATTTTCTCAAGCCCGTAATGGTCTTCGTTCAAAACCTCTTCGGCTTTGATCAGGTCGCGTATCTCTTTCGATTTCTGTTTCCACGGCACGTTGACGAGCCAGTCAATGTAGGTGCGCGAGACTGTGCCTTCGGCTGACATCGGCGGCATGGCTTCGAGGCGATGCAATTCCTGCATGGCCTTCTCTTTGGCCTCTTCGGTCATGCCAGCCTCTTCGATCTTCTTCTTCAGCTCTTCAAGCTCGGCCTTCTCATCCTTGCGGCCAAGCTCTTTGTGAATCGCCTTGATCTGCTCGTTGAGGTAATACTCTTTCTGCGCCTTCTCCATCTGTCGCTTGACGCGCGTCTGAATCGTGCGGTCGAGTTGACGCTTTTCCAGCTCGGCCTCAA
This sequence comes from Pyrinomonadaceae bacterium, assembly GCA_036403295.1. Taxonomy (GTDB): domain Bacteria; phylum Acidobacteriota; class Blastocatellia; order Pyrinomonadales; family Pyrinomonadaceae; genus JACMLC01. The sequence goes on from DASWRG010000145.1 coordinate 10,051, forward strand.
GCAGCTCGATGAGACGTTGGAGGCGAGCCTGCGTCGAAAAGATTTCGAGCAAGCCCTGCTTGTCTTCAACTGAAATGCGAAGCTGCGAGGCGAGCGCGTCGGCGAGATGCGAAGGGTCTTGATTTCTGAGAGCAGTTTGCAGGGCGTCCGTCTGCGCGTCGGGCGCGAGCCGCATGTGCTGCTCGACGAGCGTGTTGATGCGTTGAATCAGCGCGTCAACGCGCGCTCCCGTTTCATTGACGACCGGGGCGCGGCGCACGAGAGCCGTGAAAGCACCATTGTTATTTTCGACGCGGACGGTGGTCGCGCGCTCTCTGCCTTCGACGACGACCTTGATCTGTCCGTTGTCCTGCTTTTGCGATTGCAGGATACGCCCCAAAGTTCCGACCATGTAAATCTGTTCGGGGCTGGGTTCGTCCACGCTCGCGTCATGCTGCGTGGCGAGAAAGATCGTGCGGTCTGCGGCCAGAGCCTCTTCGAGCGCGAGGACTGAGCCGGGGCGTCCGATCTTGAAAGCGACTTTGGTAAAGGGGAAAATCACGACATCACGGATGGGAACCATCGGATACCGCGCGATGTCTGCCGGGGTGCGATCTGAATATTCTTCCATAATTCGATTAAACTCTTTCGTTTGACGGCGCAACCTGTCTCTCGTGAAGAAGGGCGAGCCGCTGCAACTGCCGTCTCGCCCTCTCCCGCGAACCAGTTCAATTCTAAACTATTTCCGCTCAGCGCGCTACTAGCTATTAAGATAAGGAAAATTCTCATGCAAAGGCGCAAAGACGCGAAGAAAAGCATTCAATCTCTTCTTCGCGTCTTTGCGTGAAATGTTTTTTGTTAATTAAGCTGCTGCGCCGTCAACGCCTGACAGCCCTTCGCCGGGGACAGCGCGGCGACGCTCGACCATCTCGGAATTGATGACGAACTCCTTGATTCGCTTCTGCGAGGGCAGCGTGTACATCGCGTCGAGCAGCAGTTCTTCCAGGATCATCATCAGGCCGCGCGCTCCGACTTTGCGCTCGACCGCCTGACGCGCGACGGATTTCAAAGCATCGTCCGTGAATTTCAATTTGACGTTATCGAAATCGAATTTTTTCTGATACTGCTTGACGAGCGCGTTCTTCGGCTCGGTCAGAATGCGTATCAGCGCGGCCTCGTCCAGCTCGTGCAGTACGCCGCAGACCGGCAGGCGTCCGACGAACTCCGGTATCAAGCCGTACCTGACGAGGTCTTCCGGCTGCACCTGCGCGAAGGCTTCGGCGCAACGGCTCGAAGAGGATTTAATCTCCGCGTGAAAGCCCAGAGACTTACTGCGCACGCGACGCTCGATGACTTTTTCGAGGCCGACGAATGCGCCGCCGCAGATGAAGAGAATGTTGGTCGTGTCAACCGGGAAGAATTCCTGATGCGGATGCTTGCGTCCGCCTTGCGGCGGGACGTTGGCGACCGTGCCTTCAAGGATTTTCAAGAGAGCCTGCTGCACGCCCTCGCCCGACACGTCGCGCGTGATCGAAGGGTTCTCGTCCTTGCGACAGATTTTATCAACCTCGTCAATGTAGATGATGCCCTGCTGCGCCCTCTCGACATCGCCGTTCGCCGCTTGCAGGAGTTTTAAAATAATGTTCTCCACATCTTCGCCGACGTATCCGGCTTCGGTGAGCGTCGTCGCGTCAACGATGGTGAAGGGAACTGAGAGCATGCGCGCGAGGGTTTGCGCGAGCAGCGTCTTGCCCGTGCCGGTCGGGCCAATCAAGAGGATATTGGATTTTTGAATCTCGACATCTGAGCGGCGGCGCGCGATCTCAATCCGCTTGTAATGTTGATAGACGGCGACGGCGAGTCGCTTCTTGGTCTCTTCCTGACCGATGACGTATTCGTCCAGAAAAGTTTTGATCTCGTTCGGCTTCGGAAGCGGCGGGCGCGTGGCGACGCTTTCGGCCTGCTGGTCATCGGTGATGATCTCATTGCAGATGTCTATGCATTCATTGCAAATGTAGACAGTGGGACCCGCAATCAGCTTCTTCACCTCGTTCTGCGATTTGCCGCAGAACGAACAGCGCAACGTGTCATCGGTTCGTCGTACCATAATTTAATTTAGAGAGTTCAGGGGGTTACGGGGTACATAGAGTTCGGAGAGTTCGGAGAGTTCGGAGAGTTCGGCAAACTCTCTAAACTCGATGAGCTCTCTGAACTCACAACTATTCTCGATGAGCGATCACTTCGTCAATCAAGCCGTACTCTTTGGCCTGCATCGCCGACATAATCTTATCACGTTCGACATCGCGCTCAACCGCGTCGTAAGACTGGCCGCTGTGCTTGGCGATGATCTGTGAGGTCAGCTCGCGCATGCGTATGATCTCTTCGGCTTGAATCCGAATGTCAGTCGCTTGCCCTTGCGAGCCGCCAGAGGGTTGATGAATCAGGATGCGCGAGTTTGGAAGCGCAAAGCGTTTGCCTTTCGTGCCCGCCGTCAAAAGCAGAGCCGCCATCGAAGCGCATTGGCCGACGCAGATCGTCGTCACGTCGGGACGGATGAACTGCATCGTGTCATAGACAGCCATCCCGGCGGTGATTGAGCCGCCCGGGCTGTTGATATACAGGCTGATGTCTTTCTCCGGGTCTTCGGCTTCAAGGAAGAGAAGCTGCGCGACGATCAGGTTGGCGATCTGATCGTCAATCGGAGTGCCCAAAAAGATAATGTTGTCTTTCAAGAGACGCGAGAAAATGTCGAACGCTCGCTCGCCACGCGACGTTTGCTCGACGACCATCGGAACTAAAGCCATAATGCTACTAACCCTTTCCGAACTATTTTTGATTTAGGAGTTGAGACTGAAAATCTCAAATCAAATTATCTGCCGGCTTGTTAGCCTTCGGATGAAGTGGATTCGGCTTTCGCCGCCTCCGCCTGTTCGGTTGCCTCTTGATCTACAGTTTGCGCGCTCTCTTCGGCATCTTCATCTGCGCCCTCCGAATCGTCTTCCGCTTCCGGCGATTCTTCGCTCCACTCTTCATCCGTCACGCGCGCATTTTCAACAACGAGGTCGAGCGCTTTACGATTGCGCAACCTGTCGGCGATGCTACGTTCGCCTCCCTGCTTTGTCAAGGCATCACGCACTTCATCCGCCGTGCGACGCGATTGCGCGGCGATGGAATTAATCTCAGCTTCCATCTCTTCATCGCTGACCTCGATCTGCTCACGCTCGGCGATGCTCTCCAGCAGCATCGAGCCGCGCAGGTCGCGCATCGCTTGCGGCTTCAATTGCTCGCGCACGCCCTCCCACCACTGCGGGTCTTGCATGCGCGGATCGACGCCGCGCGTCATCATGTCGCGCGCCACCGATTCGAGCAGTTGATCGGCCTGATATTCGACCAGTGATTCCGGCACTTCAAACGGATGCGCGTCAACCAGCTTGTTCATCACTTCACCGCGCAAGCGATTTTCGGACTCGTGCTGTGAGCGATGAGCCAAATCCTCGCGCACTTTTTCGCGCAGGATGTCAACCGTCTCGTACTCTTCGCCCAAACTCTTCGCCCATTCGTCGTCAACGTCCGGCAACTCCTTGAGCCTTACGGCAGTCACCTTCGCAGTGTAATCAACAGTCTTTCCGGCCAGGCCCGGCGAGGTGAAATCCGACGGGTAACTGACCGTAAACTTTTTCTCGTCGTCCACCGAAACATTCGTCAGATTGTCAGTGAACTCCTGCTGCACGCCCGCGCCGCCGAGCACTACGTCCACCTCCGTCACGTTAATCGGCTCGGCCTCCGGCTCTTGAGTGAAGACGCCATGCACGTCAACCGTCACGGTGTCGCCCGCTTGCGACGCGCGATCTTCGACGGGCTGTAGAGCGGCTGAAGCTTCGCGCAAACCTTCGATGACGCGCGACACGTCCTCATCCGTGACGGGACGCATGCGCCGCACAGCTTCCACGTTCTTGTATTCGCCAAGCTCGACTTCGGGCAAGACTTCGACGTGCGCGTGAACGCGAAGCGGCTCCGTCCCGTTGAGCTTCAAGCCCTCATCATTTTCCAGATGAATGTCAGGCTCGCCGATGACGAGAAGCTGATGCTCCTGAATCGCCTGCTGAATGACCGGCGGCACAAGCTCTTGCAGAACTTCGCCGCGAATCTCATCACGAAAGCGCGTGCGGACGACCGAGGTCGGCGTGTGTCCTTTGCGAAAGCCGGGCACGTTCGCCAGCTTCGCATAACGCGCACTAATCCGGTCGTAAGCCTCGCGCACTTTGTCCGCTTCGATCTCAATCTTAATCTCCTTGCGCGTCGGGGAGACTTCAGTCAGTTCTGTCTTCATCAAAAATAATGCCCGCCGGGAGCGCATGCTGCTTGAGAGCGTCGCTACGCGGACGGGCGTCCCTTCATTTAGTAGTAAATCACTTGATTAATCTTCGTCTGGTGGTAAAAGCTTTGGTGCGAAAGGGGGGACTCGAACCCCCACCCCTTTCGGGACGAGCTCCTAAGACTCGCGCGTATACCATTTCGCCACTTTCGCACTCTCGCAAAAATAAGAATATCGCATGACGCTTCTGTCATATCAAGCGACGGAACGAACGGACTCACGCAAAGGCGCAAAGACGCAAAGAAAGCAAGCAAGAAATAAGTGACATTCCAAAACTTCGCGTGCTTCCTTTGCGCCTTTGCGCCTTTGCGTGAAATTTGCAGATTGGTTTATGAACGCACTCATAGAATATAATCACTAAAGTTGTTTCGACCTGAACCAAACTGGAAAGAATAAAATTGTCTGATAAAAAAGAACAGGAAGTGAGACTCGGCGCGGTCGCGCGTGCGGTGAATGGAGAACTCTTGGGTGATGAGAGTCTACGCGTTTCGGATGTCACGCACGATTCGCGGCAGGCGCGCGAGGGCAGTCTCTTTGTCGCCGTGTGCGGTTTGAAGAGTGACGGCAACCTCTTCGTCAAGCAGGCGATGGAGCGTGGAGCAGTTGGCGTCGTCTCCGAACAAGATGCTCCAACGGACTTTCGCGGCGCGTGGATCAAGGTCGCGGACGCACGTCGCGCGCTCGCCCTCTCTGCGGCGGAAGCGCAGCGTCATCCCTCGCGCGACTTGCAACTGGTCGGCATCACGGGCACGAACGGCAAGACGACGACCGCCTACATCATCGCCGCCATCGCCGGGAGCGCAGGGTGCGAGGGCGCGATGCTGACGACGGTCGAGAGCCAGATCGGGAGTCACAGAGAGAAGGCCGAGCGCACGACGCCGGAGGCGAGCGACACGCAGCGTTTTCTGCGGCGCGCGGTGGACGCCGGATGCACGATGGCCGTGATGGAATGCTCTTCGCAGGCTCTGGATTTGCATCGCTGTGACGGGCTTCACGTTGACATCGCGGCCTTCACAAACCTGACGCGCGATCATCTCGATTATCATCTCACGATGGAAAATTATTTCGCCGCCAAGCGATGCCTCTTCGACGGCAGCCTCGGCGATGAGCCGCGAGTTTCCGTCATCAACACAGATGACGCTTACGGAGTTCAACTGGCGCGCGATTTGAAAGCGAAGGGAAAGCGCGTCGTGCGTTATGCGCTTGAAGCGGAGGCGGAGGTGATGGCGCGCGGGATTGACATTATGCTCGAAGGCATGACTTTCGAGCTTGAGACTGCGGCGGGCACGCGCAGGCTTCATTCGCCGCTCGTCGGTCGCCCGCACATCTACAATATCTTGACGGCGGTCGCGTGCGGTCTTGAGTTGGGCTATGAACTCGAAGCCATCGCGCGCGGCATAGAGGCTTGCGCGGGCGCGCCCGGACGTTTTGAGCGCGTCGCTCACGAAGGGGATTTTGCGGTCGTCGTGGATTACGCGCACACTGACGACGCGCTGTTGAATGTCCTTACGACTGCGCGCGAGGTGACGCGCGGTCGCATCATCACGGTCTTCGGCTGCGGCGGCGACCGCGACCGCACCAAGCGCGCCCCGATGGGTGAGGCCGCAGCCTCTCTGAGCGATCTCGTCATACTCACTTCGGACAACCCGCGCACGGAAGACCCGCACGCGATTCTGGCGGACGCGGAGGTCGGCCTGCGCGCCGTCGGCCAGCCCTATCACAAACTCGCAGATCGCCGCGAAGCCATCTTTGAAGCGATTCGAGAGGCGCGTGCGGGAGATGTCGTCGTCATCGCGGGCAAAGGGCACGAGGATTATCAGATTATCGGCAGCCGTGTGATTCACTTCGATGATAGGGAAGTGGCGCGCGAAGCCCTCGCTTTGAGGGGCGAAAGCGTGAGCAATTAAAGAGAGTGTGTTGATGTAGTTTCAAACTGAACGGAGAAAAAGAAGTTTCGCGCAAAGGCGCAAAGATAAAACCGCAAAGAGCGTGTGGCATTCAACAACTTTGCGTTCCTCCTTTGCGCCTTTGCGTGAAACTGCTTTTCTCTTCGCTGATTTTTGAAACTGATCCACTGCCAGAAAGAGACTAAAAAAGCGATGCCTCTTTAGTTGTCTTTTTTATCATCCCCATGTTAGTTTTCCCCTTCACCGCTAGATGTCCTTGCTCATTTAGCTTCACCCGGCAGCTTTAACCAAACACTAATTTCAAAGAATATCGTTATGAAGAGAAGTAATGATTATCGCGCAGCGTTCGCCCGGATGAGGTGGGGCGCGTTCGCCGTTCTGCTGTGTCTCGGCCTCGGCACGGCTGCGTCGGCGCAGCAGAAGGGGCTTGGGCCTTTCGACCGCGACAATGCGCGCGCAATGCTCCGCGACATGAAAGACGACATCAAGAGCAACTATTATGACCCGAACTTTCGCGGCATGAATTTAGACGAGCATTTCAAAGAGGCCGACGAGAAATTGAAACAGGCCACGACGCGCGACCAACTCATGCTCGTCATCGCGCAGGCCGTGCTCGATTTTAATGACTCGCATCTGTTTTTCGCGCCGCCGTCACGCGCGGCGGATTTCGAGTACGGCTGGCAAATGCAGATGTTCGGCGACGCCTGCTACATCACAGCCGTCAAGCCCAAGACCGACGCCGGAGCGCAAGGCTTAAAGCCCGGCGACACAGTGCTCTCCGTTGATGGCTTTCGCCCGACGCGCGACAATCTCTGGAAGATGTACTACCGCTATTATGCCCTGATGCCTGCGCGCAGCATTCGTCTCGTCGTGCAGAGTCCCGGCGAGGCCAAGCCCAGACAGCTCGACGTGGCTTCCAAAATCAAGAAGCGCACCGCCGCCATCCAGTATGATGAATTTTTCTTCCGTCTCCTCCGGGAAGATTATTTCGACGAGAAGGTAAAATATGTCGAAGCCGGCAAAGATGTTTTCGTCTGGAAGATGAAATCATTTGAAGCGGACGAGAAGCACGTTGATGTCATGATGGGGAAGGCCAAAAGTTTTAAGACTCTGATTCTCGACCTGCGCGGCAACGGCGGCGGCGCGCAGGATACTTTGAAACGGTTGGTGAGCTACTTTTTCGATCATGACGTGACGGTTGCGACCAATAAGAAGCGCAAAGAATCCAAGCCGATCATCGCTAAGACTCGCGGCGGCGATATGTTCAAAGGAAACTTGATCGTGCTGGTGGATAGCAATTCGGCTTCGGCGGCGGAGATGTTCGCGCGCATCATCCAGCTCGAAAAACGCGGCACGGTCATGGGCGACAAGACGATGGGCGCGGTGATGGCGGCCAATTGGTTCGACCATCAGACCGGCAACGGAGATGTCTTTTTTTACGGAGCGAGCGTGACGGTCGCCGATGTCCTGATGTCCGATGGCAAGAGCCTTGAGAATGTCGGCGTGACGCCGGACGAAGTGATGCTGCCGACGGGCGCAGACCTCGCGTCTCAACGCGATCCGGTGCTGGCTCACGCCTGCGCTCTCGCCGGAGCGCCGGTTGACGCGGAGAAAGCGGGCACGTTCTTTCCGTATGAATGGAGGCGAACTCCTTAAATCGAAGTGGAGCTTTAGTACATGAGAGAAATGGCCCGGACACTTTTATGCATGAGCAACATCAAAGCTTTCATGTTGGCTTTGGCGTTACTCATTTGTGTTGCTCACGCGGCTTCCGGCGCGGATAAAACGAAAGTGTCGGGCATCGCCGAAGTCAACGGGACGAAGCTCTATTACGAAAGCGAGGGCAAGGGGCGGACGTTGGTCTTGATTCACGGCGGGTTGGTTGACAGCCGCATGTGGGACGACCAGTTCAATGAGTTCGCCAAACATTACAGGGTCATCCGCTATGACCTGCGCGGTTTCGGTCGCTCGGAATTTTCGATGGGGCCGCTCTCGCACATAGAGGATTTGTACGCGCTGCTCAAATTTCTAAAAGTCGAGAAGGCTTCGCTCGTCGGCCTCTCGCTCGGCGGGCAGGTGGCGACCGAGTTCACGCTTGAGCATCCTGAGATGGTCGAGAAACTGATTCTCTCCGGCTCTGCCTTGAGAGGTTATAAATATCCGCGAGACCCGGAGCGGCTGGCGATTGATAAAGCCGCAGAGGAAGAGGGCAAAGACAAAGCCATTGCGATGTGGCTCGATTACAGGCTCTTCGCAACCGGAAAGAAGAATCCGAATTTTCAGAGACGGATGAAAGAGATGCTGTCTGACAATTTCAGGACGTGGGGGCCGACGCCCGCGCCAATCGTCTGGACGTGGCCGAAGACGCCCGCGATTGAAAGATTAGGGGAGATTAAAAAGCCTACGCTCGTCATCGTCGGTGACATGGATATTCCAAGCATCATCGCCATCTCGGATGTCCTCAAAGAAAAGATCGGCGGCGCACGCAAGCTCGTCATCACAGGCGTCAGCCATCATCTCAATATGGAGAAGCCGAAAGAGTTTAATCGCGCCGTGCTGGATTTTATGAAAGAGAAGTGAGCGCAGAAGCTTCACAATTCAAGCGACTGAACAACTCAACGCTTTGCGCCTTAAGCTTTTCTTTGTTTGCGCCACCAGCGTGAAACGTTGGTCTTTCTCGCTGGTGGCGCGAAGATAAAACGGAAGCACGCAAAGGGTTTGAGTGTTTGTGACGTAAGTTTTAGGATTCAGGATTTTTGATTCTGCTCACTGTCGATTAATCGTTTCAGAAAAGCCGATTCCTTCTTTCCGACCTCTGTGAACCTCATCGCAAAACCGATCTCGTCGTGATGATTGACGACCTCGCCGCGCAGAGCAATCGCTTTGGCTCTGGCTAAACGAAACTCGACCGAAACCGAGTTGCCGTCCGCCACGTCGCCCGCGCAGAGGACGAAACAGCCGCCCACGCTGATGTCGCTGACCGTGCCTTGACGCGGCTTGTCTCCGGCTTGCCACGACACTTCCAGATTGACTCGCACACGCGGCGCGACTCTGCGTTCCATGTTCATCAAAGTTCTCCTTGAGGCGTTAGAGCTTCGAATCAAATGTTATCTATTTCTGCTCGTCTTCCGGCGCAGGCTCTTGATAGTTGAGACGATTGTGGCGCGACCAGTACCAGTACACTGGCAGGCCGAGCGCGATCAGGCCGAGGCCGGTGAGAGCCTGCACGGGCGTCGTCCACAGCGTGTTCAAGAGGAGAAACGCCGTCACCAGCAGAAAGAGGACGGGCACGACCGGATAACCCCACGCGCGATAAGGGCGCACGGCGTCCGGCATTCGTTGGCGAAAGAGAAAGACTGCGGCGGTCGTCAGCCCGTAAAAAATCCACGAGCCGAAAATCACGTAATCCGTCAGCGTGTCGAAAGAGCCGGAGAGCGCAAGGATGCCAGCCCACACGCCTTGCACGACGAGCGCGCCGATGGGCACATGCGTGCGCTGTGAAAGCCGCGCGAGGTTTTGAAAGAAGAGACGATCACGCGCCATCGCATACGGCACGCGCGCTCCCGTCAAAATCGAAGTGTGAAGCGTCCCGAAGGTCGAGGCCAGCAGAGCCGCCGCAATCAAGCTCACCGCGACGGGGCCTAAGAATCTTTGCGCCACTTCGGTCGCTACGGAAGAGGCTGCGGGAACGCTGGCGACCGTCGTCGGGTCTAACACGTAGAAGTAAGCGATGTTGATGAACACGTAGAGCGTGCAGATAATCAGCATCCCGCCGATGAGCGCGAGCGGAATATTGCGTTGCGGATTTTTGACTTCGCCCGCGACCAGCGTGATGTTGTTCCAACCGTCATAACCCCACAACGCGCCGAGCATCGCCGCGCCGAAACCCGCGATGCCGAAACGCGCCCCCGCGCTCACTCCCTCACACAGGCCGTTCGTGTTGAGCATGGAAAAGTGAGACCAGTCGCCATGCGCGAAGAGAAACGCGCCGACGCCGACGCCGAGGACAAGGGCAATCTTGATGCCTGTCAGAAAAGTTGCGACGCCGCCGCTCACTACGACCGCCGCGCAGTTAATCAGCGTCACAATCGCAATCGCAGAGAGAGCCACGACCTGCAAAGTCCCGAAAGGAAGGTTGTAGCCGAAGAGATGAAAAGTATAAAAAGTCTGATTGAGCGCGTGCCCCGTCAGGATGTTCAAGAATCCGGCGAAGGCTACGGCGAGCGCGGCCTGCGAGCCAGTCTTGGCGATAAAGACCTGCATCCACCCGTACAGGAATCCCAAACCGGGGCCGTAAGCTTCTCTGATAAAAACATACTCGCCGCCCGCCCTCGGCATCATCGCCGCCAACTCCGCATACGTCAGCGCGCCGGCCAGAGAGAGCACGCCCGCCGCAATCCACACAATCACAACCGTCGTCGGTGAGCCGACATTGCACGTCATCACGCGGGCTTTCAAAAAAACTCCCGTGCCGATGACATTGCCGATGACGATTGAGACGGCGGCGACGAGGCCGAGGCCGCGTATCAGTGTGATATTCGATGGCGCAAGTTTGCTCATACTGTATGCTCAAGCCGTTTACGCGGCTGTGCCGCCTGATGTGCGGTGAGGCTCTGCCTCACCGTTGAGCTTTCCTGTTCTTTCGCGGCTACGCCGCACGCGGGGCGCAGCCCCTCTTTTAGATGAGAGGCATGCTGTCGGAAGGTCGGAGACCTTCCGCACATCGTTGCGGCAGAGCCCCGAAGAAGGAACAGCTTAGCTCTTATCACGAGCTACTTCTCTGGACTCCAAGCTGTTTGTTATCTCCCCTCATTTTGTCGCTCAATCATCCATTGCGGATAGAGCGCGCGGGGCGCGGTCGCGGCGTTGAGACGCTCGACCTCTTCGGCGGAGAGCCTGACCTCTGTCGCTTTGAGATTGTCTTCGAGCTGCGACATCTTGTTCGCACCGATGATGATTGAAGTGACGCCGGGTTGAGTGTTGAGCCACGCGAGCGAGACCTGCGCGATTGAGGCGTTGTGCTGTTTGGCTATCTCGTCCAAAATTTCGATAGCATCAAAGCCTCGCTCTTCGTCAATCGGCGGAAAGTTGAATCCGCTGCGCCTTGCGCCTTCGGGAGTCGGGTCGTCGCGGCGATATTTTCCGGTCAAAAATCCGCCCGACAAAGGCGACCAGACCAGCACGCCCAAGCCTTCCTCACGACAGAGCGGCAGCAGCTCGTGTTCAAGATCGCGCCCGACCAGTGAGTAGTAAGCCTGCAAAGAGACGAAGCGTTCCCAGTCATGTTGTTCCGAGATGCCCAGAGCTTTCATGAGATGCCTGACAGACCAGTTCGAGCAACCGATGTAACGCACCTTGCCGTGCCTGACCAGATCGTTGAGCGCGCTGATGGTCTCTTCGACGGGCGCGTGTATGTCCCAGCCGTGAACTTGATAGAGGTCTATGTAATCCGTGCCGAGCTTTCGCAAACTGTCCTCGCACGCGGCCATGATGTGATGTCTTGAGAGGCCGACGTTGTTGACATCGCTTCCGTCCTGCGTCATCGAAGAGCGAACTTTGGTGGCGATGATGGCCGATTCGCGCCGGATGCCGGAATCGCGCACGGCGCGTCCGAGTATCTCTTCGGATTCGCCGTAGGAATAGACATTAGCCGTGTCGAAGAAATTGACACCCGCCTCCCACGCGCGCTGAACCATCCGGTTAGCCTCATCCTGCTCGACCTTGGCGATGTTGAAAAAACTCTTCCCGAAGGTCATCGTGCCCAGACACAACTCGGAGACCTTCAATCCCGTGCGTCCCAGTAATTGATAGTTCATCAATATTCCCCTCTGAAAATTATTTTGAACGCATCTTAACACGGACTTGG
>DASWRG010000146.1:0-46641 GCA_036403295.1 Pyrinomonadaceae bacterium
GGGTTTTGACAACTGTTTTAATCATTGTTTTATTCGTCGGGATGAAGACCTCAAGATAATCATCAGCCCCATGAGGGGCGATATATCAGTAGCCCACGACGCCAATCGTGGGTCACGCAGCAAATTATAAGTTAAGCCCCGGAGGGGCGACATAGATTATGCCGCCCCTCCGGGGCTTGTTCTCTTTGTGCATGGTATTCCCAGTGCTGGCGCACTGGGCTACTGAGATGTCGCCCCTCACGGGGCTGACGATTGCAAGTCTCTCAGCCGCGCCGGATGCTCAAACGCAGAAGTTTCAGCCTTCGGGCGGGCCTGTGCAGCCCGGCCCGTGCAGAGCCGGAATCTTCGCGCTGATGGTCGGATAATTCTCGGCTTCGGCGTTGAGCGCGATCCATTCCTGATAATTATCAGGCAGGGTCGTGTCGGCAAAGATCGCTTCGACCGGGCATTCGGGCACGCAGGCATCGCAATCAATGCAGGTGTCCGGATTGATGTAGAGACGATCCGGCAATTCATGAAAAGCTTCCACAGGACAGACCGCAGCACAGTCCGTGTACTTGCAATCAACGCACAGGTCAACTACGACATACGTCATCTTCTCGGCTCTCCTTCGTCAACGATATGATTTCAAGCAGGCGCGCACAAATAATTAACACGAGCGGCAGACAGGTTGCAAACTTTAAGGTTCAAAAAGCGGAGAAGCTAAAAGCAGTTTCGCGCAAAGACGCACAGGCGCAAAGGAAGTCAAGAGCCATGCTGTTTTAGCTTGCCTCTTATCTTTGCGCCTTTGCGCGAGATTCTTTGCTGTCATGAAAAAAGCCGGTTCGGCTCTTCGCGCAAGCTCCCGACAAGCCGCGCGTTGAGCCGAACCGGCAGGGCAATTACGATGAAGCTCTTTCCCCCAAAAAAGCTACATCGCAATTGGGGCGAGGTAGGCACATTCGCCTAGTTCAGGTGACGGCGGTTCAGGGGCGGCCAAAGCCAAAATGAATCGGGTCGCCCCCGAACCTACGAGGTCGCAGAGCCGCTTCCCGACTAAGCAGCGCCACGACAGCTCGATTTTCAATGGCTCGCGGTGGCTCTCTTAATCCTCCTCAGTCGTCGGCCTCCGGCCAAGACTGTTATGCCCCGAAACCCCGGATTAAGTTCGCCACCCGCCAGCCGCTGCACCATCCTCGCCTTTCAATGTTTGAAATCTTAGCTAACAGGAGTTGAGAAAAACTTGAGCCGCCGAAAAAAATTTAAAATCCTCGATTTGCTCAGGAAATTTGAGGTTTTTAAATTTCGGAAAATCGCTTGAGACGCTCCGGCGGCGTAAAAACGACCGGCAGGGGGCAATTTTCTTTGCGTCCTTGCCCGTTTGCGTGAGATTTTATCGCTCGAAGATGATGCTGCCGCCCGAAAATTTGAAGCTCAAACCGCCGGATTCTCATCAGGCCGAACGGATTCGCCGGACGCTTGAGAGCGCGGGCTATACCGAATCGCGTGTCCTTCAGCTTTTGAAGATTTCCGAATGGCGAGGCGCGCGCGAGCGTCTCTCTGCGCTCCCGCTCTATCTCGAACGCACGCGCGCAAGCGATTCGCTCAACACGCTCGTCAGACTCTTCCTCTTGCGGCAAACGGTCACGCTCGATAGTGCGCGCCGCGCAGTCTCCCCGATGGAGATAGAAGACTGGGCGGAAGTCGGCCTCGTTCATCTCAAAGGGGATGAGGTTGCGGCGAGCGTCGAGTTGTCTCTTTATGATGGATTGATGGTCGCCGCCGATTGGTCTGAGAGAGCCGAGCCGGATCAGGTGATGAACGTGGCGGCCAGTTCGCGCGCTCTGGCCGAAATGACCATCAGGCGCACGGTCGCGCGAACTCTTGATTTAGGCACGGGCTGCGGCGTGCAGGCTCTACTCGCGGCAAGACACAGCGAAGAGGTCTGCGGCGTGGATTCAAACCCGCGCGCCATTCGCTTTGCGGAGTTCAACGCGCGGCTCAACGGCGTCTCAAACATCACGTGGCGCGCGGGAAATCTCTTCGAGCCTATCGACGGCGAAACCTTTGATCTCATCGTCTGCAATCCCCCATTCGTCGTCGCGCCTGTGGCGGATTACTTACATACTTCGACCAGCCTGCCGCACGACGAGTTTTGTCGCAACCTCGTCAGAGCCGCGCCGAAATTTTTGAGTGAAGGCGGATACTGCCAGCTTCTCTGCAACTGGTGTCAGATGGAGGGAGAAGATTGGCGCGCGCGCCTCGCAACATGGTTCGAGGGAAGCGGTTGCGACGCGTGGGCGATGCACGCGCACACTGAAGAGGCGAGCCTTTACGCCTTCAATCGAATCGGCGAGCGTGTGCAGGACAAAGCGTTGGCCGCCCGCAAATTCAACGAGTGGGTTAATTATTACCGGCGCGAGCGAATCGAAGCGATTGGCTTCGGCCTGCTGACGATGCGTCGCCGCGACGGGCGGGAAAACTGGTTTCGCTGTGATTCGCTGCCGGAGGTGCGGGGCGCGTGCGGCGAAGAGATCGCGCGCGGCTTCGCCGTTCGTGATTTTCTCGAAGCCACACGCGACGACGAACAGCTTCTCAGCGCGCGTCTGCGGCGTTCCGACAAAATAGAATGGCAGCAACGGCTCACTTTATCTACGGAAGGATGGAGTATAAAAGAATCGAGACTCAGTCTCGCGGAAGGCTTGAGCTACGTCGCGCAGGCGGACGAGGACGTGATTGAATTCCTATCGCAGTGCGACGGACGATTTGAGTTGAGAGATTATCTGCGAGAATTGTCGGCAGTTAAAAGGCAAGCTATTGAAAATTTAGCTGCGGATTTTTTGCGAGTCGTGCGGCGACTGATCGAGCTGGGTTTTCTCTCGCCTGCTGACACAACATCAATGACAAAGAGATAAGGAGCGGGGGCAAGCCGCCCTTCCTCACCTCAGAGACATTTCATGATTGAGAGCTTAGCTCTCAAATAGCTTAGTCTCACAGCTCAGGAAGAGGGGCTTGCCCCCGCTCTTTCATCTAACTTTTTCTCAGGTCTTACTGAATCGCTAAACTGTTCATCACAGCCAGCGCGTGCGCCAGTTCGGCTCGCGTCAATGCGGCCTGCGGGTTAAAGAGCCCGCCGCTCTGCGTCAGCAATCCATGCGCGAGCGCGACAGAGACATAGCCGCGCATGGCGGACGGAATCGTGCTCGCGTCGAGAGTCGTCACCGGCGCGGCAGTGCTGACTTCGGAACTCAAGCCCGCCGCGCGCACGAGCACGGCTGCCGCCGTCACTCTGTCCACGCGGTCGAAGGGACGGAAATTGCCGCCCGCCGTCGAGTCCGTGAAGAAAGCCCCGCCCGGCGCATTCTGCACGCTCTCGACGAAGGTTCTCGTCGTGCGATCACGCACGTCCGCGTAACCCTGTTGCGCAGACATGTATTGCGGCGCGCGTCCAGCCAGCACCAATGCGGCAGCCAGGTCTGCGCGCGAGACGGCGAAGGCCGGACGGAAACGCCCGCCGTATGACGACATCACGAAAGTGCGCAAGGCCGCGTAAATGTCCGCCTGTGAAGAATTGCTGAGACTGCCCATATCAGAGACGGGAGCGTATTCGACGCGCGTCGCCTCGACCGTGCCGACGATGGATTGCAGCGTGCCGGCGATGCTCAGCGAGTTGATGATGCGCGCTTGATAGACGCCCGCCGCCGGAAGCTTGAGCGCGACGCGTTCGCGTTTGCCCGTGAGTCCCGCTTGATTGGCGGTGTTGGACTCTCCCTGCTTGACGCCGTTAACGTTGTAAATCGAAAGAGCCAGATCATTGAGGCTCGTCATCGGACCCCACGCCGTCGCGATGGAAGCGACCAAAGTGTTCTGCGGCAGGTTAAAGGTCGTCGTGTATGTGCCGCCGGGTTGAACCGCTCCGGTAAAGCTCTGGTATTGATCGGTGACGAAATGCACCTGCCCGTGATCGAGCGCGGCGCGCCACACGCCCATTCGCCGTTGTGGGAAAGCCGCTTCGAGCACCGCCGCGTGCGCGTTGAGCATCCCCGCTCCGACTTCGTGCGCGTAGTAAGTCGGCAGCGGCGTCGCCGTGCGCTGCAAGATGTCTTTGACTTGAGCCGGAGTCAATTGCGGATTGGCTTCGAGCATCAGCGCGATTGTTCCGACCACCTGCGGCGTGGAAAAGCTCGTCCCGCTCGCAGTCGTGTAAAAAGGCATCTCTCCCGGCGTCAATCTTTGCATGTCAGTCTCGGATTGATTGCCGAGCGCGCCCTCCACGCTCGTGATGAGCGCGCCGCGTAAACTGACGATACTCACGCCCGGCGCGACCAGCGTCGGACGAAAGAGCGCGCTGCCGAACGCTCCGCGCGAAGAGAAATCTGCGAGCCGCCCGCGCTCGTCGGTTGCGCCGACGCTGACGACCCACGGCGCGACCGCGTAAGGATTGAGCGAATTTAGTCCCGGCCCGGTGTTGCCCGCAGAGAAGACGACGCTGATGCCGTTCTCCGTCAGCAGCTTGGTGGCGACGTTGACCGGATCGTTGAAGTCGAAAGCGGTGTTGGCTGAAAAGCTGCAATTGACGACGCGCGTATTGAGCGTCGCGGCGTTCGCCAGCAGATAATCGAAACCCGCCAGCACGAAAGAGAGATTATAATCGCCCGCGCTCAAGCCCACGATGTTCGCGCCCGGAGCGATGCCGCTGTATTTGCCGCCGGAGCGCGTGCCGTTTCCGGCGATCAAGCCCGCGACGAAAGTTCCATGACCGTAAAGCTGATCCGTGTTCGGCAGGTTCTCGATACTCGTCGGATTTGAAAAGCCCGCGTTCACGCTCTGCGTGTCAACGAGCTTGACGTTTCTCACGACGCGGCCTGAGAGGTCTGCGTGCGTGCCGTCAACTCCGGTGTCCAGCACGGCGACCGTCACGTTGTGACCGGACAAAGGCATGCCGTTATTTCTGACGGTCAAATCCCTGTCACGCGAGACGCGAGACGCGCCGTTGATGGCGAGCCGCGTGTCGAGATTCAGTTGCAGCGTACGATTGCCGTAAACCGAACGCACGGATGAGAGACGAGAGATAGAGATTATCTGTTCGGGCGTCGCGGTGATGCAAATCATCGGCAGCGCGCGATAACGCGTTCCCGCCAGGACTCCGATAGCTTGCAGGTCTGCGAGGTCGGCTTCGGTCGGTTGATGATGATAGACGATGACCGCGTTGATGTTGCTGTCATCCGTCAGATTGTTGAGACGCGCGGCAAGCTGCGGGTCAACGCTCTGCAATCCGGTCTGCGAGCCGATTGCGCCCAGATAGCCGTCCGCGCCCGTCATCGTAATTCCATCCGCGCCAGTCATCGTGATGCCGTTCACGCCCGTCATGATAATGCCGTCGGCTCCGGTCATCGTGATGCCGTTCGGCGCGACCGTGTAAGTAGTTCCATCCGTCCGCGTCGCCAGCAGTCCGTCCGCGCCCGTCATGGTGATGCCGTCCGCGCCAGTCATCGTAATGCCATCCGCGCCAGTCATCGTGATGCCGTCCGCGCCCATTCGATTGACGCCGTCCGCGCCAGTCATCGTGATGCCATCCGCGCCAGTCATCGTGATGCCGTTCGGCTGGCGTATGACAACCGAGTCGGCTTGATAGTGTGTGCCGTCCGCGCCAGTCATCGTGATGCCGTCGGCTCCGGTCATCGTGAGACCGTCCGCGCCTGTCATCGTGATGCCATCTGCGCGCGTCGCGCTGACGCCGTTGGGGCCTGTGTAGGTCGCGCCGTCCGCACCCGTCATCGTGATACCGTCCGCGCCCGTCATGGTAATGCCGTTGGGAGTGAAGGAGAGAAAGCCGTCCGCGCCTGTCATCGTGATGCCGTTCGTGCCGATGTAGTTGACGCCGTCGGCTCCCGTCATCGTGATGCCGTTTGCGCCCGTGATCGTCACTCCGGCGAGGGCCGGGCCTGCGCCGATAACGCAGACGAGCAGCAGCGCGATAAATCGCTTCGACCTTTGGCAGATTTCGTTGAGCATATACATCAATACTTCAAGAGCGGAAAGACGAAGCTTTCGCCCGAAATGGAGGCTGCCGGTTGAGTGCATGGGGGATGCGAAAGGGGACGCGAAGGTCGGGAAAGCGCCCCCCAAAATCGCGTTATTTTAGCATGAATAGCCATCTGCTTCAAACCGTTTTTACACAGCCTCTTGGGTTTATTTCATCAAGTCTCTGTAAATCTTCTGCGTCTCCGCGACCGGCTCGACGCCCAGTTCTTCGCGCAGCAGCTTGCGCAAGGATTCGTACTGTTCTTTGACCGCGACGCGATTGCCGAGCGCGGCGTGCGCGCGCATGATCGTGCAATGTATGTCCTCGCGGAACGAATCATCGCGCAGGATTTGATGAGCCAGATCAAGCGCGCGCGGCCACTCCTTCAGCTTCTCTGCGGTGGCGGCGAGCGATTCCAAAATTCTCAGATATTGCTCGCGGTAATAAGAGCGATGCTCGTCCACCCATTCGTCGTAAACCGATTGCATGAAATCGCCGCGATAGAGCGCCAGGGCTTTTTCATAAGACTCAACGTAACGCTCCTGTTGTCCGGCTCTGCGCGCGGCCTCGCCTTCGGCGACGAGGCGGTCGAACTCTTCCGTGTCAATCGAGTATGAAAAGCTCGCGTTCAACTGGTAATCGCCGTCGCGGTAAAGCAGAAAGTTCTGCTTCAAAGGCTGATTGCTGTTAAGAGCTTTGCGTATGTGCGAGACGGTCGGATGAAAGTTTTTCTCTATCGCGTCGAAATCCGATTCGCCCCAGAAGGTGTCTATGATGCTGTCTTTCGAGGCGCGGCGATGCCTGCGCGAAGCGATGAAGCACAGGATGTCGCGCGCGCGTTTCGTCGTCCAGGCGTCTGCGGCGAGCGAGCGCGCAGGGTCGCGGAAAATCTCGACGGGGCCGAGCATGTTGATCGTCAAATCCGTGACGGGCTGTTGCGCGGAGACGAGCGGCAGACTCGGCAGAGAGCCTGTGCCGCTCACTTTTTGCGCGGCGGCGGCGGCGGGCACTTGCTCGCGCACGTCCGGCGGCAGCAGCTCCGAAGCATCAGCCGATGCGAAGAGCTGCGGGTTGTGCGCGACCTCTCGTTGCAGCCAGTACTCGTAATCGTAACGCGCGACCAGATCGAGCGCGCGTCGAAGCGGCTCAAGCATCGCGTCGCTCTCGCCCGTCGCGTACAGAGAGGCCGCGAGCGCGAGCGACGCCTGCGCTTCGTAATAATAGAGCTTGTGCTCGTGAAAATATTCGAGCGCGGGTTGAAGCTGTTGACGCACAGGCTCATGCTCGCCCTGCGCCAGCATCACGCGGCTGCGCGTCAGAACGGCTGTGTAACGGCCAAGCTCGTCGCCCGCATCAAGTCGCGCGCCGACCAGACGATCAAGCAAGAGCCGCGCGCTCGCGGCATCGCCCATCTGAAAACGAAGCAGGGCTTGCTCTTCCCACAACTCGCGCCGCGTCGGGTCAATTCCCGCCTCGTCATAAGCACGCGCCGCGCGCTCGTAAAACTCTGCGGCACGCGCGGCATCCTCGCGCTCGCGGTAAAGGTTACCGTAAGCCTCGAAGATTTCTCCGCGCAGTGACATCAAATTAAAAAGCTGGCAGGTTTCGAGCGCGCGATCAAGATGCTCTTCGCCCGACGCGAAATTTCCGCGATAGAGATAGCAGCGCGCCATGTTGAGATGACCGATGGCCTCTTGCGGCATCGGCGCGCCGCCGTCGTCGCGCAGCATCCGTCGCAGCCAGCGCAGAGCCTCGCCGAAATCTCCGCGCATCCCGGCGGGCGTCCCCAGATTGTGCGCGATGAGGCGCACGTAATGCTCGTCGTTGCGCTCCTCTGCGGCCTGCAAAGCGACGCGAAACTCAAGCTCCGCCTTCGTCCATTCGCCCATCGCCACGAGGCACAGGCCGCGTGTGTTGCCGCACTTGACGCGGACGATGGATTTCTCGTCCGTCAGCTCGACCGCGCGATCAAGATAAGAGAAGGCCGTCTCGTAATCTCCCTGACGGCGCGCGATGGCTGCGAGCGAATGCAGAGCTTCGGCCTCGCCTTCGCGGTCGCCCTGTTCGCGCAAGAGGTTGACGGCGCGGCGAAACCATCCGGTCGCAGCCGCCTCGTCGCCTTGCAAGCGCGCGACCTCCGCGCGGTGCGCGAGCGAGCGCGGTTGCGCTTCGAGGACTGCGACGGGCAAGGCTTCGGCGAAGGTGACGAGCGAGGCGAGCGCGCCCGACGCAATCCATTCGCCGCCGCGTTCCGCAATCAGATGAGCCGCGCGGACGTAATCTTCAGCCGCCAGGAGATGCTGCATCGCCTGCTCCCACTTGTCGCGCTCCAAAAAGTAGTCGGCGTAACGCGTGTGTTCGGCAATCACTTTGGCGCGTCCCGCCTCGGCGCGAAAACGCTTGCGCAGGAAACTCTGAAAGAGCGGGTGCAGGCGATACTCTTCGCCGTGCCCGTCGCTGGCGATGGTCAGAAACACATTGCGGCGCACGAGCGTCGGCAAGGTCTGCGCGCAGTGCATGTCAGGATAAAGCCTGCCGCAGGTGTCAATCTCGATTCGCTCAAGCAGTGAAATTCTCAGGAGAAGCTGTTGCACTTCCTCAGTCTCATCGGCAAAGACTTCCTCTGCGAAGTAGTCGAAGATGTCGCGCTCTGATTGTCTGAGGACTTCGCTCAGGTTAAGCGATTCAGCCTCGCCGTCATGCGAGCTGTGAGCGACGGCCTGACGCTGTGCGACTTGACGGACAAGCTGTAAAGCCGTAATCCAGCCGTGCGTGCGCTCACGATATTCCGAGAGCTGTTCGGGCGTCAGCTCCAAATCAAACACTTGACGAAAAAGCTCCTGCGTCTCTTGATCTGTAAACAGAAGTTCCGCGCGATCAATGATTGAGAGCGAGGCTTGCGAGCGCAGGCGCGCGAGGGCGAGCGGCGGCACGTCGCGCGAGATGATGATGACGTGCATCACGTCCGGCAGGTAAGCGAGCAGGCGATCAACGACGCGATGCACGGGCGTCTCAGTGCCCAGATGATGATAATCGTCGAGGATTAAAATCATCTGCTGCTCGACCTGTTCGAGCACTTCGTTGAGGAGCACGTCAACGGCTCTTTCGGGCTGACGCGCCAGCTCGTTCGCGGACTCCTGCAAATAAGAGAACGTCACTTCGCCGAAATCCGGGACGGCCTGCTTGATGCCGTAAGCGATGTAGCCTAGAAAGACGGAAGGGTCTGCGTCCGTGTGGTCTAGCTGATACCAGACGAACTGGCGCGCGTGCTGGCGGACAAAATCCGCGACCAGCGTGGTCTTGCCTGAGCCTGCGTTGGCGGCGACGAGCGTGACCGGGTGCGCAAGGTTAGCGAGCAGGCGTTCGGTCAGGCGCGGGCGCGAGAGCAGTTCGGGAGCGGGACGCGGCGGCAGCAGCTTGGTGCGCAGGAAAAAGGCCGGACGCTGAGGGGTCGTCTCCGCAGAATTCTGGAGAGCGGATTTTTCATCCGTCTCCTCTACGGGCGCAGTCGGGGCTGCGTTGTGACGACGTGTTCTGGGCGCCATCGGGATGTGCCTCATACGAATTGTCTGAGCGGTCTGCGGATGGAGATTATCACATCGAAAGCGTTGCAAGCTACGCTCCATCTGCGAGGGTTTGACAACTGTAGGGGCAGGGCTTTTGTCCCTGCCCGCATCGTTCGTTAGAACGATAACAGAATTCGCGCAGACGCGCGGCGGGCAGGGACAAGCCCTGCCCCTACATTTACATCTCAGAAAACATAACCGTGTAGCTGCTGCACGACGCGCAGCCCTTTTGGTCTCTTCGCGCGCGGCGGCTTCTCGGCCTCCGTCGAGACGAGCAGTTGAGCTAAGGTGTCGAGCGCGGAGGCGCGACCGCGCGTCTGCTTATGACTTGCGCTCGCTTGCGCTCCGGTCAGCCGGTACGTGGTAAAAAGCTCTTTCGCTTCTTCTTTTGAAAAAGCGAGCATCCCTTCATCTATCACACACAAAGTCTGCTTCGAGCGCATGCGCCAGAGCGGAGCGGGCGGCAGGCTGCGTCCCGTAATCAAGACGTGCGCGTCGGCTGGCAGGAGCGGCAGCAGGCGACGAAAGAACGGCACGACCCAGTCCGCGTCATAAATCAAGTGCAGGTCATCTATCACAATCAGCAGCGGTTCGCCGCCGCTTTCGAGCAGCTCGTAGATAAAAGATTCTGCCAGCAGCGGAATGTCTTCGAGGCCGCTTGATTCGACCAGACGCATGATCGCCTCGCCCGCGAACTTGGGACGCTGTGCGCGCACGCTCTCGACCAGATACTCGAAAAAGACGCGCCGGTCGCTGTCCGAAGCATCCACTTTGTACCAGGCTATGCGGCGACCGCAGCTTGCCGCGAAATCTGCTGCGAGCAGAGTTTTCCCAGTCCCCGCGCGACCGTTGATGATGGTCGAGGTGCAGGAATTAAGCGCGACGCGCAGTTCCGTCAACAGGCGCGGGCGCGAAATGCGCGGCAATTCCACAGGGGATTTAATCTTGTCGAGGATTAATTGCATGCTTTTTGCGTTCCTTAAATTTAGCTTTCAGTCCCGGCTCGCGCCGACGAGGATTACATCGGAAGAAGCCCTCTTAAAGTCTGTACACCTTGCTCTTCAACAACTTACGTCTCTCAAAGCGCGTGGGGAATCCCGCGCCCCGTGCGACATTTTGATTATCCCGAAAGCGGGTTGAGGAATTCTTGAGGAGGAAAAATCCGGGTTCAAGGTTCAAAGTTCAAGGTTCAAGGTTCAAGGTGAAGACATGGAGTCTGTCTTTCAACCTTGAACTTTGAACTTTGAATCTTGAACCTTAAACTTTTATTTCGCAGCTTGTCGTGCGTAATAGCCCTGACGGTAAAGCAGGCGCAGCTTTCGCTTGCGCAGGTCGGGGTTTGCGATGTCGAGGCGGATACGGCGGTACGAGGCGTCGCGGGCGCTGTTGGATGGTGTGTAGGCGAGCAGGTATTGCGAGCGCAGCTCTTGCTCGATCTGTTTGAAGGCCGCGCTCAGGTCTTTCTCATCTTCCGGGAAAAAGGCGCGGCCTCCGGTCTGTTCGGAGATTTTACGCAGTGTGCCTTTTTCGATGTCCCCTTGGTTACCGACAATGCCGATGGAGTAAACGACCACGTTGGCTTTTATCGCGCGCTCGATGGCCTCCTCTTTTTTGAGATGGCTGTTGGTATCGTCCCCGTCCGTCAGCAGGATGACGGCGCGGCGCGTGCGGTCGGGCGTCTGCGACAAAATCTCATTCGACGCAAAAGAGAGCGAGTCCCAGATGTTCGTGTAGCCGATTGAATCGTCATAATCGGGCGCGGCGCGCTCTTCGGGCGTGGCGACTGCGCCGCCGTCCTCCGGCTCACGCGGATGGATGATGACGACTTGCTCGATGCCTTTACGCAGGCTCGCCGGATTGCCGGTCAAAGCCTGCTCAATCGTCGGCTTGCCTGTGAAAGAGACAATCGCGGCCTGATCTTTCGCCGGACGAATCACAGCATCAACAAAGGCTCGCGCCGCAGCCTTCTCGTCGGGCAGCGTGTCCTCCTGCGACCAGCTCGTGTCAATCAGAATCGCCAGCGAGAGCGGCAAGTCCGTCTCGCGCTCGAAGGTAAAAATCTGCTGCGGCGCGTCGTTCTCGTAAACGCGCACGTCATCCTTTTGCAGCGTCGTGACGAAATGCCTGTCCTTATCAATCGCCGTGAACAGAATGTTCGTCACATCAGTTTCGACGCGCACCACCTCTTCGTCCTGCGTCTGTTGAGAGGTCTGCTTCTGTTGCGCATGAGAACGAAGCATCCCTGCGCCCGTCATCGAAATGAATAACAGGAGCGAAATGAAGAGAGCGCGGCGATGAAAACTGTACACGACCTTTATCCCTCAAGAGATCAAAAGCATTATTGCGGCGCAAGCTGAATTAGCCTGTGAAGCGGATCGAAAGTCAAGCGAAACGGCGCGAGAGCTTCGCGGCCAAGCAGGATCGGCGAGGCAGCCGAAATGCCTGAGAGCAAATCCGTCGGCACGCTCCGCAGCTCAAGCTCTCCGATGCTCACGTTCGCCGGAGCGATGCGACGCGACGCGACGCGACCACCGCCTAAATCGCGCACGACCTCTCTCGCTCTGCCCTCGTTCGGGAGCAGGCCGAGCGAGCGCGCCGCGCTTTCGCTCACAGCCAGACCGAAGCCCGAGCCTGTATCAATCAGCGCGCGGCGTCCGCCATCAAGCATGACGAAAGGTCTCCGGCTGCCGCCATTGAAAATCCACGCCACAGTCGCCCCGCCGGCGGGCGCGTCACCCAGGCGCAAAGGATTCGCGCGCGGGTCAAACGCGCTCAGTTCATGCCGCTCAGGGTCTATCACAAAACCGAGCGGCCAAAAGGCTTCGACCGGATCGAGCACGCCGTCAATATCCTGCGGCAAACTGTCCGTGACGATGACCGCGCCGCGCGACGGCAACAGATTATCCGCGTCGCCAATCGCCAGCTCGCGCACAACAGCTTCACGCCCCGTGCCGCCGCTCGCGCCGCTCAAGCCGCCGATGTTGACCGCAGAGCCGCGCCGCACGCCGACGCGCGCTTCTCCGGCCACGCGCGCGGAAAGAATGGTCGCGCCCGCGCCCGTGTCCACGGCGAAACTGTAAGGGCCTGCGCCGTTGACCCAAACTTTGACCAGCAGCCCGCGCCCTTCGACTTCACGAAAGCGCGCGGCATAAGGTACAGCACGACTCGCGTCAACGGCAGAAGAATGGGCAGCCCCGTGTGCAAACGAAGCTGCCCAAACTGCCAGTGTGACGAGAACGGCTGAAGCTGCGACGATTGTTTTTGCTTTCACAGCAAGCTTCATCCAAGTCTCCGATGTCGATTAACCGTCTTTAGTAGCGGCGACTCTTGTTGCGAATCTTGTAGGTGTAGAGCGCAGAACCGCCCGCACCCGCCAACGCGCCAATCAACGCGCCCTTCTTGCCACCGATGAGGCCGCCGAGCAGCGCGCCGCCGCCCGTGCCCGCCGCCACCGTCAACTTGTCACGATGCTTCTGCCAGAAGGAACGCTGGCGCGGCTGACGCTGGTTGTAGTCGTAATAGACCTGACGCGAGCCATTGGAAACTCGTCTTGAGCGGCTGCCGCGATACTGCACCGGCACGACGTTGCTCGAACGGTTGTCAGTCGACTGGAAGGTAGCATCATTCGATGTGCTCTTATCCTGCGCGGCCAAAAAGCCTTCCTGAAAACCGTCGCGGAAAGCCGCCTGATCGCTGGTCAAGCTGGCCGTCGCCTGCTCGTTTGAGACGGGCTGCGCAACCGCAGTACCGATCTGCGCGGGCGCAGTCGCCGTAGTGTTGTTAGCCGTATCTGTAGTCTTCGGGGCACGCATCACAAAAGCGCCCACTGAACCACCCAGCAGGGCTGCCACAAGCGCGATTGGTAAGATTGTTTTAGTTGGGGTTATCATTTTTCAGTCTCCTCTTTTTATCTTCCCCGTGCCTACAGTGGCCGGGCTATCCGCCAGAAGTAATGGCAACTCGCGTTCCTTTCATCAGCTTAATCACCGGCAAAAGCCTGAAACACGCCATTTTTCGCGCCTTCCGCCCGTAAATTCACGTCCCGCAACAAAAACACAATAACGCACGCGCCCTCGCAACATTGCCCTTGCCCGCCCAACGTAACCGAAATGGATTGTTAGCACACGATATGCTCAGCCGTCGCTGTCAGAAAATAAAACAAGTGGCAAAGCAGACGAAATATCCTGAAGCTTGCGAAAATAATGAATCCATTTTACTCTACGTATAGAATACGTATTGGGAGGCAGAGATGCAGAAAAAGCTAACCATCACTGTTGATGAAAAAGTTTATGACGGGCTTCATACCGTGATTGGACGGCGGCGAATCAGCCAGTTTATTGAATCCTTAGTCAGGCCGCATGTGACTAATCAGGAATTGGATGCGGCCTACCAACAGATGGCACAAGATGAGGTGCGCGAAGCCGAGGCGTTGGAGTGGGCGGAAGCCACCATCGGAGACGTGTGTGATGAAGCGAGGTGAGGTTTGGTGGGTGAATTTCGATCCCTCTGTGGGCGGAGAGATACAGAAAAAAAGACCGGCAGTAATCTTGAGTAATGATGCCTCGAATAAATATTTGAACCGCGTGCAGGTTGTGCCTTTAACCAGCAAGGTGGATCGCCTCTATCCGAGCGAAGCCTACGTGATGCTCAAAGGGAAACAGAGAAAGGCGATGGCAGATCAATTAACCACCGTCGGCAAATCACGCCTCATAAATAAAATAGGCACGTTATCGAATGCAGATATAAAGAAAGTAGAGCAGGCGGTTGAAACTCAATTAGCATTAACGTGAATTCGATATTAAGAGAGAGCCACGTATCGTTAGCCCCTGCCGGGGCTGGAAAGCTGGAACTTCGTTCTGACTTATCCTGATGTTATGTGAGCCAAGCTTTAGCGTCCGCGCTTCTTCGCGGCCTCGGCCATCAGGCGTTCGATCTCGTCGGGCGCGGAGGGGATTTTTTCCGACAGCTTGTGCAAAGTGTTTTCGGGCGTCACGTAGTAATCATCCTCTATCCGCACGCCGAGCTTTTCGGATTGAATATAAACGCCCGGCTCGATGGTAAAGACCTCGCCCGGCTTCATCGGCACGCGGTAATCTCCGGTGTCGTGGACATCCATCCCGAGATAGTGGCCGAAGGCGTGAAAGTAGAAGCGCTCCATGCTGTACTCTTTGCCGTCCAGATCGCGCGCGCGCAAAGGGCTTTTCCGCAAGAAATCTTTGGTGAAAGATTCCATCTCGAAATAAGAGATGCCGGGTCGCCAGTGCGCCGCGACGGCTGACTGCGTGTCGAGGACGAGCTGGTAAATCTCGCGTTGGCGCGGCGTGAACTTGCCGTTCGCCGGAAAGGTGCGCGTGATGTCAGCCGTGTACATCGAATACTCCGCGCCGATGTCGCAGACGACGAGATCGCCGTCATCTATCTTTTTATGGTTCTCGCTATAATGCAGGATGGTCGAGTAGATGCCGCTGCCGACGATGGAGGGAAAACCGGGACGCTCTGCGCCGCCGCGCATGAAGGCTGCTTCGAGAATCGCCTGCACTTCATACTCGAACATGCCGGGCTTTAAATTTGCGGCGATGTCGCGCTCGGCCTCGCCCGTGATGTCTATCGCTTTTTGCAGGAGCGCGACTTCGGACGGCGATTTGGTTTTACGCATCTCTCCGATGCGTGAGCCGATGGAATTTTCTCCAGTAGCGATCTCGACGCCCGGCAAGTCCGCGAGAGCCTTTTCGACGAACTTGTACTCGCGGACGAAACCATTGCGCGGCTCGCGCGGCGCAATCGTGTAGAGCTTCATGTGGCTCTTGCCTTGCGCGTCCTTGAAGGCCGGAAGATTCGCGGCCTCTTTCAGCTTCGGCCACAGCTCATCCCTGTAAGAGAGCACGCGCTCGACGCCGAAAGTTCTGGCGGCCTCTTCGCCCGGCCCCATCTGCTCGCCCGTCCACTTCTCTTCGCTCAGGTCGCGCGGCGGAATAAAGACTATTTCGCGTGCGCCGTTCAAAGAGGGCAAGCCCTGCGGGACGAGCATCACTGCGGCTTCCGGCGTGCGGACGCCCGTCAGGTAAGCCATCCAGTTGTTCTGCCGGTAACGCTCTTCGATCCCCTCGTCCTCTTCGACGTTGCCGAGAATGACGACCACGCCGTCCTTAATCTCGCTCATCAAGCGTTGCCGCCGCGCGCGATATTCACCGACGGGCTGATTCAACAGCCGCACGCCCGGCTCGTCGTAAAAGTCAGCCGCACGCGCAAGTGAAGCGCGCGGCTGAGACAGGGACAGCGCGACGAGGGCGAGACACAGGAGCGCAAAAAGTGATAACCGCCGCATCAATTTCATCGGATTCTACAACGCCTCTTCGGGTTATTTAATCTTCTTGGCCGGAGGAAAGTCTCTGCCGTCGAATGTGACGACGACTGCGACGATGGCTTCGCCCTTTTCGTCTCTGACGAATTTCAGATGGACGTTCTCTTGCGAAGAGAAAAACTGATCCGCCGTCGTCCCTTCCGGCTTGAACTCGATCTTCGTATCGCCGGTCGGCTGTCCCATCAGCTTGCCCTTCTCATTCGTGACCGTCAGGACAAAGCCCGGCTGAACCTCATACTGTCCGATATACACATCATAGCCCGGCGGCGCTGGCTTCTCCTGCGCAGTCTTGTCCTGCGCGGTCTTATCTTGAGCCGACTTATCAGGCGCGGGCGGCGTCGGCTTGTCCGTCTGGGCGTTTGCGAAAGCGACGAGCGCGCCGATGCACAACATAATGGCGAATAATCTTTTCATCTTCTTAAATCTCCTCAAAATCAGTTGTTCAAAAGGTGATGTGTTTGCGCTTCTCTCTCAGGTGCGCTTGAGCGAGGCGAAAGGCCGCCACAGGCTGTGCCAGCCGCTAAAGCCGACGGCCTGCATGATGCTCATCAAGCCCATGTAGCCGTAGCCGAAACAGAAGAGCGAGAGGAACGGAATCGTGCCCCACAGGCTAAAACGCACGGCGTAGAGAATGGCGAGCAGGAAGTAAATGGCGAAGCTCAGCTCCAAGAGCGGCAGCCAGCCGCGCTTGCGTTTATATTTCTTTCGCTTCCATGTTTCGTCCGAAGCCTCTTCGACGCGGTACTTCGGCGTGCGAACGAACTCGGTCTTGAAACCGACGATGGCTTCCAAGACGGCGCGCGCGTTCGAGAACGCGAGGCCGATGCCTATCGCCATCACGAGCGGCAGATGCATGAGCCGCTTCGCGCGCTTCTCGTCCAGATACCACACGCCCGTCCCGTAAAACATCACGACCGAGATGGTCGAGAAGAAAAGAAGCGGCACGTCGAAAATCATCAGGTGATAAAAGCCCTGATTGTAGCGGACGAGCAGAAGCGGAAATTGAAGCAGGCTGACGACGATCATCAGTGGGTAACTGATATTTCCCGTCAGGCGAAAGAACATTTCGAGCTTGACGCGCAAAGGGAGAGGCGCAGCCCAGATGCGGCGATAGAGCTTGATGCCGACCTGCATCACGCCCTTCGCCCAGCGACGCTGCTGAGCCTTAAAAGCATTGATCTCAACCGGAATCTCCGAAGGCGCGTCCTCGTCCAACAGGTACACGAAACGCCAGCCCATCAACTGGGCGCGAAATGAGAGGTCTGTGTCTTCGGTCAAAGTGTCGTGCTGCCAGCCGCCGCTCATCTCAATCGCCTTGCGCCGCCAGATGCCAGCCGTCCCGTTAAAGTTAAAGAATCCGCCCGTCCGGTTTCTCACCGTCTGCTCGACGACGAAGTGCCCGTCGAGCATGATGGTTTGCAAGCGCGTCAAGAGATTGTAACTGCCGTTGATGTGCGACCAGCGCATCTGCGCGCAGCCGACTAAGGGGTCTGTGAAGTAGTCAACCAGCACACGCAGGCAATCCGGCTTCGGCACAAAGTCCGCGTCGAAGATGGCGACCAATTCACCCTTCGCGGTCTTCAATCCATTTTCCAGCGCGCCGGCTTTGAAGCCCGTCCGGTCTGTGCGATGGATGTAATGTATGTCGAAGCCTTTGGCCGCGTAAGCCTCGACGGTCGCGCGCGCGAGCTTGACTGTCTCGTCCGTCGAATCGTCCAAAACCTGTATCTCGAAACGCTCGCGCGGATAGTTAATCTGCGTGATGGCTTTCAAAAGACGCTCGACGACGTACATCTCGTTAAAGAGCGGAAGCTGCACGGTGATGTGCGGCAGCTCCGTCTCTTTGAAAAGCTCTTTCGGCTGCGGCTTGATCTTGCGATAACGCCAGAAATCTATAACTTGTTTGACGCGGTATCCGCCGTAGATAGCGAGGATGCCGAGGATGCTGAAATAGCTAATCAGAATCGTGTAATCGAAAGCATCCAATTGATAAAGCGGGCTGATATTTCCGGCAGTCTTGTCCACCACATCAGTGATGTAAGTCTTCATCAATTCTTGCGTCGTCGGAGTCAAAGTGGCGAGCGTGTGGAAAAGCATAGCGGTTAATTCTAAATCTAAAATTCGCGTGGGCTGAGAAAAAAGTTCGGAAAAAATTTAGCGATGCCGGAAAAACTGACGCGCCTCGCGTGCGGCCTCGCGCTTGACCTACACAGAACGAGCAGCGCATCTGCTTTTTTCACGGAAGCCAGGTCGCGCTGCCCACTCTTTAGGACGCGAGATTGTACCCTATTGGATGCAAAGGTTAAAGGACGAAAAGCCTTTATGGATTTCAGATGCGACTCGAAGGCGAGCTGTAATCGCTCGGCGCGACGCGTTCGGGCGGGACGGTCAAAACAGTCTCAGGCTTTGGCCGCGCCTCCGGGCTATTCTTAAAAAAGCGTCGCCAGTCAACCTCAAGCACGTCCATCAAACCCGGCACGACGAAGAGCGTGCAGACGACTCCCAGGAGCGCGCCCGTCAGAAACCTTGAGAGATGCGTGTTCGCCCAGATGCCGAAAAATCCGAGCGACCAATCAATGGAAATCGGCACGGCGGCCACGAACAGCCACCAGCGCGAGGGCGTGTCCGTGCGTTTGAGCGAGCGCGCCAGTGGATAAAAGATGATGCCCGCCGCAAAGCCCGCGTAAATTCCGGTGCAACGCGCGCAGACCGCGAAAGCATGCCCCTCAAGATGAAAAGAGCGTTCCGAGATTTGATGACAGAGCGGATCAAACGCCTTGTAGAGAATCGCGGCCAGAGCATGATACCCGTGAGCCTCCGCCCACGGCGCGCCCACAATCATCCCCATCCACACCAGCATCACAAACGCAGCCCCGCCCCACATCAACACCTGCGAGCGGCGCACGGCATCCTGCGACCCATGCTGCGGAATGTATTGACTGGAAGGAGAAAGCATAATTTTAGAGAGAACTCAGAACTCAGGACTCAGCATGAAGAGGCTGAAACCGCTTTTCTTCTGACTCCTGACTCCTGACTCCCGCTTTTCAAAATCTGATCACCGCATCCGGCCCGCCCTCGACATGAACCGTGTCAACGAAGCGTATGTGTTTTGATTCAGTAGTCATGACGAGCGAGTGCGTGCGTTTGCCTGTGCCGAAAAATCTCACGCCGCGAAGGAGCGCGCCGTCGGTGACGCCGGTCGCCGCGAAGATAATTTTCTTGCCCGGCGCGAGATCGTCCGTGTCGTAAACTTTGTCAGGATCGGTGATGCCCATCTCGTTCAAGCGTCCGATGACCTCTTCGCGGGCGGGAACTTTATCTTTATCCACGCCGAGCCGTTCGGGGTCGAAGACGAGACGAGCCTGTATCTCACCGTTCAAGCATTTCATCGCCGCCGCCGTGATGACGCCTTCGGGCGCGCCGCCGATGCCCATCAAAGCGTGTATGTTCGTCCCTGCGACCGCCGCCGAGATGCCCGCCGACAAATCGCCGTCCGAGATGAGACGAATTCGCGCTCCCGCTTCGCGCACGTCGTTAATCAACTTCTTGTGGCGAGAACGTTCAAGGACGATGACGGTCAAATCTTCTATGTCTCGCCCGAGGCGGCGCGCGATGTTCTTCAGATTGTCTTTGACGGGCGCGTCAATATCCACGACGCCGCGCGAAGAGGGGCCGACGACGATCTTGTCCATGTAGATGTCGGGCGCGTTCAAGAGTCCGCCGCGCTCTGCGGCGGCGAGGACGGCGATGGCGTTGTTGGCTCCGAGCGCGCAGAGGTTCGTGCCTTCCAACGGGTCAACCGCGATGTCAACTTCGGGAAACTCATTGCGCATCTCTTCGTCGAGGCCGAGGCCGCCGCCGAGTTCTTCGCCGATGTAAAGCATAGGGGCTTCGTCGCGCTCGCCCTCGCCGATGACGATGCGCCCGCGCATGGGCACAGTGTCCATCACCTCGCGCATGGCTTCGACCGCGACGTGATCCGAATATTTTCTATCGCCCTGTCCCATCGTGCGCGCCGCCGCAATCGCCGCCGCCTCGCAGACGCGCAAGAAATCGAGCGACAATTCGCGTTCCGTTCTAAGCTCGTGTCTCATCCGAAGTCCTCTCTCCTGTCGATTGGAAATGCGCGCCACGAAGCGTCTCAAGACCTGCGCTTTCGCCAAGCTCGCGTGGGTTTGGAAATGCGCCCGCCATAGTAGCAGACGACGCGCCGATTTTGTAGCTTTGCCTTAACCGCCACAGAGTTTCAAGCTCTTTCGCCATCAGATAATTTCGCGGATTCGTGTATACTCCAGCCGCTTTCAAATCCCGATGGACATGTTGCTCGGCGGCTTTCGCGCCATGACACATCAAGCCGATGAGCGAGCGCGTCCGTAAACTCAAAACAGACTTTTCGGAGGAGCAGATTCTTGAAGACAAAACATTTGACCCGGCTCGTAGCCGCACTCGCACTCTCCGCGCTCGCCCTCGCGGCCTGCAATAAGGGCGCGACCAACAGCAACAACGCGAACAATTCCAACAACTCGAACAGCACTTCAAACTCGAACGCGGCGAACAAAAACAGCTCGACCACCGCGTCCGGGGGAGACTTTGCGACGCCGACCTCCGCTTTACAATATTTCTACGCCGCCGCACAGAAGAACGACGTGGAGGCCGTCAAGCGTTCGATGTCAAAAAAGTCTTTGCAAATGATCGAGAAGAGCGCCACGAAAGAGAACAAGACGGTTGACGAGTCGCTCAAAGAGCTAATCAAAGACGCGCCTTCGACCGCGCTCGAAACGCGCAATGAAAAGATTACCGGCGAGAAGGCGACGATTGAAGTTAAAGATGACAAGATGGACAAGTGGGACACAGTGCCGCTCGTGCGCGAAGACGGCCAATGGAAGATCGCCCTGCTCGATGAGATGGCGGACGCGATGGATAAGATGGGTACTGATAAGAAATGAACTGACAGATTGTAAAGAAAAAGCTGCAAGGAGAAGCTCAAAGCTTAATCGTCCCGTCAGGGACATTTGACAATAGCCCAGCGATTTATCGCTGGGAGAGAGCCGACAGAAATTTATAGTCCCGCAAGGGACGACTGAGGTTTCAATCGTCCCTTGCGGGACTCTGTATTATGTCTCTCTCTGTTCCCAACAATAAATTGCTGGGCTATTTTCATCAAGTCCCTTGCGGGACTTTTTAAACCGCTTCCAAGTTTTCTCAAGTCCTAATCCGCCGCGACAGCCTCGCGTGACTCCGCAGGCTTGTAAGGCGGCAAGGTCTTGCGCGCGGCCTTCTCTTTCTTTAGTCCCAAAGCCCAGTCGGCCTGCATCAGTGTGTGTATGTCGCGCGTCCCCTCGTAGATGACGGCGGCCTTGCAGTTGCGCAGGTAACGCTCGACCGGGTAATCGTTCGAGTAGCCGTTCGCGCCGTGAACCTCTATCGCCATCGAAGCGGCCTTCTCGCTTCTGACGGTCGCCTGCCACTTCGCAAGGCTCGTCTCTTTCGCATTGAGCGCGCCCTGATTTTTCAGATACCCCGCGCGCAGCCAGAGCAGATGCGACATCTGGTAATCGGCTTCCATCTCGGCGATCTTCTGTTTGACGAGCTGGTGATTGGCGATCTTCGTCCCGAAGGTCTCGCGCTCAAGCGCGTAAGCGACTGAGGCGTCGCGCGAGGCGCGAATCAATCCGGTCGCGCCCGCCGCGACTGTGTAACGTCCCTGCTCAAGTGCGAACATAGCGATTTTAAAACCCTCGCCCTCTTCTCCAACCATGTTCGCGGCTGGCACACGCACGTCCTGCAAAGAGAAGTATCCGGTGTTGCCCGCGCGGATGCCGAGCTTGCCGTGAATCGTGCCCGAAGAAAAACCTTGCATCGTGCGCTCGACGATAAAACATGACATCCCCGTGTGGTCGCGTTTCTTGCGCTTCTCTTCATCAGTCCAGCAGAAGAAGAGAAAGTTGTCGGCCACGTCTGCGAGACTGATCCACATCTTCTCGCCGTTCAAAATCCAATCGTCGCCGTCGCGCCGCGCGGTCGAACGAGCGCCGACGACATCCGAACCCGCGCCCGGCTCTGTCAAACCGTAGGTCGCAATCTTCTCGCCTTTGGCCTGCGGCACGAGATATTTCCGCTTCTGATCCTCCGTGCCCCAGGTCAGCAGCGTCAACGAGTTCAAGCCCGTGTGAACGGACATAACGACGCGCAGGAAAGTGTCAACGGCTTCCAATTCTTCGCAGACGAGGCCGAGCGAGATGTAATCAAAGCCCGCCCCGCCGTACTCTTCTGGAATGCACACGCCCAAGATATTAAGCGCGGCCATCTTGTCCAAAATGGAACGATCAAACTGCTGTTTTTCATCCAATTCTTTAATGCGCGGGGCGACCTCGCCCACGGCGAAATCGCGCACGGTCTGGCGTATCGCCTTATGATCTTCGGTCAATTCAAGCTCAATCATTCAAGTCATCTTCCTTTATACGGGAGTAAATATAGCTGTTGGCGTAACCACGTATTTTACATCATGCACGCTGATGCTTGAAAGTCGCGGGCAACGCCGTCTCTCTCAATTGCTCTGCGTGATAAGCTGTCGAGCGGCTTCCTTCGCTTCTTCCAAATCACGCACGCGCCCGTCGAGTTGCATCTCGTACACGGCGCGCACGATCTCGCCGACGCGTGTGCCCGGCTCCAAGCCCATCTCCAGGAGATGCCTGCCCATCAGAATGGGCGCGGGAGCTTTCTCCGCAATCTCCAACTCGCGCGCGCGCTCGATGAACCATTCCTGTGCGGTCGCGTCAAACCATTTGTCGCGCGGAATCCAATCGGCATTGCGTCCGAGCGAGTCCGCACGCGCCACGCGGTACAAAAGCTCAAGCTCACAACGACGCGCGAGACGACGAAACGCGCCGTCGCCCACTTCGTCACGCTTCTTGTAAAACTCGCCGGGCTTTAAGTGATCCCGCACGAGCGCGACCACCTGCGAGCGCACGTCGTAACCGTCGAGCGTGTGTATGTTCAAACGCTCAAGCAGGCTTTCGGTCGGCGCAACGCCCGCCTCTTCGTGACCGCGCGAGCGGATGCGGCCTTCGATAAACTCTGTCGTCGCGGGCTTGCCCAGATCATGACAGAGCGCGCCGAGCATGACCGTCACCTTCTTCGGATAAGGCAAGTCATCAATCAACTCGCGCGCCCGGTCAACGACGAGCAAGGAATGCTGGTCTACAGGGCCTTCGGGATGCCATGCTTTTTCTTGCGGCACGCCGACCAGAGCTTGTAGTTCGGGAAAGAGCTGTGCGATAGCTCCCATTTCATACAATAGCTTCAAACCGATGGAGGGCTTCTGTGCGCCGAGCAGGAGTTTTTCCATCTCGCCCCAGATGCGCTCTCTGGGCAAGTCCGTGAGATCAATCGAGCGGCACAACTCAAACGTCTGAGGTTCTATCTCAAACTCAAAACGCGCGGCGAACTGTGCCGCTCGAAGGACGCGCAAAGAGTCTTCGATAAAAGTGTCGGGCGCGACGGCGCGCAAGACTCTCTTTTCGAGGTCGGCGCGTCCGCCGTAAGGGTCGATAATCTCGCCGGTCAAAGGGTCTTGCAGGATAGCGTTGATGGTGAAATCACGACGGCGCGCGGCCTCTTCAATCGTCATCTGCGGGTCGCCTTCGATGACGAAGGCGCGATGCCCGCGCCCGGTCTTACGCTCTCTGCGCGGCAGAGAGACATCGAGGTCTGCGCCGAGCTTGTAAACCGTAAAAGCTTCGCCGACGGCATCCACGCGCCCGAAAGTTTCCAGCAACGCCCTCAACGTCGCGGGCGCGACGCCGTACACCTCCACATCCCAATCCTTCGGCACGAGTCCCATCAAAGGATCGCGCACGCAGCCGCCGACGAGCAATGCGCGCCCTCCCGAAGCACGCACTTGCCGCGCGAGTTCGAGAATTTTTTCGGGAATGCCGGACATAAAGTTCAAGGTTCAAAGCTCAAGGCTCAAGGCTCAAGAACAAAAAAGCAGTTAGACCTTGAACCTTGAACTTTGAACCCTGAACCTATTCGTCAACAACGATGTGAATCCCGCGCGTCGAAGGCAGGCAACTGATGACCTGCGCGCGTTCAATGCGTGTTAGCTCCGTCTTGGCGGTGTGCCAGAGCTTGACCCAGAAGGTGCGCGTCTGCGTGTGAATCGCAAAGGTCGAGCCGTCGAGCATCACCGGCACAGGCTCGGCCATCGTCCCCGCGCGCAGGGTTTCCAAAAGCTCGGGCACGTAGGGCTTGAACTTGTCGAACTGCACTAGCACTGCGCTGTCCGCGACCTCTGCCGGAGGCAACTCGACCGGCTCACTCGATTCGAGCAGCAGGCGCGACTCGGTTTGCTCGTTACGTTTTTTTACGATAGCCATAAATAAAGTTCAAGGTTCAAGGTTCAAGGTTCAAAGTCAAGATGATTTTCAACCTTGAACCTTGAGCTAAGGTTTTAACCTGCTCTGCAAATGCTCTAGAAGCTCGCTGACCTTGACGCGTTCCTGTTCCCAGGTGTCGCGGTCGCGGACGGTGACGGCTTCGTCTTCAAGCGATTGATGGTCAACGGTGACGCAGAAGGGCGTGCCGATTTCGTCCTGTCGCGCGTAGAGTTTGCCGATGCCGCCCGTGTCGTCGTAGACGGCGCGAAGCATTGGTTGCAGGCTGCGCTTGATGGCCTTCGCCATGCCGACGAGCTCCGGCTTGTTCTTGGCGAGCGGCAGAATCGCGGCCTTAATCGGCGCGAGCGACGGATGCAGTTTGAGTATCACGCGCTTCTCACCTTTGTCGTTCGTCTTCTCAGTGTAGGAGTCCATCAAGACGGCGAGGACTGTGCGATTGACGCCCGCCGCAGGCTCTATGACGTAAGGATAAAAACGTTCCTTTGTCGCTTCATCGAAATACGAGAGGTCTTCGGTCGAATCAGGATTGAGACGCTTGCCTTCGGCGTCTTCAGGTTTTTTCGAGTGCGCTTTGAGATCAAAGTCCGTGCGATTGGCGATGCCCATCAGCTCGTCCCATTGCCGCTCTTCCTCTTCGCGTTCGGGAAAGAAACGATAATGAATGTCAACCGTGCGCTTGGCGTAGTGCGCCAGTTCCTCTTTCGGCTGTTCGTAAAGACGCAGGTTATCGGCTGAGATGCCGAGGGTGAGAAACCAGTTGTGACAGTAATCAATCCATTCCTGATGGACGGGTTCGTCTTCGCCGGGACGGACGAAGTATTCCATCTCCATCTGCTCGAATTCGCGCGTGCGAAAGATAAAGTTGCCGGGCGTGACTTCATTGCGAAAGCTCTTGCCGATCTGCGCGATACCGAACGGAATCTTGCGGCGCATGGTCGTCAACACGTTGTGAAAGTTGACGAAGATGCCCTGCGCGGTTTCAGGCCGCAGATAAGCCAGAGCGTTCGGGTCATCCTCTTCGGCAGCCGCGCCGATGGTCGTGCGAAACATGAGATTGAAAGGACGCGGCGCGGTCAAATCGGTCGAGCCGCAGTTCGGACACTTAACCTGTTTCTGCTTAATCGCTTCTTCAATATTTGTAGAGCCTTCGTATGCCAGCTTGTCCGCACGCAGGCGCGTCTTGCATTCGCGACAATCAACGAGCGGATCGCTGAACGTGTCTTCGTGGCCGGAATATTTCCAGACGAGGCGGTTCAAGATGATGCTCGAATCAATGCCCTCCATGTCATCGCGCTCGTGTACCATCCAACGCCACCAAGCCTGCTTGACGCTATTGCACAGCTCGACGCCGAGCGGGCCGTAGTCCCACGCGCTCCCCAAGCCGCCGTAGATTTCTGATGAAGGAAAAACAAAGCCTCGCCGCTTGGCTAAGCTCACGATGGTTTCGATGTTTGGCGCAGACACTTTTTGAATACTGTCCTCGTATTAAAATGGTATTGATTCGGTTAATGGTAAATGGTAAATGGTGAAAAGACAAAGCCGTGCTGACGAAGTTATTCTCGCGCAAAGGCGCAAAGCAGGAACGCAAAGCTGCTGAATGCCACAAGCTCTTTGCGTTCTTCCTTTGCGCCTTTGCGCCTTTGCGCGAAATCTTTTCTCTTCTGAAATTCGTCCGGTTGAAAATCGGCTATGTGCGCTTACTTGCTCGGCGTCGTGACGTTGATGTCAACATTCGTCTTCTTGCTGCCGAACATCCCGCCGCGATAGGCCAGAAACAACGCCACTAGAACGATGATTAAAATCACCACCACAGCCACCACGCCGACGCTGCTGCCTCCGCCGCCATTATCGTCACCCATAAAATGCGATCCTCCTTCGAGAGTCTGTCAATTGAGAACTACTCCGGGGGCTTTGTATTTTTTCAGGGAGAAAGCGAAAAGAGCTTATCACTAAAACGGGAACAAGTGACAAGAATTATTAAGTTCTCGTCACTTGTCACACGTTACCCGTTACAAGTTTTTGCTACCGGCGACGACCGCTCGTGCGCCGCGAGGCACGCCGCGCCGGACGTTCGGGCGCGGGTTTCACGTCGCTCGCTTGCACGGTCGGACTGGGCTGCGGCGGCTCTGCGCCCTGCGGCACGATCCAGAACTCATAGTAGTCTGACTCGCGGTAGCCGCCGTTGACAATCACCACGCGTTGCGGATCAAGCCCGCGCGTCTTGGTCAGATAATCGAGCGCGCGTGCGCCCAGACGATCAGCCTGTCCGACGCGGCTGTTCTTGCCGCCGTAGACGAACAGATACCCGGTCGCATCCGGCGTGTTCTGCAATTCGATAGCCAGATTATCCAGACGCGCCTTGTCGTCATCGAAGGCCACCGACGGGAACTCGTCGAATTTACGAATCGGCGGCTTGAGCGGCGGCGGAGCGGTAATGTCCACCGTGCCTTGCGCCATCTGACGACAAGCCGAATCGCCAGAGCCGTCGTCCACGACCAGAATCGCCGTCACTTTCTGTTTGCCGAGTCCGGTCGAATCAACCGTGATGGCGTTCGTGCCCGCGCCCGACAGGATTCTCGCCGACGGCGGGCTGACAGTCCAAGTGTAGTTGAGCGGCGACTTGCCGCCGTAACCGACATCGGAGCTAAAGGTAATCACGTCGCCCTCGTCCACGACCGAAGGCGCGGAGACGCTGACCGGATACGGGCACGGCCTCTCGATCAGGTGCTTGACGTAGTTCAGACAGATGCAGTTTCGTTTTCCGGCGACGATGTTGATCTGCTGCGTCCAGCGACGATCAGGGAACAAGACCTCGACCGTGTGCGGCCCTGCCGGAACGTCTATCGACTGCGCCGGATTGTAGGTGACGCCGTAGTCTTTGCCGTCAACCAGAAGCGGGTAGCCAGCCGGAGACGTTTTCACGTCCATCCGGCCATAACCCCTTTTCAGCTTCGGCTCTTTTGATTTGGTGGCGGCTGTTTTGGTGTCGCCTGATTTGGCATCGCCCGACCCTGAAGCCTTCAACGTCAGCGAGGACGCGAGCAGCAGGAGCATGAATGCAAAAGCGCAACTAAAGTAGATTCTTCGCATGATGTACTTGAAGCCCTCCTAATTGGCTGCGACTTGCTTTTCTGCTTTTTTAGAGCGTGTGTAACGACGACGCGCGCCCGCGCCGAGCGCCGCGAGTCCCGTGCCGAACAAGAGAAGCGACGCAGGCTCAGGCACGACATCGCAATTAACGCAGATCGACGGCGACGGCGTGATGCAACGGTTGACACGATCCCGGCATTTGTTATCGGGCGTGCAAATGCCTGTCAGGCAGACCGCCGGAATCAAAGCCAGGAAAGGCCATTTCGGAAAGCCGCCGCCCGCGACCGGAATGTCTTCGCACTCGCAGGTCTCGGCGGTGACTTCGGTGACCTCTTCGGTCTGAACCTGTATGCCGCCCGCGCCGCCATCGGTTGCGGTCGCGCCCGCGTCTTGCGGCGCAGTGGTTGCGGCTTTATCTTCCTGCGGGACGAGCCGCAGTTCTGTTGACGCATTCTGCCAGCCAGTGCGCGAACTGCCGCTCACGACGTTGACCACGTCATTCATCTGCACGGGACTGGCCTGGGCAGAGACAGCGGCTATCAGCAAGATGCTGAGTATCGTAGCAATGGGGCGAAAAGCTCGATTCCTCATTTCAGGAGTCCCTCCCTCGGACACTCCGTGTTCGCACGAGAGCAGGAGTGAACCGCTCGCGGCGCGAACCGATTAGTACATGTGAAAGTCAAACCGACCGGAGACAACGCGGCTCGCTTAATTTGCGAAGCGAACGGGTTTACTGTTAACGCTTTAGCAAATGACCGGGCGGGCTTAAAATAGCCTGTCGGAATTCCCACCTTGAATCAAATCTCACGGCCTGCTCGCGCGTCAAAGGTCTCTGTATCAATGTTGAAAACCGATGAAGAGGCTTCCTTCATCATTAGAGAAAGACGCCGAATACTATATGGATTCCAGTTTCGTGGCGTGATTAAACTAGCGTTTATACCCGAATGTCAAGAAAAATTCGGATGAAAAGTTAAAAAATTACTTTAAGTTTTAGACTGAGCCAAAAGCCCGAAACGCAAAAGTGAGGCGGCAGCCAGGTTATATCAAACTGGTTTCCGCCTCACTTTTGTCTTTTTACTTTATCTTTTAACTTTTTTAGTCGCCTTCACCGCTTCCGGCGGCCTCGGCTTTCTGCTTCTCTTCACGAAGGACAGCCTTGCGCGAGAGCTTGATTTTGTTGCCCTCTTTGCCGATGCACTTGACCAAAATCTGCTGGCCTTCCTTCAATTCGTCGCGCACATCCTTGACGCGGCGATCCGCGATCTCAGAGATGTGTAGAAGCCCGTCAGTGCCCGGAAAGATTTCGACGAAAGCTCCGAAATCAACTATGCGCGAAACCGTGCCGAGATAGGTTTCACCGATTTCGGCTTCCGCCGTCAGCCCGCGAATCTTGTTGACGGCGGCCTGCGCCGCTTCGGCATCGGCAGTCGCAATCGAAACCGTGCCGTCGTCCTCGACATCAATCTTCGCGCCCGTCTCTTCGACAATCGAGCGAATCATCTTGCCGCCCGGCCCGATCACGTCGCGGATTTTGTCCGGGTTGATCTTGATTTGAATGATGCGCGGCGCGTGCGGAGCGATTTCGGGACGCGGCTCGGCGAGGGCTTTTTCCATCGCGCCGAGAATGTGTATGCGTCCCTTTCGCGCCTGCTCTAAGGCTTCGGCCATAATCTGCGAGTTGATGCCCGCAGTCTTAATGTCCATTTGCAGAGCCGTGATGCCGTCGCGCGTCCCCGCGACCTTAAAGTCCATGTCGCCGTAATGGTCTTCCGCGCCAGCAATGTCGGACAAGATTGCGTACTTGTTGCCCTCCATCACGAGTCCCATCGCCACGCCCGCGACGGGACGCTTGAGAGGCACGCCCGCGTCCATCAGGCTCAGGATGCCGCCGCAGATCGAGGCCATCGAGCTTGAGCCGTTCGACTCCGTGATGTCCGAGACGATGCGTAAGGTGTACGGGAACTCTGACTCTTCTGGCAAGACGGGTTCGATGGCTCTACGCGCGAGCGCGCCGTGTCCGATTTCGCGGCGACCGGGCGAGCCGAATCTTCCGACCTCGCCGACAGAGTATGACGGGAAGTTATAGTTGAGCATGAAACGACGTTTGATCTCGCCCGACTCAAGATCGTCCATGAACTGCTCGTCGTCCTTCGTGCCCAAAGTCGTCGAGACGAGAGCCTGCGTCTCGCCGCGCGTGAAAAGCGAAGAGCCGTGAACGCGCGGCAGCCAGCCGACCTCGCACGTAATCGGGCGAATCTCGGAGAAGCGGCGACCGTCCGGGCGGCGGCGATTGTTTAGAATGTCGTCGCGGAAAATCGTCTCCTTCAAGTGGTCGAAAATCTTCTTCGCCATCTGGCGCATCTCAAGCTGGTCTTCGGGATAGGACTCGACGACCTCTTTCTTGAGCGCGTCAACGGCAGCATAAGAGGTAATCTTATCCTGTCCCGTCGTGTCGAGCGCGGCTCGAAGACGCTCCGCATAATTTCTCTCGATCTCGCCGAGCATCTCTTCATTAAGCACTGGCGGGACGACTTCGCGCTTCTGAATCTCAAGAGCTTTGTAAAGCTCCTTCTGCCAACGGCAGAGACGATTTATCTCCTTGTGCGCGAGCATCAAAGCTTCGACCATAATCTCTTCGGAAACTTCGCTTGCTCCCGCCTCGACCATCACGATGGCCTCTTCGGTTCCGGCGACGATGAGATTAAGGCGCGACTCGCGTCTCTCATCATAGGTCGGGTTGATGACATAGCGTCCGTCAATCAGGCCGACGCGCACGCCCGCAATCGGCGTCGAAAACGGAATGTCAGAAAGATAGAGCGCACACGAAGCCCCTGTGATGGCGATGACATCCGGGTCGTTATCCGGGTCTGCCGAGATGACTGAGGCGATGACTTGTGTTTCGTTGCGATAACCTTCGGTAAAGAGCGGGCGGCAGGGACGGTCAATCATGCGTGCGGTCAGGATTTCCTTTTCGTTGGGTCGGCCTTCACGCCTGAAGTAGTTGCCGGGAATGCGCCCGGCGGCGAAGTTGGCTTCACGGTACTCGACCGTGAGCGGGAAGAAATCTATGCCTTCGCGCGGATTTTGCGCGCCGACAGAGGCGACGAGGAGCATCGTGTCGCCGTAACGAATGACGACCGAGCCACTGGCTTGTTTGGCGACCCGTCCGGTTTCGACCGTCAGCTCTTTGTCGCCGAGCTTGATTGATTCTTTCAAATATTTCCTGACTGGCATAATGTGGTTTGTCTCCTTGTGGACAAAGACTTTTACGCTCTTGCTATTGAAGAGCGAGGAGGGCGCGAAAGGCGTCTCATCCGCCCCGGCCCGCGAAATTTAATTTATCGAGTTACTCAATCCGGCTTCGGGGACTTGCGCTACGTGAGGCGCAAGATAACTGCCGGACTGAAAAAACATTTCCTTCGCTTAAAATTAAAGGCGACGCTGCCTCAGAGCTTATTGCCGTGAAGCATTGCGTCGCCTTCTGGTTTTGCGGCCTAGGGCTTCTCTGCCTGTCATATCCGCTTTGCGCTTCAGTTATCGCCGTCACGTTCGGCACCGGGCGCAAGCTCTTCGATGGATACGATTTTTTCGTTAGAGATTCGAAGTTCTCTCTGGTTTGAGCTTTCCGCTCTCGGTCGCGTCCGACCAAACTACTAGCGACGCAGGCCGAGACGGGTGACGACCTCGTGATAACGCTCTATGTCTTTGCGTTTGAGGTAATCGAGCAAGCTCCTGCGCTGCGAGACCATCTTCAAGAGGCCGCGCCGCGAGTGGTTGTCTTTCTTGTGTGTTTTGAAATGCTCGGTCAGCTCGTTGATGCGCTGGCTGAGCAGTGCGATTTGCACCTGCGGCGAACCGGTGTCCGCCTCGTGCGTGCGATAATCAGTGACGATTTTTTCTTTGGTTTCTTTGGCTAACGACATGTGCTTTCAGATGGTCCTCCCAGACCGCAGTCAAGTCCGCTTTTTTGTCAATCAAGCGGCAACCGCTAAGATGATAAGACAAGGCAATTTAACATGACGACCGTGGACTGTCCAGCGAGGCGAGGGCGGATGTGGTTCACAAAAGGAAGGATGAGAGGCATGCTATTTGGCCTCCAATTCGGCGGAGAGGCAGTCGAGCCGCGCCGAAATCTCCCTTGCTTCCAACAGTTTAGCCGGACGCGGGCGCGCTCCTTCGAGACGCACGGGCGTGGCTTCAAAGCTTTCAAGCCCGCGCCTGCTCAAAGTGCAGCGCAGGATGACGCTCTCTGTCGATCTCTTATCAAAACCTCCCGGAGAATCGAAAACAAAATTTCCGAGCGAGTAAGCGACGAGGGCGCGCCTCTCTCCGTCCGAACTTTTCGTCGTGACAGTTTGCATGCCTTGCAGGACGTGCGTGTGATGGCCGATGACGAGACACGCGCCCGCTTCCGCAGCGACGCGCGCCAGCTTTAATTCCCGCTCGCGCGGACGCGAGGCGTACTCCACGCCCCAATGAAAAGAGGCGACGACCACATCCGCCCGCTCACGCGCGGCAGCGACGCTACGTCTCACATTTTCATCAGACGCGAAAGCGATGCTCGCTTGCTCTTCATCAAAAGATGCAGCTTCGGGGATGAACTCCGAAAAGCCGACGAAAGCGATTTTGATGCCTTTGATTTCGATGACGGTCGGCTTTGCGGCCTCTGCTTGCGTTCGTCCCGCGCCGGTTGATTTGATGCCCGCCGCCTCCAAATTCCGCATCGTCTCAAGCAAGCCCGACGCGCCGCAATCCGTGCTGTGATTGTTGGCGAGCGAGAGCACGTCGAAGCCGGCTTCAGTTAAAGCTGAGACGACGCGTGGTTCTGCTCGAAAGCTAAAACGCTTTGCCGCTCTCTCACAATTTTTCGTGATCGGGCATTCGAGATTTCCGAAGGCGATGTCGGCGCGAGAGATAGTATCCTCGACCAACGCGAACGGATAAGCCGTCCCGTAACGC
This sequence comes from Pyrinomonadaceae bacterium, assembly GCA_036403295.1. Taxonomy (GTDB): domain Bacteria; phylum Acidobacteriota; class Blastocatellia; order Pyrinomonadales; family Pyrinomonadaceae; genus JACMLC01. Next base: position 32,380 of record DASWRG010000146.1, read on the forward strand.
TCAATCTTTCGCCCGACGCCGCGCGCCAGCATGATGTCGCCGACCGCCACCAGCGTCACAGTCTGCTCGCTCTGTGTAGTTGAATTTAGAACGGAAGAAAGAGTTTCATGCAAAGGCGCAAAGGCGCAAAGAAGAAGCGCGCAAAGAGCAAGCGGCATTGCAGTTCTTTGCGTTCTTCCTTTGCGCCTTTGCGCCTTTGCGCGAGATTTTCTTTCCTCTGCCATTAATACGGCGAGATGCGACGCGCCTTGCCGCTCACGAAAAATGTTTTAACCCACACGGGCACATCGGGCGCGCGTCCTGAGTTAACCAAAGCCTGCCACTTCTCATCCGTCAGCCTATCCGCGATGGGCTGCTGAAACTCGTAATAACTGAACGCAGCCCCGCGCGTCAGCACGAGTCTGCCTTCGACCGGCGCGATCACTAGAATCTCGTAAGCGTGTCCGACGCCCTCTTCCAAAACTTTGTCGCCGCCCGTGTGCACGTCCGCGACGACCGACATATCTTTGTCAGTCTCATTGACCATCTCCCAGGTGTCAGGATTGCCTGTCATCACAGAGAGCGTCATGTATTCAAGCTGCCCGCCGATGTGCCTGATGCCTTCATACTCGTCTTCGGTCAGCTTCTCATTCCGCAGCTCTTTCTCCGAAATCGTTTTGAGCGTCATCAGCAATTCTTCAAACTGCTCGAACTTGTCCTTGAGTTCATCCGGCAAAAGATTTCGCGCGACGAGTCCTTCGCGCGACTGCTGCGTCAGATGCAAGAGCCTCGTCCAGAACACGACGTTCGGCTCGACATAGCCTTTGTAAGGCGCAGGCTCGCCGCCGTCTCCCATCTCCGCGCCGCTCTGCTTGCCATAAAGAATCGTGTCGTGCCTCAGCTCAGCCCACGAACCCAAAGCCGTGTGCAGAGACTTGTCCTGCCACGCAAGATTTCGCATGAAAGACGGATAGCCTTCCGGCGCAGCATCGAGCAGAGCCTTCAATGTGTAGAGCCAACTCCAATACAGATTCGATGTCCAAGTTTCCGGCTTGACCTGCGCGAACTCTTCCGTGAGCTTTGCGCGCACAGGCTTGTAATCGCCCCAGTTCTGCGGATTATAAACGGCAGCATAGCTGTCAAGAATCCCAAGCGCACGCTGACTGCCCATCACGGCCATCACGTCTAGGCCGGACGGAAACGGGCGCGCGATGGGAATCGAGAGCCTTTGCAGAATCTCGCTGTCGGGAATGTAACGCTGTCCCATAAAGCGCAACTGAATCGAAGGGTCCGGGGCTTTCGGCTGTCCCGGCTTGTCCTGTATACGCGGCTGAATGCGCGCCGGACGAAGTTTCTGCGCGGCTGCGATAAAAGCTTCAAACTTGGCCGCGTCCGTGAAGGATGAAAGCGAAGCGTTTGAGCCGTAAGTTTTATCCATCAAGTCTTTCCACTCTGCGGGCGTGATGTCATCAGCCGCGCCGACGTAAAAAGAGGTCGGCTCGTAAACACTCGCCCAATCGGCGTCGAGCTTGGCGCGATAGAGCGAGCGCGTCAGCAGTAAACTCTGCCGAATCTGTTCATCCGTGCGCCGCTCGCTCGTGCCGAGAGCGAAAGGCGTCAGGCCGTACCACATCATCGTGCGGAAAAACTTTTGCAGAGTTTCGCTCCGCGTGTAATGGCCGCGCGGGACGAACTGCGAATAGTCAACCGTGTAAGGAAATATCGCGCCGACCTTAAAGCCCTCGTGACTCTCAATCAGAGCCAGCTCGGTCTTAATCATCTCGTCTGCTTCAGCGAGTGTCGCTGACTGAAGCCCTAGCAGGCGCGCCGCGACTCCGAAATAGACGACGTTCTTGAGCGCGGCCTGCTTGAGCTGCGCGTCATCCGTCTCTCTCCACGTCGTCACGGAATCTTTGAGCATGCCTTCCGTCAATCTTTGCAGGACGGGCGTCAAAGTCTGCTCTTCGACATTGCGCAAGGTGAAGTCGTAAAAGATGTGATAGAGATGCAGGATCGCGTCCGTCGTGATGAACGAAGGCAGGTCGTGATAATCGTTCTCTTCGTAAATGTGAAAAAGCTGTTTGGCGTTGGTCGGCGCGCAAGCGAAAAGATTCTGCGCGAGCATCCGCCGCTCGGCCACAGAGAGCGGCGCGACTTTGTTAAAGGCGCGCAGGTTGACCACCTCGCGCAAGGTCGAAGAGACTTTATAAGCTTTGACTCTCGCGGTCTGCGCGAAGGTCAGGCCATTGCCGACGAGCGCAAACGACAAAATTCCGGCGAGCAACAGACAAGCCTTGTGTCCTTTTCGTTTCATCGTTCAGTCCTCTTTGATTGACGCGAGAGCGAGCCGCGCGCCGTCTGCTTCGACAAAAATTTCGCCGCGCTCGTTCGTCAAAAGCTTTGCCGCTTGCCACGCGCCGCGCTGACGTTCGAGCGTAAAGCCGAAGCCGTTCCATGAATAAATTGCGACGCACAGCTTTCCGTCGCGCATAGTTTCAATCGCAATCAATTCGTCCTCGCCGTCCTTGTCCAAATCGCTGAAAGCGAAATCCGTGAAAGGCTTGCTCAAGGTCGAGCCGAGCCATTTGGGAAACGCGCGCCGCCCGCTCCACGAATAGATGAACAGGCAGTTATGCGGTTTCGGAAAATATCTGGTCGCTTTCCTGACGCCGACGACGATCTCGCGCCGCCCGTCGCCGTCAACGTCCGCAAGCAAAAGTTTCCACGGCTGCCAGCGAGCGTGGACGCCGCGCCACAGGATTTTTTTGCCGCGACTGATGCTCAAAGCCGGATCGCTTTTGTCGTCGAGCGTGACGCGCACCGCACGTCCGTCCCTGTTGAGGTCGGCTTCGATAATCGTCGGCAGCCCCTGCGCCCGCGCCGCGAACGGCAACGCGCAGATTGCGAGCAGCAAGAGAATGTTTGAGCGGCAAGCCATGTTCATATTTAATGGTCGACAATATACCTGATTTAGCCACAGAGGACACAGAGAGCACAGAGACAAAAAACCACAGAAGTTTAGAGCCTCTTCCCCTCTGTGCGCTCTGTGTCCTCTGTGGCTAAATGCTTTTCGCACAGGTTGACAGGAAAGCTAAAGAAGCCAAAGATTGCTCATTCTCAAAATTTGAAATGACGGAAAAAACAGATGGCAAATCAGAAGGCGCGGGTTTTAATCATCGGCGGAGGCTTTGGCGGTCTCTTCACGGCTCTCGAACTGGCTGGCTCGTGCGACGTGACGCTCGTCAGCACGGAAGACCATTTTCTCTTCACGCCGATGCTCTACGAATATCTGAGCGGCGAGGTCGAGGCGTGGCACATCGCGCCCGATTACAGAGAGCTGATTGACGACGACAGCGTGCGCTTCATACGCGGCGAGATACAGGACATAGATTTTGACGCGCGCACGGCGCAGCTTGAAGGACAAGCGCAGAGCCTCGCTTACGACGTGCTGGTCTTGGCCACTGGCGGCATCACGAATTACTGGAACGTGTCGGGCGCGGCTGAGCACGCGATGCCTTTTCGCAAGCTGGCTCACGCGGACGCTTTGCGCCAACGGATGATTGAAGTGCTCGACCGCGTGCCGCCTGACTTCGCGCCGCAGGACGCGCGACGCGCTCTGACTTTCGCGGTCGTCGGCGCGGGCGCGAGCGGCGTCGAGCTTTCGACCAAGATGTCAGACCTCTTGCGCGACGCCTTCAAACGCCGCGCACTCAAAGGCGAGCCGCGCGTCATCGTCATTGAGATGGGCGACCGCGTCGTGCCCGGCATGGGCGACGAGATACGCGAGTTTGTCGAGAACGCGCTGAAGCAATCACGCGTCGAAGTTTTTACGGAGACGCGCGTCAAAAGCGTCAGAGCCGACGGCCTGACCTTTGAACATCAAGGCGAGACGACAGACCTCGACGCGGCGGCGACGGTCTGGCTCGGCGGCGTCCGCGTGAGTCCGCTCGTCGAAAAATTGAATCTGGCGAAAGACAAACGCGGCCTGATTCTCGTCAAGCAGACGCTGCAAACTCAGGAGCATGAAAATATTTTCGCGCTCGGCGACATAGCTTACTTTGAAGCCGCCAGCCCGCGACTCGCAGGCACGGCGCAACTCGCCCTTCAGGAAGCCGGACTCGTCGGCCAGAACATCAAGGCTCTGCTCGCGGGAAAGGGATTGAGAACGAAACATTTTCAAGAGCTTGGCGAGGCTGTCAGTTTGGGAACTGAGCGTGCGGCGGTGCTCGCGGGCGGCAAAGCGTTCGGCGGCGCGCTCGCCAGACAGGCGCGCTTTACGCTCTACACCTCGCGCCTGCCGACGTGGCATCATCGCCTCAAGGTCGGCGCAAGCTGGTTCTTCGAGGGCACCAGCCCGCGACCGTTGCAGCCTTTGGGATTAAAACGGTAAGAAAACATTTCACGCAAAGGCGCAAAGACGCAAAGAAGAAGCTCGAATGCTTTCTTTGCGTCTTTGCGCCTTTGCGTGAAACTTTTTAATCAAGAAGCCGCAGTCGCAGCTTCGCATGAATCCAAAACCGGAGCTTCTTCTTCAACCTGCGCGCCGGCCTCGCCGTAGTATGGAAGCCCCTGCGAGATGGCCTCGAAATATTCTGCGATGCGATGAAGAATCTCTTCGACCGAATGCGAATGATAGATTGAGGTACGAAAGAGCGCGCCGCCCTGTAGGCCGCGCGTGAACTGTCCGGCGAGCTGTTTCATGCGCCCGATGGCGGCCAGCTCCGGCATGTTCTCGCGCAGCATGTCGAAATATTCGAGCAACACGGCTTGCTTGTCTTCGAGCGTCGGCTGAAAAATCTCGCGCCCTTTGAGGGCGTCTTCAATCTGGCGGAAAATCCACGGGTTCGCCATCGCGCCGCGACCGATGAGGATGCCGTCGCATCCAGTCTCGCGCCAACGCGCGAAAGCTCCCTCGACGGTCGTCACATCGCCGCTGCCGGAGACCGGGACTTTGACCACCTCTTTAATCTGTCTGACCAAATCCCAATTCGCCAGCCCTTTGTAGCCTTGCTCCTTCGTCCGACCGTGCAGGGCGATGTGCTCCGCGCCGCAGTCTTCGGCGAGGCGCGCGGTCTCGACGGCGTTAATCGTGTGATCGTAAAAGCCCGCGCGAATCTTGACGGTCAATGGAATCGTGATCGCCTTTTTGACCGCCTTCAAAATCGTTTCCAGTCGCGGGTAATCGCGCAAGAGGCCAGAGCCGCCGCCGTGCTTGACGACCTTCGGCGCGGGACAGCCGCAGTTAATATCAAGGATGTCTGCGCCGACTTCCTGCGCCATCTCGGCAGCCATCGCCATGCGTTCCGGCTGCCCGCCGAAAATCTGCACGGCGTAGGGACGCTCGTCTTCAAAAAACTGCATCTGCCTCTTCGACTTCGGATTGTTGCGCGTCAGTCCTTCGACGGAGATAAACTCGGAGACGGTGAGGCCGATGCCGCCGCGCCTTTTGAGCAGGCGGCGAAAAGAGATGTCGGTCACGCCCGCCATCGGCGACAGGATGAGCGGCGGATTGATCTCAATATCACGAATCTTAAAAGGCTTGGTCATTGCTTAATTCAACTGAGAGCATACAACAAAAGCGCAGATTAGCCACAGAGCCACAGAGCTAAGCTTAGACACTTGATTGAGCATTGCCCTTATCCTTTTCTCCTGCTCCATGTCTCTGTGTCTCTGTGGCTGATTCAGGCTCAATCATTTTCTCACCCGTCTCCAACTGCATCACGACGCGCGCCCATTGCGCGGCCTGACGCGCGGCAGTTCGGGCGAGGCCGACATCGCCCCTGCTCATCGCTTCGCGCGCGGCGTCGCCCATCGTCTCGGCGGTCATGCGGTATTGCGTAATCTGTGTTTGTAACTGCTCGTCCATGATTAAGTCCTAATAAGATTGCGGCTTCATCTGATTGACAACAGTGTGAAGCATCCTCTAGCTTCATCCTGCCAGCGCGGATTATAACAAATGCAGCACAGACTCATCCAAACCGTCGGCGTCGCGTGGACGCTGCTGTACGCAGTTTTCATCATCTGGATTTACGCGACCGAGCCGCGCACTTTCAAAGAAGTGGCGGCGGGCGCGGAGGTCGCCGCAGGGACGTACCAGATTGACCGGCAGAAATTCGAGGCGGCTTTGCAGCTTTTTCGCAGTGAACAGTTTCGCGCGGCGCGTGACGAGTGGTCGCGCGCAGACCCGCAACAGCAGGACGCGCGGACGCAGTTTTACATCGCTTACGCTTTTTACAGAGAAGGTTGGGGACGCATCTACAATGACGACGCGCTCTTCAAACAGGGACTCGAAGCCGTGACGCGCGCCATCAATCTTTCGCCCGACGCCCCGCTCAGAGTTGACGACCCGGATTTACAGATGCACACCGCCGCCGAGTTGAAAGCGGAATTGGAGCAGGGCACGGAACGCAGCCTGGACGATCTGAATCCGCTCAAGGTCTTGCGCAAACGCAAATGACGGAAGAGAAGCTCAAGTCAAGAAATCGCTCGCTCGTGCGTTTCGTCGGGCTGCCGATGATTTTTCTGACGGTCGCGCTGTTGGGCGGCCTCCGCGTCAGCGCGCAGGATAGAGTCTTCGTCTTCGTCGCGCCGCCGCTCGTGACGCTCATCCTGGCGACGCTTCTAATGATGCTCTTCGTGCGCGGGCATCTGATCGAATTGAAAGCATGGCTCTCAAGCACGCACCCGACGCTTGAAAATATCTCGCACGCGCTCACCCTTCTCGCGCTCTTTTTCGCTTCGGCGCAAGCTTTCAATTCCGTGCTGCCCGAGCGCGGCCTGCTCTTCTGGCTTTTCTCTTTCTTCTTTCTGTGGACGCTCTGGAACAATCAATTCGCGTCGTTCGATGCCCGGAGACTTTTGCGCAGCCTCGCCGTCCTGTTCGGCACGGCGTTTATCTTGAAACACATGCTGATTGCGAGCCTCTACGCGCCGGAAGGTGGTTTCCTGAAACGCCTGGCGGGCGCGCTCCTCGAAGGCATCTCACTCGGCACGCTCGACGCCGAACCGTTCGCGCCCTCGACCGGCTACATCTCATTCTTCACGCTCGCGCTCTATGTGCTGGGACTCGTCCTGCTCCCGTCCGCGCCCGAAAGTGAAAAGGGTAAAGAGGCGCGAGAGCTTATCGCAAGCTCTCAAACACTCTCTACAGTTGAGCGGCAAGAGTTGAATGAAGCAAGCATCGAAGATGAGACGGATTTGACGGAGCAAACCAGAGAAATCAAGAGCAGATAATATTGGTTAAAATCAGGTCGTTTTAGCCCCGTGAGGGGAGATATATTAGTAGCCCGCGACGCTAGACTTGGGCTACTAATATATCTCCCCTCACGGGGCTAACAATACGCGTCGCACGTTAAAAAGCTTGTCCTTCATCTTTGCTCTTCACCAGTTGACGACCAGCTCGTCCGAAGCCTGCCACGCGGGAACGTCTTGACGCAGGGAGGCGCGTTGCAATCTTTCGGGATAGGCGAGCAGGCAGCCCGCGCCGAGGACGACGGAGGCCAGAGGCTCATCGGCGACGACGACGTGCAGGCGCAGCTCTTTCTGTAAACGCGCGGCCATGCCATTGAGGAGCGCGCCGCCGCCCGTCAGGATGATTCCGGTGTAGTAAATGTCTGCGGTCACGTCCGGCTGCGATTCCTCAATCGCGTGACGCGCGCCCGTGATGATTTCAGACAAAACAGGCTCAAGAGCTTCGCGCACTTCGTCCGAGCTAATCTCGACGGCTTTGGCTGCGCCGTCAGTCAAATCTTTGCCGACGACTTCCATCCGTCGCATTTCGGCTTTGTCATCCTCGACCGCCGCCGCCGCGCCAAGCTCTTTCTTGACCTGCTCAGCCGTGCGCTCGCCAATCTGCATCGTGTACTTGTCGCGCACGAAGGTACGAATGGCTTCGTCCATCGCGTTGCCCGCCGCCGCTAAGTGAGCCGAGGAGACGACCGCGCCCGAAGCGATGATGGCGACGCCGGTCGAGCCGCCGCCGATGTCTATGACCAGATGCGCGCGCTCGTCTTCAAAACTAAGTCCCGCTCCGAGCGCGGCGGCCAAGCCTTCGTCCACCAGATCAACGCGCGTGGCCTTGGCGACGTGAGCCGCATCTTTCACCGAACGCTGCTCAAGCGTGGTTGACGAGCCGGGCACGCCGATGACGAGGTGGCTGCGCTTGCGATGCCCGTCATGCACGCGATTGATAAAGGCCGCGAGCATCTTTTCGGCCACGTCGAAGTCGTTGATCGTCCCGCCGCGAATCGGGCGATGGATTTCGGTGTCGCGCGGCTCGCGTCCCAGAAGCTTGTGCGCCTCCGCGCCGACCGCCAGGACTTCGCCCGTGTACTTGTGAATCGCCACCGCCGAAGGCTCGTTCAACACGACGCCGCGCCCCGGCGCGTAAATCAAAGTATTGACCGAACCCAAATCAATCGCCAGATCGTCCGTAAAAAAGTTGCTTAAGATATTCATAAAATTCACGCCCCTTGAATCACTGCGTACAAATATGTCGCGTGAGGAGGCTTTTCAAGCCATCAGGAGCAAGCCCTATGCCAGCACGGGGATGAAAGCCAATCGGCAAGAAAAGCCTGAGAAACTGCCCTGAGTGCGTATTTTCCTGAGACGATTTTAGTTCGATGAGAGAAGCCGGAACGGCCTAAAAACGGACGGAGGAATCTCAAATTTGAAATTTCAAATCTTCCGGTGTGTCGCTCAGGATTTGATAGAGGCTTGAGGCGTCGGCGCGCGAGGTCTGCCTGGACTGTGGCACTGACAAGACGCGGACTGTGAGCAGGCGTTGGCGGCGGCGTAGAGCAATCTCGTCTCCGACATTGACGCCGCGAGAGGATTTGGCACGCGCGCCATTGACCAGCACCGCGCCCGCTTCGCACATCTCCTGCGCCACAGTGCGCCGCAACACCAGCCGCGAAGCTTTGAGAAAGAGATCGAGACGCATAAAAAAAGTGATGAGTAATGAGTGATGAGAGACAAGCTATTTGTCTTTTAACTCATCACTCATTACTCATTACTCATCACTTGAGCTTTAGGGTTTGTTCCCGCGCTTGTCGGAGCTTTTCTCGGCGCTGGCGGCGGGAGTTTGAGTGGAAGTGTTGGAGGCAGCCGGGGTCGCGCCCGCGCCGAGAAAGGGCGTCACGGCGGCGCGATAGCTCTCGGAGATTTTGATGTAGGCGTCCTTGCGCAGATGCTCCATGTAATCGGTGCGCGCCTTCTCGGAACGCTCGGCGGTCAGGGCTTCGCGGACGCGGTTCTCATTGTAAGTCGGCACGTCGCTTCCGGCGATGCGCTCGTCCACGCGGATAATCTGAAAGCCCTCGTCATAACGGATCGGCTCGCTCACGCCTCCGGCCTTCACGTCCTTGATCGCCGTCGCAACGGTTTCGACCAGATCCGAAAGCTGGAAACTGCCGACCTTGCCTCCGGTCGCGGCGGCGACGGGTTTGCCGTCCTGCAACCTTTCGGAATTGGCGGCGGCCAGCTTGGCGAAATCCGCGCCGCCGCGAGCCTGCGCGATGAGCTGTTCGGCTTTGGCTTTGACCTCGGCCTCGGATTTTCCGGCGAGGCTCAAAAAGATTTCCGAGAGCGTCACGCTCTCAGGCTTTTTGAATTTATCCTTGTGCGCGTTGTAATAGTCTTGCAGCTCTTTCTCAGACCAGCCGTAGAACAGCTTGTACTCCACATCGCGTTGAAACACGGCCTGCTTCATCAGCTCGTTTCTGAGCGTCTGGCGCACGGCGTCGTAATCGAAGCCGCTCTCCTTCATGGCCTTGCGCAAGTCTTCGATGGTCTTGATGCCCTGCTGCTTGGCGACGGCGAGCATGCGCTGGTTAACTTCGGCTTCAATGTCATCGGCGAGGCCGAGTTCCTTGCCCTGCTGCAAGAGAAGCTGTTCGTTGATGAGGCTGGCGATCAGCTCCGGCTGGCGGCGCGTCACCTCTGCGTTCGCCTCCTGCTCTGATTTGCCCTGCTGTTGCAAGGAGGTGGCGGCCTCCTTCATCTCTCGCTTAATCATCGAGAGCGTGATGACATCGTTATTGACCTGCGCCACCACTTCGTCAATCACGCGCGCCTCGCCCTCCTGCGCCAAAGCGGGGGCAACCAGCGACAACATGAGCGCGAAGGCGATCAGCGTTATTGATATTAGTTTTAATCTCACAATGATAACTCCTTAATAACGAGGACTCAGGACTCAGGACTCAGAAGGAAAAGCTGCAACCCGTTTTGATTCTGACTTCTGAATCCTGAGTTCTGACTCCTGCTTTTCAAACCTGTGGATTCTACCCTTCCGCGCGAATGGCCTGCAACACGTCGCGCGCGGTTTCAAGCACAGCGTGCCTCTCATCCTCTTTGAGAGCGAGCCGCAGAACGCCCGTCGGAGCAAAGCTTGCGCCCTCGCGCCCGCTCACGAGAGCCATCAATTTTTCGGGCGCGACGCGCGCCTTTTCGCCGAGCTTGAGAGCGATGCCCCCCTGTGTTCGGTCAATCGAAATGACGCCGACATCCTCCGCCGTGCGGCGCAGGCGCGCGTACTCAAACAGCCTCAAGACGGCTTCCGGCAGGCGACCGTAACGATCCTGCGTCTCGGTCAGAATCTCCCTCAGCGTCTCCTCATCGCGCGCCGAAGAAATGCGTTTATAAGTCCTCAAACGCTGTCCCATGTCGTTGATGTAATCTTCGGGAATCACCACGTCCGCGCCCAGGTTGATGGAAACGCTCGTCTCATCATCAATCGTTTCGCCCCTCAATTCCTGCACGGTGCGTTCGAGCATCTGCGTATAAAGATCAAAGCCGAGCGCGTCCATCTGCCCGGACTGCTCGCCGCCCAAAAGATTTCCCGCGCCGCGTAATTCGAGGTCTAAAGCCGCGATGCGAAAGCCCGCGCCGAGGTCTGAAAACTCGCGTATCGCCGCCAGTCTGCGGCGCGCAACCGGCGAGAGAGCCTGTTCCGATGGAATCAATAAATAAGCGTAAGCGCGGCGATTTGAGCGACCGACGCGACCGCGCAACTGGTAAAGCTGCGACAAGCCATAAGCATCTGCGCGATTTATGATGATCGTGTTAGCGCGCGGGATGTCTATTCCGTTCTCGATGATGGTCGTCGCCACCAAAACATCATATTTATAATCGACGAAATCGAGCATCACGCGCTCCATCTCCTGCTCGTTCATCTGCCCGTGACCGACCGCAATGCGAGCCTGCGGCACGAGCCTACTGACGAGCGCGGCGATGGTCTCGATGGATTCGACGCGATTGTGTATGAAGAAGACTTGGCCGCCGCGCGCCAGCTCCAATTCGATGGCCGACTTGATGACCGATTCGGAGAACTGCACGACCTGCGTGTTAATCGCAAGGCGGTCGCTCGGCGGAGTCTCAATCACAGACATGTCGCGCAAGCCCATCAGGGACATATTCAGAGTGCGCGGAATCGGCGTCGCGGACAAAGTGAGCACGTCAACTTTTTTCTTCAACTGCTTCAAACGCTCTTTATGAGCGACGCCGAAACGCTGCTCTTCGTCAACCACGACCAGCCCCAGATCACGAAACTTCACATCTTTGGAAAGCAGGCGATGAGTCCCGATGGCGATGTCAACCTCGCCCGCCTCGACGCGCTTGACGACATCCTTCTGCTCTTTATTTGAGCGAAAGCGCGAGAGTAATTCGACCTTGACGGGAAAGGCCGCGAAGCGCGTGCGGAAAGTCTCGAAGTGTTGATAAGCCAAAACGGTCGTCGGCGTCAGGACGGCGACCTGCTTGCCTTCCATCACGGCCTTGAACGCCGCGCGCATGGCGACTTCAGTTTTGCCGTAACCGACATCGCCGCACAACAGCCTGTCCATCGGCACGGCCTGTTCCATATCCTTCTTGACATCTTCGATGGCAGTCTCTTGGTCAGGAGTCAAGATGTACTCAAAGCCCTGCTCGAACTCGCTCTGCCACGGCGTGTCGAAAGCGTAAGCGAAGCCTCCGACCAATTTGCGTTCGGCGTAGAGCCGCAGAAGCTCGTCCGCCATGTCACGCATCGCGCGCTTGGCTTTGGCCTTCGTCTTCTGCCAGCCGAGTCCGCCCAGACGATCAAGGTTCGGCTGCTTGCCCTCCGCGCTCGAATATCTCTGCACCAGATCGAGCCGCTCGACCGGCACATACAACTTCGCCTCGTCAGCGTAAAAGAGCAGCATGAATTCGCCGCGCCTGTTTGCGCCGAGATCGAGCGTCTGCAAACCGCCGAACCTGCCGATGCCGTGATCGACGTGGACGACGTAATCCCCGACCTTCAAATCGCGGAAGTCGGACAGGAAGGCAGCCGTTTTCGATCTCTTCCTTTTACCTTTTTCCTTTTGCCTTTTACCTTCGACGCGGAGCGGCGTGTCGCTCGCTTCGTCGAAGAGGTCGCTTTCGACGTGGACGATGAGATTTGAGGCGGGCAAAGCGAAGCCGCCGGAGGTTCTGCCGACTGTGACGAGCGCGCCGTCGCGGCTCAGGCTTCCGCGCTCGCCGCCCAAAGCAAGTCGCGTCTCGACTCCGTAATCTTCCAAAATCTCCGCGACGCGCTCGGCCATCCCTTGTGTGTGCATGACGAGCAACGTGAGCGCGTTTCTCTTCTCACGCGCGCTCTGAATCTCAGTCGCCAACTCGTTCATCCGCCCGTGATAACGACGGACGCTCTGCGCATTCCATTCGACTTCGGGTGCGGCCTGCGCGGTCGGAAACAGAAAGAGCGGAGCGATTGAAGCACGCGCGCGACCGATTGAGACTTTCGGCTCTTCGGCTTCGAGCGCGAGAGCTTCATCCACAGCCGCCGCCCCGCGTCCGAGCGTGCGCAGCTCAACACGTTGCATCTCATCCACGTGCGAGCGCAGCTCTTCCGCAGTCAAATACAACTCATCAGGACGAAGGCCAAGCTCATCCGCTTCTTCAATCTCGGCATAACGCGTCTCAAGCGTTTGATAGACGCCGCCCAGAAACTTTTCGACGCCGCCCGGCTCGTCCACGGCGAGCACGCTGTCTTTCAGATAATCGAACGCGCTCGTCTTTCTCACTTCCGCGAGCGGCATCAACCATTCCCAACCGCCGAAAGCCTCGCCTTCATCCGCGTACACTGTGCGGTCGAGCAAGGCGCGAGCATATCGCTCATCGCTCCAACGCTCTCTGGCGAATTCAGCCCACAGGCGAAAGTCCTCGCTCCTGACGGCGAGTTCTCTCATCGGCGCAATCTCAACCTCTGTGAGCTGCGCGGTCGAGAGCTGCGTTTCGGGGTCGAACTCGCGTATCGAATCAACCGTGTCACCGAAAAATTCGATACGCACGGGCGCGCTCCTGCCGGGTGGCCAGACATCCATGATGCCGCCGCGCATTGAGAATTCGCCGACCGCGCCGACCGGGTCTTCGCGCCTGTAGCCGCACGCGAAAAGTTTTTCCAGCAGCTCTTCGGGCGCGTGATCTTCATCACGTTTGAGAATCGCGCCGAGCGTCGCGGCCTCTTCCGGCGCGATGGTGCGGCGAGCCAGCGCGCGAGCCGTCAGCAGTACGAAGTCCTGCGACCCGCGCGCGAGCCGCCACAGGGTCAGCGCGCGTTGCTCCAAAGTCTCCGCGTGCGGCGAGACGCCCGCGTACGGGTCGCCTTCGGAGGCAGGCAAAGTCAGCACTGTCTCTTCACATTCCGACAGGCCGCGCAAGGCGCAATACCAGAACCTCACGTCGCGTTCCCAGGTCTCCAAATCACGATTAGCTTCCGCGACGACCGCGAAACGCTTTCCCGTCTCAAGCTGCAACGCCGCGAGGGCGAGCGCACGCGCGGGCGCGGCAGCTAAGCCGCTCACGGAAACCACACGCGCCCCGCGCCGCAACTCTTCCAAAAGGCGCGCGTACTCCTCTGTCTCAGTGACACGCCTCAACGCGCCCTGCAAAATCGAACCGGACTCAACCGTGCTGCTCATCTTCTCTCAAAACCCTTTGCGTTCTTTTGTCTCGTCTTTGCGCCTTTGCGGGAAACTGCTTCTTCGCTCGAACTCAAGAATTTATCACGCCTCTCCCTTCTATACTAAATGGAGAACAACTAAAGCATGATTGCTCATGCCCGAAAGCTTCTCTATAATTCCCTTTTTCTCAAATGGAGATAACACAAACCGTGAGCATTCCTTTCATCGAAGAGAACGACCAGACGCGCGCACGCCGCGAACACCTCGAAGCCTTGCGCCAACTCGTCGGCAATGTTTATCCGAATAAGTTTCAGCGCAGCCGCGCGACGGGTGGCGAAGACACTGTGACGGCAATCGTCAAAAA
>DASWRG010000147.1:0-24625 GCA_036403295.1 Pyrinomonadaceae bacterium
ATCAACAATGCTCTCCTCATTCCAGACCGTGACCATCACATCAGCCGGAGCTTCCGTCAGAGCGGGCGGAAACATCCCTCGCTCAGTCATCACGACGATGATGCGCTCCAAGCCCAGAGAGAAGCCGCACGCCGGAACATCTTGTCCCGAAAACATCCCGACCAGATTGTCATAACGCCCGCCTCCGCCGAGACTGCCTGATAAGGTAGGCACGCTAATTTCCATAATCGCGCCCGTGTAATAGGAAAGGCCGCGCGCGAGGCTCGGATCAATTTTGATTTTCGCGCCAACTCCGCTTGCGGCGGCAAACTCTACGATCTGGCGCAATTCGTCAACGCCGCGCGCGCCAGTTTCATGGTCTCCGACGAATTCCAACAAGCGTCCGAGCGTCGCAGAGTTTAAGGTTTCCTGCTCGGCTCCGGCAATCACTTCATCTGGCACAATTCGCGCAGCATGTTCAAGTGATGTGATCGCTTCAAAGAACGAGAGCAACGCGTGACCGGCTTCTTCTGTGATTCCGCGCGCGGTAAATTCTTTCGCCACGCCCTCGCGCCCGATTTTATCCAGCTTGTCGAGCGCAACCAACGCAGCAGCATGTTTGTCAGAAGCCACTCCCGCCGCATCCAGAATCCCCATCAATGCTTGCCGGTGATTAAGGCGAATCGTGAAATCATTAAAACCCAATTTAACTAAAACATCGCCAGCAGCCGCGCACAACTCTGCTTCGACTACCATCGAACGTGAGCCGAGCACGTCCACGTCGCATTGATAAAATTCCCTAAATCTTCCGCGCGCGGGACGGTCTGCGCGCCAGACGGGTTGAATCTGGTAGCGTTTGAAAAATTTCGGCAGCTCGTTTTTGTACTGCGCGACGACGCGCGCGAGCGGGACGGTTAAATCATAACGCAGAGCCAAATCCGCCTCGCCGGTCTTCTCATGCTCGCCGCGTTTCAGGATTTTGAAGATAAGCTGGTTGCCCTCTTCGCCGTACTTCCCCAAAAGCGTCTCTATGTTTTCGACCGCCGGAGTTTCGAGCGGCTCGAAGCCGTAACGCTCGTACACTTCCTTGATGACGCCGATGACGTATTCTCGACGCCGCACGTCCGCCGGTAAAAAATCGCGCATCCCGCGCGCGGGCTGTGTGTTCATAAAAAGCAGGCGTCAGGACTCAGGACTCAGAATGAAAGGCTAAGAACCGCTCTTCATTCTGACTTCTGAGTCCTGAGTCTTGAATTCTTCCTTGTATATCTTTGTGTACTCCGTGTAGTTCTGCCAGTAGCGATCAAGTCCTGCGACCTCTTCGTCAGTCAGAGCGCGTTTGACTTTCGCGGGCGCGCCGATGACAAGCGAGCGCGGCGGAACTTGTGTTCCCGGCGAGACGAGCGCGCCGGCGGCGACGATTGACTGCGCGCCGATTCGTACGTCATCCATCACGATTGAACCCATGCCGACGAGACAGCCGCGCTCGATATGACAGCCGTGCAAAGTGACGTTGTGTCCGACCGTCACCTCGTCTTCGAGGATGGTCGCGTGCGTGCCGTTGGTGACGTGAATCACTGTCCCGTCCTGTATGTTCGTGCGCTCTCCGATGCGTATGTAAAAGACATCGCCGCGCACGACCGCATTGAACCAGACGGATGACTCCGCGCCGATCTGCACGTCGCCGATAACTTGCGCGCTCTCTTCGATAAAAGCGGTCGGGTGAATCTGCGGCTGCACGCCGCGAAAAGGTCTAATCATGAACGTGACGCTGCACTGTCAGCGAATCGCTTCGAGCAGCCCTTCCGGTGAAAGCGAAAACGGTAACACGAGCCGCCGTTGAGGAGCAAGAGAGGTCTTAACACGCAAACTTTGCTATTAAGGAATTAGCCACAGAGGACACAGAGCGCACAGAGAAGAAAAAGAGTTTTATGTTATTCCTGTTCTCTGTGTCCTCTGTGGCTGTATTCTGAAAATTTATCTCGATATTGACAGCGCGCGAAGACGCATGAGAGAGTGCGCGATTGTGAAAAGCAAAGCATCAAAACGCGGCTTGAGATATAAATTCAGAGCGTGGCTCGCGCTCTCGGCTCTTGTCTTGACGGCTGCGTGCGGCGGCTCGCTTTATAAAGTCAAGCCCGTCGTCGAAGCTCCCATCGCGGAGGGCGCGACGGGCGCGCAGGCTGGCGGCATCACTGTGCGCGCCATGCCGTTGCTCTCGGATGAAGAGAGCTTTGAATTGTTCGAGTCGAACCTCTTGCTCGCGGGAATCCTGCCCGTGAGGATTGAGCTGAGCAATCAAAGCAGCGCGCCAGTTGATTTCAAAAAAGCCCGTTTCCTTCTTCGTGACGCGGCAGGGCGCGAGTGGAAAATACTGTCCGCCAAACAGACCGTCGCGCGCATTCTCAAGGCTGATGACAACTATCTCTATAATCCGAACGCGCGCGCGAAGTTTGAAACAGAGCTTGGCGCACATGCTTTCGACCTCAAAACGCCCCTCGCACAAGGGCAGCAGCGGCGCGGCCTCATCTTTTTTCAAACGCCGAAGCACGAGGCCATCGCCAGCCCGCGCGGCCTCGTCCTCAGTATCGAGAAGCTGCCGCAGAACGTGGAGTTGCGTTTGAATTGAGACTGAACGGGCGCGTGTCGCGTGTTAGATGCTTCGTCTAAACTAATCTTATAACAGCCTTGATAGGTATCATCAGACATTGGACAACTGCACTTGTCTGCCCCACAGGGATGTCCAATAATTTCGTGGTAAAATGTGGGCGAGATTAATCAAGGAGCAATGTTAATGAGTGATTCAATAGTCACACAGATCGAAGACGGCTTTAATCAATCCCCGAACAATTATGGCTCATTGAGCGTCTTGTCCATCACGTGCATGAAGCTTTTGAACAACCGAAGTGATTTGGATCAGCAATTGGCTCTGATGGCTAATGACCCGGAAATCCAGAGCGAACTGCGAAATATTGAACGGGAGTTCTCACATGTAGAAGATGCTTTGTCTGATGTAAATTGAATGCCTACGCCGAACGTAGGTTAATTCGCGCGAAAGGCGCAGAGAAGAAACGAATCTTATCTCTCTGCGCCTTTCGTTTGAAACAGAACTTTTGACGGGCGGGCTATTTGACTTCAGCCGTGCCTTTGCCGTTGTCGTAGTGCAGTGTGACCTCTGAGATTTCCGTCAGGTTGAGGTCGTGCCATTCGATGCTGTTGCCGGAGCTGTCTTGAACCTTCAAATCCCACTTGGGAGCTTTTTCCTTCGGGTGAAATTTGATCTCGACTGATTGACCGTCGCCCAACGTGTCTTGACCGAGGATGTCCTCTCCCCATTCTTCTTTATCGCTCGGAGAGACAAACAGTTTGTCAATCACGACGCCAGTCTTGTTGTGGAGCGTGAAATCCTGAGCCGCCGTGTCGTTCGCAGCAGTGTTGCTGCTGCTGCTGCTGTTGGCCGGAGCCGCGCCGGTGTTGTTGGAGTTGGCAGGCGCGGAGGCGTTCGTGTTGGCATTGCCATTCTTATTGGCCGAGTTTGAGTTGGCGTTGTTGCTGTTGGTCGTAGAAGAGCAAGCTCCCGTGACGAACAACGCGAGAGTCAGACTGCCGAGCAAGATTTTATTTTTCATCATTCTTCGTTTCCTCTAGTTGTGTAGTTGATGCCTAATGCTTCGCGGGCAGGGGAACAATTTTTGCCCGTTGGCTTTACTTGAGTTCGTACTGGTTCTCACAAATTATCTGCACTGACGCCTCAAAAAAAAATTAGAAGCTGAGAGGCGCGAGATAAACGGGTTCTGAAAAGCGAAACCCAGAAAAACTGTGTCGTGGCGGAATACCGCCGAGAATTTATACTACGGGCAGACGCAAGTCAATCGCGTAATGAAAAGGAAATTTCACCACAGAGGACACAGAGGGATTTCAAATCTCAAATTTGAAATCTCAAATTTTTAAGCCTCTGTGTGCTCTGTAGCTGAAATTTTTAGAGAAATGCGACATCGAATGAGATTCTTTGCTCGGACAGTTTGAGAGGCGCGGCGTCTTCGTTGACGAATCCGTAATGAAGCCCAGCCGGAATCATCAATACGTCTCCGGCGCTAACAGCGATTGAAGGCGGCGAAGTGCGCTTTGCTTCCGCCTCGTCAGCGATGATGACGCGCCCCGCGCCTTCCGCGATGAAAATGGAGGACGCGCGTTCTTCATCAACGAAGAGCTCGCTCGCCCCTCTCGCTTCGATGACATAGCGCGAGGCGACCAAAGCCGTCTCAGCGAGCCGCGTCAGGTGGCCGCCCGGAATCTCTTCGGCTTGAAGCTCTTCAATCTCAGGCGCGTCCGGCGAGCAGTTGTTGACGAGGCGGCTCTTCGATGGCAGAGAGATTTCGGAGAGCCGCTCCTGCACGTAGCCGCGATTGAAGTGCGACGGAATCTCGCCGCGATGGTTCTGATCGTGGAGGCGTTCAACCATGTCCGTCGAAACGGTCGCAAACTCTTCGAGCACACAACCGATGACCGTGTGCACGATGCCAAGCTCTTTAATCGTGAACACGTCGCCGGGCTGCGGCTGGTAACGAAAGCGGTCGTATCTCTCGTCCGCATTTCCGGCGAGCCAATCGGCGAAGGAAGCCGTGTCGTAACACTTGTCCCAATCCTGAAAATCGCAGATGAAGACATAGCCGCCGGGCTGCACGTCCAGGATGTGAAAGACTTCGGTTTTGTGCGTGACGTGGCGTTGAAAGCTAAAGCCCTGCCCGGCGTTCTGTAGAAAGATTGAATAGCCGAGCGGACTCGCGCACTTGATCGCGTAAGGCTTGTACTTGAAAAGCAGCCCCGTCTCTTTTTGAAACTCCGCGACTTCGCGCGCCACTTCGCCGGACACGTTGTCTCTCAAATTCGCGCGCAGGATAGCTTTCAGGATCGTCTCGAAATTTTCCAGCGTCACAAGCGGCAAATCTTTCGAGAGATGTTCCGCCAGAAGCGGCAGCAGGTCGAGCTTGAGCGCGAGCGTGTCATCAATCGCCAACTCTTCGCGCCCGTATGCCATGTCGAGCAACGCGTCTTCCATCCTCCGTGTGTTCTGTGCAGCCATCAACAACCCTTCAAAGCCATGCAGAATACCTGAACTTTCATCATTCAGGCTAGATATTTATCAGAGCCGTAATTGCCACAGAGGACACAGAGGAATTTCAAATTCATCATCTCAAATTCATCATCTCAAATCTCAAATTTGAAATCTTCTTAAAATCTCTGTGCCCTCTGTGTCCTCTGTGGCTAAGCTTTAAGAATCTGACGATAAACTTCCGCGTCAACATTGCCGCCGCTTATCACGCAACAGACCGTGCGATCACGGAAGGCTTCGGAGTTGGTCAAGAGGGCGGCCAGGCTGAGCGCGCCCGTCGGCTCGGCCTTCAGATTGGCGTGCGAGAAGAGCAGGCGCGTGGCCTCCTTAATCTTCTCTTCGGGAACTTCAAAGATGCCTTGTAAGCCTTCGCGCAAGACAGCCCAGTTGTGCTGGCCGAGGCTCGGCGTGCGCGCCCCGTCCGCGATTGATTGCGGCTCAAACTCGTTGGCGATGATTCGCCCCGCACGCAGTGAGCGCGCGGCGTCGTTCGCTATCAGAGGCTCTGCGCCGAAGACTTCGGTTGAATTGGCTCGCGCGCGAAGCCCCGTGATGAGGCCGGAGGTCAGGCCGCCGCCGCCGACGGGAGCGATGACGGCATCGAAGCTCTTTTCAAGCGCGGCGAGTTCTTCGCCGAGGCTCGCGTTGCCTTGAATGACGAGCGGGTCATCATAAGCGTTGGCGATGTATGCGTCCGTGTGCTCGCGCGCCAACTCTGCGACTCGCGCGCTGCGGCTCACGACGTTCACGTCCGTCAAATCAACCACGCCGCCGTACTCGCGCACGGCATCAATCTTGACGCGCGCAGAGGTATGCGGCATGACAATCAGGCACGTCTTGCCGAGCAGGCCGCAAGCGTAGGCCATCGCCTGCCCGAAGTTGCCGGAAGAGGCCGCGATGATCTCCGTTTGCGGAACTTGGGAGGCGACGTTGTAGGCCGCGCGAAACTTAAAGCTGCCGGTGTGCTGCAAAGTCTCGCTCGCTAAAATCACTTTGACGCCCAGATGCTTTGAGAGGCGCGACGATTCGATGAGCGTCGTCGCCCGCGCCATCTCGCGCAAAGGCTTTGCAAGTTTCCCCGCCGGATTCATCACACAAGAGCATCGCGTATCAACGGCGAAGCGTCAAGATCGAAAAGAGATTGAGAGGAGCGCTCAAGCCTTTGCGCCTTCGGTTTTAACTTTGCGCCTTTGCGAGAACCACTAACTTTTCACGCCAAGGCGCAAAGAAAGAAAAGCTCAAGGGCGCAAAGGGTTGAGTCACTCATTGCTTCTGTCGAACACGCGTGTAGAATAACGCGCAACAATTCGATGAGACGAAGGAGAGGCGCGGAAGAGATGCGAGATTTAGCGAGCCGCGAGTGTGTGCCATGTCGCGGAGGCGTGCCGCCGATGAGCGCGGATGAGATTAAGGCTTTGCTGCCTGAGCTGCGCGGATGGAAAGCCGTCAGAAATCATCACCTGCTGAAGCGTTACGAGTTCAAAAATTTTCTTGAGGCGCAACGTTTCGTCGCGCGCGTCGGGCGGCTGGCCGAAAGAGAGGGTCATCATCCTGACATCTGTTTCGGCTGGGGCTATGCCGAGCTTAAAATCTGGACGCACAAGATTGACGGCCTCAGCGAGGGCGACTTCATAATCGCCGCGAAGATTGACAGGCTCTAAAGGTAGAGGTCGTGCTGCGCCATTTGTCTTAATCCTTATTTCAGTGTTATATCTGCGCGTCATCTAACAAACAATTTGAAGCTCTCGCAGCTCGCATTTCACGGCTGCTTGATGAGAGGCAAACTACAGAAAGGGTCTCTTTCATTCATGGCACAAAAAGTTCCCATCACGGTCGCGCACGGCGACGGCATCGGCCCGGAAATTATGGCCGCCACGCTTCACATCCTCGAAGCGGCGGGCGCGCAGCTTGAGATTGAAACGATTGATATTGGCGAGAAGGTTTATCTGGCGGGAAATTCTGCGGGCATCGAGCCAAGCTCCTGGGAGAGCCTGCGCCGAACGAAAGTTTTTCTCAAAGCTCCGATTACGACGCCGCAGGGCGGAGGCTTTAAGAGCCTCAATGTGACCGTGCGCAAGACGCTCGGCCTCTACGCCAACGTGCGCCCGTGCGTCTCTTATCATCCGTTCATCAAGACGAAGCATCCGGCGATGGATGTCGTCATCGTCCGCGAAAACGAAGAAGACCTCTACGGCGGCATCGAGCATCGTCAGACGGAACAAGTCATGCAATGCTTGAAGCTCATCTCGCGTCCCGGCTCTGAAAAGATCGTGCGCTATGCTTTCGAGTACGCGCGCCGCAGCAATCGCAAGAAGGTCACCTGCTTCACCAAAGACAATATCATGAAGCTGACCGACGGCCTCTTTCACAAAGTCTTTGACGAGATTGCGAAAGATTACGCGGCCATCGAGAACGAACACTGGATCGTGGACATCGGCGCGGCCAAGCTGGCCGACACGCCCGAAGCTTTTGATGTCATCGTGATGCCGAACCTGTACGGCGACATTCTTTCCGACGTGGCCGCGCAAATCGCAGGCTCTGTCGGTCTCGCAGGCTCTGCCAACATCGGCGACAACGTGGCGATGTTCGAGGCGATACACGGCTCTGCTCCGCGCCGCGCGGGACAGAATCTTGCGAATCCTTCCGGCCTTCTTTTGGGTGCGATAATGATGCTCGTGCATATCGGTCAGGCCGACGTGGCCGGGCGTGTGCACAACGCCTGGCTGCGGACGATTGAAGACGGCGTGCATACTTACGACATTTACGCGGAAGGCATGAGCACGGAAAAGGTCGGGACGCGCGAGTTCGCCGAAGGCGTCGTCGCGCGTCTCGGTCAACAGCCTGAGAAATTGAAAGCCGTCAAGTACAACGCCGGAGGCGCGGAGGCTTTCAAGAGCCGTAGCGAAGCGGGCGCGGGCACGCGGGCGACGAAAGAACTGGTCGGCGTTGACGTGTTTCTCGATTGGAGCAAAGGGACGGCTAATGAGCTTGGAGAATCTTTGAGCGCGGTGTCGGGCGACGGGTTGAAGCTTTCAGTTATTAGCAACAGGGGCGTCAAAGTCTGGCCGGGCGGCCACGCGGAAACTTTCTGCTCGGATCATTGGAGCTGCCGCTTCACGTCAGAAACAGAAGGCAACGCCGTCACGCACGCGCAGATAGCTTCCCTCTTATCACGCGTCGCCGACGCCGGATTCGATTTCATCAAGACCGAAAACCTCTGCACCTTTGATGGTCAACCGGGCTACTCTCTGGGACAGGGACAATAAACAGTTAAGCCACAGAGGACACAGAGAACACAGAGAATAGAATAAATAGAGCTGGTAATTTATTGTCTTATCCCTCTGTGTCCTCTGTGTCCTCTGTGGCTATCCGATTTTCATCTAATGAACAAAGCCATCACCTACAGCGACGCGGGCGTTTCGATTGACGCGGCGAACGCGGCGAAAGAGCGTATCAAGCGGCTGGCTCAAAAGACTTTTAATGAGCGCACGCTGACTGAGATCGGAAGCTTCGGCGGAATGTTCGACGCGGCTTTTCCGCAGATGCGCCAGCCCGTTCTCGTCGCTTCGGCTGACGGCGTGGGGACGAAGCTGAAAATCGCTTTTGAGACCGGCACGCACAACACGGTCGGGCGCGATCTGGTCAATCACTGCGTCAATGACATCCTGGTGCAGGGCGCGCGTCCGCTCTTTTTTCTCGATTACATAGCGACGGGCGTGCTCGCGCCGGATGTGGTGGCGAGCATCGTCGAAGGCATCGCGGACGGCTGCCGGGAAAATCATTGTGTGCTCCTCGGCGGCGAGACGGCTGAGATGCCGGGATTTTATGCTGAGGGTGAATACGATGTCGCGGGCTTTATCGTCGGCATTGTGGATCGTGAAAAAGTGATTGACGGGAAAACGATTGCAGCCGGAGACGCAGCGCTTGCGCTTCCTTCGGTCGGACTGCACACGAACGGCTACTCGCTCGCGCGCAAGCTCTTCTTCGAGGTCGCGGGCTGGCGTGCCGACACGCATCTCGACGCGCTCAATCAGACGGCAGGCGAAGCTCTGTTGCAACCGCATGTCAGTTACCTCCACGCGCTCGAAGGCTTGCTCGACGCCGGACGGATTAAGGGACTCGCGCACATCACGGGCGGCGGCCTGACGGAAAACATTCCGCGCATTCTGCCCGAAGGAGTGGGCGTGACGATTGCGCGCGACACCTGGCCTGTGCTGCCGGTTTTCAAATTGATGCAGGAGATAGGCCATGTGCCGGACGCGGAGATGTACCGCACCTTTAACATGGGCGTCGGCATGGTCATCATCTGCGCGGAGGATGACAAGCAAGCTATTAAAGCTCATCTCGACGCGCGCGGCGAAGCTTGTTATGAGATCGGGCGCGTGACCGAAGGCGACGGCGAAGTTCTGATTGGATGAAATTTTGTGGCGAGGGTTTGATTTGTGTTGGATGCGCTCGAAGATTTTCGTGAGACGGTTGAAGGAGCGGCGGCGCGTCTGCTCTTAATCACGGAAGAGGAGAGCGAGCGGCGCGTGGCTGACGGCAAGTGGTCGCCAAAGGAGATCGTCGGGCATCTGATTGATTCGGCGGCCAACAATCACCAGCGATTCGTTCGCGCGCAGTTTACCGACGATTTAGATTTTCCGGGTTACGAGCAGGAAGCCTGGGTCGCGGCGCAATGTTATCAACGCGAGTCCTGGCCGCAGCTCATCGCGCTCTGGCGCGCTTACAATCAGCACTTGCGGCACGTCGTCTCATGCATCCCGGAAGAGAAGCTCAAGCAGCTTCGCGCGCGGCACAGTCTCGACCGCATCGCATGGCGACTGGTCGGCGCAGACCAGCCCGCGACGCTCGAATATTTAATCCGCGATTACATAGCTCATCTCAAACATCATCTCAGCCAGATATTCATAGAGGAATCTCGAATTTGAGATTTCAGCTTTGAGATTCGTTAATGAAGCTCAAACGTATTGGGATTTTGATTTCGGGGCGCGGCTCGAACATGCTCGCGCTCGCGGAGGCCGTGCGTGACGGAAGGATTCCGAACGCGCAGGTGGCCGTCGTCATCAGCGATCAGAGAGACGCGGCGGGGATTGAACGGGCGCGCGAGCGCGGCCTTGAAACCGTTTTGATTGAGCGGCGCGGGCGCACGCGCGTTGAGCACGACCGCGAGATGGCGGACGCTTTGCGTGAGAGAGAAGTTGATTTGGTTTGCCTCGCGGGCTACATGCGCCTGCTCTCGCCGGAATTC
Source organism: Pyrinomonadaceae bacterium (assembly GCA_036403295.1). GTDB lineage: Bacteria > Acidobacteriota > Blastocatellia > Pyrinomonadales > Pyrinomonadaceae > JACMLC01. Next base: position 10,344 of record DASWRG010000147.1, read on the forward strand.
ATCGAAGCCTTTCGCGGACGGATTCTGAACATCCATCCGAGCCTGCTGCCCTCCTTTCCCGGTCTTGAGGCGCAGGCGCAGGCCATCTCGCGCGGCGTCAAATTCTCAGGCTGCACAGTGCATTTCGTTGACGAAACGCTGGACGGCGGCCCCGTCATCGCGCAAGCGGTCGTGCCCGTGCATGACGACGACACGCCCGAAACTTTGGCCGCGCGAATTCTGCCGGAAGAGCATCAATTGTACGCGCAGGCCGTCGCGCTGGTCTTGAGCGGAAATTATGAAATAGAAAACGGGCGCATCAAAGTCAGGAGGTAAACGAAAAACATTTATGGACAAGGTCAATATCAATGAAAAGCTGGCTCTCTTTGATGAATACTGGAAGCCGAAAATCGTCGGCGAGTTGAACGGGCAGATGGTCAAGCTGGTCAAGTTCAAAGACGAGTTCGTCTGGCATCATCACGAAGCCGAAGACGAAATGTTCCTCGTCATCAAGGGAAGATTGTTGATGGAATTTCGTGAGCGTAATGTGTGGGTCGAAGAGGGCGAGTTCATCATCGTCCCGCGCGGCATAGAGCATCGCCCAGTCGCAGAGGAGGAAGTCCAAGTCATGCTCTTTGAGCCTGCGACGACGCTCAACACGGGCAATGCCGAAAGCGAATTAAGGCTGGAGACGCTGGAAAGAATCTGAAAGATTTTTCACCACAGAGGACACAGAGGAACACAGAGAAATCTCAAATCTGAAATCATTTAAAACCGCTGTGCTCCTCTGAGTCCTCTGTGATTAATTCATGCGTGCGCTGTTTATCCTTCGTGAAGATTAAAGCTCGGCGTCTGGCCTTTTTTAATCATCTGCTCCCACTTCTGTAGGAGCTTGCGCCCGCCCTCATAGAAGCCCTCGCACTGTTGCAGGTATTCGATGACAGTATCCTTCTCATTCTTCTCGAACAACTCGCGCGCGAGGTTCATGTCGGGGACGTAATAGGTGCGCCCGGCAAGTTTCGGCGTGCGTCCGGCGATGAGCAGATGCTCCTTCGCTTTGGCGAGGTCGCCTTCTCTGAGAGCGACGCGGCCTAAGATGATATTTCCGTAATGCGTCGAGTCCTCGTAAGTGTAAGCGGTCAGGTCGTGGCCGAACTCAAGCAGCAACTCCGTCGCGTAAGATTTGGCCTTCGCCGTCTGTCCTATCTCGAAGGCTGCGGAGGCCGCGCCTCTGAGCAACGACGGGCGATCACGATCTCTCTGGCGTGAACGCTCGCTCTTGTTGAGCGTGATGCCTTTTTCATATTGCTCAAGCGCAAGCGTCAGATTTTTCGTCTTCTCTTCGCCCTCTTTGTCTCGCGCACGGTCGGCGTAAAATTTGCCAAGCTCGGTCGCCCACTTGTAATTTTCAGGCTCTAGCTGCTGACAATCGCGCAACAGCTGCTCGGTACGCTCCGGCTCCAGCATGCGGAAAAACTGCGACGCATGATAAAGCAACTGCGGGTCATTCTTCTTCTGCTCGATCTGCTGCAACCAGATTGTCTTGAGTTGCTGATACTCAGACCCTTCGTTCTTATCCATCAGAATGCCGAAGAAGTCCAAGTCCACGTCCGGGCGATTCTGTATGAACCACGTCCGATGTCTGACACGAGCCTGCTTTTTGGCGCGCGTCTCCGTCCCGTTGCTGTAGTAAGAGAGCAAGAGGGCGCGCGATTTGATGTTCGCAGGATTAGTGACGAGCTGCGTTTCAAGCTCTTCGGCCTTGCGGCGCGACAGCTTCGCGCCCTGATCCAACAGCCCTATACTTTCAAACAAGTCGCTGATGACCGTCATCGTCTCGCTCTTGCTCGTAGTTCCGCTCGCCGCCGCTACCGTCACAGAAGTTTTAGCGGGCTGATAATCTTTCGCCGGGCTGTAGCCGATCTGCGCCTTCGCGTCTTCGACCGATTTCATAATCAGCTCGCGGAAGGCCGGATACTCTTTCGGCGTGTAGATGTCCTGATTGATAATCAACTCGCGCCGGATTTGGACGACGCCCGCCTCGTTCTTGTAAACGCTCGCGTAACGACCCGCCGCGTTCTCGAAACTGATGTCCTGCGGCAGCGCGCCGACGTTGATGCCCTGCGGAAACGAGAGGCTGAACTGCTGGCGGAAATTGAACGCGCCGGAGAGCAAGACGGTCTTGCGCTTTTCAAGCTCGACGAGCTTGGCGAGGTCTGCGAAGCTGTTCAAATCAATTCCGGCGGGAATCGCAAGGCTCGCCGGGCCGGGCAGCCTGGCGGCGTCCACCAGCTCGATCTCCATCCCGAGCTTGAAAGCCTCGCCCGTCCGATAGGCGTTGCCGATATTGACGAACCGGCCAGTCCCCTTGTGACCGTACATCGCCAGCACTATTTTAAAAGCGTCTTCGGATTGTTCGAGCTTCATATCTCCGAAGAGCGGACGATAGAGCATCTCCATTCGTCCGTGATAACTGACGGAAGAAGCGGCCTTGAGGTCGCCGTCCGCGAGGACGGAAATCTGCGTCTGGCTCTCAATCAGATTCTCCTGCGGCTTGCCCTGCGGAATCTGCGCCGTGCCCGTCTGCTCGCCCGCGAGCAGGACGTTCTTTCCGGCTTCAAGCATCGGCAAGACGCCGAACGGCGTGTTCGGATTGGTCGCGTCGAGATAGATGTCGAGGCTCGGCAGGTACAGAATCATGTGATTGAAAAAGAGCATCGCCGGAACTTTCGGAAACCAGTTGGAGGTATCGGCGCGAACGACGACCGGCACGCTCTCGATTCCCTTTGCGGCGAGCAAGGACTGCAAGAGGGTCGCGTAATCTTTGCAGTCGCCATAACGATGCTCAAGAATCGCGTCCGCTTCATGCGGAATGATCGTGCCGCGCCCGACGAGAATCGCCAGATAACGAATGTTCTTGTTGACCCATTGATAGATGGCGCGCGCCTGCGCCTGCGGCTCTGCGATGTCCTTCGTAATCTCGCCCGCGAGCGCGCGAACGGCGGGCGTCGGCGCGCTCTTCTTTCCGGCCTCAGCCCAGTAAGCCGCGCCGAGAGCTTTGTAGTCCTGAAAGTTGCTGATCGCCAGACGCGGGCTGTAGTCCATGATGTCCGTCGCGGCTGGCTCGTAAGTCAAAGCCTCTTTGACCTGCGCTTTCCAGAGCCAGTGCGCGCGACCGTCCGCGCCGTCCGCGAGCCTGCCGCCCTCGACATCAACTCCGTCCCAGTAGAGCGGATAGTTGGCGGGCGCGCTGACGCTGACCTGCACGCTGTCCCACACGGAGTTGGCGGGAAAGACTTCCAACATATCAAAGTGACCGTCGAAGATCGGCTTGGTCTGCGTGAGGCGGAACTTGAAGAAGACCGCGCTGCCCGTCTTGAGTTCCGGGAAAGTGACGGATTGAAGCTTGAAGGAAGTGAACTCGGGCGCGGCGACGGCCTCCGGCGACAGCTCCGTCTTAATCGAAGTCGCTGGCACATTGACGCGTTTGCCGTCCGGCTTGAGCACATAGGCTTCGACGATCTCGACCGTTTGCAGCTCCGCGTTGTAAGAGATGCGCAAAGGGCTTGCGCCCTCGACCGCCGCCTTCGTGTTCAGACGCTTGAGGACTTCGACCGTGCCCGTAAAAGTGCCGTCGGCGTTGACATCATAACTCGACGCGTAACGCTCGACCGTGATGTCCGGCTGGACAGTGACGGCTTGAGGCGCGGGCGCGGGCGGGCGCAGCTTGGCTGTTGTGGTTTGAGCCGCAAGCGCGGGCGCAAGCGTCAGACAGACAATCAGAGTGAGGAGAAACCGCTTCATATTTCTTACTTCCTTGATATTTGATTCCGGTTTATGTTTGAGAAAATTCTTTGTCGAAAAAATCCACGCGAGGCGTTCGGAAACGCGGGAAGATTTTGTATATTACTATTTTTTGCCGCCGAGCGCGACCGCTCGCTGGTATGCCGAATAGACCGCTTTTGAGAGCACTGTCCGCAGAGAGCCTTTTTCCATTTGATAGATAGCTTCCGCGCTCGTCCCGCCCGGCGACGTGACCATGTTCCTCAACTCAGCCGGATGCTTGCCCGATTCCATCGCAAAGAGCACGGAGCCGAGCATCGTTTGCAACACCAACTCCTGCGCGACGTGGCGCGAAAAGCCCATGTGGACGCCCGCGTCCACCAGCGATTCCATCATCATGAAAATGTAGGTCGGCCCCGTCGCAGACAGTGCTGTCGCCATGTCAATCATCCGCTCGTTCTCGACATACATCTCGCGCCCCAGAGCCGCGAGCATCGCGCGCACCTGCGAGTGCTGCGACGCGCTAACCTCCGGCGTCGCAGTCCAGGCTGTCATCCCTGCTCCGATCTGCGCGGGCGTGTTCGGCATCGCGCGCACGATTGCCGGATGCAGCAGCTCGCTCGCCATCGTCTCGATCTTCGCGCCCGCGACGATTGAGATGACGAGTTGCGAAGGCTGCAAAGCTCCCTTCAATTCGTTGAGAATGCCGGAAAGCCTCTGCGGCTTGACCGCGAGGACGATGATTGAGGCGGAAGGATTGCTCTCGTCTGTTTCGTTTGAAGTCTGAAGAGCGGTGACCGCCTGGCGATTGCTCTCGTGCGTGCGAATGCCGTATTTCGCCTGAAGCTCTTGGCGGCGCGACTCGCGCGGGTGGCTGCCGACGATCTGCGCGGGCGCGACGAGCCGCTTTCTCAAAAGCCCCGCGATGATCGCTTCGGCCATCACGCCGCTCCCGATGAAGGAGAGCTGCACGGCTTCCAGCGGGTTCGCATGTTCATCAATTGAATCGGTCATGATTGACAGAAGATAGCGCAAGCCGCGTGAGATGCGCTACTCTATATTTAGTAGGAATAAAAAACTTTCACGCAAAGACGCAAAGACAGGACGCGAAAAAAAGCGCGGCGGAAATTTTCGGATGACTTGGTTGATTTTCCTTTGCGCCTTTGCGTGAGCTTATTTTCTGACACTCATGACGATTGACGAGCAACTCGCATACCTGCGCAAAGGCACGGTCGAAATCATCCGCGAAGAAGACCTGCGCGCCAAGCTCGAAAAATCTGCGCGCACGGGCAAGCCTTTGCGCGTCAAGCTCGGCGCAGACCCGACCGCGCCCGACATACACCTCGGCCACACGGTCGTCATTCGCAAATTGCGCGCGTTTCAAGAACTCGGCCACACCGTCATCTTTCTGATAGGCGATTTCACAGGCATGATCGGCGACCCGTCCGGCAAATCCTCGACGCGCCCGCAGCTCACGCGCGAAGAGATAGAGGCCAACGCCGAAACCTACAAGACGCAGATTTTCAAGCTGCTCGACCGCGACAAGACCGAGATACGTTTCAACTCCGAGTGGATGAACACGCTCGGCAGCGCGGGCTTTATCCGCCTCGCCTCACACGTCACCGTCAAACAGATTTTGGAGCGCGACGATTTCGCCAAGCGACTCAATGAAGAACGCCCGATTGCGCTTCACGAATTACTGTATCCGCTCACGCAAGGATATGATTCGGTCGCGCTCGAAGCAGACGTGGAACTCGGCGGCACGGATCAAAAGTTCAACCTGCTCGTCGGCAGAAATCTTCAACGCGAATATCAGCAGGAGGCTCAAGTGGTCATCACGATGCCGCTCCTCGAAGGCACGGACGGCGTGCAGAAGATGTCGAAGAGTCTCGACAACTATATCGGCATCAGCGAGCCGCCGCAGGAGATGTTTGGCAAAGTGATGTCCATTTCCGACGAGTTGATGTGGCGATATTACGAGCTGCTGACGGACTTGCGTGCGGAAGAGATTAAAGCCCTGCGCGCCTCCGCCGAAAGCGGCGAGCGCAACCCGCGCGACCTCAAAGTCGAGCTGGCGAAACACATCATCACAGACTTTCATTCGCCGGAAGACGCCACCCGCGCCGAAGAAGAGTTCAATCGCATGTTTCGTGAGAAGCAAGCTCCGAGCGAGATTGAAGAGAGAACTTTGCCGGTCGGTGATGGAAGATGGTCATTGCCCCGGATTTTGGTTGAAACAGGACTGGCCGCGTCAAAGGGCGAGGCGCGTCGCTTGATCGAACAAGGCGGTGTATATTTTGATGGTCAACGTGTTGAAACGCCAAATCACGTTATCACAGGAATTGAGCGCAGCATGGCTTTTGAAATCAAAGTTGGCAAGCGTCGCTTCCTGCGCGTGAGATTTGAGTAGAAGATTATGTCTTCCGAATTCGCCATCTCGAATGAAGAGACTCTGATTATCGAGACGCCAGAGCGCGTGCCGTTGCATTTCGCGCTGGCTTCAATCGGCAATCGTTTTCTGGCCTGCGCGGTGGATCACGGGATACAGATCATCGCGATCATCGTGCTCTACATAGGCTTCGTCATCGTCGCGGATGTGGCGAGCTTCGGCGAGCAGCTCAAAGACGCGCCGAAGTGGGTCATCGCCCTGCTCATCATCTTTCTCTTTCTCATCATCTCAGGCTACTTCGTCTTTTTCGAGTGGCTCTGGAACGGGCAGACGCCCGGCAAGCGTTGGCTCAAGCTGCGCGTCATACGCGAGGACGGACGCCCCATCACTTTCTGGGAAGCGGCTGTCAGAAACCTCTTGCGCACTTTCGACATGATGCCCGCGCCCTTTTATTCAATCGGCCTCATCTCGGTTTTCATCAACTCGAAAGACCAGCGCGCGGGCGACCTCATCGCCGGAACCGTCGTCGTGCGTGAACGCGAAGCCGAAGCCCCTTCGTTCGATCAGGTCTTCGCCGCGCCCGTCAGCGACGTGGCCTATCGCCGCTCGTTTAGGCCGACGCCGTTCACAGCCGACCTCTCGTCTTTAACCGAGCCGGAGATGGAAGTGGTGGAAAGTTTCCTGCGCCGCCGTTGGGACTTGCCCGACGTGCAAAGGCAATGGATGGCATGGCGCGTGGCGATGCCTCTGATGTATCGCCTGCGTCCGAACTACGACCTGACGACGTTCACTTACGAAGGCTTTCTCGAAGAGCTGCTGCATCGCTATCGCGCGCAGCATCGGTTTGACGATTGAGCTAAAGATATTCACAAAGATAGACAGGATAAAAAGATTTGAAATCTCAGATTTTTATCCTGTCTATCCTGTCCATCCCTATTTGAATCTGCTTTGAGCTATGGTTTCCATTCAACCGGAAAGAACGTCCCGGCCTTTTCCGGCGTGACCGTAAAACCGGCCAGGTCCGCCGCGCGTGAGAGAACAGGATCGCGCTGCGCCGCGAGGTCAGCCGAAGACGGAAGCAGCAGCTCATCCGGCGTCACGCCGTGCCCCTCAAGGCTCTTGCCGTCGGTCATGAAGAGATCGGAAACGGTCACGCTCGCGCCATAGATAAAATAGAGATCCATCCCGGATTTATGGGAGGCATGAATCGCCCTCATGACAGAGCCGGAGGTCAGGTCGCCGATGACCTTGCCGCGTTTTTCAAGCTGTACGATGCGCGCAAACAGCTCTGCGGACGAACCGGATTCGCTATCCACCAACACTATCAGCTCGCCGTTGAAGATACGTTTGCTGCCGCGCGTCTTGGCGATCATGGGCTTCGTCTCAGTCCGCGATTTGATGTCATAAATTTTGACATCATGGTCGAACATGTAACCGAGCAGGCGTAAGAGCGTATCCTCATAGCCGCCGCCGTTGCCGCGCAAGTCCAGAATCAACGCTTTATGGTTTCTGGCCTTGTCCATCATCTCGTCCACGATGTGCTCGTCGTCGAACTGCGGCATCTTCCAGATCAGCAAATCCTTGTTATCAATATAGCGATGGCGCGTCAGGCGCGCGTAATTCTCCCACTGTCTGATTAAATCCACGTTGTCAACTCCGGTCGAGCTGCCCAGATTATAGACGGGCTTTCCACGCACTATTTTCGCCATCACGGTGAGAGAGCGCGTCTCTGCGCCCGCGCTCCGCACGAGCAGCGAGATGCTCGGCTGAAAGCGCAAAAAGTACCAGAGCTTCCAGAGTCCATCACGCGTCGGCGTGGAGCCTGCCAGAGAGAGAACTTCGTCGCCCGGCTTGAGTCCTTTGGCTTCGGCATCGCTCCCCGGCTTGACCGCCGTGACAAAGCATTTATCGCCGATCATCTCTAAAGACCAGCCTTGCTCAATATCGTCGGCGGGCGGCGGAATGAGAAAGAAAGTATGCGAGTCGTTGAACTCCATCAACGAACGCGCCATGATGCCCAGAATCTCGCCGATTGAGTTGGCCGTCTTGACCTTCGCCTCGACGGCTGCGAAGTGCGCGTCCAGATTAATGCCGCGAAAAGTCGGGTCATAATAATTTTTCTGAATATCTTTTTTAATCAGCTCGGCCATCTCGACGCCGATCCGCCGGTTACTATCCAGCGTCTGTCCATGCGCGCTCTGTCGCAGAGGGGCGGCGAGCAGGCCGAGAAACACGAGGAGCATCATGGCGCGCGCAAATGGCCGCCGGTAAATTTCTATCTTCATAACTATCTTCCTTGAATTCAAAAGGAGCCGCCGAAGGACGACTCCGAGAGGACTCGAATGATACTTCAAAGCCCGCTGCCGCGACCGGCACAAAGACTTAAGGAGAGAGGCGCGCCCCGCCTCGTCGTTTACTCCATGTCTCTGCGCCGGATTTAAACGTCATGCTTTGTGTGGGCGCATCATTCGCGAATCACTTTATCCATTCGACCGGAAAGAGCTTGCCCGCTTCTTCCGGCGACATCTCGACGCCCACGAGTTTCGCGGCTCTTGAGATGACCGTGTCGCGCTGAGCGGCCATGTCGGCTCCGGTTAGCAAGACCACTTCATCAGGCGTCACGCCGACATGCTCAATGCTCTTGCCGTCCGTCATGATGACATCCGCGTTGGTGACGCTGGCTCCATACGGAACGACAATATCAACGCCCGACTCATGCTGATAACGCAGGCTCTGCATGACTGCGCCAGCCGAACGGTCGCCGAGGACGACGCCGCGTTTTTCGATCTGCATCGTGCGCGCGAAAATTTCCGAGGCTGAGCCGGAGTTGCTATCAATCAACACGACCAGCTTGCCTGTGAAATAGTCTTTGCCGCGCGCCTTAGCCAGTTGCGGATCCATCTGCTTGCGACCCTTGAGGTCTGCGATCTTGACATCATGGTCAAAGAAATTGCCGACGAGCCGCTCCAGGGCATCCACGCGCCCGCCGCCATTGCCGCGCAGGTCGAGCACCAGGGCTTTATACTTTTTGACCTCGCTCATTCTCGCGTCCATCTCCGCCGGAGACTGAACGAAGGTCGGCATTTTCCAGATGATGTAGTCGTTGCTGTTCTTGCTCGTGACCAGCCTGTTGCGATGTAAGCGATTCTCAAGCTCGGCAGCCCTGATCTCGTCAAAAATATCCTGACCGGCATCAACGCCGCGCATGTCTTTGATGCGTTTACCTTCTTCGACCTTCGCCATCGGAGTGACTTCGCGCTGTTTGCCCGCCGGGTCTTGCACGACGAGCTTGATTCCGGCTCTGGGTCTGAGCGCGTAATAGTAATACTGGATTTTCCACATCTCATCGCGGTTCGGCTCAAAGCCATCAATGTTGATGATTTGATCGCCCGACTTGAGTCCTTTGGCTTCGGCATCGCTCCCCGGCTTGACCGCCGTGACAAAGCATTTATCGCCGATCATCTGCATCTGCCAACCGTATTCGACCTTCGCCACATGGCCGGGCGGAAGGAAAAACAGATGCGAGTCATCAAAATCAAGCAAGGTCTGGGCGATGATGCCGAGCATCTGGTTGACCGAAGTCGCCTGCTTGAGCTTTTCACTCGCTTTCTTAAAGTGCTCATCCAGATTGATGCCGTGATAATTCTCGTCGTAGTAGTTCTTCTTAATATCGGTTTTGAGCACGTCGAGCATCTCTGAGTAACGCTGACGATCAAAGCTGCTGGCCGACTGGGCGCGGGCGGAACTCTGCCAGCCCGCCGCCGCGAGCAGACAGAGCGCAGCCGTCAGCATCGAGAGCGCGGCGCGCACGGGGCAACGTCTAAGCTTCATGGGTAAATCTCCTTACAATTATTGAGTTGGAATGCTGTTAAGTAGTAACCGCAATGCTGGAAAAACCAAAGGGGGTGCGGCGCGAGCGCGAAGACGTATCTTATCACGAAGAAGCCGCGCTGCAAATCACCAGGGGGCGCGCTTGTCGCCGCGCCGGAGGCCGTGTTATTTTGCAGAGTTTGCTTCCGAAGCGCGATTATCTGCCGTGTGCGCGCCGGAATAAGATGGTGCAAAGCGGCCAAATGGATGCTCTGCGCCGCCCTAAAAGTATGTTGATGTCCGATGCCGATCAGAATTTGAAAGAACGCGTGCGCGCCTTCTGGCAGGCGCATCCGTGCGGGACTAAATTCGCGGACGCCGCGCCGGGAACGCGCCTCTTTTTCGAGCGCGTCGAAGAGCATCGCTATCGCACGGAATGGCACATTCCGGAGGCGGCGGATTTCAAGAGCGCGCGCGGCCTGCGCGTGCTTGAGATCGGCTGCGGTCTCGGCACGGACGGCGCGCAGTTCGCCCTCGCGGGCGCGGATTACACGGGAGTTGATTTGACGGACGCGGCGGTCGAACTGGCGCGCAAGCGTTTCGAGCTGTTCAACTTGCCCGGCACATTTCGCACGGCTGACGCCGAAAAGCTGGACTTCGCAGACGACACTTTCGATCTGGTCTATTCGCACGGCGTCCTGCATCACACGCCCGACACCGACCGCGCCGTCGCGGAAGTCCATCGCGTCTTAAAGCCGTCCGGGCGCGCCGTCGTCATGCTCTATCACAGAGACTCTTACAACTATCGCTTCAACATACGCCTCTTCCGCCGCGCCGGAGCGCATCTCTTAAAATCCGAAACGGGTTTGAAGCTCGCGCACAAATTGACGAAAGAGCCTGTCGAGAGTTTGCGCGAGCACGCGCGGTTTATCAAAGAGGATACAGAGAGCTATCTTGCGCCCGGCGAGTTTCTGAATCAGAACACGGACGGCGCGGGCAATCCGCTCGCACGCGTCTATTCCAGACGCGAGGCGCGCGAGTTGTTCAAAGCTTTCTCGCGCGTTGAGCTGCACGCGCATTTTTTGAACAAACGCTGGCTGCCCCTCGTCGGCAACATTTTGCCGCGCAAATTGGAAGCGCGCCTCGCCGCGCGCTGGGGCTGGCACTTGTGGATTTACGCGACGAAGTGATTGGTTTTCAGTTTTCAGTTTTTAGTTTTTAGTTTTCAGCAAATCGACTGAGAGCTTGAAAACTAAAAACTAAAAACTGAAAACCGAAAACTGCTTTATGAAAAACATTCTCGTGACAGGCGGCGCGGGCTTCATCGGCTCGCATTTGGTGGATAAGCTTTTGAGCGAGCGCGCCTGGCGCGTCGTGGCGGTTGACGATTTTAATGATTTTTATGAGCCTGAGCTGAAGCGCGCCAACGTGCGCTCGCATGTGGCCGACGCCGCTTACAGGCTAGTCGAAGCGGACATCCGCGACCGCGCCGCGCTCGATGAGATTTTCGCCGCGACGAAGTTTGACGCAATCGTCCACCTGGCCGCGCGGGCGGGCGTGCGACCAAGCTTAACCGAGCCGCAGCTTTACGCGGAGACGAATATCAACGGCACGCTCAACCTGCTTGAGTTGGCGCGCGAGCATGGCATCAAGCAGTTCGTCTTCGGCTCTTCTTCATCTGTTTATGGCATCAACGCCAAAGTCCCTTTCAGCGAAGAGGATCAGATTCGACAGCCCATCTCGCCTTACGCCGCGACGAAGGCGGCGGGAGAGCTAATCTGTCACACGTACTCGCATCTTTACGGGATACGCTGTGTGTGCCTGCGCTTCTTCACGGTTTACGGCGCGCGGCAGCGTCCAGACCTTGCGATTCACAAGTTCGCGCGGTTGATTGATGAAGGCCAAGCGATTCCGGTCTTCGGCGACGGGACGACGCGGCGCGATTACACATACATTGACGACATCATACAGGGCGTGCGCGCGGCGATTGATTACGATGAGAGCGATTACGAAATCTTTAACCTCGGCGAATCGCGCACGGTCGAGCTGCGAGAATTGATTGCGCTGCTGGAAAAAGAGCTTGACAGTAAAGCCGTCATCAATCGCCAGCCGATGCAGCCGGGCGACGTGCCGCAAACTTTCGCGGACATCACGAAGGCGCGCAAGCTTCTCGGTTACGACCCGCACACGCAGATTGAAGAGGGCATCCGCCGCTTCGTCGAATGGTTTCGGAGTGAGAGAAGTTAACTTTATTGGAGGCTCTGTCTTTCCTTTGCGCCTTCGGCAGAGCCGCGATAACGTTTGGAGCTTTTACCTTTTATAAGATTCATGCGATGGCCGCTCTTAAAAAATAGGACGACGAGGCAAAAGCGCATGCTTGCTCTCTTGCTGCTCGTCTTGCTCGCATTGACCGTGCGCGGCCTGACGGCGCAGTTCATCGGCGCGCGCCTCGGTGATGCGGGATGGTTTCCCTATGGCATCTACGCGGTGTTTGACAGGCAGGCTCAGGATATTTTGGATGGACGCGCGAACGCTTTCCGGATTGACGACCCATCGCAGACGGAGGCGGCGATTTATCCGCCGGGTTATCCTTTGTGGCTGGCGTTTGTGTACGCCGTGCGCGGCGCGAGGTCTGCCGCCGTCGTGCAGAGTGTGCAGTGGGTTTTGGACTCAATTTCGGTTCTGCTCATCGTCGGCATCGGTGTGACGGCTTACGGCTGGCGCGCGGGAATTTGGGCGGGCGTGCTGGCGGCTCTTTCGCCTCTGCTCGCGCTTTACGGCGCGTCGCCTCTGGCGGATGCTCCGACGAGTTGGCTCGTGCTCGCGGGAGCGTGGCTGCTCGTCTTGGCGGCGCGGCGTCGGAGCTGGCGTTTCGCCATCGGCGCGGGACTGCTTGTCGGACTCTCATGCTGGCTGAGGGCGAACGCGATGCTGCTCGCCGTGTGGTGGTCGTTCGCGCTGCTGCTTTTTGTACAGACGAGTTGGCGCGAAAGAGTACGTCTGTCTGCGTGTGTGCTTGTCGGCGCGCTGATTTTTCTGACGCCCATTGTCGTGCGTAACATCATAGCCTTTCGCGCCTTCGTCCCGACGGGAATGGGCATCGGCACGAATCTCTGGGAAGGCATCGGCGAGACTTCGCGCGCAGAGGAGTTTGGCGCGGTGTACGGCGACGGCGCGTTGATTGAAAAAGAGCGCGCCGAGCTGGGAGTCGCGCCGGGAGAAAAATTTAATCTCTACTTTCCGAACGGCGTCGAGCGCGACCGCGCGCGTGCGCGCAAAGCTTTCGCAGTCATCACGCATCATCCGTTCTGGTACACGGGCGTGATGATGCGGCGCATGTTCGGCGTTCTGAATTACGCTGGCGCGCCTGCGCCCTTTTACGGGAGCGCGGGTTTCAACGTCACGAGCCGGAAATGTTTAGAGCCAAGCTGGCAGGGCGGCGTCATAGCGTTTTTCGTCAACCTGCTCGGCATCATTCAGAGCTTGATGCGTAACGTCGCGCTGCCGCTCATGTTGTTGGGACTGTTCTTCGCTTTGCGAAACGACTGGCGCGTCACCGCCATCATGCTGGCGACCGTGCTCTATTATTTAATCGTCGGCTCGTTCATGCACACGGAGATTCGTTACGGCTTGCCGATGCAGGCCATGCTGTTCGTTTTCGCAGGCGTCGCCGTTTCACAGCTTCCCGCGCTCGCATCTAAAATCAGAAACAAGGGGAACACCTCGACCGAAGAGTTATGAAAGAGAGACTGCTGACATATCTCGCCTGCCCTTCGTGCGGCGGCGACCTTCGACTTCTTTCCATAGCTCTCAAGGACGGCGCGGAAATTATCGAAGGCGACATTGATTGCGTGAACTGCTCGCGCCACTTTCCGGTTGTGCGCGGCGTGCCGCGTTTTGCCGCTCTCGAAAAGATAGAAGCCGACAAGGCCGCGACGGCTGAGAACTTCGGTTTCTCGTGGCAGCACTTTACGCAAACGGACGAGCGTTATGCCGAGCAATTTTTGGGCTGGATTACTCCCGTCAGGCCGGAGTTTTTCAAAGATAAAGTTGTTCTCGAAGGCGGCTGCGGCAAGGGACGCCACACATTGCTCGCGGCGGAGTGGGGCGCGCGTGATGTCATCTCGGTTGACTTGAGCGCAGCCGTCGAGGTCGCCTTTCAAGCGACGCGCGAACGCGAGAACGCGCACGTCATACAGGCAGACCTTTATCATCTCCCTTTGCGCCGCGCGTTCGATTACGCTTTCTCGGTCGGCGTCTTGCATCACTTGCCAGACCCGCGCGCGGGCTTTCGCTCGCTCGCTTCAAAAGTGAAAGAGGG
>DASWRG010000148.1:0-51923 GCA_036403295.1 Pyrinomonadaceae bacterium
GAAAGTTCTTGATAATCAATGAAAGTCGTTGATAATGAACACACTGTGATCTTGAATGAGTGAAACGTCCGGCTGCGGGCGTGACTTTGATGGCGAATAATTTTTCGGATGAACACCGAACGCCCCTCGCAACCTCTCCGCTCGCGGCTCTCGCTGTGTCTTTCGCGCTCGGCATCATCTGCGCGCATGCTCTCACTTCATCATTGACGCTTTTCTTTTCATGCGGCGCGCTGTGTGCGCTGTGCGTTATTCTGTTTTATTTGAAAGGAAAGCAGGGCAGCGCAACTCTGCTGCTCGCGCTCGCGTTTTTTGGCGCGGGCGCGTCGCTCGCCGCCATCGAGCGTGGCAGCGTGAGGCGGGATCGTGTGCGTAGGTTTTATGACGAGGGCGTCATCAGTTCGGGCGAGCCGGTGGAGGTCGTGGGCGTGCTTGAGAGCGCGCCGGAATCCGCGCCCGACGGGATTTATCTCTCGCTCTCTGTAGAAAAAATCAGAATCAAAGATAAGGAGCGGAGCGCGTCCGGCATCGTCCAGCTCTTTGCGCCCGCGCGCGTGCGGGCGACGCGCGCGGAGTATGACGCGCTCGAATTGCGTTACGGCGCGCGAGTGAGTGTGATGACTGCGCTCAATCGTACTGAGAGTTTTCGCAACCCCGGCGTCTCATCCTTCACGGAATATTTGGAGCAGCAAGGGTTTGATGCGAGCGGAGCAATCAAAAGCCCTCTGCTCGTCGAGCGGCTTGATGACGAGCGAGTCTTTCTTCCGCTCGCGTGGCTTTACGCATGGCGACAACAATTGCTCGTCTCGATTGAAGAGAGATTTTCGGAAGAGACGGCGGGAGTTTTGGATGCCGCGCTGCTGGGCAATCGTTATTATCTTTCGCGCTCGACGGCGGAAAGATTTCGTGAGGGCGGGACGTTTCACGTCCTCGTTATCAGCGGCCTGCACATCAGCTTCTTAGGTCTCATCGCACTCTTCATCATGCGGCGCATCACGCGCAGGCGAGCGTTGCAATTCGCGGTCACGGTCTTTGTGCTCTGGGCTTACGCGCTCGCGGTCGGGGCTGCTTCATCCGTCGTGCGCGCGGCTTTAATGTTCACGGTCGTCGCGCTTGCGCCCGTCCTGCATCGTCGCGCGAGTTCGCTCAACGCTCTCGGCGGAGCGTGTCTCGCGCTACTCATCTGGCGACCGTCGGAATTATTCAATCCGTCTTTTCAATTAACTTTTCTTTCAGTGCTGGCGATTGTCGCTATTGCGTGGCCGCTCCTCAGACGCTTACAAGAGGCAGGCGCGTGGCGTCCGACGCACGAGACGCCGCAGCCGCCAGTGTGCGCGCGTTGGTGGCGAACTTTGGGAGAGACGCTGTACTGGAGCGAGCGCGAATGGCGTCAAGAGATAAAGCGTTCGGCCTGGCATTGCAGGCTTTTCAAGACGCCGGTGGCCGCGCGTTTGGAGCGGCTGCATCTACAAAGCTTACTGCGTTATGCTGTCAGCGTCGTCATCGTTTCCGCGACGGTGCAGCTCGTGCTGTTGCCTCTGCTGATTCTTTACTTTCATCGCCTCTCGCTCTCCTCGATTCTCCTGAACATCGTCGTCGGCGTGTTGATGGCTCTGCTCTCGCTCTGCGCGCTCTTCGCTTTGCTCATCTCACAGCTAAGCAACACGATGGCCGCGCCTCTGTTTGCGTTGGCGGAAAGCTTGAGCCGGTTGATGGTTCATAGCGTCGATCCGTTCACGAGCCTGCGGCTGGCATCAGTCCGCCTGCCCGAATACGCCGGACGCGCTGCAATCATTTATGACTTGTACTATCTGCCGCTCGCGTTCCTGACGCACGCGCTCGCGCGTTGGACGCCGCTTCGTTCTTCTGCCAGCGAAGAGCGCAAAGTTTTCCTCTCGCCTGTGATGACAAAAGCGGCGGCTCTGTCATTTGTCTTCATGTTTTACTTAGTCGTCGCGCATCCAACGAGCACGGGCAGGCCGGACGGCAGATTGCATGTGGATTTTCTGGACGTGGGACAGGGCGACGCCGCGCTCGTGACGATGCCGGACGGCGCGACGCTGTTGATTGACGGAGGCGGGCGTCCGGGCTTCAATCCAAAAGAGGATGAAGAGGAAGCTATTGAAGCGTTCGAGCGTGATAAGCGAAGCATAGGCGAGGCGGTCGTCTCGGAATATTTGTGGTGGCGCGGGCTGTCGGGAGTTGATTATATTCTGGCGACGCACGCGGACGCGGATCACATGGACGGGCTGAATGATGTCGCGCGAAATTTCAGTGTGCGCGGCGCGCTCGTCGCGCGCGAGCCGAACAAGGATGCAGAGTACACACACTTTGCGGCGACGCTGCAAAGCGCACATGTGCCCGTGCAACTCATCGCGCGCGGCGACCGCTTGCGTTTCGGCGCGGTCACGCTCGACGTGCTCTGGCCTCCCGCAGTTGATAACGCCAATGCTCCGTCCGGCAACAATGATTCGATAGTCCTGCGCCTGAGTTACGGCGAGCAGGTTTACCTTTTGACCGGCGATATTGAAAACGGAGCGGAAGCCGCCCTCACACGCGCGTCCGAAGATTTACGGGCAGCTGTCGTCAAGGTCGCGCATCACGGAAGCAAAACTTCTTCGACCGAAAATTTTGTCGCGGCGACGCGCCCGTCACTCGCTATTATTTCAGTCGGCCTGACTTCGATTTATGGTCATCCTGACAAATCGGTCGTCGAACGCTGGCGCACGAGCGGCGCGGAAGTTTTGACGACCGGAGAGCGCGGGACTGTTTCGGTGAGCACGGATGGAAGAGATTTGAGGGTTGAGAGTTTCGTTAAGAATTAATTTCGCGCAAAGGCGCAAAGGAAGAACGCTAAGGAGTTAAATGCTGCTTGCTGCTAACTTGTTTTTCTTTGCGCCTTCGCGCCTTTGCGTGAGACGTTTTCGCTTTATCCGCGAGGAAATGCCATTGCACTTTATCGTCTTCATCCAATTCGCCGAAGAGCGTGCAATTGAGAACTGGAATGGCGCGCGGCCTCTGCCCGCGTGAGAGACAGTTGAGCAGGATTTCGGGATCGTGTTCAAACTCGACGCGTTGAGAAGCCGGAGCATCCTCGCGGTTGCGCGGGCGTTGCAGCTCAAGCGTCGCGCGCTCGTAGGCCAGGACTTCATCGAGATAAGCGACGCGCAGGCCGGACTGCAAACGCTCTTCGAGATGGTCGCAGAAACCGAATGCCTCCTCGAAAAAATAGAGGCTGACCGAAACGCGCGCAGCCCAGTAGAGCCTGACCTCGCGCGCCAGCCGACGCTTGCCGAGCAGCGCACAGGTCAAGGGCAGCGTCGCGTAAAGCTTGCTCAGGCGAAAGCCTCTGTAGAGCGTGCTCGTGGCATCGAGTCCGCGCGTCGCCGCAATCGCCGTCAGCCGCTTTCGCTCAAGCGCGGTCAGTTCACCTTCGAGCGCATCATCCCCGCCCGCCCGCACGCGGTCACGAAACTTTGCGTCCACGACCAGCCGCGCCATGGCTGTTTGAAAGCAACGCTGGCTCACGCGACGGCCTCCCTGAGCGGCGCGGGCTGATGGCGCAGCCACAGCTCTTTCATCCGCGCGAGCTGTACAGACAATCGCTCGCGCCCGACCTCCTGATACCAGGAGCCGACCAACTCGAAGACGACGCCGCCGAGATTCGCGCATTGCGGCAGGACGTAATCGAGCAGCTCCCACACTGCTTGAGGACTCGTGTCCGAATGCGCGTCCAGATAAACTCCGCCATACTCCATGCCACCGGCGACGTGAATCTCAAGCACTCTGTCCAGATTCAGCTCTGACAGAAACTCGTATGCGTCGCCTTCATGATTGCGGCAGTTCGTATACAGATTGTGCAGGTCCAGGAGCAGATAGCAGCCGCTCAGCTCGCACAGGCGATTCAGAAAACGCGCCTCCGTCATCTCTTCATCGGCAAAGTTGAAATAGTAAACATTGTTCTCAAGCAGAAAGGGCACGGGCAAGGACGCGCGCACTTCATGTATTCGCGGCGCGAGCAGGTCGAGCGTCTCCGCGTCGTGCGGCATTGGGAGCGTGACGCCGACGTTCATCTCTCCGTCAGCATGCTCTGCAAGGTTGTAAGACAGATGGTCGCTGTGCCAGGGGAATTTGAGCCACTCGTGCCAGCTTTTTATCTGCGTGAGATGATTGCGCTCGAAAGAGTATGAGCTGCCGATTGAGAGGCCGATGCTGTGAGGGACAATGAACATTTCTGCGCGCATCCTTCGCATAAAATCCGCGCCTTCGGCATCATCCACGTATTGCGGGCTGTGGCCGCGCCCCAGATTGCTCCACAGAATATCGGGCACGACTTCGAGAAAATCAAAACGCTCTCTTTCCTCTTCGATGAACGGGCGCAAGGCTGATTGATAGGCCAGACCGATGCCGAGTTTTGGGACGAGCGGAGTGTTGCTCATAACGGAAGGAAGCTTAACCACAGAGGACACAAGAGGAACACAGAGGTTTACATGAAAGACATGCTTCTCTTTCTTCTGCTCTGCGCTCCTCCGTGTCCTCTTATGGTGAAACTATGCTGCTCCAGACTTTTCTCAAGCCTAACCCGGATTGATAACTTCCTCGCCGATGACGATAAAGTCGAGGCCGGAATGACATGGGAAGCAGCCCCTCGGATTACCTACGACGATTCCGGGATCAATCACGAGTCTGCGTTTAAGCTCTCGCACCAGCGTATCAAAGTCCGCCTGTCGCTTCACCTGAACAGTCAGCTTGCGGCCTTTGGCGAGTTGCTTTTTGGTCTCAGCGCTCATCTTCGGTCTTGCCGCCGCCGCACCCGTACTGGCGCGCGCTTTACTCGCGCCCTTCTTGGCGGCTTTCTTCGTGCTCTTTCTAGCTTTGGTTGTTGGCATTGGGAAGTCTCTCCTTTTGGTGGTTAGCGAGGCCAACGATGAGTCGAGGTCTCACGTCAGCAGGAAAAAAACAGAGAAGCAAGCGAGCCACACCTTATTCCTCTCGTCAGCTAAATGTCAACAAGTTTTAGCTCAAGCCTCAAGGCTTCAAGGTTCAAAGTTCAAGGTTCAAGCTTGAAAGACAAACTATATGTCTTCACCTTGAACCTTGAACTTTGAACCTTGAACTCTTTGTCTTTAGTCAGCCACTTTGACAAGCTGTTTGCCCAAATTATCGCCCGTGAACAAGCCAAGGAAAGCCTGCGGCGTATTTTCAAATCCTTCGACGATGTGCTCCGGGTATTTGAGCTTGCCTTGCGCGAGCAGGCTGCCTAACTGCATCACGCCTTCGGCAAAGCGGCTCGCGTAGTCTGTGACGATAAAGCCCTTCATCAATGCGCTGCTGACGAGCAGAAATACTTGCGCGCGCAGCCCCACGTCCGGCACCGCCAAATTGTAAAGCGAGATTTGGCCGCAGATGATAATTCGCGCGCCGTGCTTGAGGCGCATCATCACGGCGTCGGAAATCTCGCCGCCGACATTGTCGAAATAGACATCAACGCCGTCCGGGCAAGCCTCTTTCAGAGCCGCATGAATGTCGCCCGCGCTCTTATAATTTATCGTCGCATCAACGCCGAGTTCAGCTCTCAAATAGTCGTTCTTCTCATCCGACCCGGAGATGCCGACGACGCGGCAGCCGTTGATTTTGGCGAGCTGGCAAACCACCGTGCCGACCGCGCCCGCCGCGCCTGAGACGATGACCGTTTCCCCTTCGCGCGGCTGCCCGATGTCGAGCAGACCGAAATAGGCCGTCAGCCCCGGCATGCCCAGCACGCCCAAAGCCGTCGTCACGGGAGCGAGTCGCGGGTCAATTTTTCTGATCGAGCCGATGTCCGCGCCATCCCCGCGCGCGATGGAGTAAAGCTGCCAGCCGAGCATCCCCGTCACGATGTCGCCCGGCTTGAAATTTTCCGCACGAGATTCGACGACTTCGCCGATGACGCCGCCCGTGATGACTTCGCCCACAGCAAAGGGCGCGACGTAAGACCTTCGGTCGCTCATGCGCCCGCGCATGTACGGGTCAACGGAGAGATAGAGTGTGCGTATCAACACCTCTCCATCCGTGGGCTGCGGAATTTCTGCATCGACGAGCTTGAAATTGTCCGCCGTCGGCATCCCCGCCGGACGACTGGCGAGAAGTATCTGTTTGTTTTGTCTGTTTTCCATCTTCAAATTCCCTCAGAGCATATTTCAAAAGACTCAACCCGTTGCGCCTTGAGTCTTCCCTTGTTTGCGCCACCAGCGTGAAACGTTGGCGGTTCGCGCTGGTGGCGCAAAGTTAAGACCGAAGGCGCAAAAGAGTTGAAGCATTCAGCCGCTTTGAGTTTTGCAACGGCCTCTAAACACCCCGGCGCAGCATGCGACGGATAAAGTCTATTTTCTCATCCGCCCAGCCCAGCAATTTGAGGTCGGACTTGATAGACTTGGGCGGGTCGGAGATTAACGTGTCTGATTTAATCAGACGGGTAAAATCAACTTTCACCGGGCTGCTTCGCACGGTTTTACCGTCTCCCAGATAAAATCTGACACCCGCGCGCTGCATGATATTGATGAACTCTTGCGCGAGCAACCCGTAACAAACGGTTGTCGGATGAACTCCGTCGAGAGAAAAAAGTCCGCCCGCAATCCGCCCGGACTTGTCCGAGACGAAGAATTTTGAATCCGGCACTGGATTCAGCATCATCAGCTCCGGCGGCAGTTGATACTTACTCCACCAGGACGGCCTCGCCGCCAGATCATCTATATAACGACGAGAGGCAAGACGATCAAGCATTCCGGCGACATCGAGCAAATACCAATCAAGCCCCTTGTGACGCGCCGTGCTGACTGCGTTTTCAAGATAATAATTGTACTGGTCAATCGCGCTATCAATCGCGCGCGCTTGCTGCGAAGTAATGTTCGGATCATCTTTAGCATCAAAGTCGCCGTCAGCGATCCACGGGCGCGTGTAAAAGGGGAAGTAACGAGAGCCAACGGAAATCTTGTTTTTCGTCACGCCCCGCGCGATGGGAGCAATCGTGACGTGCGGCACAGTGCCCCAGATGACATGACGCGCGCGTATCTTTTCGACTTCGGCCACCACCTTATCAAGCTCGGCTTTGAAGTGTATGGGACGCCAGACAGTATATGCCTGCTTCTTCTGTAAATCATCGTAGCCGTCGCCGCTCCATGCGACTTTGAGATTGACGACGCTGCCGAGCGCATTATTCGCGCCGAGCAGCACGATGAGAGTCTCAATCTCGCCTTCATCCGCGAGCGCGGCGGCAGCTTGAAACGGAGTCAGAGCGAGGCCAGCCGAGTTGCGTGCGGATTCCAGCACATAAATCGCGGCGCGCTGGTTGGCGTTCTCGACAATCTGCTTGAGGAACTGGTCTTTAGGCTTTGGAATCTCCTTGTGACAAAGGTCTGCATCGCGCGACAACGCATCGCGCAAGTCCCACCCGTAAACCGCCAGATTGTGATTGATGCCTTTCAAGTTCGGGAAGCTATTGCCGGGGCCGCGCTCCCACCAATCCTCTATCTCGCCCATGTAATGACGCACGCGAAAGGCTGCCAACGCCGCCTCCCACCAATCAACCCTTGAGCCGTAACGATCTTCGAGATCGCGCAGCAAAAACTCTATGTTGAGCGGCAGTCCCCCGAAGCCTCTGTAAGACGGGCGGCGAAATTGATCGAGCCAGCCCATTTCATAAGCGATGATCGCCGGATACGAAATATGCGTGTTGAAAATCGCTCCGCTCTGGAAGCCATGCGTCAACGAATCGCCAATCGTCACCAAACGATGAAGCGGCGTCCCTTGCGCATTGCTCGTGACGGGAATCCCCATCGTCGGGTCTACGACGGGCGTGCGCGGCTCATTCGTGACGATGACATCGGGCGGAGTCTTGTCGTCAAGCAGCGTCTTGTCAGTGACCGTCACATTCTTGAGCTTGACCCTGAGCTGATCGAGAATCGGGTCTGAGGAGGACATGATGTGTTTCCTTTCAAGGGAAAGAATTGCTGTGAGCGCAAACACGAAAGAGCGGAGGCACGATAGTTTTATTGTCGTGCCATGTCAATGTAATTGAAGTGGCGATAGTAGGTCATTTTCAAAAATCAGTGAAGAGAAAAGCAGTTTCACGCAAAGGCGCAAAGGCGCAAAGGAAGCACGCAAAGTTGTTGAGTGCTGCTTGCTCCTTGCGTGCTTCTTCTTTGCGCCACCAGCGCCTTTGCGTGAGCTTCTTTTTACCCGCGCCCTCAGACAGCGTCGTAGCGTTTCAGCTTTCGATAGAGCGTCGAGAGGTCTATGCCGAGAATGTTGGCGGCGCGCGCTTTGTCCTGATTGACTGCCGCGAGGGTTTCAAAGATATGCCTGCGCTCGATCTCTTCGAGCGTGGGGCGGAGGCCGTCAGGGTCGCGCATGGGGACGGGGCTGGCCGCGTCGCGCGCGCGCGGCGGCAGGCTGTCGAGGTCAATCGTTTCGCCGCTCAGAGTGAAGGCGCGCTCGATGGCGTTCTGCAATTCGCGCACGTTGCCCGGCCAGGCGTAGTTGAGCAGCGCGGACAGCGCCTCCGGTTCAATCGCTTTCTCGTCGCGCCCCTGCTCGCGCGCAGTCCTTGCGATGAAGTGGCGCGCGAGCAAAGGGATGTCTTCGCGTCGCTCGCGCAAGGGCGGCAGGTGAACCTCTATCACGTTGAGACGATAAAAGAGGTCTTCACGAAAGCGGCCTTCGGCGACTTCCTTTTCCAGATCGCGGTTCGTCGCGCAGATAATGCGCGCGTCAAAGCTGACGGGCGCGCTTGAGCCGACCGGCACGACTTCATGCTCCTGCAAAGCGCGCAGGAGTCGTACCTGCATCGCGGCGGAAATCTCTCCGACCTCATCCAAAAAAACCGTCCCGCCTTCGGCAGAGCGAAACAGTCCGGCCTTGTTGGCAATCGCTCCAGTGAACGCGCCCTTCGTGTGACCGAAGAGTTCGCTTTCCAACAGGGATTCGGGCAGCGCGCCGCAGTTGACGGCGACGAAGGGGCGAGGCGCGCGCGGGCTGTTGTGATGTATGGCTCGCGCGATGAGCTCTTTGCCCGTGCCCGACTCGCCTTCGATGAGAATGTTAGTGTTCGTGCTCGCAACTTTTTCGACGAGACGAAAGACGGCTTGCAGGGCTTCCGATGTTCCGATGATTTCCGAAAAGCTGTAACGCCGATCAAGCTCGCGGCGCAGGGCGCGGTTCTCGCTGAACAATTCTCTCTGACGAATCGCGTTCTTGACCGATTGCAGGAGGTCTTCGTTGACGAAAGGCTTCGTGATGTAATCGTAGGCCCCTTTGCGCAAGGCCGCGATGGCCGAGTCAACGGATGAATAAGCGGTCATCACAATGACCAGAGCTTCGCTGTCAATATTTTTAATGTGGTCGAGAAGCGCGAGTCCGTCCATCTCGCCCATCCGTATGTCAGTGAGCGTGACGGCGACATCCTCTGCCGCGAACATCTCAAGCGCGGCTTCGGCGTTGGCCGCAGACGAGACGCGATAACCTGCCTCTTCCAACAGGCGCGTCAAGATAGCGCGCATCAGCTCTTCGTCTTCTGCAATCAGGATCAGCGGTTTGGTGTTCATAAGAGTCTATCGAATTAAATCACATGAAAGCAAAATCAACGAAATTTTTCACGCAAAGGCGCAAAGGCGCAAAGGTGTTGAGTCATACTTGAGCTTGAATGCTTTTCTTTGCGCCTTTGCGTGAAATTCTTTTTCTCATTTTAAACTCATTTGCCTGCGGAATGAACCGGCAACATGACGCGCACGCGCGTGCCGCGCCCGTCGTGTTGCTCGACCTCTATGCGCCCGTCGTGCGCCGTGACGATGCCGTAGCAGACCGCGAGGCCGAGGCCAGTCCCTTTTCCCGCAGGCTTGGTGGTAAAGAACGGATCGAAGATATGCGCGCGATGTTCGGGCGCGATGCCCGTGCCCGTGTCCGCGACTTCCACCGTAATTTCTCCGGCCTTCGCATCATAGCTCGTGCGAACGCGCAGGTCGCCGCCTTCGGGCATCGCGTCGCGCGCGTTCAAAAGTAGATTGAGAAAGACCTGCTGCAATTGATCTGCGTCTGCGTAGACGCGCGGCGCGTCCTCGTCATGCGCTGTGGTGAGATGCAGGCGGCGAAAAGCTTTGTCGAAACTTGCGAGACGAATGCTCGCGTCAACCAGACGATTGATGTCCTGTTCGGCGCGTGCGGGCGGGCGCGCACGCGCAAATTCCATCATGTCGCGCGTGACTCCTGTGATGCGCGCGATCTGCGTCTGGATAAGACGCAGCATCTCGCTCGTCTCTGCCTCCGAAGCGTGCCGCGTCTGCAAAATCTGAATCAGTGATGAGATGGAAGCTAACGGATTGTTGACTTCGTGCGCGACGCCTGCGGCCAGAGTTCCGGCGGCGGCGAGCTTTTCCGTGCGAATCAGTTGCTCGTTAAGCTGTCGCAGGCTCTCTATGTCTGCGGCCATTTTGCGGCTCATCTCATTAAACGACGCGGCGAGCAAGCCCATCTCGTCGTTGCTCTGAAGCTCTACCTGTGCGCCGTAAGCTCCGCCCGCGACCGCGACCGCCGCCTCGGTCAAACGACGCACGGGACGCGAGATGCTGCGTACGATGAGCGCGACGAGCACAAGATTTGGGACTAAAGCCGTGATGACGCTGAAGACCAGATAGCGTCGCCAGCCGTCCGGCGTCCCGCCGAAGCTCCACCAGACGATAGGGACTTGAAAGAGCAGAAAGCTTGAGATGGCGACCACCGCGATTGAGAGCGCGACCTTGTAAGCGAGCGGGAAGAGACGAAATTGATCCAGGGCGGATTGAAACGAGAAGAGCCTGAAGCTTGAAATCGCGTAAGCGTAAATGAAGACGCCGGGCAGGACGAAGAGCGAGCTGATTTTCAGTAACGTGTAAATGCCGAAGAGCGGCAGCGCGATGTTGGCGAAAGTTTTGAGCGCGCCCGTGATGACCAGCGCCCAAAGAATCGCTCCCGTCTGTTGTCCTTGCAGGCTGCCGCGCGAGCGGCGATATTTTTTGTAGAGCAGCGTGAAGCCGTAAGCGAACAGGCCGTACACGTAGAGCACGAAGACATAGGCGAGCGGCGTCAGTCGAATCTCAAAACGTCCGGCGACGAAGCCCGCGTCTTCCCACATCAAGCCCAGAACGGCGGCTGGAATCAACACGAGTCCCGGCGCGAAGATGACCGCCGCGCGCCCGAACGGCACAGGCTCGTTTTCCGGAAAGACCCACGCGAAGACGACTAAGGAATATTGGAGCAGCAGCGAGATGACGAAACTCGCGCTCACCCACCACGCAGCCGACCCGTCGCGCGCGTAAAATCCCCACAGGATAATGTCCTTGATCGTCCAGAGCGCGAAGCACGCGACGAAGGCTGCGAACATCTGGTGCGTGCGACTGCGCGGCGCGGCGACGAAGACGTAAAAGCCGAGCAGCACGAGCAACAGCAACGAGAAGAGCAGGAGAGCTAGAAGCATAAACGAGAGTGGGCAGCAGGCAGTTGGCAGTTGGCAGGTGGCAGAGGGTTGAAGCTAATCAAGCTGTCAAATTTCGACATTACATTGTACCGCGCTCTCACGCTTCTACTGTCAACTGCCAACTGCCTGCTGCCCACTGCCTTTCACATTCCCAAGACGAGCGCGCTGATGATGGCCGTGATGCCGCACGCGAGCGGCAGGAAATGGCGCGTCTCAATCATACCACCGCGCTCAAGCAGGCGATGAACAATGGCGAAGAGCAGAAAGGCGACCGCCCCGATGGGAATCGCATAGGCCGCGCCGAACAGCGCGCCGATGCCGAAAAAGAAGAAGCCGCCCGCCAGTCCCGCGACGCCGCCCCACGCCGCGCCGATGAGCGGCATCAGCAAGAACATCTTAATCCACGACTGATGTTCGAGCTTGAGCGCGGGGCGTGCGAGTCCCGCGCCCATCGCGTAGCCGACCAGACAGCAGATGACGTTCATCACGATGCACAGAAAGAGGATCGCGCCGTCGGCTGCGACCATGTGCAGCGAGCCGCCGTCAATTCCATAACCGAGCAGGCGCGCGAAGATGGCTGCGGGCGGTAGCGAGCCGAGCAGCAGGCCGAACGAGGCGTAAGCTTTTTCGACAGAGATCGGACGGCGCATCAAGAGCATCTCTTCCTCTTCACCTGCGAAGCGAAAGAGGCGCGCCCGCTCGGCTTCGAGAGCGTTCGCACGGAGCAGCCAGTTCAGCCTTGCGCCAGTGTCGTCCTGTTTGACAACGGCGCGAGGGGCGGGCGAGATGTGTGTGCTGCGCATAACTCTTCTCCTGTCTGTTGCTCTGATGCGTCGCGCGCCTCAGAGGGCTGCAACCGCCGCAGCCGTGCACATTCCTGATTCAGCAATTGCGCGGCACGCATCGCCGCATCAGCATCTTCAAGAAGCGAGAACAGCTCGACCGTGTAGCCGTAAAGTTTCAAGACGGCCAAGCTCATCCGACGACCGGCCTCCGCAGCATTTGCAGCCTGCGGGCGTTCGACCGCCGCCGCCTCGCCGAGGTCTGCAAGAGCGTGCAAAAAATCCGTGCGTGCGCGCGTGCGATGTTCTCTTAAACGCGCGACGTTGCGGCGATGCGCGCATCTTCCGGCGAGCGAGAGATCGTCGCCCTTGCGTCCGGCGAGACGAAACAGTTCAAGCTCGCTCTCATTCGGCTCTGCGTCCATCTCAGACTCTTCGGCTGCATGAGCCAGCCCGACGTATCTTTCGACACTGTCACGAAGCACGCACGCCGCGCGTTCCAACTTTTCGCACGCGACGACGGGCGCAGCCATCTCGCTGACCGCATGCAACGCGGCGAGCAGCCTCCGCTTGGCCTCTTCTATTTTCTCTTCGCGCCTGTGCGAGCCGCTTTCCGCCGCCGGTTTCGACGTTGGCCGCGCGAGCAAAATCCGCAAAGCGGCGAGCGGCCAGAGCAGTCCCGCCGCGATTGTTTTGAGCATCAGATGCGCGCGGTCTGCGCCCGTTCGCGCGTGCAGAAAATAGCTGACGGCGAAGGGCGCTCCGGCTGCCAGATAGATCGTGATGGTTTCGCTCAAACGCATGGCGACAGGCGAAAGGGCAACGCATGTGCCAACGCCGTAGGAAACTCAAAAGCGGTTTGAGGGAAACGCGGATGGTCTTGTCTGTGAATAGCTTAGAGGCATGAGAGCGCGGCGCGCGGAATTTCTGATGAGCAGATTTTGACGCTTCCGGCTTGGCAAAGCGCACGCCGCGCGTCGCGGCTTTGGCATTCTGCAAAGTCAAAAGTATGAGACAAAGCTTTTCTCTTCTTTGCGCCTTTGCGTGAGATTTAATTTTCACGCAAAGGGAATAATCCGGTCTCATCGTGGAATTATATGGTGTGAGGTGCGTGAGTCGTGCGGCGTTGAAACGATACACACGCATTCGCCCATGTACGCAATGTTGCCACAGTGAAACGCGGCGCGCGGCGCGGGCAGGCTCTTCAAAATCAGCAAAGCGCGCGTTTTCTCTCGTCAGATGGTGGATGGCATTGAGTTTGCAAGTAAGCTTGCCGTCGAGGCCGGGCACAGGCCGCGAGCAGACAAAAAAATTGAACTCCGACGCGGGAAAAGCGTTTAAGAGTCTAAATCGTCAGAAACTTTATACGAATTCATAAACGGACAGAAAAAGTAGGTCATCATGCAGAAAAAAACCCCGATCAAAGTAATCAAGCGCGACGAGCGCAACCGTCAGGAAAATGTTGCCGAAAGCGCAACCAACAACAAACGTTCGGCGCAGGAGACCGCGCGCGACATGGTCACGACTGTCTCCAACTGGGTCAACGAGTTTCAGCAGAAGCGTCGCACGGAAACCAAGCAGGCGATCAAGAGTCTCTTTCCTGAGCCGCCGCAGCCGAGCCGCATCTGAAAACCGTTACACCTTTTAAGGCTCTCTGTGAATCAGATAGAGCGCGAATCGGAAGAAGGGCTGTCAAGATTTTGACAGCCCTTCTTCTTTTTCTCTCCGCGAGAATTTTTTACAAATCATTGACAGCCGCTTCGGTGTGAGCATAGCATCGCACGCGCGAGGAAAAGCCATGAAGAAGAACGAGAAGCGCGCTCAAAAGGATGAGCGTCCGGTTTTTGACGCGATACGCAAACCGCTCGCGCCGCCCGGCCACCCGCTCGGCCAAGCCAAACCGGAAGAGAAGGCGCACCCGTCACAGCGCAAGGTCAAACACAAGCGGCGTGTGGAAGAGACTGAGGAATAAAAGAAAAGTCTCGCCTTCATAATTCATGAACCGAAATTAAAATCAACCTCGCACGGAGAGAAGCCTGTCATGACGGACGCCGGAGAAGCTTTTATTGCGCACACGCGCTTGCTGCTCAAGTCGGATTATCTGCCAAAGCTCGAACGCTGTCTCGAAAAATTGAGCGACGATGAAGTGTGGTGGCGCGCGGACGCACGGTCGAATAGCATCGGCAACCTGCTCTTGCATCTCGCGGGCAACGCGCGGCAATGGATTGTGAGCGGCGTCGGCTCTGAGCCGGATGCGCGCGCGCGGCAAGCGGAGTTTGACGCGCATGAGGGACTCGGACGCGCGGAGTTGTTAGAGCGTGTGAGGCGGACGATTGATGAAGCTGATGCTGTTCTCGCGCGGGTTGATGCCGCGCGGTTGCTTGAGCGGCGACGGATTCAGGAGTGCGACGTGTCCGTGCTCGAAGCTGTCTTTCACGCCGTCGAACATTTTTCGATGCACACGGGACAGATCATCCTCATCACAAAAATGCTCACGCAAAGCGACCTGCACTTTTACGACTTCTCAACCGGCGTCCCCGTGCAGACGTGGCATCAAGAAGCTGAGCCGGAATAAGAAGAGCCACAGATTTTCGCGGATGCGAGCGGATAAGAGATAAAATAATTTCTTAATCCACGTGCATCCGCGAAAATCTGTGGCCTCTTTTGCTTATCTCTTCAGCTTAAAAGCGGAAGCCGAGCGAGAATGAGCCGCCGACGAAAATGATGCTGCCTTTTTTGCTCGGCGCAGCCGTCGGGTTGTCGAACGCGGCAGTTGCAGAGGAGCCGACGCCCGCCGTCGGGATGACGTTGACGATGTTAACCCAGTCGTGAATGATGAAGCTCCCGTTAATGAAGAACTCGTTGCCGCTGGGGAACGTGTGATTCCATTCCAGCCCGGTCTCGCCTTCCCAGACCGGATTCGTCCGGCCTATACGGCGCGTCGCCGTCTGCGTAAAAGCTCCGGCGGTATAAGTGGCCGTCTCTTTATTCTTACCGAAGAGGAGGGCGAAACGTCCCGCGCCCGTCCACCAGAAGCTTGAGCCGCCGATCCTGTGACGCACATCGATTGCGCCGGTCGGCCCCCAGCCCGTGCGCTTCTGCGTGTAGGTCACATTTTCCGCCGTCGTCACAAAGATATCGTTCGCCTTGTAGACCTGGCGGCTCGGCGCAATCCTCACGCCCCCAGAGAGCACAACGGAGCTAGTGGTGCTATGCCACTTGTACGTGCCTTCCACATCAATCACGCTCAGGCGGAACTTTTCGTTGAAGGTCGCCGCCGTGCCGGGAGCCGCAGCCCCCGTGAACGTCACGTTGAGCGGACGGGGCGAGAGGATGAACGGAGCCGTCGCCGCTCCCGTGCGATTCTCCGTCGCCGTCTGGTTGGTGTAAAAGTAGCTGGCGCGGAAGCCCCAGTTATTGGTCGCGTTCCATCCAGCTTCAATCTTAAACGCGCCTTCCGTGCCGTATTTGAAGTTGTCAATCGAGCTGATGTTGCCCACTGCATTTGAATTGATGACGGCTGGGTCGCCGTGGGTTCTGTGAATATGGAAGACGTAGCCGCGCAGAAAGACATAGGCTTGATTGTTGCTGCTAGCGCCCTGCGCCAGAGGCTTACGGGACGTGTTGGCCGGTGAAATCACAGGCTCAGTCGCAGTCGCGACCTTGCTCGTTGCAGCCGTTTTGGCATCTGTGACCATCGCTGTGATGGCCGCGCCGGTGTTGAGGTTGGTGTTTGATTGTGTCTGAGCAAAAGAGGCGCACGCAGTGGCCGCGACCATCAATGCCATGACAATAAGCTTGACCAGAAGGGGCGTTTTCACAGTCGCACCCGTTTCATGTGAGAGTTTTTTAAGCATTTTACTTTCTCCTCTGGGACGTGGCGTAAAGCCAATGAAGTTCTCTCTTTGATCGCCAAGAGAACTGGGAAGCGCAAGTGCTAAAGAGAGAGAGAGTGTCTGCATCTTGCGCCGTTGTTCCATACGTGCTCTGCCTGAGAGCATTTCGCCGCATAGATTAGCAACGAGGTGTGTGACTATATATCTGATATGAGCCTTTTTGTCCATCTTAAATTTCAGTCGCGGGTCAATTTTAAACCTCATGGCCTTCAGTTCAATCGAGTTGCGAAGGATGATCGCGCTGACTATGGCTTCCTATAGTATTTATGCCGGATTGAGGCAAGACATTTCATGAGGCGGCATCTGGCCGGATGCGCGAGGCGGCTTTCGGAAAACCGCTCCGCTCCCTCTGAGGTCGTTGGCCGGCGCAAGAAAATGGGCTTCCAAAACTCGCGGATTCATGTTTAATATAGACGCGTCCTTAAAATTTTTAAGTTGTGGCGGCGCGGGCTATCGCCCCCGGACTGCCGGAGGAGGAGAGTTAGAGATGACCTATATCGTGGCGGAACCCTGCGTGAATTGTCGTTACACGGACTGCGCGCTGGTGTGTCCCGTAGAGGCTTTTCATCTGGATGACGATATGCTGGTAATCCACCCGGAGACTTGCATTGACTGCGACGCGTGCGTGCCGGAGTGTCCGGTCGAAGCCATTTTCCCGGAAGATAAAGTGCCGGAAGAGTGGGCGCATTTTACCCCGATGAACGCCGAAAAAGCTTTGAGCGGTCTGCCGATCATCACGGATAAGCTCGACCCGCTCTGCTGAATTTTCAAGGAGCGGGAACGCGAATTTTTTACAGCCTGAACACGCACGCGGCGCGCGAGTTTGGAGAAAGTTTTGGCAGAGAGCGAAACTCGCGCGCCGTTCGCCTGCTTTTTGTCAGTGGGCGCGTCCGTAGCGTATCATGACCGCGAGTCGGGGAAGTGAAAACATGAAGAAGCGCACAAAGCGTGTGATGGGCATGACGGCGTTGGCTTTAGGCGCGCTCGGCGCGACCGGAGCGGTGTTGATGAAGATGAAAAATTTCCGGGGCAAAATCAGAAGAGACGAGAAGCCCGCCGACGTGTGGGCGCGTCCCGGCATGCAGGTCATTTTTCGCGCCGAGTTGATGCCCGGACGCGACGCCTCAGAAAGAGTCTATCGCGTCAAGGAATTGTTGCCGAGCGGTCGCGTCCTCCTGCACGATTTCTCGGGCGAGCATAACGAGAAAGAGTTCGAGCAGGTCAGGTGATTTGAAGCTTTGAAAGCAGGCGGCGAAGAATGCAATCGAGAATCGAAATTTTTCAAGAGATGACGCGGCAACAGCCCGCAGACGCGATGATCTGGTACGGCCTCGCCAGCGAATTCGTCAAGCTCGAAAGATGGCAAGAGGCGGCGGACGCCCTGCGGCGCGTCGTCACGCTCAATCCCGATTACACGGCGGCGTTTCAAATGCTCGGCACGGCCTTGACCAACTTGAATCAAACGGAAGAAGCCCGCCGCGTCTGGACTCAAGGCATCGAAGCCGCAACCCGCACGGGCGCATGGAAAGCGCGACAGCACATGGAAGGCTTGCTCGCCAACTCAAGCGAGGATGTCAAACAGGAGTTCTGTCAGGAATAATCAAGCAGAGACAGTGAGAAAAGAAGAAGGATGAAAAGCATGCTTTTCATCCTTCTTCTTTTTACCACTCATAACGTCAGTTCAACATTAGCGACGAAACTCACAGAGCCTGCGCCAGCAGGCGGCCAGAGTGTAGCCCCATGCGTGAGCATGGGGACAGAGGCACATCAGATTCTAAAGAGCCTGCGTGAGCTGGCGACAGATGAAAGGCAAAGCAATCATCTGTCGCCTGCTCGCGCAGGCTCTATGTCTAACCTCGCTCTATCCCCCACGCTGACGCGTGGGGCTACACTCTCTCGCCTGCTCACGCAGGCTGGGTTTCGGATGCTGATAATCAAGCTCCCGTAGTCTCCTACACTCTCTCGCCTGCTCGCGCAGGCTGGTTGAAATCTTTACGTCGAAATGACGTTCTTACCACTCGTAAGTGTGTCCCGGCTCCATGATGCGAAGCCTGGGAATCTGGAGGGCGTTGAGTTCTTCGACCAGCTTATCTCTGTAAGCGGGCTTGAGGTGAACGGTCAGAATATCCAGCCCGTTGTGCTTGAGCTTATGCAGTTCTTCGGCCAGCGTCTCCGGCGTGAAGTGGCGCGAGACTTCGGCCAGTTGTCCCATGTCGTTCGGAAAAGAGGCTTCGATCATCAGGGCATCAACGCGCGGCGTGCGGTTGACGAGTTGCCAGAACTCCTCCGTCTTATAAGTGTCCGAGCTGAAAGCGACAATCGTTTTGGAATCGGAGACGACCATCCCGACCGTCGGGACGATGTGATTGACGGGAACGGCTGTCACTTTCAGATGCGCGACCTCGAATTCTTCGCCGTGCTTGAAGGGCATGTACTTCATGACGGGGCCAAAGTCGTTCTTCAAATCCGAAAAGCGCGGGTAGACAGTCCAGTTAAAAATATCGCGCTCAAGCGCGTCGATGACCTCTTCGGTGGCATACACGCGGACGGGTTCTTTGAGCGTGCCGAAGAGATCGTCTATGAAGATCGGCAAGCTCGCGATGTGATCCATGTGCGGGTGCGTGACGATGATGTCGCGGACTGATTCGCGCTGCTCGTCCGTGAGCGCGAGGGCGATGCTTCCGGCGTCAACCGTGACGCGGTCGTCTATCAGAAAACACGTCAAGCGTTGCTCGGGTGTAGCCCGGCCTGCGCCGTCGAACGTGCTCGGTAGGAGTTGAATTTTCACGCGTATCGGTTCGGTTAGTTCTGCTTTTAAGCTTGCGAGGACGACGCGCAGTATAAGCTATTTTTGCGCCCGGCGCGTCCTCTTTTCCTGAAAACTTTCCGTTCAGTGCTGCCCCAGACGGTTGCGCAAATCTTGCAACATCTGCAAATAAGCGGCCTCACGCTCTCGCGCCTCCTGCTCTCCTTCATGAATCCCGCGCGAGACGCGGTTGCGATGAAAGGCCAGCTCGCTCGCCATCTGATTGTAACGCATCCGCGCGCGCCAGATGCCGATGCCGCCGCCGCGCAGGGCGCGAAACGATAAGCCCATCCGCCCGCTCACCGTGCATAAACGATTATACTCGTCCTGCGACATCATGCCGCGCTGAAAATCCGGCAACAGGTATTCGCGCACGATTCTCCCCTCGCGTCTCCATGCGAAGAAGACGACGACGAGCGCCGTGATAAAAATCGGAACCATGACGAAGATATAAGTGAGAATCCAGAGCAGCCCGTGCACGTAGGCTGTGAAATTCCAGAGAAAGTGCAGCGTCATCGCCAGGCCCAGACCGATGAGCGGCATCAAAATTTTAATGGCCTTGTTGTTGGACTGCCGCGCCCAGCCGAGGCCGATGCCCGTCATGCTCGTGAAGAGCGGATGCGAGAAGGGAGCTATCGCGCCGCGCAGAATAAACAGGTTGCGCTCCGCGATGAGTCCGCCTTCCAGAGCCGCCCTGCCGTAATACTGTATGTTCTCGGTCATCGCAAAGCCGAGGCCGACCATCGCCGCGTACACGATGCCGTCGAGGATGCCGTCAAACTCGTCCTTCTTCCAGAAGAAGACGATGAAGAGAACCATGCCTTTGGCGGATTCTTCGATGATGGGCGCAAAGATGGCGAGACCGGAAAACTCTGCCGCCTCCCTTCCGGCGGTGATGGCGACGGCGTAAGCTCCCGTCGTGTTAAGGACGAAAGCGATAAAGACCGCGACCGTCGCGCCCCAGAAAAAGACGAGGGCGAGCAACCACAGAGGCTCTGCCTCGTAACGGTCGAGCCAGAGAATCAGTGTGATGTAGATGGGCACGGGCAGCGTCGCAAAAATCAGTCCGGCAAGGAGCGCGACCGGCCCCGTCTCGACGCCGATTAAATAGAGCACGACCGTTCCGAGCAAGAGCGCGACGAGTCCCGCGAAGACGCCGAGCATGACTTTGATCGCGCTCACTTTGTTCGACGGCCTGATAACGATGGTCGGGGCGGCCTGCGAAAACATCATCGTCGGCGCGACCTGCTGCGGTTGCTGAAACTGTTGCTGCTGCGCTCCGGCGAAATCCGCGAGAGGCGCGCCGCAGGTCGGGCACACATGCTGTCCCTCCATGACCGGCGTGCCGCACCTGCTGCATCTTGAATTCATTCCCGGAAATCTCCTCCTGCTACGCCGCCTCTTCCGAAAACTCAGACGAGAACCCTTAAACTTGCTGACCTCTGATGGATTGAACTTTGAGAGCGAGAGCACGCTCACACTTGAAGCGTCGCCAGAAAGCTGATAAGTCGTTGACCGCTTCCAAGTATAGCCATATTCGCGTCAAGACTTCTAGCAATATTTGACGACCGCAAAGATGTTTTTACCGCAGAGACGCCGAGACGCAGAGAGAAAAGCAGCAGGCGGTTAGCAGTTGGCTGTGAGCAGTTAAAGAGTTTGCCTCTTATCTTCCCTTTATCTTCTCTCCGCGTCTCCGCGTCTCTGCGGTGAGTAAAATTTTTCAGCGAGCGCACGTGTCGGCGCGTCCGCCGTCAATCGAATAGGTCGCGCCCGTAATCCACGCGGCGTGTTCGGAGGCGAGGAAGAGAATCAGCTCGGCCACTTCTCTGGCTTCACCGACGCGTCCCAATGGGTGCGTCGTTTTCGATCTCTCCAAAAATGCTTGATAAGCTTCATCGCCCATGCCGCCGCGTTTGTGTATCTCTGTGACGACGACGCCGGGATTGACCGCGTTGACGCGCACTCCCTTCGCCGCCAGCTCAAGCGCACTGCAACGCGTCAACTGATCCACGCCCGCCTTCGAGACGCAATAAGCCAGCACGCCCGGAAACGAGCGCAAGCCCGTCACGCTCGACACGTTGACGATATTGCCGCGCGTCTTTTCCAGATGCGGCGCGGCCTCCTGCATCAGCATGAAGACGGCGCGCAGGTTAACATTCATCATCGCGTCCCACGCCGCGAGCGTCGTATCTTCAATCGTGCCGTTCGCCAAATGCCCCGCCGCATTGACCAACACGTCGAGCGCGCCGAAACCGTCAATCGTCTCACGCACAATCCTCTCCGCATCAACCGTCACATCCGCGCGAACCTTTAGCGCCTCGCCGCCCTTCGCTTTAATCTCATCCGCCAACTCCGTGAGCGCATCTTCGCTCCGCCCGACCGCAGCCACACGCGCGCCCGCCTCCGCAAAGAGCGTGGCCGTCGCTCTGCCGATGCCCGAAGTCGCGCCCGTGATCAACGCCGTCTTGCCGCCTAAATTGATGTCCATAGCTTCCCCTTCATAAATGATTGAAGAGAAGATAAAGCACGAAAGGCTTTGTTGTCACACGTCGCCTTCGCCTGTGGGTGGTGGGTCAGTTTCAAATGTGAGGAAGAAAAAGACAGTTTCCCGCAAAGGCGCAAAAGCGCAAAGAAAAGCACGCCAAGAATAATCAACACTCAACAACTTTGTGTTCTTCCTTTGCGCCTTTGCGCCTTTGCGTGAGATTCTTTCGTGAATCTAATTCACCTTCAACCCTCTCGAATGATTGACAGATACGGCGGAAACGTTGACTATTTAGGGCATTCCGCCCGACTCCGGGCGTCTCCCGCCACGAAAGGGGATCGCTTTTGCGCACAGAGCCTAGAGGTCGCGCTTTCCGCGCCAGCACGCGTACGCCCCCGAACGCCGCGCGCCGTCGTATCCCGTCAACCTACGGTTACATGGCGACGGCGGGCGCGACGGCGGCTGCGCTCTTCTTCGCTTTGTGGTGGATGCTGCACACGAGCGACGTTGAAGCTCCGTGGGTTCCCGCAGGGTTGGCGGCGAGCGTCGTGATGCTGGTCGCGGTGGCGTTGCGCGAAGTCATCATGCGCCGCGCTCTGACGCGTTACATTCTCGAACAGGACGGGCGCGGGCTATCTTTCAGCGGCGACTCGCGCACTCAGCGACATCAAACAGGCGGCGGCGGCAACCGTTCGACGAGCCGTCATGCCGCAGCCTTGCGCGAGCTGCAAAGACATTCAGCCGAAGCGGACGCCGCAGGCACGCTCCCGAACCTGCATCTCGAAACTTATCACCTGTGCCAAGATTATCTGGCGAGCACCGAAGAAGCCTTGCGCACGAGGGGCGTCAATTCGCAGAGCCTCGCGGCCTTGCGCGCGGGACAGGATCGCGTCCGCCACTTGCAGAAGCATCACCTGCTCACCTGGGCTTCCGGCTCTTCGCGCGCGCTGACCTTCGAAGCGCAGCGTCGCGTCACCGTCGCGGACAAAATCGAGATGGCCTTGCGCGCGCTCGATGTGGTAGACTCCGCGCTCAAAATTTATCCGGACGAAGCGGAACTGCATCAATCCGCCACAGCAATCCGCGAGTACATCTCTTCCGTCAAGGTCGCACACTGGGTCGAGCTGGCCGAACGCGCCGCTTTCAAAAACCAGTATCGCCGCGCGATAGACCGTTATCGTGACGCGCTCTTTTATCTTTCGCGCGAACAGATGTCGGAAGAAGCGCGACATGAAACGGCTGAGCACATCTCGCGCGAGATTGAACTGTTGCGCGCTCGTTTGAAGCTGCGCCGCGCCGCCAAAGCTTCTGAGACGGAAGCCGGAGAGGGGAAGGAAAAACCGGAATGATTAGCCAGAGTTGCCGCAAATGCAAAAGCAAGCGTATCCGTCGCGGTTACAAAAAGACGCCGTTCATCCTGCGTCTGCTCGGCATCTACGAATTGCTCTGTGATGACTGCAATCTTCTTTTCACAGGCTTCGCCGTGCCCTGGACGGTCTCGTCTCGCAGAAGGAAGAGAGGCCACAGACCGACGCCGCACGAGAGCAAAGCGTCAAAATGAGAAGCGCATTGGCTTAAGACACAAAAAAATTATGAAGCTGTTTGGAAAATAGAAATCCCTTCTCTTGTCATCGAAGATGATAAACATTATAGCGTAGCGAGCATCGCTACGATTTAGATAAACCAAGTCGTCTCGTCGCCGTAGGTGACGAACAATCAGCTTGAATGTGCGACACTTTCAGCGTCGCCTCTGTGGAGTTCAAGCTCGGAGGGTTACACCCTCCGCTATAATGTCGGTCGCCTTCGGCGACATCAGCGGATTTTTCAAGAACCGAATTTTACAGTGAGCCAAGCATCAATAGCTTAACTTTCATCCATCCAATATTCGTCTCTGATTTTATACAAGCGCGGGTTGCCGGAAATAAATCGAACATGAGAATTGTCGTATTGCTTTGTCTGCTCTTTGCCCTTTATCCGGCCACGCACGCTCAGGAAGCTCAAAGCTCTCCCACGCCCGCGCCTCAAGCGACACCCGCAGCCACGCCGTCTCCCGCAGCCACGCCGTCTCCCGCACCCACAGCCACTCCGACGCCGCCCGCGCCTTCGCCTGACGCGACGCCGCAAGTCAAAGCCTATTTAATTCAAGCCGGAGACACGTTGGATGTGGCGGTCGCGCGGCGGCCTGAGCTTGGCTGGCGCGGGCAGGTCACGGGCGCGGGCGAGATTCCCGCGCTCCCGTATCTCAAAAGTCCTGTGCCCGCGCTCTGTCGCACAGAGCAGGAGATTGCCGCAGAGATTGCTAAGGCTTACGAAGAGCTTATCAAAAATCCTTCCGTCACCGTGCGCATCGTGGAGCGTTCAAGCCGTCCCGCGATCCTCTTCGGCGCAGTCCGCACGCCGCAACGTTTCGAGCTGCAACGCGACGCGCATCTCAACGAGCTGCTTTTCATCTCAGGCGGATTGACAGACCGCGCGAGCGGCGACATACAAATCTTCAGCCCCGTCCCCGTCGCCTGTCAGGAGCCGCAAGAGGGCGAACAACCGGACACGAAAAGCCCCATTCGCGTGATTAAGATTACAGACCTCATGGCGGGCAAAGAGGAATCTAACCCTTTGATACATCCCGGAGACATCGTCACCGTGATGGTCGCAGAACCCGTCTACGTCACGGGCGGCGTCGTCTCTCCGCAGGGCATCAACTACCGCGAACAGTTGACGCTCGCGCGCGCCATCGCCACGGTCGGCGGCCTCAGCAACAACGCGCGCGGCGGCGAAGTTCGCATCTACCGGCGCACAGAGAAGCTCGCCGATCAGGAGATTATCAAAGCGGATTACGACGCCATCAAAAAGCAGAAGCAGCCGGACATTCCGCTCAAAGCTTATGACATCATAGAAGTCCCGCAAGCCTCTCAGACGCCCGCGCGCCGCACATGGCAATCCGCCGCGCAGGAGATCATCACAGACGAAAAACTCTCCGGCGCGCTCCCTTTACGCGTGCTCAATTAGTGTTATCCGCGTTCGCGCTTCCGACCCGCACTGTGCTAAATTGTGTCGTTTATGACGGCACTAAATTTTTCAGGAGAGATAAGAAATGGCTAGGAAGAGTGGCTTGAGCAGTCGTCAAAAGACGTGGCTCTGGATATTGGGCGCGACGGCGGTGGTCGTCGCCCTGCTGTACTGGGAACAGATCGCGCTTTTGTACGTGCTGGCGACTTTGGCCGTGACGTGGCTGCTCATCGTCGTCGCCATGGCCGATTTGCATGACGCGCGGAGGTCTACTGCTCCAGTCGCGGCTGG
Source organism: Pyrinomonadaceae bacterium (assembly GCA_036403295.1). Taxonomy (GTDB): domain Bacteria; phylum Acidobacteriota; class Blastocatellia; order Pyrinomonadales; family Pyrinomonadaceae; genus JACMLC01. The sequence goes on from DASWRG010000148.1 coordinate 24,749, forward strand.
CGATGACGCGGCGGCGATTGGCAGCAACATCCCGGACGCCCCGCCCGCGCCGAAAACTGCGCCGAGAGCCACTTTCGGAGCGCGCACGAGCAAGAAGCGTCGCTAAAGTTAAAAGACATGCGATTGTGAAGAGTCCGAACTCCGGACGCCTGTTTTGTGTTAAGATGCCGCAAGCTGTTCGCACGCATCAAGGCATGCGAGCGGAACCATTCGTCCCGAAGTTGCATCCAAGCTGCTGTCAGTCAGCGCCAAACCGCTCTCTCGAAGGAATGTGATGCGTCGCCTGTCCGCCGTGCTCATGCTTATCGCCGTGATGTTCTGGTCTGCGGCTCCCGTGCGCCCGTACACTTTGCAGTTCACGGACTCGTCAGGCAGAGCGCAGATCAAGTGGCCGACTCACACCATCAACCTCTCCTTCTCTCCTTCACTCTACGCGCCTCCGGCGAATGTCAAAGCGGGCAGTGATGTCGTCGGCGCATTGCGTCACGCGCTCTCCAACTGGTCTGAGGCGGCGGACATCGAGTTCATCGAGACTTCATCGAAAGAGCAATCCATCAGCGCGGCGGGCACGAGCGGCGACGGCATCTCTTTGATTACCATCACGGCGACGCAGGAGAACGTCGCGCCCTTCGTCGGCGCGGCGAGCGAGATGAGTGGCCGCACGCGCGTCTTCTTCACCAAATCCGGCAGCATCACGGAAGCCGACATCGTGCTTAATCCGTACCAGCAATTTTCCACTGACGGCACGCCCGGCACTTACGATCTCGAAGCGACGTTCATGCACGAGATCGGTCATCTTCTGGGGCTTGAGCATTCGAGCGTCATCGGCGCGACGATGCAGCCGCGACAGGGCAAGAACGGCATCTACAGTCTTCCGGCTTTTACGGCGCGCTCGCTTTCGCAAGACGATTTGGCGGGCGTGCGTGCCATCTACGGCGTGCGTCCAGAGCTGGCGACGGCGCGCGGCACAGTCACGGGCGCGATCAGCTATCACACGGGCGCGCCGGTTTTCGGCGCGAGCGTGTGGGTTGAAGAGGCGCAGACGGGACGGCTCGCGGGCAGTAGCGTCACGCTCTCAAACGGAACGTATCAGATCGAGAATTTGCAGCCGGGCACATATTATTTGAAAGTTGAAGCTCTTGACGGGCCCGTCTTCGCGTCCGAGATTGCCTCTCAGCGCGGAGCTTACGCCGGACTGGCTTCGAGCCAGCCAAGCTCATTTCGCACGGAAGAAATGGGTCAGGTCAACATCAAGGCCGACCGCAATGTGCGGCTCAATGCGCAGCTCTCGGAAAGGCTTGCGCAGCTTAACCCGACCTTCATCGGCTACAACGGTCAGCTTTCCACGCTCGCCGTGCCGCTCGCGCCGGGACGCATCTACACCATCTATCTTGGCGGCGACGGCCTCAACTTAAAACAGCTTGCGGAGGGCGGCATCAGCATCACTTCGCCCTACCTGAGCGTCAATCAAGCGAGCCTCGCGCAGCAACAATTCGGCGCGAATCTGTCGGTCGTCAGCTTTGATGTAACCGTCAGCGAAAACGCTCCGGCTGGCGATTACAGCGTGCGCGTCCAAGCCTTGACGGGCGAAGTCGCGTATCTCGTCGGCGGCCTCACGGTGGATGCAAACGCCGGTTCGCTCACTCCTTAAACCTTAACTTCAAAAATCCAATTAAAAGGGCAGCCGCGCAGGTTTGCTGTCGTAAATCCGGCAAATTTTCTTCGTCGTAATTACAGTTGAAAGTTTGAGGCAAGTTGTGCATAATCTGCTTGCGCCCGACTCCCCGTTGGGCGAAGTGGTCGCGTGGGGTGAGGACACGTGGCCTTAGGGTGGGGGTTGTGGGAGACCCCCGCCCGCTTTATTTTTAAAGCCAAAGAACATCTGTAGGGGCAGGGCTTGTCCCTGCTCGCATCATCCGAAGAGGACGAGCTGCAAGATGCATAATCCTGCAAGCTTGAATATCATTATCAATTGATTCGCGCGTTCGCGCGGCGGACAGGGACAAGCCCGGCCCCTACTGTTTTATCTCTATTTAGTTGACTTTCGCGGAAATCGTCTTACTATAACGCCCGAAGGCGAGTGTGATTCGCCAATCCCCTGAATTAAGATTTTGAGCAAGAGACTTCTAAACTTCGTTTGAGGTTAGGGGACGCCGCCGCCCTGCATTCGTCTCCCAAAAGAGTCGCCAATGGCTACCATACAGAAGCCGAAAACACAGAGCAATTTCAAGCGTTGGTTGTTTCAGGGGGTAAAAGAAGTTGAAGGCCCTCATGAGCAGGTCGGACAGCATCATCAGCATCCGTGGTGGCAGGTGATGTGCCTGACCGGCGTTGACTATTTCTCAACGCTCGGTTATCAACCCGGCATCGCTTTCCTCGCCGCCGGCGCTCTCTCTCCGGTCGCCACCTTCGTCCTCGTGCTGTTGACGCTCCTCGGCGCGCTCCCGATTTACAGTCGCGTCGCGGCGGAAAGCCCGCACGGTCAAGGCTCAATCTCAATGCTCGAAAGCCTGCTCTCGCGCTGGAAGGGCAAGCTCTTCGTACTCGTCCTCCTGGGATTCGTCGCCACGGATTTCGTTATCACCATCACGCTCTCTGCGGCGGACGGCGCGGCGCACGTCATCGAGAATCCGTTCGTCCGCGAGCATCTGCCTTTTTTGGCTCATCCGATTTACGTCACACTGGCTCTGGTCGCTCTGCTCGGCGCAATCTTTCTCAAAGGCTTTAAGGAAGCGATAGGCATCGCGGTGTTCCTTGTCGGCGCGTATCTAGTGCTCAACCTGATCGTCGTGTGCAGAGGATTTTATGAGCTGGCCGTGCATCCCGGTCATCTGCCGGAATGGAAGAACGCGCTGTTCTCACATCCGAGCGTGCATGGCAATCCGATGCTCATCGTAGGCGTCGCGCTCCTGCTCTTTCCAAAACTCGCGCTCGGACTTTCGGGCTTCGAGACGGGCGTGGCCGTGATGCCGCTCGTGCAGGGGCCGCACAGGATACGCAACACGCGCCTGATGCTGATGACCGCCGCGCTGATTATGAGCGTGCTGCTGATTTCGAGCAGCCTGATTACGAGCATGCTCATCCCGGCGGCGGAGTTTGAGGTGGGCGGCAAAGCCAACGGGCGCGCGCTGGCCTTTCTCGCGCACACGTACATGGGCGAGTGGTTCGGCACGGCTTACGATTTGAGCACCATTATGATTCTGTGGTTCGCGGGAGCATCGGCGATGGCCGGACTCTTGAACATCGTGCCGCGTTATCTGCCGCGTTACGGGATGGCTCCCGAATGGGCGCGCGCGACTCGCCCTTTGACTCTGGTTTTCATGAGCATCGCTTTCGCGGTGACGCTGATTTTCCGCGCCGACGTTAACGCGCAGGGCGGAGCTTACGCGACGGGCGTGCTGGTCTTGATGAGTTCGGCGGCGATTGCCGTGACCATCTCTTCCTGGCGTTGCGGGCAAAAGATGCGCTGGGCGTTTCTGTTAATCTCACTGGTCTTCGCTTACACGACGATTCAGAACGTGCATGAAAGACCCGAAGGCATCAAGATCGCTTCGTTCTTCATCGGCGCGATTATCCTGACCTCGCTCATCTCGCGCGTGATGCGAACGACGGAGCTGCGCGTCGAAAAGGTCGAGCTTGACGAGACGGCGCGAGCATTTATTGACGAGGTGAGCAAGCGCACGATTCGCATCGTCGCCAATCGCTGTGACAAGGGAGACCACGACGAGTACATGTTCAAAGAGCGCGAGAAGCGTGTGGACAATCACATCCCGACCTCCGACCCCGTGCTCTTTTTTGAAGTCGTGCCCGGAGACGCTTCGGAATTTTCGGGCGTGCTCAAAGTGAAGGGAGTTGACGTGAACGGCTTTCGCGTTTTGAGAACCGAAAGCCCCGCCGTGCCGAATGCGATTGCGGCCTTTATGCTCTACCTGCGCGACACGACGGGCAAGATTCCGCACGTCTATTTCGGTTGGAGCGAGGGCAACCCCTTGACCTACATGCTGAGGTACATCGCTTTCGGCGAAGGCGACACCGCGCCCGTCACACACGAGGTCTTGCGACAGGCCGAAGACGACCCCGAACGTCGGCCTTCGGTTCACGTCGGCGGATAGAATTTCAATAAGCGATTGGAAAAATGGCAAGCGACAATAGGGCAAGTGAGCGACTTGCCTATCGCTTGCCTTTTGTCTTGAACGAAAGAATTAGCCGTTGCCGTCTTCGGTCGTGCGCCCGGCGAGAAAGCAGGAGCGACAATAAACCGGACGACCCTGCGAAGGGTAGAAGGGAACTGTGGTCTGTTGACCGCACTGCGCGCATTGCACTGAGACCTCTATGCGCTGGCGCACGCCCGAAGCCTGCGCCGCCGCTATCGCCGCGAGACGCTCATTCTTGGCCTGCTTGCACGGCTTGCAGCGTTTGGGCTCGTTCTTCAAACCCTTGTCGTGAAAAAAGACCTGCTCGCCGCCAGTCCAGATAAAATCCTCCCCGCAATCGACGCACTTGATCGTGCGATCCTCGAACTCCATTTCGGAATGACCCCATTGTCCGTTCGTCGGACTCGTAATTTCTGTTTGTGACATGATGATTTCCCCCACCGATGTGCGACTCCGCATTGAGCAAGAGCGAGGAAAATCGCTCAACGCATATTTTAGTGCAATTCTTGCCTGCGAGCGAGGAGGCCGTCGTGTATTTCGTTGCGCTCAGCGAACGCGGCCCCTGTCCGGTTGGCTTTCAAAAGAAGCCGAAGCGACGTTCCGGCTCTTGCAAATTATAACTATCACGAAAATGTGTCAAGCTTTGTGGGATGAAATTTAAAGCTTCAAAGGATAAATTTGACGGACTGCTTGCAAAACTCCTTACAACTTCTCCGAGTCTTTGCCTGAGAACCGCTCTCTCAAGAATCAATCCTTGCGCTGAGCGAAACTCTTGACAGCGAATGCGCGCCATGCCAGCATCGCTCGACCTGCTAAATTCAACTTGAAGAAGAAACGAGAAGCTTGTCTCTTATGAACGTTCTCGTCATCGGCTCTGGCGGGCGCGAGCATGCGATTGTGTGGTCGCTCGCAAAAAGCGAGCGCGCGGATTTGAAGCTCTTCTGCGCGCCCGGCAACGCGGGCATCGCGCAGCTCGCGGAGTGCGTCGCCGTCAGTGCGACCGACACCGCCGCGCTGCTCAAATTCGCGGAAGAGAAGAGCATTGACCTCACGGTTGTCGGCGGCGAAGCTCCTCTGGCGGCGGGCATCGTTGACCTCTTTGAATCGCGCGGCCTGCGGATTACCGGCGCGCGCAGAGAGGCGGCGCGGCTCGAATCGAGCAAATCCTTTGCGAAAGATTTTATGGCGCGGCACAACATCCCGACCGCGCGTTATCGCGTCGCCGCGTCCGCAGATGAAGCTTTCAGCATCTTGCGCGGCGGCGAGTTCGGCGCGGAAAATTCTCCGGTCGTCATCAAGGCCGACGGCCTCGCGGGAGGCAAGGGCGTGGTCGTCGCTTCCTCGCGCGCAGAAGCGGAAGAGGCTATTTATGATTTGATGATCGGCGGCGCGCTCGGAGTTGATGCGGCGAGCCGCGTCGTCATCGAAGAAACGCTCGAAGGCAGAGAGGCTTCGCTGCTGCTCTTCGCGGACGGCAGGGATTACGCGTTGATGCCTGCCGCGCGCGACCACAAACGCGTCGGCGAAAATGATACCGGCCCGAACACCGGCGGCATGGGCGTCGTCACTGACGAAGGCGTGCTTGACGAAGAGACTTTGAGAAGCGTCGTGCGCGAGATCGTCGAGCCGACGCTCGAAGGCGCGCGGGCAGACGGCTTTGAGTTTCGCGGCGTGCTCTTCGTCGGCTTGATGCTGACGAAGGACGGGGCGCGCGTTCTCGAATACAACGTGCGTTTCGGCGACCCTGAAACTCAAGCTATCCTCGTGCGCTTGCAGTCAGACCTCGTTGATATTTTTGACGCGACGACGCGCGGCACGCTCGCACAAACGCCTGTCAGTTGGAGCACAGAGGCTTCGGCCTGCGTCGTGCTGGCCGCCAAAGGCTATCCCGCGCGGCCTGAAACGGACGCGCACATCGAAGGTTTGGAGAACGCGGCAGCGCGCGAACAGGTCGAAATCTTTCACGCCGGAACAAAGCGCGACGCGGCAGGCGGATGGCTCACGGCGGGCGGTCGCGTGCTCGGCGTCACGGCCACAGGCCAAACTCTAGACCATGCGCTCGCACGCTGTTATGATGCCGTGAGCGGGATACGCTGGGACGGCATGCATTACCGGCGCGACATAGGGAAAAGATAGTTGGCAGTTGGCAGTGTGCAGTTGGCAGTAAAAGCAAAAAGTGACGACTGCTGACAGCCCTGTCTTTTCTGCCAACCGCCCACTGCTAACTGCCTACTGTTTCTGCTATACTCAAATCAGAAGGTCGCTCTTGAAATTGCAACCGCGCGAGGCCATGTGTCGTACAACCAAAGGCGCGCGGGGGAAGTCAAAGGCAAACAGGCTTAAATGCGCTCGTCAGTGTGGCCTGTGCGGCTTTTAATTTAACGGCTGGAGGAATGAGACGAGATGGGATTGTGGAGCAGAATTAAGCGTTCGATGCGCGCCCTCTTTGGCGGCATCGTGGAAAAGACGGAAGACCCTGAACTCATACTTCAGCAGACCATCCGCGACATGCGCGACCGCGTGCCGGAACTCAACAACTCCGTCTCACAGGTGATGGCGACCGAAAAGCTGCTGGCCAAGAACAAGGAGCGGCTGGAAACGCAGGTCGTCGATCTCGATTCGAAAATCAAAGCGGCGGTCAAGATGGGGCGCGACGATATTGCCACAGCCTATATCGGTCAGCTTCAACAGGCGCAGCTTGATTTGGTGAAAACTTCACAGCAACTAGAGCACTCCACGCTGGCATCCAAGCAAGCTCTGAAGGCGCGCGATAATTATGTGCTGCAAATGCAGAAGCGCACGGCTGAGGCGATGCAGCTCATCAACCAGTCGAAGCAGGCCAAGTTGCAGGAGCAGCTCGCGCAGACGATGGAGACGTTCAATCTCGGCGACGACGCTTCGACCTTTAACGAGATGCGCGACAAGATTGATCGTCGCGCCGCCGCCGCCGAAGCCAAGATGCAATTAGGCTCGGCTTCCGTTGACAGCCAGATGCAAGAGATCGAGCGCGAGGCGATGGACATGCAGTTGCAGGACAAGCTGCTTGAGTACAAGCGGGACATGGGTCTCCTGCCCAGCTCGACGGGGGCGAAAGTTCCCGAAGCTCTTCCGGCTGAAGGCGAATCGAGCGCGAGCGATAAGACGCGCGCAGTGCTTGAGCAGTACAAGTCCGGCGCAGAGTGAAAGCTTTATCGCTCAGGCAAAATGTGATGTGCCGCGCGCTCTTTTTTATGTAGTTTCATTTCGCATTGATATTTACGGCCATGGCGGATTTTTCCAAGATCAATTTCCATTATTTGAAAGAGGCGCTCAAAGAACCCGTCAACTTCTGGGGCATGGCGGGCTTCGCTGTCGCAGCCGCTTACACGCAATCCATCATCCCGCTCGGCGCGGCCATCGCCGCCGAAGGTCTCTATCTGGCAGCCGTCCCGGCCAGCACGCTCTATCGCCGTCTGGTTGACAATCGTCAGAAGGCGCGGCTGCGCGCCCTGCGTGAGCGGCAGCGCGAAGAGATGATTAAGGGCTTTGACCCGCGCGAGCGAGAGGCGGTCGAGTACCTGCGCTGGATGAAAAAGCAGATTTACGATAACTATAGAAAGTTCACCGCCTCGAAAGAGATACCGACGAACATCCAGAGCCTCGACCAGCGTTGGGAAGATTTTGTTGACCTGCTCGACGTGTATCGTCGCCGCAAGAATCACTTGCGCTCGATCAATCGTCAGGCCGTGCAGAATCAACTGACGCAGGCCGAACGTTCCGTCGAGAATTCGGCTGACGTGCGCGCGCGCCGCGTGCAACAGGCGAACGTTGAAATCCTGAAACGCCGCGTCGCGGCCTTCAACGATCTCGAACGCTCGGTCAAGCTCGTCGAAGGGCAGCTTCAATCAATCGAAAACTTCTTCGGCCTCGTCAACGATCAGGTCGTCACACTGCCAACGCCCGAAAGAGTTTCCGCTTTGGACTTCGAGCAACTGAGCGATTCCATCGCGATGACCAAGCAGATGCTCGAAGAGACTTCGGACATGATGGGTTCGCTCGACAGCCACAACCGCGAGCTTGGCAACTATGACCTGCTAACCTCGAACAGTTCGACGAAGTAAGATTCAATTAACCGCAGAGACGCGAAGACGCAGAGAAGATGAATAAAATTTTTCTCTGCGTCTTCGCGTCTCTGCGGTTAAAGCTTGCCTGTCAAAGTTATCTTTCTGACAGAATGCCTTCCAACTGCGATTCATTTAGTTTGTAAGTCTCGTTGCAGAAATGGCAGTTCATCACCGCGCCTTTGTCCTCGCGCAGCATTGATTCCAATTCATCTCGATCAATCGAAGAGATTAAAGAGATTGCGCGCTCGTATGAACAGGGGCACGCGAATGTGACCAGCCTTTCGCCCAACATCTCAAACTCAAGCTCACCCAATGCCGTGCGGAGTAAATCCACAGGCGTTGCTCTCTCGCGTATCATCGCGGTCGTCTGCGGCGTGCGGCTGACCGACGCTTCAATCGCCGCGATGGTCTTCTCACTCGCGCCCGGCATCATCTGAATCATCAAACCGCCCGCCGCCGCGACGTAAGTTTCCGCCTCTTCGCCCGCGCGCATCAAGACGCCGAGCATGACGGCTGAGGGAATCTGCTCGGACTTGGTCAGATAGTATGCGAAGTCCTCCGCAATCTCGCCTGAGACCAGCGGCACAGAGCCGCGATAAGGCTCTTTGTAAAGTCCTATGTCATAGCCCGACTCGCGCGTCACATAAAACATTCCCTCGCCGACAATCGCGCGCACGTCGAGCTTGCCATTCTCATTCAGCGGCACGTCCGCGTCAGGATTGCGCACGTAGCCGCGCACCTCTCCACGCGCGTTCGCTTCCGCCGTGATGCCGCCGATGGGGCCGTCGCCCACGATCTGCACGGTCAAGCGATCAAGCTCTTTGAGGCTTGAGCCGAGCAGGAGCGTGCCCGTCAGCGTTCGCCCGAGCGCAGCCGCGACGGTCGGCGAGACCGCGTGCCTGCGCGCAGCCTCGGCCACCAGATTCGTCGTCACAGCCGCCATGCATCGCACAGTTCCATCCGCCGCAGTGCCATGCGCCAATGTGTCCGCTTGTTCTACAATCTGCTTTTCCAATGTTCCCCGACTCGACTTTCTTTTTCCGCCCGGCGAGAGGATTCAGACACTTATTTTGCCCCGCAGGTTGCCCTCCCGCAAGTCCGCGCGAAAGCTTGCCTTGAACACTTGAAAAATGAGCTTTTGAGACCCCGCGAAGAGCGGTTTGCGGGCTTTATTTTGAGGCGGAAGAGTGTTAATGTAGTGTCTTAAGACACCCACTCCATTGCTATGAAAGAAAAGAAAGACACAATATATTGGGGAAGGGTATTGACAGCTACATCAGCGCTATGTATACTGCGCTCCGCTTGGAACGGAAAGGGACGAGCGGCAGGCGCGAAGGGATTTCAAGCGGCTTGCCGTCAAGGATTTTCTCGCTTTGAATTAGGCCAACCGCAGTATCAGAATCACATTTCGCAGCACGCGGCGCGCACTGGAAGGACGCGCCGAATCTTTTTGAAACAGACAGAGCCTCGCGTCTCTTTCGCACGCAAGGAAAGGCAGAACAGATGAGCACAGCTATCCCTTCAAAGACCGGCGGACAGAGAGTTATGGGAGCTTCCCCGACAGTCACCAGACGCGAGCTTCAGCCGCTCGGCCTCAACGCACAGCGCGTCATCAGCCAGCGTTACAGCTTGAAGGACGCACAGGGAGAGCCGATTGAGGGATGGGATGACATTGTGCGCAGAGTCGTCGGCCACGTCTCTTTCGCCGAGACGGATTTGCAGCAGCGCGATGAGTTTTACGAAGCGATGACGGAGGTGATGCTGGCGCGCGAGTTTATCCCCAACACGCCGTGCCTTGTCAACGCGGGCAAGTCGAACGGACAGCTCGCAGCCTGCTTTGTCTTGCATGTGCCGGATTCGATCACGGGCATTATGGAACACGCGAAGGCCGCCGCGACGATTCATCAGACGGGCGGCGGGACCGGGATGACGTATGAATTCTTGCGACCTTCGGGAGCGATGGTCAATTCGACCAGGGGGGTCGCTTCCGGCCCGGTCTCCTTCATGAACATCGTCAATCAGGTGACGGACGTGGTCAAGCAGGGCGGCGTGCGTCGCGGCGCGAACATGGGCATGATGAGAGTGACGCATCCGGATGTCCTTCGCTTCATACACGCGAAGAACGATCAGCACTCTTTGACCAACTTTAATATCTCGGTCAACGTGACGGACAAGTTTTTGGAAGCCGTTGATAACGACGAATGGTTTCAGCTTGAGTTTGACGAGAAGCCCTGGACGGCTCCGATTTATGATCCGGTGACAGATGAGGATTACGCTCTTTACCGTCGTCAGGACGGCAGCACTGTGACGTTCAGAGACCGCGCATCTTTTCAAACGGCAGACCTCGCGGATTGCGCGAAGGAAGAGCCGCCGCGCGCAGGCATGGTTTATGCGCCTGACATCTGGAATCGCATCATCTCAAGCGCGCACAAGTACGCCGAGCCGGGCATCGCTTTTATAGATGAAGTCAATCGTCACAATCACATGATGGCTTCGATGGGTCCCATCTATTCTTGCAATCCGTGCGGCGAGCAGTTTCTGCATTTCTCAAATTCCTGCAACCTGGGTTCGATTGATCTGGCGAAGTTTTACGTCAAGGCCGGTGACGGGACAGACCCGCGCGAATGCATCGAGTGGGATCGTTTAAGAGAAGTGACGCATCTCTGCACGCGCTTTTTGGATAACGTGATTGACACCTGTACGTGGCCTCTGCCTGAGATCGAAGATACAGTCAAGCGCACGCGCCCGGTGGGCTTAGGCATCATGGGCTTCGCGGATTTGTGCTTGAGCTTGAAGATAACTTACGGCGCGGCGGAATCAATTGATTTGATGGACAAGGTGATGGGCTTTGTCAGGCGCGAGGCGTGGGTCGAGAGTCTCAGGCTCGGAGCAGAGAAGGGCGCGTTCCCAGAGCTTGAAGCGAACAGGGAAGCCTACGCGGATTTTCTCTATAACGAAATCGGCATCTCGCGCGAGGTGGAATTGACGCCGCGCAACTATGAAGTGACGACGATTGCTCCGACCGGCACGATCAGTTTAGTCGCGGAGACTTCATCCGGCATCGAGCCGAATTTTTCATGGGCTTATGTCAGGCAAGACACTCTGGGAACGCGGACATACGTTCACACGCTGACGGCGCGCTCGCTCGGCATGGAAGTGGATCAGACGGATCAGGAGTCAATCAACCGCGCGGCGGCCTACGTGGTCGAGCATGAGGACGAGCTGCCGCACTATTTCATCTCCGCGATGAAGATCAGCGCGGAGCAGCACGTGCATGTGCTGGCGGCAGCACAGCGCAATGTTGATAACTCCGTCTCGAAGACTTGCAACGGTGCTGTGGATGACACGGTGGAATCGGTTGACGCTCTGTATCGCTTAGCGCGACAGCTAGGCTGCAAGGCCGTCAGCTATTACCGCGACGGCTCGCGCGAAGGTCAGGTCTTGACTTCGATGAAGCAGGAAGAGAAGGGCGAGACGGCCTGCAATCCTGAGGCGGCGGATGTCGCGCTGGCGGACGAGCCGCCCGCCAGTCCCGCAGAGATAATTGAGGCGAAGCACGCGAGAGAGACCATTGCTGCTGTCAACGGGACGGCGCGCGTCGAACGCCCGCGAGAGCTGCGCGGCGCGACGTGGCAGATTCCCTTTGACGGACAAAACCTGTACGTGACGGTCAATCATGATGGCCAGATGATTCAGGAAGTATTTGCGACGGGGCCGATTTCGGGCGGCGTGGGCTTGCTGGCCTCGAAGATGCTGCGCGGCGGCTTTGATGCCAAAGAGGTCTCGCACAGCTTGAACAAAGTGACGGGCACACACTCGGTCTGGTTCAACGAGCGTCTGCTGACTTCGCCCGAACAGGCTGTGGCCGAGTGCATCCTGTTGACGAGCCGACGCCTGCAAGGCTTGCCGGATTCCGCGCGTGCGGCGACAGGCGGCAAGTCTTACTCGACCGAGACGCAATCCACCACCGGCAGCGTCATGTCCACCATGATTAGCGCCTGCCCCGAATGTCACGGCCAACTCGAACACGCGAGCGGCTGCGATTTTTGCAGAGACTGCGGCTATTCAAAGTGCAAGTAGAGGCTTTTAGATTTTGTATGCCCGGTCTGACGTAAACACGCACAAACGGACTTTCGGCCTCGGGTCACGAGATGGCTTGGAGGCCGAAATTGTTTCTCCTCGAATCTACCGCTCAATATGATTCAGCCTGGTTGTAGCCTCATTCAACAATGCTTCAGGGGACAGGAGCCAAACTCGCACTAAGTAATTCGAGTCTCCGGAGCCGTTAACATCGACTGCCACGGCCAGGTACTTTCCGTCGTAACTGAACGCCAGATGTCCCATACTTTCTTCGACTGGTATCTCCGCTATTTCCCGAGTGGTGGCTAAGTCTATTACTCGGATCGCGCCCGCAGTAATCACGGCCAGCAATCTCGAATGCTGGTCGAAAGCAACCTCCAACGCTCCGCCAATGAAATTGAACTCCGCCGCGACGGACTTGTTGGCGTGCAAGTCTATGATAGCCAGTTTCCCGTCTAATGCTGCGGCGGCAACGTATCTGCCGTCAGGACTGAAGTCGAAATCGAATATCAAGCCGCTCCCCTGTACCTCTGCGAGTTTCTTCCGATCAGACAGTCTCAAGACCTCGATGCGGGTAGCCACGCCGGTCTCGGAACTCTCTTTGATATACTGGACCGCTACGAGTTTGGAGTTCGGACTGAAAATCGTTTTCACGACCATGTCCCCGGAAAACAAACCCTGATCGGCCTCCTTGCCAGAAACGACGGATACCAGCCGCTCTCGGTGCTCTTTAGAATCTCCGGCTTTAAGTATTAGGAAGTTCCCGTCGGGGCTTAATGAATTGAGACCCTCGCCGTCCTTCAATTCGAGGTCGCGGAACTTGATGAATTTGCCGTCCCGCCTGCGGTAGACGACGACTGAACCGGGCGCGGGGCGGTCACGAAAACATTTAAGGGCCAAACTGTTCCCGTCGGCGGAAAGCAGGAGATTGTCCTTCGTGAAGCAGTTTCCTTCCGGCGTGACCGAAGTCTTTCTCCGGTTGACGAGGTCCCAGACATCCACAGTAACCTGTCGCTCGACTTTGTGGTCACTCGTCTGCCGTTGCTCGACTATTCGAGCAATCGCAACAAACCTGCCGCCGACCGTCTTCTCAATCCCGATACGGTCGGGGGCATCTCCGACACCTAATCGCTTTTCTTCTTGCTCCTCCCAACTCGTCGTGCTCCAATAGCGGGCGATGTCCTCTTCAGGCCGCTCCGGTCTTCCGATCACCGAAATGCTCTCACCCGCTCGATCAAACCGAACGTCGGTTATGTACTCCGAATAAGGGATCGAAGCAATCGCGGAATAGCCCGACGAGCCCCAGACTTCGTACGACCAACCCGCGATGTCTTTGCCAGACCATCCGGATAGGAAGATGGCGAAGGTATTCTGCTTCTTCGGGCGGAGTTTGACCATCGAAACGGATTGGCCGGCGTCGTCGAAAGCCACTGCCTCAGTAATGCCCCCCGTCGGCAGATAGGCGGCTGGTTCAAGCCTGCCGTTCGGCGTCAGACCCCAGACCTTTCCTGAGCAAGTGGCGAAGGAATTAGCGTCGTTGGTTAGCGCGAGGCAAGACACGTCGTCGTCGCTCAGGGTCAGTTCCTGCCGATTAGTATCAAAGTCCTGCTGTTGCCAATTAATTCCCTGCTCGTCCTGAAATCCGTTCCAGATGAGGATGCGTCCCTGCTCGACTCTGTTAATTCCGCCAAATTCTACTGTTCCGCCGACGGCTAGAGTCTTACCATCAGGACTGAAGACGGCGGCGGCGAGCAACAGGTGCTTACCGCCCGTGCCCAGAAGCGATGCTAACTGTTTTTTTTCCTCCACGCTCCATAGTTGTGCATCGTCATCCGAAACTACCACCAGATAGCGACCGTCGGCAGAGAGCGCCAGGTCTTCAAAGCTGCTATCCCCGACGCTAATCTTCCACTCCTTACCACTCTCGAGGTCCTTCACTTCAACCCAGCTATCGCCGGGCTTCTTGAGCGCCCAGCGTTTTAGATCATTACTCAGGGCGACGTATGCGCCATGAAGAAGATCGTCGCCCTTAGGGCGGGACGGGGGGGCAACTTGCCGGGGAGCGGTGTCGCCTTCGCCATTGTAAATCTGCACAGACAGATCGTTATGGAGGATGATGAACTGCCGCGCGTCGGGACTGAAGCTGACGTTGCTGAAGCCGCCGTCCAGTTCGGTAGTCCGAGGGGGGACGAGCGCTCTCGGAAACACCGCGAGGCTCCGACGTAGAGCGCGATCAGATTCGACAGCCCTCTCGTTCACCGTCAAGAGACGCCGGGTCGACGCGGCGGCGTCCTTCGTGCTCTCCGACACCAGCCCTTGACTCAGCTTACGGGTCGAGCTATTAGCCAAATCCAATGATTCGGCAATCACTTGCTGCTTCTTAACCTGTCGCTCCGACTGTGCGCGCTTTAGGTCGGCATTCTTAGTTGCGACCTGCGCGGTTTTGGTCGCCGCCTGAGCCACCGCAGTCTGCTCGTTAGCCACCGCGAGTTGGGACGTGGCAGTTGCAAGCTTGGTCTGCGCTTCGTTAAGCCCTTGCTCGGCCTGCGCCTTCAGCGCCTGCGCGAATTCCGCGTCCTTGACCGCTTGCTGCCTCGTCAACTCCGCCCTCCCTTGCTCGTCCCGGGCGGCTTTTGCCATCCGGCTGAAGAAAACACTCAATCCGCCCCCGCCAAAGATCAGCAGGGCGATGACGGCGAGCACGCCGAAGGCGGCGCGCTTCAACTGCTTGTTGCGCCGCCTGAACTGTGCCGAGTCGTGGATGCGGCTGATGACCTGCCGCGAAGGTCTGCCCTTCTCGACGGCCTGCGCGCTCTCCCTCGTCCTTGCGATTCCGGCGATAGCCTGACCCCACACCGCCTGTTCCAGCGCCCCGTCCACGTCGATGGGAAGAATCACGCGCGAAAGCTTCGAGAAAAAGTCCACCTCATCCCCGACCGCGTTCGAGGCCGCCGCCCTCTTCGTGCCGACGAGCACAAGACTGGTGCTGCGCCTGAGCGCCGCCAACACCGTCCCCGGAGTCTTCACGCCTGCCGGCGCATCCAACTGATCGAGGTAGCATCGGAAGCCGAGCTTGGTCAGTTGGCTCGCGAGTCGCGGCGCATAGTCGAGCGCGTCGGCTCGCGCATAAGAGATAAAGATGTCATGGCCGAAGAGGAAGGAACGCACCCTCTCGGTCAGCACCTTCGCTCTCGCCATCTCATCGGCTGACGCGTTCTGAGACTTCGGATCAGACTGTTCAGGAAGCATCGCTTTGACTCCTCGCTCGTAGCATCTTGTCACGTCAGTTCGACCTTAAGAGTGGAAGGTGAGAACAACCGCTTAGAGTGAATATTTTAGCATGGCGCAGAGATGAGCAATTGAAGAATGCCCAACGAAGGAATCACGTTATTTAAGATTTGGACTACTTGAGACTTTTTGGAAACACGCTACTTTTGAAATGTAAGTGAGCGTGAGAGCCAGTCAGTATCGCCTGCGGTAGCAGGCGGGTCGGGCATGAAAAAGCAGCTTTGAGTTTCAGTGAAACTCAAAGCCGCTTTTCTCATCAATGCTAATTTTTATTCGCTTGAGCAGGCGCGCTCGTCTGATGCGCCGCTTTGGGCTTCTTGATAAGGCTGTCGGTAATCTTGCCTTCGACCGTGCCGCCGATGGAATTGACACGGCCACTGGCGACGACCCGGTTGGTCTTCGTGTCAATCACGCTGTAGACGAAGCTCGTGGTAAAGAGTTTGCGTCCGACTTCGATAACTAAATCCGCGTCCGTCTCGGTCAGGCCGAACTTCATTAAAGACCTTGAGTGCTTAAACATAAATTACCTCTTATTTTGTAAATCCAATTTCATTCCCGTGTGCGATGCTGTGAAGCCCAGATCGTAATAGAAGCGATGGGCGTCCGTGCGCTCAATATTAGTGGTTAGCTGGACGAAACGGCAACCCTCCGCGCGTGCGCGCTCAATCGCCCATTCAAAGAGTTTGTGTCCGAGTCCCAGGTTTCTGTGACGACTGTCAACGCGCACGCCCTCTACTTGCGCGCGCTTGCCGCCCTGAAATGAGAGCGAAGGGATAAAGGTGAGCTGCATTGTGCCGATGACCTCGCCGTCTAGTTCAACGACGACCAGCTCGTTCTGCCTGTCATCATCAATCTCTCGAAAAGCGTCGCAGTAGCTTTCCGGCAACGGCTGCTCATATTTTTCCCGCTTGCTTCCGAGCGGGTCGTCCGCGAGCAGACGCACGATTGACGGCACGTCCTCGCGCGTCGCTCTGCGGATTGAGATATTGAGCCTGTCTTTCATCTGACACCTCGTGTTGAAGCTTTAACGCCGCTCGACGGGTTCGGAGTTCAACTGCTCTGCGGCTTCGTCCTCGACATTTTCAAAGGGCGGATCAAAGCCTTCGGGCATATCCACGTCAATGTCCCGCTCGGACTGCTCAGGCCAGATGAGGGATGCGGCGACCGAGCCGACGAGAATCGCCGCCACCGCCGAGAGCGAGATGATAATCAAAGTGTATTTGTTCATAACCTTGAGCAGCCACGTTTCGGTCAGCATCTTGACGCCGATCATCGTGAGCACGATGGCGAGGCCGACTTTCAGATAATGAAACTTTTCGACCACGCCCGCGAGCAGAAAGAAGAGCGTGCGCAGTCCCAGGATAGCGAAGACGTTTGAAGTGAAGACGATGAAAAAGTCCGTCGTCACGCCGAAGATGGCCGGAATCGAATCCACCGCAAACACGAGGTCTGTCACTTCGACGATGAGCAGCACTAACAACAGCAGCGTGCCCGTGCGCCGCCCTTTGCGGATAGTGAAAAACTTTTCCTCTTCGTAATGGCGCGAGATGGGCACAAAGCGCGTCATCAAGCGCACGAGGGAACTGTCCTCCGGGTTCACCTCGCTCTCTTCCTGCACCATCATCTTAATGCCCGTGTAGATGAGGAACGCGCCGAAGAGATAGAGAATCCAGTGAAAGCGATTGATGAGAGCCGTGCCCAGCAGGATGATCGTGACGCGCATCACGAGCGCGCCGATGACGCCCCAGAAGAGCACGCGATGCTGGTATTTCGAGGGGACTTTGAAATACGAGAAGAGCAGCAGAAAGACGAAGAGATTATCGACCGAAAGCGAAAGCTCGATGATGTAACCCGTCACGAACTCGAAGCCCTTCTCGTGTCCGAGATGCCAGAAGATGACTCCCGAAAAGAGCAGCGCCAGCGTGACCCAGACGCCGCTCCAGAGCATCGCTTCCTTATAGCTCGGAGTGTGAGCCTTGCGATTAAAAAGGCCCAAATCCAAACTCATCATAAACAGTATAACCGCGCCAAAACCCGCCCACAGCCAGATCGAATGTTCCTGCATGTTCATTGTCGAAATAACATAACAGATGTCAGATGCCGGATGCCACATGCCAGTAAAGGAATTTCACCGGCCTCCGGCATCTGACATCCGACATCTGCGTGCGCGGTTGCGACTTCGCATAGCTCTCCGCTACAATCACTGGTCTGTCGAGGGTCGTAGATTGATGACAATGGACTGCCGCGTGCAGTTTCGTCGTTTGATTTCCGTCCTCATCATCTTCGGAATTTCGAGTACTCATTATGCTTAAACAATTAAGTCGTCTGGAACGCACACGCAGTTTAGTCATCATCGCTTTCGCCGTGATGATGGCCGTCAGCTTGATTATCTTCTACGCGCCGGGACGCAACAGCGCAGCCGTCCCGCCCTCCAAAAATACGGACGTGCTCGCCAAAGTCGGGCGCGACGAGATCACGGTCGCAGACCTCTCGCGTTACAAAGAGAACTTGCAGAAACGGCTCGGCGGGCAGTTCAACCTCGCGCAGATGGGCAGCGACCGCCGCTTTCTGGACGGCCTGATACAGGGGCGCGTCGTCGCGCAGGAGGCCGAGCGGCTTGGCCTCGGAGCTTCCGATCAGGAAGTCGCGGATATGATTCGCAAGCAGTTCGTAGACCCGGGCGGACAGTTCGTCGGCTATGATCGTTACAAGGAGATCGTCGCCGCCAACTACGGCGGCACGGTCGAAGCCTTTGAGCGCGAGCTGCGCGACACCATCACGGAAAAGAAACTGCGCGCCTTCGTCACGGCGGGCGTGAGCGTCTCGCCCGAAGAGGTGCAGGACGATTACAAGCGCAAGAACACGACCTTCAATCTCGTCTACGTGCCGGTTTCAGCCGACAAGCTGGCCGCGAAGATTCAGCCGACAGACCAGGAGCTGCACGCCTATTTCGATCAGCACAAGGCCGAGTATCACATCAACGCGCCGCAGAAAAAGATTCGCTATATCTACATCGATCAGGCGAAGGCCGGAGCGAAGCTGAACGTCTCTGACGAAGATTTGCACAAACGCTACGATGCTCTGACGCCAGAGAACAAACAGGCCGGCGTCAAAGTGCAGCAGATCGTCTTGAAAGTTGCGCGGGCTGATCTGGACGCGTCTGTGAAAGAGAAGGCGGACAAGCTGGTGGCGCAGGCGCGCGGCGATTCCGGCAACGTCACGGAAGAGAAGTTTGCGGAGCTGGCGCGCGGCAATTCCGAAGACACCGCGACGGCCAAGAACGGCGGCGCAATTCCCTTCGTCGTCAAAAAGAATCCGAACAAGCCGGACGACCCCTTGCAGAAAACTTTAGACCTCCAGCCGGGAGCCGTCACCGAGCCGATCAAGTACGGCAACGCCTATTTTATTTTCCGGCGCGGCGACGCGGTCGCGAAGACTTTCGACGAAGCTAAACAAGAGCTGCTCGTTTCGGCTCGCAACAGTCAGGCTTACGGCGCGGCGGCAGCCCTCGCCAAACGCGTTGCCGAAAGTCTCAAACAGAATCACGACGTGCAGAAGACGGCGCAGCAGTTTGCCGCCGAAGCCAACATGACTCCTGCCGAGATGGTCAAAGAGACGGGCTACATCAAACCCGGCGACGATGTGAAGGACATCGGGGCTTCGCAGGATTTCGAGCGCGCGATTGACAGGCTCAACGCGCCGAACGACGTGGGCGACCAGACGCCAGTCAAAGGCGGCTTTGCGATTCCGATGCTGGTTGACAAGAAAGACCCGCGCGACCCCGACTTTGAAGAGGTCAAAGAGCAGGTTGCCGCAGCCCTCAAAGCCGAGAAGGCGCGTGCTCAAATCGAGCAAGCCGCGCGCGACATCGCCAACAGCGCAAGCAGCGCAAACGATCTCAAAGCCGCCGCCGAAAAGCTCGGCCTTGAGGCCAAGACTTCCGATAACTACAAGCTCGGCTCGCCGCTCAGCACTGAGGGCACGAATCCCATCTCCAGCAGCGCGCCGACGGACGAAGCCATCTACGCCATGAAAGAGGGCGAAGTCACCAGGACTCCGCTCAAGGTGGGCGACACGTGGATGGTCATCGGCATCACCAAACGCACTGACCCAGACCTCGCGGAGTTTAGCCGTCAACGCGACACGCTGACCGACTCGATGCTGCAAGACCGGCGCAGTCAGGTCTTTGAAGACTACCTCTCGAACTTGCAGGCGCGCATGCTGCGCGAAGGTCGGATCAAAGTCTATACGGACGTGCTCGCGCGGATGGCGGAGGAAGAGCCGCCCGCCGCCGCGCCGCAACAGCCGCGCTTGCCGCCGGGCTTTCCGCAGCAGTCTAAATAAGGCGACGCGGAGTTTTGACAGAGAAGGCGCGGAGGAATTTCAAAACCTTAAATTTAAGGTTTGAAATTCCTCCGCGCCTTCTCTCTGTGCTTGTCGTTAAATTTTTAAGCTGCGCCTTTTCTCAAACCGGACAAGACCTGCTCTTTCATCTCCGTGCTCAAACCGTCGAGGCCGCCCTCTGTCTTGAAACGCTTGTTCAAAGTCTGCGTCAATTTCTCAGGCTTGTATCCGGCGTCCGCCCAAGCCTGTTTGATCTGCGCGTCCAGAGAGGCTTGGCGATTGTCGGGCGCGGCTGGTGTGGCGGGCTGTGCAGCAGCAGGCGCGGCGGTCTTTGTTTTAGAGCCTGCGCCGCGAGCCGATTTTTCCATCTCCTCGCGGCTCGCGATCCCGCGCTTGACTTCAAAACCGAGCAAGGCGAGCGCGCGTCCGACCGATGATGTATTGCCCGTGAGAATGGTCACGCCATTAGTAAATCTCGCTACCCAAGTGCCAAAACGAACGGTCGGACACCAGACTTCGGCTCGACCAGCATCCTCAAGCTGTAGGTGGCTGGCATAGATTCGTTTGGAGCGTTTCAATGTTTGTAAAGGCACTTCGCCTACTGAGCTGTATTGCCGCTTGAGCGCCACATGACCCTGCAAAGCACAAAGCATCGTGAACACATCCATGACCCACGGACGATTCTTACAGCCAAAGCGCCCGATCTCAGTTCCATCTGCCAGCATCATGGCTTGTAACATGGCTTCCCGCGCCTCATAGGAGAGCTTGGGGATCACCTTGGGCAACTCGCTTTCGTGTGTGATAGCGAATGCTGCCAGCAGATCGCGACTGGTTTGCGCGCTCAGACGCCACTTGTAAGACGGGAGACATTGGTAGGTTCGCCCAGTGGGGAAGGTGCGCATATAGCCCGCGTAAACATTCTCTCCATGCGCTACTCCTTGAAGCAGTGTCTGAATAATTTTTACCGTCTGCGGTTTGCTCTGACCCAATCCAATATAGTATTGATTTGCGCTGGGGCGCATAAACCAACCATCACAGATTGCCCATCCCATCAACGCTGCTTGCTGAACGGTGGTCGGCATAAAGCCGCCATAAAGCGGCACAGCGCTGATTAGCGCATCACCTGATTTGAGCGAGCAAGTTTGTTTTAGCTTGCGATAAATGTAGCACTTTTGCGGCCTAGAGACTTTCACCTCAACCGGCCAAGTGTGATTCGCCGTGCAAAAGGCCTCAAAGCCATTATTGTTATACAGCCGGACAATGGGCTGGTCTTGATAAATTGAGATACGCTCAAGTGGTGTCCAGACCATTTGATCCTGCTCCAAGTCATAGCTCAATACAAGCTCACCGATATGCAGCGCAGATGGTGATTTCCAGCCTTCTAAAGTTAGGATTTCCGTCTCTATAGGTACGCACTCGCAGTTCTCCAAATACGAAGTCTTATTCACGTAACTTTCACCGCGCACTTCAAAGGCGTGGCCGGTCGCGGCGGGCATCGTGTCTTCGGAGTTGCGATAGACTTCGGCGCGGATAAGGACGAAGCCCGCCTCGCGGTCATGCTCGATAATCGAAGTCAGGATTCGCCCCGCCGGATAGGCTGAATAAAATTGCTCGATTCTCTCGGCGACGGTCACGTAATCTTCAAAGCGGTCGCGGCTCATCTGGTTTCATCCTTTCCTGTTTTCGGCTTTCAATCTTTTACCACCAACCGAGCAGCTTCCACCACCCGAAACCGATGCCCGTCCAGATTAAAATATTCGGGACGGAGACGATCAATCCAATCCACCACCAGGTTCTTTGCCTGACATAGCCCGCGCCGAAATAGATTGGCGCAGGCGTCGTCCCGTAATGCGTGAGCGAGGCGTTGAGGTTTGAGAAGTATGCGAGCGAGAGGACTGCGAGAGTCGCGGGCGCGCCTGCCGCGATGATGACGACGAGGAAGGGAATGTACATCGCGGTGGCGTGCGCCGTGATGCTCGCAAAGGCGTAGTGCGCGTAAAAGTAGATGAGCAGCAGCGCGGCGAGCGCAGCCCACCACATCCAGCCGCTCGTCAAACTCGCCGCCGCCTCGGCAAAGCGTTTGGTGATTCCGGTTTCGCCAAGAGCTTCGGCCAGACGCACAAGGCCGCCGTACCAGATAAACACGTCCCACGCCGCGCGCTCCGACACGACATCGCTCCATTCGAGCACGCCGCTCAAGAGCAGCACGCAGATGCCAAGCAAAGCGATGACCGCATAGTTCAAGTTATGCAGCCACGTCGTCATCCACAACGCCGCGACCAGCGCGAAAACCAGCAGCATCAGCTTTTCGTTGAGCGACATGCGCCCCATCTTTTTCAACTCGTCCGCAGCATAACGCGCGGCCTCCGGCGTGTGCTTAATCTCAGGCGGATAGAGGCGATAGATGAGGAGCGGCACGATCAACAGCGAGACGATTCCCGGCACAATCGCGCCGAGCAGCCAGCGCGGATAACTCAGCTCGAAGCCCGTCACTTCCTTCGCAAACTTGGCGATGAGCGCGTTCGAGGCTTGTCCCGTCAAAAACATCGCGCACACGATGACATCGCATTGATAGATGAGCGTCATCAGGTATGCGCCGAGACGACGCGCGGACGCGCCGGGCTTGGATTCGTAAGTTTCCGAAA
Organism: Pyrinomonadaceae bacterium; assembly: GCA_036403295.1. Taxonomy (GTDB): domain Bacteria; phylum Acidobacteriota; class Blastocatellia; order Pyrinomonadales; family Pyrinomonadaceae; genus JACMLC01. The sequence continues at coordinate 47,363 of DASWRG010000148.1, forward strand.
TACTTTTGGCGACCGGAAAAATGATGCCGCCCGCTCTCGCTCCGTTCGACGGAATGACTGAGGCCAGAAGCATGTCCGTCGTCACCAGCGCGTAGCCGAGGCCGAGCGTTCGATGACCGATGGCGCGCACGAAGACGAGAGCGATGCGCCGTCCGAGTCCGGTCTTAATCATCCCGCGCGAGATCATGAAGGCCGCCAGCACGAGCCACACAATCGGGTCTGCGTAACCTTTGAGCGCGCTCTCGATGGTGAGCGCGCCACTGATGGCCGCCGCAGAGACTCCGAGCAAGACCATCGCTCCGCCCGGCACGGGTCGCACAATCGAGCCGATGATGGTCGCCACAAAAATCGCCAGCAATCGCCAAGCCTGCGGCGTGATGCCCGACGGCACTGGAATAAAAGCGACGACGAGCGCGGAGAGGATGACGACAGCCCACTTCAGGAGCTGGCGGCGCAGGCCGTCGCGCGGCCTCTGTTCCTCAACGGCGTTTGCGGGTTCGACTAACGGATGAGCCTCTTCATCCATGCGCTAAATTTTTTGTGGCTGAGATAAGAGAGCTTTGACGGACTGCTTTTGGATAGTACCTTGAATTTGTTTGTGAGGCGATAGAAAATTTAACCACAGAAGACACAGAGGAATTTCAAATCTGAAATCTCAAATTTGAGATTATTTAAATCCTCTGTGTCTTCTGTGGTTCAAATCACTCTTAAAAAGTACGCACAATCGGCAGGAGGTCTTTGGCCGTGACTTTCAAGTTTATCTGCACTTCGTTGCCGACGGCGTAGATGTTGAGGGTATTGATTAGAGTCTCAAGCGATTTTTGTTCGTCGGCATTTCGCGCCCTGCCGAGCCGTGCCATCAGCTTCAAGCCGTTCATGATTGTGCCGAGGTGGCTCGCTTGCTCCGCCGTTTCCGTGCGTAGGTTGACGAAGGCTTCGCCGTCGCTGCCGCTCAGGTTGAACGAGCCGTAGATTTGCCTGATGGAGCTGAGGCTGTTGTTGGCCTCCTTGTTGCCGATGTGAAAGCTGTTGGCAAGCTCCTGCGTCACGTTGCCGCTAAAGCTGACGACTGCGCCCGGCGAGCGCATCGCAAGCTGTACCAGCTCGTCATCCACTTTCGCGCGTCCCATCGAGGCGTCAATCGTCGCCTGCACGCTCTTGAGATTGCCGAGGGCCACAGTGTTTGAATCGAGCGCGACGAAGACCATCGTGTTACCGCTCGGCTCGCGTTCTACTTCCTCAGACTTGCCGCCCTCCGTAGCTGGCCGGGCGGTCTGGGCAAGCACGTAAATAGTTCTGCCTTCATACTGACGCGTGCGTTTTTCCAGCTCGCCCTTACTGCGCTTGATCGCGTTGGCGAATCCGCCGTCAATGATGGCGTTAGCGTCAAAGCGTCCGCGCAGAATAATCGCAAAGTCGTAGCCGCGCGACTGTCGAGAAGCGGGGAAATTAAAGCCGGTGGCGGTGGCCTCTATCGTGCGCGGGTCGAAGCCCAATTCCTTCTGCGCCTGATCGAGATCGGATTCGAGTCTGGCGCGAGCTTCGGGCTGGTCTGCGAAAATCGTGGGGATGACATCGTTCAGGACGCGCTGTGAGTCAACGTAGAAGATAAAGTCTGACGGCGGAAGCGCACTCAAGAGGTCGGAGCTTGCAGCCGGAGAAGCCGCCGCCGTGCTCGCGGCCTTGCCGCCCGCAAGCGCGAACGCCGTGAGCATTAAAAGGGCTAGCAACGAAGCATGGATTTTTCGTGACATGATTTCAAAGCCTTTCACATAAACTGCACTTGACGGCGGCGACTCCAATGAGAGGCCGCGCACCTTTCGGGACGAAAGACGGGGAGCAAGATTGCCTAAAATGCTGCGGGTAATTTACACCAGTTTGATAAAGCTTTGAAGAGCGAGGCTTCACTTTGCGTCTTGTGTCTTTACTTTTTTGCGCCTTTGCGTGAAACGTTGATGGTTCTCGCAAAGGCGCAAAGTTAAGACGATAGCACGCCAAGAGTTATCTCATTCGGCCTCTTGAGTCTTGAAATGATTTTTAATTTCGCTTATCGAACACGCGGACGAGCATCGCTACGTCCGCTTGCGCGAGCGCGAGGCTGAGCTGAACTTCGTTGGCCGCTTTGGTGATTTTCAGATTCTCAAGCGCGCTCTTCGCCAGCTTGCCTTTGTCGCCGGAGAGGTTCGAGACGAAGAAGCCGCCGAGGTCTTTGAAGCCCGCGAGCGTGTTATAAACTTCCTGCGCCTGCGCCTGCGTGTCCGTGCGCGCGAAAGCCTGCATCTCAAAGCCGCCGCCCGTCGAAGTGACCGAGCCGTAAACCTGTCGAATCGTGTCAATGGTTTTTGAGATGTCATCCGTCGGGTCAAGGCCAAAATATTTCGAGACGTTGGAGGGCGCGTTCGCGCCAAAGCCGATGACCGCGTCCGGCGTGCGCGTGGCAAGCTGTGTGAGAGCCGCCGCGACGCGCCCGCGTCCCGCGCCCGCGTCAATCGCCGCGCGCACTCGCGCGGGCTGTCCGATGGCGAGCGTGTTTGCATCGAGCGCGGCCACAGCGACTTCGCCCTTAAAGTTCATAATCTTCTGCAAGAGGTCGTCGGCCACCTGCGCCGCCTTGCCGCCGGCCTTTCGTGTTTCCGCGTCAATCGTCGCCTGCGGCAGTTGCGCTTTGCCGAACAGCTCGTCGGCGTTGAAAACGTAGAGAGTCTTGCCGCCGTACTTCTGCTCCGTGTATTTGTATTTGTCCTTCGTCGCCAGCAGACCGGCGTTAATCATCGCTTGAGAGTTAAAGCTTCCGCGCGCCAGCGCGACCGATTCGACGGCGAGCTTGTCCGGCGTCGTGTTGACGAAACGCATCCCGACGGCGACGCGCTCGAAGGCGCGCACGTCAATCCCCGTCCGCGTCTTCGCCTGATCTATCCTCGCATTGATTTCCGCGAGCTTCGTCGGATTGTCCGCCAGCACTTGCGGCAGCATGTCGTTGAGCAGCCGTTGTGCGTCAATCGTGACGACTCCGTCGGATTCGGGCAGGACGGCGAGCGGATCGTTCGTCGCCTTAGTCGTCTTTGAAGCGGCGGCGGCGGTCGTCGTCTTCTTCGCCTGCGCGAAGCTTGCGGCGGGCAACATGCCGCAGGTCAATATCAAGAGCGCGATGAGCGATGCTGAAAATCTCTTCACGATAAATTTACCTTTCAAGACACAAGGATGAAGGCGGAAGGATGAAAGTCAAGCTATTATTCATGTTCCGCCTCTAAATTAGTCTGCGAGCATTCGGATGCGTGACGAGGCGCGCGGGGTTGGCTTCCGCTATTTCTTACCCTTCTTACTATCCTTGTTTTCCTTGTTTTCCTTGTCGCCTCCCAGAATGTCGGGCAGCGAGGGCAGAGCCTTTGAGATGATTTCGTTATACTCTACCTTTTGATAATCCTTCGGCAGCTCGAACTGCCCTGCGTCAACCTCCTGCTTGATGTCGCGCAGCTCCATCGAATATTTCGTGCCGTCCTGCGAAGTGGACTCGGATTTGACAGGCATCCCCAGAGCTTCATCCGCCCAGATGATGGTCACTGTCTGCGCGGCATCCGAGCCTGTCGAGTTCGTCACGCGATACTTCGTCGTCGTGCGACCGTTGACCTGCTCCGTGCCGAGCTTCTCATACCTGGCTCCGGTCGGCGCGGTGTTGATCAGCTTGTCCGCCGAAAAATCAGACGGCGCTCCGAGGCCGGAATAATTGGAACTGCTGCTCCCGTCCAGCTTGACCTCGGCGTACAATTTTTTCGCCGGATAGAGCATATAACGTCCGCCAGCCAGTTGCAGGTACGCGACCTTGACGCCCGGCAGCAACTCCGTCTCGACGCGCCGCTTGTCCCCGTCGCGCGCGATGAACATCTGCCTGTCCGTCAGAGTCGACATCCCCGGAATGTTTCCGGCCTGTCCGCCGAGGACGCCCGAAGTGACCATCGTCGCCTGATACCGCTCAGGCTCTTTGGTCGAAAAAGGCGGCGTCGAAGAAGTCGCATCCTCGGCCTGTGCCGTCGAGTTGGTATTGGAAGAATTACCGTTAGCATTACTCTCAACCGCCGAACGCTTGCACGCCGCGCCCGCCAGCATGAAGAGAAGCATGAGCGAGATGAGCAGCGATGGCCGCACGCTTTTGATTGAAACAGGGGAAGGATACATCGAGAGTCTCCTGCAAAATGATTGAGAGCTTATTCAAAAACTATAGCCACAGAGAACACAGAGTTCACAGAGGTTAAAGAAGATTTCAGATTTGAAATTTGAGATTCTGAATTTGAGATTCCTCTGTGTTCTCTGTGTCCTCTGTGGCTAATGATAAATTCATTCACACGCGCTCGACCAATAAAGCCAATCCCATGCCGCCGCTCACGCAGAGCGTGGCGAGGCCGCGCCGCGCCTTGCGTCTCTTCATCTCATGCAGCAAGGTCGTCGTGATTCTCACGCCCGTGCAGCCAATCGGATGGCCGAGCGCGATTGCGCCGCCGTTGACATTCAAACGCTCGGCATCAAACCCAAGCTCGCGGTCGCACGCGATGACCTGCGCGGCAAA
>DASWRG010000149.1:0-4297 GCA_036403295.1 Pyrinomonadaceae bacterium
TGCTTTGAAAAATTTTTCCGACTTCGAGCAGTTTTTCAATCGCGGCACGCTCGCCCGCCGTCAAGTGCGAAAGATCGGGCGCGAGGCTGACGGTCTGCGTCTTGTCAACCAACGGCTGACTTTTCTCTAAAGGCCAGTAACCGGCGGGCATGTTAGCTCCTGAACTCCTGCGCGGCGCGGTCTGCGCCAGCGCGCACACGAACATTGACGAGATTAAGAGCAAGACGAGCGTGCTTTTCATGTTTCACCTCTGCGCCTAAGTTTAGCGAAAACAGCTCTGTCGGGAAAGTCGCCGGATAACGAGAGGAAAATTAGCCACAGAGAACACAGAGGACACAGAGGATAAGAGCAGGTTGCAAAACCCAGAACAACGCTTTGCGCCTTGAAGCTTTCTTTTCTTGCGCCTTTGCATGAAACCGGCTTTTCTCGCAAAGGCGCAAAGTTAAGACGTAAGCTCGCAAAAGGTTGAGTGATTCAGTCTCTTGAGATTTGAAAGAGCTTCTAATACTTTCTCTGTGTCCTCTGTGGCTAAAGTTTTAAACTGTCTGTTCGACACGCGCGGCGATGTTCGCTTTGCGGAGTGTGAAAAGAGTTCCGCCGCGCGGGTTTCTGCGCCATGAAACTTCGGCTTCGATGAGGCTGGCGCGGGCGCGTATGTTGGCGAGGCCGCGACCGCTTCCGGCTTTTTTGTCTCGCTGGTCAAACCCGCCGCCGTCGTCCGTCAGCTTGAGAATCAATTCGTTCTCCTGAGTCAAAGAGACTTCCAGGCGGACGCGGTGTGCGGCGGCGTGGCGACAGATATTGCTGATGGCTTCCTGCACGATACGATAAATCTGCATGCGGACGCCGGGCGCGAGGCTGATGAGGTCTTCCAAATCCTCTTCGCAGGCGAACTCGTATTCAAACTTGCAGGATTCGGGCAGGTGCGCGACCGCGTCCGCCAAAGCCCATTCGAGCGCGGCGGCGAGGCCGACGTTTTCCAAGACCGACGGACTGAGGTCTTCGCAGATGCGGCGAATCTCATTCGAGACGGATTCTATCTCCTGACGAAAAATCGCGGGGTCGAGCGGGGCGTGGTCGCCGTTCTCTTTGCCTTCGACGGGCAGCTTGTCCGTCAAGAGCAGCAAGCGTCTGAGGTCTGCGAGAGTCTGGTCGTGGAGGTCGCGCGCGATGCGGCTGCGCTCAGTCTCGGCTTCGTTGGCGAGACGCAGGCGCGCGTCAGCGAGTTCATGATTTGCGAGCGCGAGGGCTGCGCCAGCGTGTGCGATGCGGCGATGCTCGATGATCGCCCAGATGAGGGCGACGAGGGCGAGCAGCAAGAGCGCAGAGAGCGCGGCGGTCGTCCACGGAAAAGGAGCTTTGGCGACGTTGAATTGAAAGCCGAGCGGCGCGGAAGGAATGAGGTCTGCCGTGTAGGCTCTGACTTCGACGCGATATTTGCCGGGACGCAGGTCTTCCATCGAGAACTGCGCGTCGTGCGCGAGCTTCTGTTTGATGACTTCACCCTGATTGTTGTAGAGCAGAAACGCGTATTGAAATTGTTCGGGGAAAGTGCGGCTGCTCGTCGCGGAGACATCGAGGACGAGACTGTTCTGCGGATATTCGAGGTCGAGTCCGTCGCGCACTTCGTCGAGCGTGTGTATGCGCTGGCCGATGAGGCGCGTGATGGAGAGGATGGGCGAGGCGCGTCCGGGATCGTATCGCGCCAGCCCGCGACTCGTGCCGATGAGCAGAGCTTCCTCGCTTGCGCCAGTCGCGTCCGGCAAGAGCGCGAAGGCATTCTGTGAAGGCAAGCCCTGCTCTGCGTCCAAGCGCACGGTCATCGCTCCGAAACGCTGATCGAGAGAGACTTTGACGAGTCCGCTTCCGGCGGTCGCACACCACACCTGTCTGGAAGAGGCGCGCGAGCCGCTAATCATCACGCGGCGAGCCTCAGTCTCAGGCAGCACTTTTTTAAGCCCTCCCTGAAAATAACTGTACAGGCCGCGCGAGGTGGCGAACCAGAGCAAGTCGTCCTGCGTTCCGTCAACAGACCAGACCGCGCTGTCAGCCAACTCTGTCAGCGCGGGATCGCTTTTGACCGTCTTGCCGTCGAAGAGATACGCGCCGGAGGTCGCCGTCCCAATCCAGAGCCGGTTATTCGCATCCGCGTAGAGGCTGACGACTTCGCGCACGCGCGCGTCCTGCGGGTCTGTCGGCCAAACGAGAGCGCGCCGTTCGTCATCGAGGCGTTCAAGGCCGCGCCCGAAAGTCGCTATGTAAGTTTGCCCCTGAAACCTTGCGATGGCGCGGATGCTGTCGCCCGCGCCTTCCGAGCTACCGACCGAATCCTGATGCGTGAAGCGTAAAGCTTTGTCTTTCCCGTCAACCGGATCGTCGCTCAGATAGAGGCCGCTCGCAGAGCCGACGAGCAAGCGTCCGTCATCGTCTGCGGTGATGGCGTAAACGGTTTTCTGCGCCAGCTCGCTCACGGATTGCCACGCGCGAGTCGCATTATCGCGGACGAAGAGTCCGCGATTCGTGCCGCAGAACAAACGCCCGTCTTTCGTCTGCAAGAGAGCGCGGACGAAATTGCTTTCGGGATTTTCAGAGACGGTTTCGACGCGCAAGGCATACGGGTCATAACGGCAAACGCCCCTGTCCGTGCCGAACCAGACCACGTCCTCGCGGTCAACGAAGATGGCGTAGATGCGATCAGAGCGCAGGCCGCCCGCCGTCCCGTCAAAAGTGAAATGAGCTATGCGCGACGCGCCGCGATACTGAAAGACGCCGCGCCCGTCCGTGCCGACCCACGTGTCGCCGCGCCCGTCCGTGCCGATGGAAGTGACCGCGCCCGTCGCTCCGTCAATCAGCTTCGGATGCAACGGGTCGCTCGCCTCATACAACGCGCCCTCTTCTCCCTTCACACGCGCGCCGAGCCAGAGATGTCCCTGCGCGTCCGCTTCGATTGTTTCGACGAAGAAAGGGCGCGGGCGGCTCTGCACTTCCCTGACCGACTCGCCCTCGACGGTGAGCAGGCCGCGACTGCGCGTGCCGGCGTAGAGCGCGCCGTTCGCCTGTGCCAGACTCGTCAGTCTGAGCGGCCCCGGATGTTCTTCATCAGCGCTGCGAAGCGGCGCGTTCGGAATCGCATGCACATTTATCGCGCCGCTTGCGTCGAGCGTGCAGTTAAAAATCAAGCCTTCGTCGCTCGCTAAAATCGCGCGCCCGCGCTCCGGCGTGATGATGGCCGTGACGGCTTTGCCCTCCGTCTCTTTAATCAGATGAAACTGGTTGTTGCTGTAACGCGTCGCGCCGCCCTCAGTCCCGACCCAGAGCGCGCCGTCCGCGTCAATCTTGAGGGCGAGCACGCGCCCCTGCGGCAGAGCTTCATTGGTGATGGTCTGCGTCCGCCGCCCGTCATACTTCGCCAAGCCCGCGTCAGTCCCGAACCACATCGCGCCGTCGGAGTCCTGCGCCACCGCGCGCACGCGATCCGAAGGCAGGCCGTGAAACAAAGTCACAGCTCCCCACTGATGCAAGCTCACGGGCTGCGGCTTCGCAGGCTCGGCCTCTTCGTTTGATTGCGAGTGAACGAGATGAGAAAGCAGAAGACAGGAGATAGAAGTCAGGAGACAGAAGATAAATCGACGAGAACCGCGAAGCTTATTCTGACTCCTGACTCCTGACTCCTGACTCCTGACTTTCACGCCTTGCCTCCGCCCCGCTTCTGTTCTTCGAGATAACGCTTGCGGTCGCGCTCGATCCACGCTTCGAGATCATGCGCCGCCGTTTCGAGTTCATCGCTATTCAAGAGGCCGCGCCTGAGAGCTTCAAAGAAGGCGCGCGTGCGGATGTTGTAGGCGAGCTTGTCGTAAGCCTCGTTCGCAGTGCCTTCGGCGATGGAAGCGAAAAGTTTTTCGTAGAGCGTGGCGAGACGGCTCTCGACTCCGCGAAGCGAGAGGCTGCACTTGCGCGCAATCGCCCAGTTCGAGAGTCCGAGCGCGAGATAATAGAGAGCTTCCGCTTCAAACTCCGTCAGCAACGGTCGCTTGAAAGAATCTTTGAACGCGGGGTCAATCATGTCCGCGCCGTCTTCGAGGACGGCGGCGACGAAACGCAGGAAACGCGATTCGGGATTGTTCTTGTGGATGAAACCGTAGGCGGGCGGAGGCTCGACCGATTTCACTATCTTGCGAATCTCGTTGATATAAATCTCGTGCGGAAACTGAGTCCAGAAAATGATGCGCGCCTCCGGATACTCGCGCCAGATGGCGCGAGCCGCCTTGACGCCAGACAGCTTCGGCATCTGTATGTC
>DASWRG010000150.1:0-15320 GCA_036403295.1 Pyrinomonadaceae bacterium
CGGCGGCGGTTGCGACCTCTGAGTAGTCTCCGGCGAAAGTCAACACGCACATTGAGCCGAAACTGTTGCGCGCGCCGATTGAGACGCCCAGAAAGCGATAGGTCGAGCTGAGCAGGTTTCGGCGGTGGCCGCGCGTGGCGACGCCGTCGTCTATGAGCCAGCCGATGACGACTTCGCGCGCGGTGTCGTTCTGATAGAAAATATTTTCGCCGATGCCGTTTGAGAAACGACCGTAGCGACTGACGCGCATTTCGGTCGTGCTGCCGTCAGTCCCCTTGTGGCCGACGTTGCCCGTGCTGCCGAGGTCTTTGACGTGGTCTTTGGCCGCCAACGACATTCCCTTCGAGAGCGAGAACGGCGACAGAGGCTTGGCGGCGCGGAGGAAACTGATCGCGTCGTCAACCGCAGCCGCGCCTTCGTCGGTCACGAGTCCGGACTGTCCCGGCGGCTGATAGGTTTTGCCCTTATAATATTTTTTCGCCTGCTCAAGATAAGCGACGTATGCCTGCGGGTTCGAGCGCAGCAGATTTATCTCGCGCACCAAATCCTTCTCAGGCGACGAGAGAAAATCCGCCGCTTCTATATCAGTGCCGCTGCTGCTGGCGGCAGCCGGGAAATTCACAAACAGAAGAGATGAGATGAGAGAAATCGCAGCTAAAACAAAGATTCGGCTTCGGGGGTTCATGGGGGTTCAAGCTCCTATCGCAGTGGTTGTTGAAAGTTATTGCGTCGGGCAAACGGCTGTCGGGACAAACGCTGTGAACGAGTCGCTTTTTATCTCAGTTTTAACCGCACGTCAAGTTTTTAGATGCACTCTCAGACTCTTAATTGCGCCCTTCCGAGATGTGCCGCTCGACAGTTTCCGAAGGCGGTCAAGGCGAGTGGTCAGAGCGGACAACGCCTGCTCTGTCTCAACGTGGGCTTGAGCTAACTCTGTTTGCACTTTGGCAAGCTCCGTCATGCGCTGTCCTAAGACATTAAGATGCGCCTCAAACTGTCGCCCCTGCTCGTCTTTATCATCGATCCGGCTGCTCTGCACTTTGGTAAGTTCAAGATCAAGAAGTAACTGGATGCTCCGCTCTAACTCTTGCATTGTTTTGCTCAGGATTCATCGTGCGCTCATTCAACTTTGCAGCTAGTTGCGCTACAGTAGAAAAGGAGTTTTCAAGTTTTAATAATCTCTCTTCGGTGGTCATTGCTTGAACCTCCTTTCTTATGTTACTCACTGCTTTTATCAAGCTCTGCGGATGAATTTCGCGGCGATCCAGCCCGCCAGAATCAATCCCGCGAGCACAGTCCAGTGATAACCATTGGTCGCTACCAGAAAATGATTGCTGAGCATCGTGAAGATGAGCGGCACGACTATAAACGTATTGTGCTTTGAGCGCAGCTTGGCGCGCGTCGCCAGATTTTCATCAACCGCTTTGCCCTCTCTCATCGCCGCGATCATCTTGCTCTGTGCGGGCAGGATTCTCATCCACACGTTAGCCGCCATGATCGTCCCGAACATCGCGCCGACGTGCAGGTAAGCCGCGCGCCCGCTCAAGTAATGAGTCAACTCGTAGGCGACGCCGACGACCAGCAGATAACAGAGCGCGGCGAAAGCCAATTCGTGTTTGACGAGCGGCGTCATGCAGAGCAAGTCATAAACGACCCATCCGACGATGAGCAGGCCGACGCCGATAAGGATTCCTGTGCGATGACTGACCGGCCCGTCCGGCTCGACCAGGACGCTCGACATGTAGTAAACGAGAATCAGCATGACGATGCCGCTCAGCCACGTCAGCAGAGCCTCATAACGAAACCAGTGCAGCTTTCTGGACAGCGCTGCCGCCTTCTGTTTTTCGACGACGTAAAATCCGCCGCTATGAACCATCCAGAGTTGCGCCTTCGCGCCGCTCCCTTTAATGGCCGCCTCTTCTTCGCCGAGCCGCGCGTCGAGCCAAGTGAAAAAATAGGTCTGGCCGATCCACATGATGCCCGTGAAGACGTGCGTCCAGCGCACAATCAGATTCAGCCAATCACTCAAGTAGGGACTTAGTTTCATGGTTTTAGCTTCCGCGATAGGTGGTAAAACCGTATGGGCTGAGCAGGAGCGGAACGTGATAATGCTGCGCCGCATCGCTGACGTGAAAAGTCACAGTCACCTGCGGGTAAAAGCTTTCGCCCCCTTGCGACTCGAAATATTTTCCGGTCTCGAAAGTCAGACGATACGCGCCCGGCTGAATCGCCGTCTCAGGCGACAATAAATTTTTGACACGACCGTCCTCATCCGTCCGCCCGCGCCCAAGCTCAAGCCAGGCTCCGTTGCCCGTCAAATATTCCAACACGACGGCGACGCCGCTCGCCGGGCTGCCCTTTGAAACATCAAGAACGTGTGTGGTGATTGCGCTCATTGGCTCAATAATTTTTCCAGTCTGAGATGCGTAATGCGACGCTGCTCTTCGGCGGCGATTCTGAGTTCCGTGTCAGGCTCGTTCTTCAGCCGCTCGTGCATGAGAGCGAGCATCTCATCCGCGCTCTTGCCCGTCGCGCAGACGATAAAGATATAGCCGAACCTGCGCTCGTAATCATGATTGGCTAAAGTTAATTCATCAAGCGTCTCGACAGCCGCACGGCTCGCGCCCGCCTGCTCCTCTTGCGACCAACGGCTCGATTCCGAAGCGACGGGAGCGGCTTTCTTCTCTCCGATCTTCGGATGCGCGCTAAAAGCTTCGAGCCAGTCGAGCGCATCAAGCGACCACCACACGTGATCCGCCGTCAAGAGCAATTCGCGCATGTCATCGAATGGACGCTCGTCCGCCACCTTGCGCGCCCATTTCAGAGAGCCGCAGCATTGCAGCAGAGCCGCGACAGCCTCTTCCTGCGTCATCGCATTCAGTTGTGCCACCTCGCCCGTCATGCCTCTTCCTGCGCCGTCCCGTAAACTCTCAAGCGACTCACGCCGCCGTCCGGATAAATATTGAAGCGAATATGCGTCAACGCGCCGACAGCTTTGATCTCATTCTCAAAGAAGTGGCGCGTGTGCGCCTGCAAAGTCGTGCGAGACAAAATCTCAGTCCAATTTTGAGATGCGCCCGTCAACTCTTTAAGCGGACTGCCAACAGCGTCGCAGGCTTCGAGCGAACAGCTTTCGGGAAAATTTCCTTTGAAGTGCGACGTGTCAACCTCTACGCGATGCACTGTGCCTCTCTTTCCCAACTGCACGATGACCCAATCATATCCGGGGCCGCGCCTGCGCTTAGTCTCCCAACCGTCGCTCATGTTGGCGGCGCGTCCCGGCATAATCAGATTGTGGCGGTGGCCGAAAAACATATCGCTGCAAGAGAGCACGAGTCCGCCGTGCTCGACCGCCGCCAGATCAATCTCGCCTCTGCTCGCCAGCCTGCGCCAATCGGGAGCGACTTCGCCGTAAACTCTGAGGCGCGCCACGCCGCCGTCCGGGTAAATCTTAAAGCGCAGATGCGTAAAGCGTCCTTCGTTTTTGACGGCGAACGGATTGAGCGAATCGCCTTGAAGCTGCGACTGCGGCAGAATCTCAGTCCACTCGATCTCTTCACTTATCAATCGCTCGACGCTCACGTTGCCGTCTATCGCGCAGGCTTCGAGCGAGCATTGTTCAGGGTAATTCCCTCTGAAAAAACTCGTATCCACGACCACTCCGCGAATCGTGCCCGCGAGGCCGAGCCGCACAATGCACCAATCGAAGCCGGGCGTGCGCCTGCGTCTGGACTCCCAGCCGTCCATCCACTTGCCGCGATCCGTGTATTCGCCTTCGAGAAAAACGGGCGCGCTCTGCTTCAACAGATTCTCTTTCGGCGCGAAGAAATCATCATTGGCGTAGAGCGCAGCCCCGCCCAAACGCTCCGACGCCAGATCAACCAACTCTGTGAAATCCATCAAAAGCTTCCTCGCTTTAAGATCGTTCCCACCGGCTCAGATGAGAACTCTCCGTCCTCATAAATCATACGCCCGCGCAGGAAAGTGCGCTTGACGACGCCGCTCAACTTGCGGCCACGATACGGCGTTAGCTTGTGACGATGATGCAGCATCCGAGGCTCGACTTGAAACTCTTCATCGGGATTCCAGATGACGATGTCCGCGTCGCTTCCGACCGCCAGCGAGCCTTTGCGCCGTTCCAATCCGGCGAGTCGCGCGGGCGCGCGTGCCAGCCACTCCGCGAGACGCCCCACAGCATAGCCGCGCTCGCGCATCTCAGTCCACATCACAGGCAGACGCAGTTGCAAAGAAGAGATGCCGCCCCACGCCTCAAGAAAATTTCCGCTCTCGCCGCATTTCATGTCCGCCGGACACGGCGAGTGATCCGAGACGACCATCTCAATCAATCCCTCGTCGAGCGCGCTCCACAGCTCTTCCGAATTCGCTCGCTCGCGTATCGGCGGACAACACTTGTACTCCGTCGCGCCGTCCGCGATCTCTTCCGCGACGAACGAGAGATAATGCGGGCACGTCTCAAGCGTCACGCGGACGCCTTCGCTCTTCGCCTCGCGCAACATCCCAAGCGCGCTCGAAGATGAATGATGAACGATATGCACGCGCGCTCCCGTCTCGCGGCTGAGGCGTAGGACGAGGGCGACCGCCTCGTCTTCAGCCTCTTTCGGGCGCGTGCGCAGAAAAGTTTCATAGCGGCGCGGGTCTGCTCCGCTCGCGGCCTGTGCATCAGTCGCTTTTTCGACGGGCGCGGGACACTCCGCGTGAACGATGAGGAGCGCGTCCAAGCTCGCCAGCTCTTTCAAAGCCGCGCGCAATTCTTCCTCCGTCACGTTCGGAAAATCGTCCACGCCCGAATGAATCAGAAAACATTTGAAGCCGACGACGCCCGCCGCGAAAAGCTTTTCAAGCTCCTGCACGTTGCCCGGCACGACGCCGCCCCAAAAGGCCGTGTCAACCGAGAGCTTTCCGCGCGCCGCCTCCAGCTTAAGCTCAAACGCTTTAAGCGTCGTCGTCGCCGGAATATTATTGAGCGGCATGTCCACCAGCGTCGTCACGCCGCCCGCCGCCGCCGCGCGCGTCGCCGTCTCAAAGCCCTCCCAATCAGTGCGTCCCGGCTCGTTGATGTGTACGTGCGTGTCAACCAGGCCAGCCATCACGATGCAATCGTCGCTCGCCTCAATCACGCGCGCGCCGTCCGCAAGGTCATCGAAATCCGTCACCGCGCTGATGACGCCGCCTTTGATATGAATCGCCGCCGGAGCGATAGTCTCATTCGTGACCACGCGCCGCCCGCGTATGATTAAATCAGGCATGGCATAACTTAAATCACAAGTTCCAGACTTTGGCAACGATTGTTTTAAGTGAAGCCCTTTTCAAATTATAAGTTTGAGTCGAGCAAACTTAATTTTTCTCCCGAACATCGTAAGAGGAAATCGCAGTCCGTGCTTAGTTGAATCACGAAAAGCAAGCTATCATTCATCGTCCGCCAGTCGAAGGGAACAAGTCGCGCCATGAGCTTTACTCTCAAGAGCATTACTCTCATCATTCTCTCTCTCATTCTGACCACCTGCGCGCTCGCACAGTCAGGGCGCAGCAAGCAGAACACGGGGAACGGCAAAAGGAATCAGCCCGCCGCCGCTCCGACTCCGACGCCTGCTCCGACGCCCGCGTCCGAGCCGCCGCAGATGAACACGGGCGACGAGGCGCAGGATGTCGAATCGGTTAAAGTGGAAACGAATCTGGTCACCGTCCCGATCATCGTGAGCGACCGCAATGACATCTATGTGCCCGACATGCGGCAGGAAGAGTTCAGTATCGAAGAGGACGGAGTCAAACAGGAGCTTGCTTTCTTCGCCAGTGTGACGCAGCCGTTTCACGTCGTCCTGATGCTCGACACGAGCGGAAGCACGCAGGATAAGCTCGGACAAATCAAACGCGCCGCCGACGCTTTCATTGACGAGCTGCAACCCGCTGACCGCGTCAAGCTCATCTCGTTCGACGACAAGATCAACGATTACGGCGACTTTACCAACGACCGCACGGCCTTGCGCGCGGCGATTGGCAGCTTGCGTCCCGGCGCGGGCACGAAGCTTTACGACGCGATGGAAGTCGCCATACATGCTTTGCGACGGATAGAGGGACGCAAAGCGATTGTCATCTTCACGGACGGAGTTGATTGGTACAGCGATCACGCGAGCATCAATCAGAATCGCCGCGAGCTCGAAGAGGCAGGCATTATTGTTTATCCGATTCGCTATGACACGCGCGAAGAGACCGAGCGGATTGCGCGCGAGCAGGCGAGAAGAGGACAGACGATTGACCTCGGCACGATCTTCGGTGGAGGGGGCGGCGTGGGGCAAAGTCCGACGCCGCCGCCCGCCAATCCCGGCTCGACCATTCCGCTGCCGCCCTCGACCGGCGGAGGCTCGCCCACCATCGGAGGCTTTCCGATTCCGCCGATTGTGATTCAGCCGCGAAGCGATCCCAACGGACGCAACGATCCGAACTCAAGCGGCTCGGAGGCAAACATCAAGGCGATGCTCGATCTGGCTTACGCGACGGCTGACGGTTACCTGCGGGATTTGGCGCAGATTACGGGCGGGAAACTTTATCGCGCGGACACGCTCGGCTCGTTGCCGCTCGCGTTTGCGAACATCGCGGCGGAACTGAGGACGCAATACTCGCTTGGTTATTATCCGACAAACGTGGCGCGCGACGGCAAGTTTCGGAAGTTAAAAGTCAGAACCACGCGCGCTGGCGTCATCGTCCGCGCCCGCCCCGGTTATCGCGCGCCGAAAGAGACGAAATAAGTCTCACGCAAAGGCGCAAAGGCGCAAAGAAGACAATTAAGTTCTTCTTTGCGCCTTTGCGCCTTTGCGTGAGACTTTCCGTTCTTAATCTTTATTCAAAAATTCCGCTAACAAATTAGCCGCCACACGCAGACGATAATCAGCAGTCGAACGAATATCGTCAATCGGCACGATCTCTTTCATCAACTCCTCGCGCGCCGCGTTGATGACCTCGCTTTCAAGTCGCTGACCTCTCAAAACCTCTTCCGTCCGGCGGCAACGCACGACCGTCGGCGCGACGCTGCCGAGCGCGACGCGCACGTCTCCGACCTCGTCCGCTTCCATTCGTATCGCGCCCGCGAAACAGACTTTCGAGATGGCCTGCGCCTTGCGCGTCCCGACCTTGCGATAATACTGCCTCAAACCCTTCGTCTTGCGCGGCAAGCGAATGCGGCTAATCAATTCGTCAGCGCGCATGACGGTCTGCTTGTAACCCGTGTGAAAATCGGCGTATGAAACAGTGCGCGCTCCCGCCGTCGAGACGAGTTCAACTTCGGCGTCATAGACAATCAGCGCGGGCGGCGAATCCCCTGCGGGAGAAGCGTTGGCGATATTGCCCGCGAGCGTCCCGCGATTTTGAATAGCGATGCCGCCCGTCTCTCGCGCCGCCTGACAGAGCATCGGAAACTCTTCCCGCAAAATCGAGCTGCGTTGAACCTCCGTGTAAGTCGTCAACCCACCGAGCGTGACATGCTCATCACTTGCTTCAATTCCCTTTAACTCTGTTAAGTTCCAGATGCTCACAAACTTTTTATGCGCGAGCAGTCCAGCCTCGAACAGCACCATCAAATCCGTCCCGCCCGCAAACGGCCTCCACACGCCCGGCTCATTCGCAAGGAGCGCGAGCGCGTCCGCCAAATCTCGCGGCGACTTCATCTCATATTCTGGAAGATAAGCTCTCATGATTTATTTAGCCACAGAGGACACAGAGCACACAGAGGTTAAAACATTTTCTCTCAGATGCTTTGTCTTATTTCTTTCTCTGTGACCTCTGTGCTCTCTGTGGCTAATCCTTCCTGATAAACTCGCACGACTGCTTCAAAGATTTTCATGTAGCCCGTGCAGCGACAGAGATTTCCGGCGAGACCGTTGCGTATCTCGGCTTCGTCAGGATTCGGATTCTCTTCCAAAAGATTGATCGCGGCCATCACCATACCGGGCGTGCAGATGCCGCACTGCGCGCCGCCGCATGAGATGAATGCTTCCTGCACTGCATGAAGCTGCTCGCCTGTGGCGACGCCTTCGATGGTTTTTATCTCTGCGCCTTCGGCCTGCAAGACGGGCACGAGACAACTGTTGACCAGCGCGCCGTCAATCATCACAGAGCACGCGCCGCACTCGCCCTCGCCGCAACCCTCCTTCGTGCCGGTCAGGCGCAACTCTTCGCGCAGCACGTCGAGCAGTCGCGCCATAGGATAAGCATCAAGCGTCTGCTCAACGCCATTGACGCGGCAACGTACGGAGACTTTCCCGAACGAATTTTCTCCAAACGCTTCAGGCATGCTCTCCCTCCATCGCCAGCATCAGCGTTTCCGGCATCAACGGCACATATCTCAAACTAAGTCCGGTCGCGTTCTCAATCGCGTTCAAAATCGCCGGAGCCGCGCCGTCCATCGGCAATTCGCCGATGCCTTTCGCTCCCGAAGGCCCGAGCGCGTAAGGCGTCTCAGCGAAGAAGACGCGGATAGGCGGAATGTCTGCGGCGGTCGGAATGATGTAGTTGGTCATCTGATTATTAGCCATGCGGCCATCATTCCACACGACGTTTTCAAAGAGCGTGAAGCCGATGGCCTGCGCCACGCCGCCTTCGATTTGCCCTGCGGCGAGGACAGGATGAATCACGCGCCCGACCTCCTGCACGGCGACGAAATCATCCACGCGCGCCTCGTAAGTCACGGCATCAATCGTCACCTCCGCGACGTACACAGCCCAAGCATACGCGCCGTAAGCGTCGCCCTGATATTTCTCGTCATCCCAGCGAATGTTTTCGGGCTGCTTGTACTGGCTGAAAGTTTTGAGCGCGCCGTGCTTTTCGATGTATGAGAGGCAAGCTGTTTGAAATTCTGCGGAGGAATACTCTTCCGCGAGAGAGCCGCTTTGAATGAGCGTCTGTTTTAGGCCCAGCGCGGCTGCTTCGACTAATTTTCCGACGATCATCACTGTGCGCGAGGCAACCGTGGGGCCGCTGTTCGGGACGTTGCCCGTGTCGGGTCTGGCAATCTCGATCAGGTCGTAATCGAGCTTCAAAGTTTCGGCGGCGATCTGCGAGAAGATTGTGTTTGTGCCCTGACCTATCTCGGTGCTCGCGGCCAGGATTCGGACGCGCCCCTCTTTGGTCGCTTCGACGCCGACGACCGATTGCAAGAACTGCTCGCCCGAACCCGTAAAGCCCGCGCCGTGCATGAACGAGGCGAAGCCGATGCCCTTCTTCTTCGCAGAAGTTCTATTTTCCAGAGCGAATCTTTCGCGCTTCTCGTAATAATCGGTCAACTCAAACGCGCGCGACATCAAGCCGTCGAGGTCAACCGGCTCGCGTATCACCTGTCCGGTCGCGGTCGTCTCGCCTTCGCGTATGAAGTTGCGGCGGCGAAGCTCTTCGGGCGCGAGGCCGACGGTGCGGGCGACTTTGTCGAGATGACGTTCAAGCGCGAAGATGCTTTGCGGCGCGCCGAAGCCGCGAAAAGCTCCGTGCGGCGGCGAGTTGGTGGCGACCGCTTTGCTCTTGATACGAACGTTCGGACAATTGTATGGCCCGGCGGCGTGAATCGTGCCGCGCGAGAGGACGACCGACGAGAGCGTCGCGTAAGCTCCGCCGTCCACGACGAAATCAATCTCCATGCCGACGAGTTTTCCATCACGCGTCACCGCCGTGCGATGCCTTGTCAGAGACGGATGACGCTTGGTGGTCGCGGCCATGTCTTCGGCGCGGTCATAAATTATCTTGACCGGCCTGCCCGATTTCCATGAGAGCAAGGCCGCGTGCCCCGCGATCATCGAGGGATATTCCTCCTTGCCGCCAAAGCCGCCGCCCGTCTCGACCTGCACGACGCGAATTTTGTTTTCCGGCAACGGAAACAGTTTCATCAAAGCTTTGTGAATGTAGTAAGGGCATTGCATCGAACCCCACACGGTCACTCCGTCTTCCGCGTTGGCGATAGCGATGACGCCGTTGTTCTCTATATAAAGCTGCTCCTGCGCGCCCGTCCCGTATTCGCCTTCGACGATAAAGTCCGCGCCGTTCCAGACTTCATCCACGTTGCCCTTCTCGACGTGAAAAGATTTGAAGACATTATCTTCGCCCCAGATAATCGCTTTGCGATTGAGGGAATCTTCGATGGAAAAGATGGCGGGCTGGGCTTCTATCTCTATGCGAACGTGGCGGCGCGCTTCTTCGAGCAGATACTTGTCCCGATGCGCGAGCAGGACGACCGGCTCTTCGCGGTGATTGACGTATTCGTCTGCCAGATACGGCTGGTCGTAGAGAATCAGCGCGACGGCGTTCTCGCCCGGAATGTCTTTGGCCGTGACGATGACGAACTCGTCCCACGGGAGAGCATCATTCTCAAATTTTATCTCAAGGATGCGGCCACGCGGCGCGGGACTGCGGACGGTCACGCCGTACAGCATGTCGGGGAAATGCAGGTCGTCTATGTAACGAGCCTGCCCTGTGACTTTATCGCGCCCCTCTTTGCGCGGCACGGATTGGCCGACGATGTGTGATTGCTTCATAGGCGTAAAAAAATCTTAACCGGAAAATGAATTGGCGATGCGTGTCGTTATCGAATCATACGTCGCGCGCTCTGACGCCGGATACTCGAAGACAAAAGTGACGAGCGTTTCGCCTCTGTGAATGGTCTTTGAATAAAAGATATTGTCACCATGACGGCCTGAGATGACGAACCAATTTTTCTTCTGAGCTTTATATGTGACGGCGCGGCCATCCTTCGCCATTCCCTGCAAGGCATTCTCAAAAGAGGTCTTGACGGAATCATTATTCACGTTGCTCGTCCCGTAAACCAAGAGCAACGCCTTGCCGTCCTTCGAGGCGAACTTCTCACCGTCGCCGTCATCGGCCTCGCCCTGCGGCTCAAGCAGATGGGCCGGATACGAGATCGAATATTTGTAGCGCGCGTTGGAGTAGGTTCGATAAATAACCTTTGTCTTTTGAGCGCAAACGGGCGGCACGCTGACAACCAGCGCGCTTGAGATGAGGATAAAGAGCAATGACGAAAACCGCCTGAGCATAGAGTTTCCTCCGCGTGATATGAGAGCATTCAGTTTGGAGGATACTTTACAATGCTTTGCGGCAGTTAGGAAATTCCCCATGAAGACTATAGCGTGGATACCTGTAGGGGCGGGGCTAGTCCCTGGTCTATTGAAAATCACTCTAATAGGATGGAGGCGTTTGCACGGCGGGACTGTGGCTGCTCGAAACAGGAGCATGACACACTTTCAGCGCAGTGCAGTTTGCCCGCGCTGAAAGTTTTCGGAAATAATTCGAGACGCGCTGGCTCTATCCGTTAAAGATACTCTCCAGGAAAGTCGCTAGAACGAACTTCATTTGGAAGCTAACAGCCATGCGCCCCGGCGTTTCGGGGTCGCCCTTGTAACCCGGCGTTTCGGGGTCGCCCGCGTAACCCGGAAATGGTATATCGCCAGCGAAGACGGGCAGCGCGAACATGAGAACTAAGAGGATAGTGGCGCAAATTTTGCGGAAGCTTTTCATGTGTTCCTCCGTGTGAAGATGGAAAAGAAGCTAATGAGCAAAGCTCTTCATTAGCAGACAGGCGCGGTCGGTAACGCGCGCAAGATATTCCCTTAGACCGCGAATGTCAACATTTTGAAATGAGGTCAAAGCGGGCGAAGTTGATGTATCATGAAAGCTGTAGCGGCTCTATCACATCTTCCCAACATGGAGTGTCAGGATGGCTGATCCACAAACGCGCGCTCTGAACGTCGTCTGTCTCGCCAGCTATTTCAAGGGCGGCGAGTTTATGCGCGAGTGCAAGCGGCAGGGCTGCCGCGTCCTGCTCGTCACGAAGGAGAAGTTTCTGCACGAAGACTGGCCGCGCGAGAGCCTCGACGACATCATCGCCGTCCCGAATAATTCGAGTCCGGAGCTTTTCATACACACTGTGACGCAGCTCGCGCGGCAGGTCAAAGTTGATCGCCTCGTCGCGCTCGAAGAGTTTGATGTCATCAACGCCGGATTGATACGCGAGCACCTGCGCCTCGTTGGGATGACGAGCGCGGAGGCGCGCATCTTTCGAGACAAGCTGGCGATGCGCGACGTGGCACACAAGGCCGGACTGCCCGTTCCCGATTTTGTGCATGTCCTCAACTATGACAGCTTGCGCGAGTTCATGTCGCGCGTCCCGCCGCCGTGGGTGATGAAGCCGCGCTCGGACGTGTCTGCGGTCGGCATCAAGAAGATGGAGCACGCCGAACAGGTCTGGCGCACGATTGACGAGCTTGACCGGCGCGAAGCTTTGCGCGAGCGTTCGTCTTATTACCTGCTCGAACGTTATGTCGCGGGCGATGTCTTTCATGTTGATTCTCTCATCGAAGACGGCACGGTGATTTTCGCGGGAGCCAACGCTTACGGTCGCCCGCCGATGGATGTGGCGCACGGCGGCGGCGTTTTTCTCTCGCATACGCTCGAACATGATTCGGAAGACCAGCAGGCACTGCTCGATTTGAATCAGAGACTCGTCACGGCTCTGGGACTCAAGTGCGGCGCGGCTCACGCGGAGTTTATCAAGGGACGAGAGGACGAGCGTTTCTACTTTCTCGAAATCGCGGCGCGAGTCGGCGGAGCTTACATCGCGGAAGTTTTGGAGGCCGCGAGCGGCGTCAACATCTGGCGCGAATGGGCGAATCTGGAAATCAGCGCAGATGAGAGGCCATACGAATTGCCGACCGTCAGGCGCGAGTACGGCGGCATCGTGCTCTCTCTGGCGCGGCAGGAATACCCTGACACCTCGACCTACAACGATCAAGAGATCGTCTATCGAGTCAAGAAGCGTCATCACGTCGGCCTCGTCGTGCGCTCGCCCGAGTTGGCGCGCGTCAAAGAGTTACTTGAAACTTACGCGCGCCGCTTTGCCGAAGAGTTCGTCGCCGTCGCGCCGCCGCTTGAGAAGGCGGAGTAACTCAACGCAGAGACGCGGAGACGCAGAGAGAAAAGCATTAGGCGGTTAGCTGTTAAAGCTTATCTCTTATTCTTCCTTATCTCTTCTCTGCGTCTCTGCGGTGAACTGCTCACCGTCAAGTTGAAAGTTCGCGCGTCCTGCCTGTAACATGCACGGCGTTTTGATGAACGCAACGGTTGAGCAGCCTGAGACAACTTTGACGACGACGCTGGAACACCACCTCCAGCCGTATTTTCCCGCGCTCGCGCAGTTTTCATCCTTCAAACAACTCGAAGCTTCCGCGATTTATCATGAGCTGCGGCCTGAAATCGAAAGGGTCTTGAACGGACTCGCGCAAGAAGATTTTACAACCGCGCGTCATCGGAACAGAGCTTCGGATTCGATCAAGGCGACGGCCTGGAATATCGAGCGCGGCGTGCGGCTTGAGAGCATCATCGGCGTGCTCAAAGAGCATCCGCAGATACGCGAGAGCGACCTGCTGCTGTTGACCGAACTTGATTACGGGATGGCGCGAACGCGCAATCGCTTTGTCGCGCGAGAGATAGCCGAAGCTTTGGAGATGAGCTACGCTTTCGCTCCCTGCTATCTGGCTTTGACCAAAGGCAACGGCAGTGAGACGCGCGTCGAGGGCGAGAACACGCAGGCTCTTCACGGCAACGCTCTGCTGTCGCGTTACCCGCTTCACGGCGCGCACTCGCTCGCTTTGCCGAACGGCAAGGACAAGCTGCGCGGCGTCGAGAAACGCCTGGGCTGCCAGCGCGCCGTCATCGCGGATGTGTCGCATCCTTCGGGAATCTTTCGCGCGGTGAGCTTGCACCTGGACGCGCACTCGACGCAAAAACATCGTCAGCTACAGATGGAATTGGTGCTCGATCATTTAGCGAGCTTGCAGCCGCAGCTTCCGATTTTAATCGGCGGCGATTGGAACACTTCGGGCTACAATTCAAAGCGCGCGGTGTATGCCATCGCGGGTTTCTGGCGGCGCGTGATGATGGGCGTGAGTCATGTGCTCAAGAATCATTACGTGCATCCTGAGCGTTGGTTCGAGCGCGGGTTGTTTCGTGAGCTTGAGCGGCGCGGCTTTAATTATCTAGACTTAAATGAGGACGGCGTCGGCACGCTGCATTACGATGTCAAGAACATCGCTGTGCATGAGAATCTGTCGGACTGGGTTCCGCAGTGGTGCTTTCGCTTTCTGCACTGGTCGCTCAGAGAACATCAGGGACGCGCCTCGCTCAAGCTCGATTGGTTCGCAGGCAAAGAGATCGCGCCCGCGCTCGCGCCGAAGGTCGTCGGCAATCTCTCAGACGACGCGGGCGCGCTCTCAGACCATGATGCGATTGTGCTGAATTTCGTGCTTCAATAAAAGAAAATAGAAAGACGGAAGGCATTGGAACAGTAGGTGCAGGGCTTGCCCCTGCCCGCATCATCCGCATGGACAATAGGCAAGCTTCGCAATCATTCAAGCTTGCCTGTCATGTAAATTGATTCGCGCAGACGCGCGGCGGGCTGAGGACTTGTCCCTGCCCCTACATCCTTAAAAGCAATTTTAAATTGCTTTTAAGGAGCAAAGGGCGCGGGAATATCACCGCTTGCACCGAAATGCACTCCCCTCACTTTGCTCGTTGTGCTCTGGAAGATGTACCAGTCTCCCTGCCTGAAGACCGCCGCATCGGCTCTTCCATCTCCATCGTAATAGCCCGGCACCAGTACGTCTCCGCTCTGTCCCAACGGAATTGCTCCGTAGTTCGTCGCTGTATTCAAAGACGTGTACCAGAATCCGGTTGAGGAGCGAAAGACTCCAAAGTTGGCTTTCCCGTCTCCATCATAATCAGCCGGCACGGGCGTGTCCGTCGAGACTCCGAACTGTTGTTCCCTGTACCCTTGTGCAGATTGCAGCAAGTACCAGAAGGCCGTCGAAGGTCGGAAGACCGCCACATCAGTTCTGCCGTCTCCATCGTAATCGGCGGGCACTGGAATGTCTGTGCTCGTGCCCCACACCACCGCTCCATAGTTGGTCGCAGGATTCAAGGAGGTGTACCAAGTGCCCGTCGAAGGTCGAAAGACGGCGAAGTTAGTCTTGCCATCTCCATCGTAGTCTCCCTGCACCGGAATATCTCCATTAGCTCCGAACTGCTGATAAGCAAATTGTCCGTCGCTGCTTCTGAGGTAATACCAGGTGCCGTTTGATGGACGCCAGACGGCAACATCTGTCTTGCCATCTCCTTCGTAATCGCCGGGGACAGGAATGTCGCCTGATGCGCCGAAGGGGATGGCATGGAATGAATTGTCAGAGCTATAGATGATGTACCAATTTCCGGTTGAGGGACGGAAGACTGAGAGGTCTGTGATGCCGTCGCCGTCA
>DASWRG010000151.1:0-3488 GCA_036403295.1 Pyrinomonadaceae bacterium
AGCAACCCTTGCTTGAAGAGACACCACGCGAGCGCGTCACAGGTGTAAATATCCGAGCGCGCCGCGCGTTCACGCCGGGCAATCGTCAACGCCTCATCGAGTTTCAAGTCATGGTCGGCTAAGAAGAGAGCCAACTGCCGAGAATAAGTGCTCGCGCTCGCACCCGTGCGCTCGATGAACTCCGCCAACTCGTATTCTCTCTTCGCTTCATCCGCGCGACCGAGTTGTGCCAGCAAATCACCACGCGCGATGATCGTGTCTGGCAAAGGCACACGCTCCTGCGCTCGCCCGTAGAGTTCGAGCGCGTTCTCTGTCTCGCCCGCGCTGAGGCGCGCATGAGCTTTCGCCGCCAACGCGACAAAGTAATTTGGAAAAACTTTTAAAGCTTCATCAAACTCACGCTCGGCTTCGTCGCGCCTGCCCGCGTTGAGCAGTTGAAGCCCCAGATGCGTGCGACACCACGCGATGCTTTCGGGACTGCGCGGGTCAGCCGCTTTGGCCGCGATACGCATCGCCTCAATCGCGCCTTCCGTGTCTCCGTGCAACTCGCGCAGGTAGGAGACGCGAGAGTAAGAGGCCGTGTCCGGCCTCAGATCAACCATCTTCTGCGCCGCCGCAATCGCTCCCTGATAATCTCCCAACTCGACGAGCGCGTCCGTCATCGCTCCATACACATCCGCGTTGTCCGGGCGCAAAGCCTGCGCGCGGCGCGCCACCTCAAGCGCATCTTGAAAACGATGATAAGCGAGCAGCAGCGTGGCTTGCAGGCGCAAAGCATCGAAGTCATCCGCAGCTATCGCCAGCGAGCGATTGAGCGCGGCTTCGGCTCTCGCGTTGAAGCCGAAGTCGCCCGTCTCGCGCGCCTTCTGTAGATAAGCCGCCGCCAGCAGGTTGTAGCCCTCCGGCTTGTCCGGCGCGCGTTGGATGAGAGCTTCAGCCTTCTGAATCTGCTCGTCAGTGGATGCGCCACCAGCATTGCTGGCGATGCGCTCATTAGTTTTTGGCAACGCTGTTGGCCGACGCTTCGACACGATATTGATTCCGGCGACCAAAGCACAGACAGCCAAAATTATTCCGGCGATGATGAAGAGCTTTTTGGACATGACTTCTCTCAAAGTTGTTCAATTGAATATTTAGAGCATATTTCAAAACACCCAACCCTTTGCGCCTCAAGTTTTTCTTTTCTTGCGCCTTTGCGTGAACAGCTTTTCTCGCCAAGGCGCGAAGATAAAACCGAAGGCGCAAAGAGTTGCGGTGAGCTACCGTTCGCTATGACCCGGCTCGTCCCGGATGCGGCGTCCCGAGATATGGGAAACCCGGCAGATATGGAACGTCGTTCGCGTCCACACCATCGCCGAGCGCATTGTTCGGAGCTTTGTTGGTGGCAGGCGTGAAGGGCGTGCCGCCCGCCATCGCACGGAGCGCGATGTCCGTCACGTCGTCGCCGACGCGCCGCCCGTTCGGGAAGCCAGCCAGATCGCCTCCCAAGAGTCCCAAACGGTTCTGTTGACTCATCGGAGTGGGCGGGATGGCGACGTTGAGGCGCAGCATTTCATGCGGCACGCCGTCCGACAAGAAGGTGTTGTAATGCGGCGCGCCCGGCACAGAACCCGCCTTGATGCCGGTGGCGAAGATTGCCACCAGATCGTTGCGCGGCGCGGGCGGAATATCAATCTTGAAGACGGCATGCATCAGTTTCGGCAGTTGCGGGTCGAGGACGAACGGAGCCGCGACCGCATCATCCTTCGGCGAGATGCTGTTGAAAGCGTCTTTGAGCTTGAGCGGAATGACGACCTCGTTGACTAATGGATTGCCGAGTCTTGAGACCTGTTTCCACTCGCCTTCCTTCATCGGCGCGGCGGCAGTCGAGCGGATGACCTGCGTCGTCTGGCGGCTGGCCGTCGCCCAGATGCCGATCACAGAGTTGTCAGCCGTCGTGTCTTTGGGCATCTTGCCGTCGCGCGTCAACTCTTTGATGGGCAGCTCGATGGCGATGCTGTGGACGTTGAATCCGGCTGTGTAATCAACGCCGCCCTTGTCCGTAATCGAACGCAGGTTGAGCGTGTCGAAGATCGAGCCGACATCTATGTAAAAACCTTCGTCGCGCTGTCCGGCGAAGACGCGCCCGCCGTTCGGCAGATGTTGAATAGCATGCTGCGCAAGAGTCTCGTAGTCTGTGGTCGTGCGCACGCCGATATTGTTCGGCGGCGAGAGCGCTCCCTGTACAAGATGGTGCGTCCCGGCTTTGCTCACGCGCGTCACGGTGTACATCTGCACTTCGTTGTAATCGGGATCGTTCAAAGAAGTGATGAGCGGTTCGATTCCGCCTGTTCCCGACAGCGTTTCGTTGGGCGAAGCCGCGCCGAGGACGATGTCGGGATTGACGATCTTGTTGGCGAAGCGGAATTGATAGCTGATGTCTTCGACGCCATCGCCCGTGTTGTCAATCTTGATTTCGTAAAGCGCCGTGTCATCAAACTTATAATAATGTGGGCCGCCCGAAGGCACTTCGAACGGAATGTAGTTGGCAATGATGGTCACGAACCCTTCGCGCCCGGGTTCATAACTGCGGAAAGCATAAGTGTCCGTGTTGTCAATCAACGGGTCGCCGACGATGAGCGGAGCTTCGCGGTGGCTGGAAGCTTGCGCGGGCGGCTGAATTCCGTTGATGAATAAAGCTACCGCGATCAAGACTGACGCGACGGCGGCAACTACTATTCGAGGGGAAAATCTTCGCATCTCTTCTTTCCTTTCGTCTATGCGATGGACTCTCGACATGAGAGGCATCGGAAACGTTCAAAGTTGTTCTGGCGGAAACCGCTTCAGAAGACACACGTCCCCTGATGCAACTCATACCCGAAAGCGTGAGAAGCTCAAGACAGCACACAGACCGGACAAGGCGTGTCGGCGTGCTCTTAAAATGGCTCCCGCCTTTTTCTACATGGAAGAATACGTTTGCATCCGAGAAATTGGATTTTGAGTTGGTGGCGAATTCAGTTCGCGAAGTGATGAGAAAGACGGTGCAGGGTTTCTAAGAAGCTGATATTAAAAAGCACAAACTGTAATGTCCCGTGAGGGATAGTTGATAATAGCCCAGCGATTTATCGCTGGGACGAGGCGTCAATAAAAGTCGGAGTCCCGAAGGGACGATTGAATCAGAGGCTCAGTCGTCCCTTCGGGACTCCAACATAATTTCCGCTCATCTCCCAGCGATAAATCGCTGGGCTATTTTCATCAAGTCCCTCACGGGACTTTTTCAAACGGCCTTTGAATAAAACTCCACGCCGTCTTTTATCTTGCTGACTATCATCTCATCGGCTCACTCAGGAATGTAAGCCGATGGCACAGGCACGTCGCCGGTCGTGCCGAATTGATCGGCTCTCAATGTGCCGTTGGCGCTCAGCAGAATGTACCACGCGCCGTTGCGGTAGACTGTGACATCGGATTTTCCGTCGCCGTCAAAATCTCCCGGCGCGGGAACGTCCGTG
>DASWRG010000152.1:0-34284 GCA_036403295.1 Pyrinomonadaceae bacterium
CCGTGTGCATCAGGCAAAACAAGACTGATATACTCGCCAAGGCGAGTGGTCAGAGAGTGTTGAGTCATCGTAAACCGATGCTCTCACGAGTCACTGACTCATGACCACTCGCCTATTTATCAAATGTGTCCAGACATCAGCTTTAAACCTTAAACCTTGAACTTTGAGCCTTGAACCTTTGAGGCACGCCGTTTGACTGTCTTCTTCTGAACAATAATTAAACGAGGCGTTTTCGGACAGAATGCGGTCTTGGAAGTGATTTTTGTGTCCGCAAACCGCCCGAGCTTTATCAACAAGGAGATGAGAAAATGGCAGAGTCAATGCGTTTAGCGGCGGAAGAGGCTGGAATGATTACTCCTTCTGAAGGAACACAGGTCGAACAAACCACGGGCGATAGCTCAAGCGAGACGAGCAGCCACACCCTTAACCTCAGCGAGATGGAGCGTTGGGCGTCCTCCATCGGCGGCGGCGCTCTCGCGTTGTACGGCATCACGCGCCTGTTGACGCGCGGCTCGGTCGGCGGGGCTGTGCTCGCGCTGGTCGGCGGCGCGCTCGTCTATCGCGGGGCGAGCGGCCATTGCGAGATGTATCACGCGCTCGGCATCAACACCGCCGAAGGCTCTGACAATCCGAATGTGAGCGTGCGCGGCGGTCAGGGTTTTAAGGTCGAAAAGAGCGTCACCATCAACAAGACGCCCGAAGAGCTGTATCGCTTCTGGCGCAACTTTGAAAACCTGCCGCGCTTCATGAATCATCTCGAAGCGGTGCATCTCACGGGCGCGAATCGCTCGCAATGGGTCGCCAAAGCTCCGGCGGGCACGACCGTCGCCTGGGAGGCCGAAGTTTATAACGAGAAGGAGAACGAGCTGATCGCCTGGCGTTCGCTCGAAGGCGCGGACGTGGACAACGCGGGCAGCGTGCGCTTTGAGAGCGATCCTGCGGGGCGCGGCACGATTGTTCGCGTCACTCTCAAGTACGACCCGCCGGGCGGGACTCTCGGCAAACTCGTCGCCAAGCTCTTCGGCGAAGCTCCCGATCAACAGGTCGAAGAAGACTTGCGCCGCTTCAAACAACTGATGGAAGCGGGCGAGACGCCGACCACCGAAGGCCAACCGTCCGGCCGCAGTGCGACGGCGGGAAGGTAAGACACAGTTGGCAGTTGGCAGTGTGCAGTTGGCAGTAAAGAGAAGTTGATTTGCTTTTATCTGCCAACTGCCAACTTTTTCACGGGGGAAGAAGAAATGAAAGCCTTATGCTGGAACTGCAAGTACGATGTGCGGATCGAGGACGTTCCCGACCCGAAGATACTGAATCCGCGTGATGCGATTATCAAGATCACGACGACGGCCATCTGCGGTTCTGACCTGCATCTCTACGACGGATACATTCCGACGATGGAGAAGGGAGACATCCTCGGCCACGAGCCGATGGGCGAGGTCGTCGAGGTCGGCAGCGAAATCAGCAATCTCAAAGTGGGCGACCGCGTGGTCGTGCCTTTCACCATATCTTGTGGCAAATGCTTTTTCTGTCAGAAGGAGTTGTGGTCGCTCTGCGATAACTCGAACCCGAAGGCGTGGATCGCGGAGAAGCTTTACGGCTATTCGCCCGCCGGACTCTTCGGCTATTCGCACATGACGGGCGGTTACGCTGGCGGTCAGGCGGAATATCTGCGCGTGCCTTTCGCGGATGTCGGCCCGCTCAAAATTCCCGAAGAACTGCCGGACGAAAAGGTCTTGTTCCTGTCGGATATTTTTCCGACGGGCTACATGGCGGCGGAGAATTGCGGAATCGAAGGGGGCGACACGGTTGCAATCTGGGGCTGCGGCCCGGTCGGGCAGTTTGCCATCAAGAGCGCGTGGATGCTCGGCGCGGGTCGCGTGATTGCGATTGACGACGTGCCCGAACGTTTGCAGATGGCGCGTGAGGAGGGCAAAGCCGAGACGCTCGATTTCGATGACGAAGACATTTTCGACAAGCTCAAAGAGATGACGGGCGGGCGCGGGCCTGATCGTTGTATTGACGCCGTCGGCCTGGAAGCTCACGGCGCAACCATTGATGCTCTGTATGACAGAGCGAAGACGGCGCTCTTCATGGCGACTGATCGCC
The DNA here is from genome assembly GCA_036403295.1 of Pyrinomonadaceae bacterium. GTDB lineage: Bacteria > Acidobacteriota > Blastocatellia > Pyrinomonadales > Pyrinomonadaceae > JACMLC01. Next base: position 2,107 of record DASWRG010000152.1, read on the forward strand.
CGCACGCTTTGCGTCAGGCGATTCATGCGTGTCGGAAGGGCGGGACGGTCTCCGTGCCCGGCGTGTACGGTGGATTCCTGGACAAGTTTCCCTTCGGCGCGGCCTTCAACAAAGGCTTGACGCTCAAGATGGGACAGACGCACATGCGCCGCTACATGCAGCCGCTCCTTGAAAAAATTCAGGGCGGCGAGATTGACCCGAGCTTTGTCATCACACACCGCCTGCCGCTCACGGACGCGCCGGCGGGCTATGAAACCTTCAAGCACAAGCAGGACAACTGCATCAAGATCGTGCTTAAACCGTAAGCTCTGATTTTCAAAAGGAGAGAGATGATGGGAGACGGAAACAAGTCGGGCGCGCAGCCCGCGAATCAAGAGAGCGAGAGTTCGACCCGCAGCCAATCGCAGACGGGCGACCCGGGACGCACGCCCGGCACAGCCGAAGGCGACCGCGAAACGGTTGAAGAGGATGTCAACGACAAGCTCGGCAACAGCGACGCCGAAAGTAATTGAGCTTTAAATCAAGAGAAAATAAGTTATAGAAGATCGGAAGATATCTTTGCGCGCTTTGCGTATTTACTCTTTGCGCTCTTTGCGATTAAAGTTTTTTTCAAACGCAAAGAGCGCAAAGTTTTTTCGCTAAAGAGAAATCAATAAAAACAGAGCGATGGTGACACGGTATAGAAAATGACGGATAACCTCACGGCTGAGCCTGTCAAGCCTGAACAAAGCGCGGTTGAGATGGTCGAGCGCGGCGCGCGTGCGCGCTGGTGGCGCAGATGCGGCACGAAGCGGCGCGGCTTCCGGTATGAGGACGCGGCGGGGAAAAAAATCACGAATGAGGAACAGCTTGAGCGTATCAAGGCTCTGGTCATTCCTCCGGCGTGGACGAATGTGCGTATCTCTCCCAGTGCTCGCAACCGCTTGCAAGCCATCGGCATAGACACCAGCCATCGCGTACAGTATCTCTATCACGCGCAGTTCGCCGCCAGGCAGCAGAAGAAGAAGTTTGAGAAGATCGAACGCTTCGGCGAGCATCTGCCCGCGCTGAGGCGCAAGACCAACGAGGACATCGCGCGCGAAGATTTCTCGCGCGAGCGCGTGCTGGCCGTCGTCATCCGTCTGATTAACGAACTCTTTTTTCGCGTCGGCTCGGAAGACAGCGTCAAGCGTTATCGCACTTACGGCGTCACCACCCTGCGCAATCGCCATTTGGAAATCAAACGCAACGGGCAACTCGTCTTCAGCTTCAAGGGCAAGCATCACATACATCATCGCCGCGTCATCGTGGACAAAGAGCTGGCGATGCTGATGCGCGACATCAAGGCCATCGGCGGCGCGAAGCTGTTTGAGTATTACGACGAGGAAGGACGCGTGCGCGCCATCAAGCCGCGCGATGTCAACGAGTACATCAAGAGTGCGACCTCGCCGGAGTTTTCCGCCAAAGATTTTCGCACGTGGGGCGGAACGCTGCTCGCGGCGGTGAAGCTGGCCGAGATCGGGCTGGCGGAGGATGAGAGGCAAGCTAAAAAAAATATCGTGCGGGCGGTCAAGCGCGTCGCGGAGCGATTGGGCAACACGCCGACGGTCTGTCGCGGCTGTTACATCCATCCGACCGTCATCGAGCTTTACCAGCAGGGCACGACGCTCACAGAGTTTCGCCGCCGCGTCGAACGCTACATCCAACGCATCGAGCCTGAATACGAGCCGGAAGAAAAAGCTCTCCTCAACATGCTCCGCGCGCGGAGAAACGGTCAGGCCGGATAAGATCGCTTTTCTTCTTCTTTGCGCCTTTGCGTGTAAAGAAGTTTCACGCAAAGGCGCAAAGGAAAACCAAAGCTTGCAAAGAAAGCTTCAACTCTTTGCGAGCTTGTCTCTTGTCTCTGCGCCTTTGCGTGAAATTAAAAATGTTTGCTCGACTTGCGGCCAGACTTTTTACGTCGCTTGCCTTTGCCCTCTTCAGTTCCTTTCAGAGAAGCGAGCGGCCAGAGCGTGTATTCGACCTCCGCGAGACCCGCGCCGACGACCGCCTTGATGACCTCTTCCGAAGATTTGTAAGCGGGCGCGGCTTCATCCAAAGGGACGTGGCCGTCTATGTTGACCAGAATGCCAGCCTCACGGTATTCGTCATCAATCGCGCGCTGTGAGAGCGTGCGGTTGGCCGCGCCGCGCGAGAGGCGGCGACCCGCGCCGTGATTGACCGAATAGCCGCTCCGCTCCGCTCCCGGCAACGGGCGCAGGATATAGCTGTAATCCTTATTGCTGCCGGGAATCAAAACCGGATGCCCAGTCTCTTCCCAAAAAGTATTTTTGAGAGCGGGATGTCCTGCGGGAAAAGCGCGCGTCGCGCCCTTGCGATGCACCCACACGTCGCCGAACGACGGATGCCATTCCTGCTGGACAAGGTTATGGCTGATCTCGTAAATCAGCTCAAGCTCCTCGCCGAAGACTTCGCGGAAAGCGTCCGAGACCTGCTCGAAAATAATGAGCCGGTTCAAAATCGCGTAGTTGCCGCCAGCCGCGACCGCGTTCAAATAGTCTTTGTAGTGCCGCGACTCAGGCGTGAAATAACCGAGGTCAATATCGGTTATCTCCTGCGGCCTCTCTTCGCGCGCCAACTCGAAATAGTTCGTCGCCATCCCGTGACCGAAGCCGCGACTCCCCGTGTGAACCTGCATAAAGAGCGTCCCCGTCTCTTCGGCGCGCTGCAACTCTATGAAATGATTTCCGCCGCCGAGACTGCCAAGCTGATCCATGCCGCGCTCAGGCCGTCCTTTGCCGCCGAAGGGCAACTGCCAATCGTCGTCCACCGGAATGCGATGACGCTCGGCGCGGCTGCGGTCAAACGTCGCGCCATATTTCTCAACATAATACTCCGCGCCGCCGCGCACTAAGTTATTAAACTCCGGCGGCATCACGCGTCCGAGCCTGTGACTCTTGCCGCCCGCGCCCATCTCCACGCGCTCCATCACCGCGCGATTGAAAGCCAGCTTCTTCTCCGGCGTCGCACGCTCCCATTCGACCTCGGAACGCGCAGACATCATCCCGCAATTATGAACAAACACGCCCGCGTCAAGCGCGAAGTTGCCATACTCAGGAACGGTCAGGCAGAACACATCTGCGGTTTCATTCAACCGTTCGACGGCAACAACTTTGTGATTATAGCCGTGTTGCCACCGACGATGATTGTGAATGCCAAATCCTCCAATGAAGGTTTCGCCGCATGTTTCGCAAACGTGCTCAAGGTGTGCAACCTCCGAAGATTTCTGACGACCTTTGATGCTCACGTTATAAGCCTGCAAATACTTTTTGCCGCGCAGGCCATTGCCTGCAACAGACTTGCTGAAATGCTCTGGCTGATTTGCCATGTAAGCGAGAATATTTTTCGTCCCGCGTTCTGCAAAATAAGCATGGCCTTCCGCCGTCTTAGCTTTGTTTGATATTGCTTGCTTACGCTTCGCCTCAAATGATTCTGAATGAAAATGTGTGTTCCGCTCCACAATTGATTTGTGATAACTCATGTGGTCACGGTCGCCCATAAATTGTAGATTCTCAGGCCGATTATCGGAGGGACAAAAATTCTTATGATGAATGATCGTTTTCTGCACCGCGAAGGCGGGAATCTCGCCAAGCAATCCATGACGCGCCATAATCCAATGAACTCTCTGCTCTCTGCCGGTCGCCGGATGCTTGGCGATCATATAGCCATCCCTATCTTCGCGAGAGTAGAAAGGCATTAGAGCTGTTTGTGGCGTTAGGTCTTGCGCTTGAATATAACTTCCATCGCGCAGCATGAATTTATGATCCGGCGTACAGAAGATTTCTCTGCCGTTATCCAAAGACACTTTTACAAGCGGAGCGTTTGTGCGCGTCTTTCTCGCGGTTGCGCGCGCGACAACTATCTTCTGCTCCGGTGAGATGGCGTAGACAAAAATCTCCTCGCCGCGCTCCGCAAGTTCGCCGAGCGGATATGAGCGTCCGTCAACGAGCGGAATCAGCGTATCTGCCGTGAAGCAACCGATGTCATACCCGACCGGCCCCATCGCCACCGCGCCCTTTTCGACATCCGTGATGAGGACACAGCCGACGGGCACGCCGTAGCCGTAATGCGTGTCGGGCGTGATGACGACCATGCGGACGCCGGGGAAGCGCGTCGCGTTGACGATCTGGCGATAGAGGATATCTTCCGCGTCATTCAAGAGCGACGGTGTGAGAAAGAGACGCACGGGCACTTCGCCTATGTCATCAGTCTGAAGCTCGTAATAGCCTTCGCCGTGCCATCGCGCGAGATGTTTCCAGTTGTCTTTGTTCTTCAGCTCCTTCGCTAACTTGAGCACCTTTGCATCGTTCTCTGATCTAGACATTCTGTTTACCTACTTGCTCTCCAACTTAGTTTATCCGAGACGAATTTCCCGTGTGGTCAATGTAGCCCTGCCTGCCGAAATAATGCTTCTTCAATCGTCAAGGCTAAAACTTCAACGCTGCGGCTTTCATCCACGATGACGCGCAGACGCGCGAGCGCGTAACTTGAGAGACGAGCTTCGTAAAGCTGTCGTGCGCTTCTTTGGTCGCGCGCGAGCGGGCGCGGGTTGCTTTGACTGTTAATTCTTTTCCAGCATAGCTCGAACGGTGCATCGAGCCAGACGCTCAGGCAGTCATGCTCTTTGAGAAGCGCGCGATTTTTCTCAATCGTCCACGTGCCGCCGCCGAGCGCGATGACGCGCGCCGCTTCGTCTCGCAAAGCATCGAGCAGAGCGCGTGTTTCAAGCTCGCGGAATCCGCGCTCGCCATCTTCGTTGATGATTGAGCTGATGCTGCGGCCTTCGCGCGCAGTGATGTATTCGTCCAAATCAATCATCCGGCAATTGAGACGACGCGCGAGCCGTGCCGCGACGGTTGTTTTGCCTGCGGCCATAAAGCCCGTCAGGACGACGCGTTGTGCGGGCTTCTTTCTCATCGCTCCAGCACGGATTCGAGCAGTTCGTAAAACTCCGGAAACGAGACCGCGACGCTTTCCGCGCCGGTGATTTCGGACTCGCCGTCGGCGATGAGCGCGGCAATCGTGAAAGCCATCGCGATCCGGTGGTCGCCGTGCGAATCAAGCTTCGCGCCGCGAAGCCGCGCGCGCCGCACGATGGTCAAACCGTCCGCATGCTCTTCGACCTCCGCGCCCATCGCGCGCAGGTTCGAGACCGTCGCGGAAATTCTATCCGTCTCTTTGACGCGCAATTCCGAAGCCTCACGAATCGTGATGCCGCCCAAGACCTGCGTGCCGAGCACGGCGATCATCGGCAGCTCGTCAATCAGTTGCGGAATCAGCGCGCCGCTCAAAACATTAGAGCGACCGGCTGCGACCGGGGCCAGCTCCGCGCCGCCGCTCACGTTGATGTCTCCGAACGGCTCGTTGAAATCGTCCGGCGTCCAGCCGGAATCATGCAGATTCGTGAGCGCGTCAACGCCCAGCCCGCGCAAAGTCGGAATGAGAGCTTTGCGTGTCGGGTTCAAGCCGACATTCTCCAGCTTCAAATTTGAATTGGGCAACAAGGCGGCTGCGGCGATGAAGAATGCTGCTGACGAGATGTCGCCGGGAATCGCGCCGCCGCGCGCTTTGAGATGTGCCGCGCCTGTGACCGAAATCGCGTCTAATGTGTCGTCATCGCTTTTGACTTCTCTGCGATTGACTGAGACGCCGAACCAGTTCAGCATCCTCTCCGTGTGGTCGCGCGTGGAGTTCGGCGTCTCGATGACTTCGGTTTGTCCCGCCGCATTCAATCCGGCGAGCAGGACGCAGGCTTTGACCTGCGCGCTGGCGACGGGCATGCGGTATGAAATCAGTTTGAGCGGCCTGCGGCCTGTGATGCGAAGCGGCGCGCGTCCGTCGTTTGATTCGACGTGCGCGCCCATCAGCTCAAGCGGCTCTATCACGCGCCTCATCGGACGCGCGCAGAGAGAGTCGTCGCCCGTCAACTCCGAAATAAAATCTTGAGACGCGAGGACGCCCGCCAGCATCCGCATCGTCGAGCCGCTGTTGCCGCAATCGAGTGGCGCGAGCGGCGCACGCAGGCCGTCAAGCCCCGCGCCTTCAATCTCAACGCACGCGCCTTCGCGCTCAATCCGCACGCCCAACTGCATGAGGCAACGCAGCGTCGAGGCGCAGTCTTCGCTCGTCGAAAAATTTTCGAGACGCGTTGTCCCTTCCGCCAGCGCGGCCAGCATCGCGGCGCGGTGCGAGATGGATTTGTCGCCGGGCAGCCGCAAACTTCCGCTCACGCGGCGCGCAGGTTTGATTTTCATCGAGAGCAATCATACAGGAGTTAGAAGGAAGAGAGCGCGTTTCAAGAATCAGTGAAGGGAAAAAGAAGTTTCACGCAAAGGCGCAAAGGCGCAAAGGGATTGAAAGCTGCTTGCTCTTTGCTTCTTCTTCTTTGCGTCTTTGCGCCTTTGCGGGAGATTCTTTCGTGATAATCATGCACCCGAATTTCAAACTGACCCGCTACCGGCTTTTCTTCTGTCTCGTATCTCCTGTATTCTGTCTCCTGTTTTCTGCTTTCTTGACAGGCGGGCGGGCGGCATGTTACACCGTCCATTCTTCCGGTTCGCTTTCCGAATTCTGTTTTGTGTAGCCGCGCGCGGCCCCGCCGGGTGGCTCAAGGAAAGGCCACGCCAAGAGTAGTGACCGAAGAGACGACCGAACTCGTATTGCCGAGCCGCGTTGAGGCCGTAGCTGACGCCGCCGCCGCCGCCGCACAGATCATGAGCCGCGCGGAGATTGGCGACGAGGCTGCTTTCGGAATTGATATGGCCGTCCGCGAAGCGGTCACCAATGCGGTCTTGCACGGCAACCAGCAGGACGAGGCCAAAACGGTCGAAGTCGCTTTTACGATTTCGCCGGAAGCGATTGAGATTACTGTGCGCGACCGTGGCGAGGGCTTTAACCCTGACAACGTGCCCGACCCGACGGACGCGCAGAACCTTTTGAAAACATCCGGGCGCGGCGTCTTTTTTATACGCACTTTTATGGACGAGGTTGAATGGTCGCACCATCCGGAGGGCGGCACGCTCGTGCGTATGAGCAAAAAAAGATAGAACCCTTTTGATTTTAGATTTTTGATTTGCGATTTGAAATGTGCCACTATTAAATCGTAAATCAAAAATCTGAAATCGCAAATTCACTCTAGGAGATTTCCCGTTATGGCTGAACTTGATATTAAAGAGCGACAGGCCGGCGATGTGACGGTGCTGGACATGGACGGCAAGGTGACGATTGGCGAAGGCTCTGTGGCGTTGCGCGGCGCGATTCGCCGTCTGCTCGAAGAGGACAAGAAGAAGATTCTCTTAAACCTCGCGGGCGTCGGCTATATTGATTCGAGCGGGATCGGCGAATTGGTTTCCAGCTTCACGGCGATCAACAAAGAGAACGGCCAGCTCAAGCTTCTCAACCTGACGCAGAAGCTCCAAGACCTCCTTGCCATCACCAAGCTCCTGACGGTCTTCGACGTTTACGAAAACGAAGCGGAAGCTCTCAACAGTTATAAATAGCAGTGATGAGTGACGGGTGACGAGTGATAGGCAAGACACAGCTTTTGTCTTTTCCTCGTTACTCGTCACCCGTCACTTGTCACTGTTTACAGGCGACGCTCGTCGCCTTCGTCTTTCGCTTTAACATAATCACCATCCATAACGGCGCGTTCGTCAGCAATCCATTTCTGACGAACGCCGTCGTTTGTTCGCTCGCCTCTTATCCATTAACATTGCGTCTGCTTCTGGCATCCGGCGGGAAGTTTAAAGCATCTCTACAACTCTCTTGAGCAAAAAGCGGTGACAGGAATCATAGCTCAGCCCGAAACATTTTTTATCCATCGTTTTTCAAAAAACAAGCATGAAAATATCTCTTTCAGTCCTCTTCTTAATCACAAGCTTGACGTGCGGCGCGCGTGCGCAGAATAAGCCGCAGCCACAACCGACGCCGCGACCATCTGCGCCCTCGCAGGCGCGCGCGCAAACTGGCTTTGACCTGTCGGAATGGGGCGTGCGTATCCAGCCGGACGCGCGTTTGATTGTGATGATGGCCGCGCTCGATGCAGCCGGATTCGACCCGACGCCGAAGGGGCAGGAGCCGTCTCCCTTTCGCGCGCAAGTCAGGCGCGAGCAGGAGGATTTGGACAAAGACCTGCGCCAGCGCATGCGCACCTTTTTTGAGCGCAGCAATCGCACACGCGCATCTCTGTCGCCAGCCGAACAGGCCGCGCCGTATGTCTCGCTCGCATACGCGCTCGGAACTGCGCCCGCGTTTGAGTCTCCCGCGCGCACTGACGATCTGCCGGGAGAGTTGCTTGAAGTCCTGGACTTCGCTCCGCTCATGCGCGAGTTTTATCGCAAGTCCGGGATAGACGAGCGGCTGCCGGAATATTTACGAAAGTATCAGGCCGAAGGCGACCACCTGCGCCCCGCTACCATCGAGCTGGTGCGCGGCGTCACCTCCTACTTGCACACGCGACCGCAGACGACGCTCATCGAGCGCGTTCCCGTCCGAAGTCCCGATAACAAGAAAAGCACGCAACAGGCGTACACGACGCGCGAGCGCGAGCGACGTTTTTTCATCGTGCCCGATCTGCTGGCTGTGCCCGGCGCGATCAACTATCGCATCATCGCGGACGACTATTACGTCATCTTGCCGTTCAATACCAACCCCGCTTCGCCCGACCTGCGCCGCGCTTACATACAATACGTCATCGATCCAATCGTCCTGCGCTATAACAAAGACGTGGCGGCGCGGCGCGCGCAGATTAAGACTCTGCTCGACGAACGCGCGGCTGCCAAGAAAGGCGACATCTCGCCGGATGTTTTTCTGGCCGTCATGCGCTCGCTCGTCGCGGCGACGGAAGCGCGTATGGACGAGAGTGCGCGGGCTGATGCCTTGATGAATGAGGCGCGTCGCATTCTCAAAACGGACACGCTGAGTCCCGATGATCGCGCCGCAGTCACCAAAGGTGTGCAGGAAACTCAACGTGCGGCTGCGGACGAATCCGCCGCGCGGCTTTCCGAAGCTTACGAGCGCGGAGCCGTGCTCGCTTTCTATTTCGCGGAACAGTTGAAAGAACTCGAAGCCTCAGGCTTTGACATCACGAACTTCTTCGCGGACATGATGGCTACGTTCGACCCGGCGCGCGAAGCCAGGCGATTGGCGGAGAACGCCGAGGCGCGTGGACGTGCGGTTGAGGCGCGCAAGCTACGGCAGGCGCGGGTCGCGGCCAACTCCGATGAGGCTGACACGTCGGGTCGCGCCGCTTTTATCAAAAAGATGTCGGATGTGGACGACCTCTTGCGCGACAAAAATTACAGGGAGGCGGAGACGCGTCTGCGCGCACTGTTGCCGGCATATCAGGGCGAGCCGCGCATCTTTTTCGCGCTCGGACAGGCCGCGAGCCTTTCGGCTGAAGACGCGACCGACGAAGATGTGCAGCGCGAACGTCTCATGCGCGCCCTGACGAATTACCGCAATACCGTCAACGCCGCGTCCGCCGACACAGACCGCGCGCTCGTCCAACGCGCCTACGCGGCGATGGGTCGCATCTACGAATTTTTCGACAATACGGAAGACGCCCTCAAAGCCTTTGATGCAGCCATCAAGCTCGGCTCACTGGATCGCGGCGCATACGACGAAGCCATGAAGGGAAAAGCGAGGCTGGGCGGGCAGAAATAAGAAAGGTTCAAAGTTCGAGGTTCAAGGTTAAGACATGACTTCTGTCTTTTAACCTTGAACCTTGAACTTTGAACCTTGAACCTTTTTTAGAGCGGTCGTGTCGCAAGCAATGCTTTGACGCGCGGCATGGCTTGGATGCGCGGCATGACGATCTTCTCGATCTCGACTTTCGGCATGACGCGAATCTTCGGCAGGTTGAGCTGGCCGACGCGCGGCGCAGTTTCAATGCGATACTCGGGGCCGAAGAAGGGCGTGGCCTCCGCTTTCTCAGGCGTCACGCGAATAGTGTGTTGTGAGCGTTCACGAATGATGGTCAACGTGACATCGCCGTCGCTCTTGCGATTGATAGCGCGCGAGATGTCGCCGGTCTCTTCAACCTTCTCGCCGTCAACTTCTGTTATCACATCGCCAGCCTTGAGTCCGGCCCTGGCCGCCGGGCTGTCTTCTTTGACGCTCGTGACGAGCACGCCCTTGCCGCCTCCGACTCCGAAATAATCCGCGAGTTGTTTGGTCAGTGTGTTAGTGCTGACGCCGATGCGGCGGCTTGAGCCGAGCGCGAGGGCGTATGCGCCGGGCGCGCGTTTCATCTCTTCAAGAAGTTTTTCGGTGTCTGCGCCTTGCGGGAAAACGAAAGAGTTAAAATCTTTGCGTTGGCCGACGGTGACGGAAAGCTCCTGCTCGCTGCCATTGCGGCTGACGGTCAGGCGCGCCGTGTGATCGGGCGCGACCTCTTCAATCAGACGCTCCAGCTTGCGGACGCTGGTCACCTCCTCGCCGTTAAAGCGTAACACCACGTCGTCTTTCCTCAGTCCGGCCTTCTCCGCCGGGCTGCCTTCGATCACTTTCGAGATGCCGACGCCCCGCGCCTCGCGCAGGTTGTAACGGCTCATGTTCTCGCGCGTAATCTCCTCGGGAAAGATGCCTAGAAAACTTCCGCCGCCGATCAGGAAGGTATAGTCTTTCGACAAATCGGGCGCGGGAGTCGTCGCAGAAGGCGGCGTCTGTTGCGCACGCGCCGCGCCGAACGGGATTAACAATAGAGCTAATGCTGGAAGAAGAAGCGATTTTCTCAAGCTCATGATACGGGAGTCCTCCATTACAAAGAGATAGAGTTTTGTCAGCCTTCCACGCCGGTTAAAGCACAGAGTTCCAAAAATAAATGCCTTCTTTGCGACTTTGCGCCTTTGCGTGAAATTATATCTCACGCAAAGGCGCAAAGTCGCAAAGGAAAACTTTTAAGCTTTTCGATAAACTTCGCGGTCGCTGGTGAATTCCACTGCGAGCTTGCCTTCGGAGTGCGCCAAGTCCAGATGCGCGACCGATTCGGAGACGGCGAGGAAGCGATGCACATCGCCTGCGCCGGGAAAAAGCTCCTGCGAGATGTCCCAGGCGGTCGCGCCCGTTTTCGGGACGAGTCGAATGACATCGGCCTGCCGCTCGCGTATCGCGCGCAGGTAACGATTAAAGAGTTCTTCGTAATCCGTCACGTCCTCGCCGTGCCCGCCGTGCACGAGCGTCGGCGCGAGCGAACGAAGGCGCGCGAGGCTCACTAAGTATTCCGCGAGCGAGCGGAAACGACGCGACGGATCAACCGGGTCGGGCGAGAGCACTGGATTCGGCGTGATGCGCTTCAAGACGCAATCGCCAGCGATGATCGTGCGGTCTGCTTCGCGCAAGAAAGAGCACGAGCCGGGCGTGTGCCCCGGCGTATGCACGACGCGCAAGGTGCCGGTCGCAAACTCAATCTCAGCGTTGTCCTTCAACTCGCTGTGCTCGTCGTCTTCGAGCGCGTCCGCCAGCGCGCGCACGCCCTCGTACATCCGACGCATCTGTTCAATCTCTTCATCCGGCACGCCCGCGCGCACCAAAAGATTGCGATGCTCTTCATACTCAAGCCGCCCGACGCGATGCCCAGTCTCCCACCCATGCACCAAGATTTCCGCGTCCTTCGCCTCGTCACGAAGCGAGCGAGCCAGCCCGCAATGGTCTTCGTGCGCGTGCGTCAGGATAATGCGCCGCAAGTCCGCGACGCGAAACCCGGCGCGTCGCAAACCCTCGCGCAAAGCCTCCGCCGCCTCACGCGTCTTCGGCCCCGTATCAATCAACGTCAACGGGTCTTCCGCGATGAGATAACAATTGACCGGCCCGACGTAGAAGGGCGTGGGGACTGAGATGGAAACGATCTTCATAAGAAAAAAGGTAAAAGGTAAAAGGCAAAAGGAAGGCAAAAGCGGAGAATGAAGAGCAGGCTTCTCGTTCTTACTTTTGCCTTTTACCTTTTTCTTTCCTAATAGATGTACCTGTTCGCTTTAATCAGCACGTCCGCGATGCGTTGACGCGCGGCGATGGTGTTGATGGGCGTCTGCCTGGTAAAGCGGCGGAGGGCTGCGAGCATGGTTCGCAGTTCGTCGCCTTCGCTCATCGCGGCTAAGGTGTTCTTGGCATGAGCTTCGATTCTTTCGACCGCGTCGTTGCAGAAGACCTGCGTCATGTCTATGTAACGCGCAGCCACATCCGCGCCCTTCGAGGCCGCCAGCTTTTGCGCACGAAGAATGGCAGACTCCATCGCGTAGGCGTCTATGATAATGTCCGCGACGCCCATCAAAATTTCCTGCTGGTCTGCGAGCGCCAGCATGTACTTCTGCGCCGCCGCGCCGAGGGTCATCAAAGCGACCTTCTTCGCGTTCTGCGCGAGCTTCATCTCGGTGGCGAGCACAGCTTCGTCCTCATCAAAGCCCGGCATCGAAGGAGAGAGTACTTCGTCCATCAAAGCCTGCGCCGCCGGAAGAAGAGCAAGCTGTCCGGTCATCGCGCGCTTCATCAGCATGCCCGGAATCAGCATGCGATTGATCTCGTTCGTGCCTTCGAAGATGCGATTGATGCGCGAGTCGCGGTACGCGCGCTCAGCCGGATAGTCAGCCGAATAGCCGTAGCCGCCGTAAATCTGAACCATCTCGTCGGCCACGAAATCGCACCACTCCGACAGCGCGACTTTGATGATCGAACATTCCGCCGCGTATTCTTCAATCGAACGCAGCTTCGCCGCCGGGTCTTTCGTCTCGCCGATGGCCGATTCGATGAGTCCGACCGTGCGATACGACATCGCCTCGCCGACCCAAGCCTTAATCGCCATCTCCGCGAGCTTCGCTTTGATCGCGCCGAAACTGGAAATCGGTTTGCCGAACTGATGACGCTCGTTCGCATAACGCACGGCGTCGTGAATCATCAGCTTCATGCCCCCGGCGCACGACGCGCCGAGCTTGAAACGTCCGATGTTCAAGATATTGAAAGCGATCTTCGCGCCCTTGCCGACTTCGCCCAATAGATTCTCGACCGGCACTTTCGCGTCCGAGAGAATCAGCGCAGTCGTGCTAGAGCCTTTGATGCCCATCTTGTGCTCGTCCTCGCCGTTGGTCACGCCCTCGCCGCGCTCGACGACGAAGCCGCTGAACTTGTCGCCGTCAACTTTGGCGAAGACCACGAAGATGTCCGCGAAGCCGCCGTTCGTAATCCACATTTTCTCGCCGTTCAAGATGTAATGCTTGCCGTCTTCGCTCAAACGCGCGGTCGCTTTCGCGCCGAGCGCGTCCGAACCCGAACCCGCTTCCGTCAATGCATAAGCCGAGACAATCTCGCCGCTTGCGATGCGCGGCAGATACTTTTTCTTCGTCTCTTCGTTGCCGAAATAGAGTATGGGAAGCATGCCAATTGAGGTTTGCGCGCCGAAGGTGACGGCGAACGAGGCCGCGCGACCCAGGTTTTCCGAGACGATGACGCCGCTCGTCTGATCTAAATCAAGCCCGCCAAGCTCTTCCGGAATGTTGACGCCCAGGAGACCAAGCTCGGCACATTTCACCAACAACTCGCGCGAGAGTTTCCAATCGTGCTTTTCCAGTTCTTCCAGACGCGGGCGCACTTCGCTATCGAGAAAATCGCGCGTCGTCTGGCCGATCATCCGATGCTCTTCCGAAAAATCTTCGGGCGTAAAAACCTCTGCGGGCGTGCGTTCTTCAATCAGAAAACTCCCGCCCTTGATAAGCTCCTGTTTTTCCATCACTGTTGCCATCGTAAAATTTCCTTTCTCAAAAAAGGTGCGCGGGAGATTCCGCATAAATTGAGGCCGGAGAGCTTCGCGCCCGGTCTTATGGAAGCGGCCTGATAGTCCTCACGATCATGGCGTGAGCCACTTCGTATTCGTGTTTACCGAGAGCGTCGGGAGCCATGACCGTAACGACATAGACGGGTTTCTTGCCACGGACAATCGTCAATTCCCATATCACGGGCTTGCCATCCTTTTCACCCGTCCCGGCGGCGCTGTGGGGAGCCATCTCATTCACCTGGGCACTGTCGCCCTGCTTGGTGATCTTCGCGTTCTTGATGTACTTCCCCAAATTGTGAACGACATCTTTCGTGGCCTGTGCGTAGTCCGCAGCTTCCGGGAGGTATAACTCGACCTCGGCTTCGTCGACGGGCGGGCGCAAGATCAGGTCGCTGCCTTTCTTCTCTTGTTTCCAACCGCTGATCGACATGAACTGAACGCCGCCTTCTTCGTATCTGACCAGATTGTCGGTCGCTGCATCCTCGCTCGACACTACTTCCATCGGCGTTGCGGTAGCATCAGCAGATGCAGCAGGCTTCGCGGCATTGGCGTTCGAGTTGACGGCGTTCGTATTGCTCGTCTTCTGCGAACTGCATCCGGCGAGCAGCGAGCACATCAGGCTCAGGCTTAAGACACAGATTTTTGTTCTCATTAGTTATTGATGCGCTCAAAAATTCCAGCCGCGCCCATCCCGCCGCCGACGCACATCGTGACCATCCCGTAACGTCCATTCCGCCGTTCGAGTTCACGCAAGATAGTCGCCGTCAGCTTCGCGCCCGTGCAGCCAAGTGGATGGCCGAGCGCAATCGCGCCGCCGTTGACATTGACCTTCTCAGCATCAAGCCCCAACTCTTTAATCACCGCGAGCGATTGAGCCGCGAACGCTTCGTTCAGCTCGATGACATCAATCTGATCCAGGCTCAGTCCGGCCAGCTTCAAAACTTTCGGAATCGCAAAGACGGGGCCGATGCCCATCTCTTCGGGCGGGCAACCGGCGGTCGCGTAGGCCACAAAGCGCGCGAGCGGTCGCAAGCCCAACTGCTTCGCGCGCTCATCCGACATCAAGACCGCCGCCGCCGCTCCGTCCGACATCTGCGAAGCGTTGCCAGCCGTGATCGTGCCCTTCACATGAAAGGCAGGCTTCAGTTTCGCCAGTCCCTCGATGCTCGAATCGCGCCGCACGCCCTCGTCTTTGTCGAACACGACCTCGCGCTTTTGTTTGCGACCCTTCGCATCCAACTCTTCAAACGTGACTGTGAGCGGCACAGTCTCGTCCTTAAATTTATCTTCATCCAGAGCACGCGCGGCTCTTTGATGAGATTGAAGCGCGAAAGCGTCCTGCTCCTCGCGCGAAATCTCGTACTTGCGCGCGACGTTCTCAGTCGCTAAGCCCATGTTCAAATAAAAGTCCGGGTAATGCTCGACGAGATACGGGTTCGGGCGAATGATGTGGCCGCCCATCGGAATCATGGACATCGTTTCCAAGCCGCCCGCGATGATGACTTCCGCGCCGCCCGTCCGTATGCGGTCAGCCGCGAGCGCGATTGACTGCAAGCCCGAAGAGCAGAAGCGATTAATCGTCATCGCGCTGGTTTCGACCGGCAGCCCCGCGCGAATCGCCGCCGCGCGCGCCGTGTTCATGCCCTGCTCGGCTTCAGGCATCGCGCAGCCCATAATCACATCTTCAATCTCGCTTAACTCTAAGCCTTCCGCGCGCGCGATGGCCTCTTTGATGACAGCCGCGCCCATCTCGTCAGGCCGCGTGTCTTTCAGAGTTCCCTTCGGAGCTTTCCCGACAGCCGTGCGAACGGCTGATACGACGACTGCTTCTCTCATGTGTTTCCTCTCGTTCTTAAAACTTAAAAGCTATGCTGTCGCAAATTCAATCTTTGATTGCAACTTCGACTTCCACCACCGGCAGCAACTCTTTCAAATCTCGCGGCTCAAGCTCAACCAGAAATCCGCGCTTCCCGCCGTTGATATAAATCTGCGGCAACTCAAAGATAGTTTGCTCTACATAAACCGGCAATGGCGTGCGCGTCCCGAACGGACTCGTGCCGCCGACCATGTAGCCCGTCAACTTCTGCGCCCTTTCAATCTCGCACGGATGCACGCTCTTGACATTTAAAACTCGCGCAAGCTGTTTGGCAGAAACCGTGCGGTCGCCGTGCATCAGGACGACGAAAGCCTTGCGCGCGTCAGTCTCAAAAATCAGAGTCTTAATCACAGCATGCTCGTCAACCTTGAGCAGCTCAGCCGAACGCTTTGTGCCGCCGTGCTCTTCGTAATCATACAGACGCGGCGCGAAATTTATCTTCTTCGCGCGCAAGAGCCGCACCGCCGGAGTGATCGGATAATCCATACAGCTTAGATGTCAACCGGCTGCCGCCGCGACGCCCGCGCTCATGACCCGCGCGGCGGTCGTCCCTCGCTTCTGCGCGATGTAGAGCGTCTTTGCGACTTCGGCGTAAACCTTGCCGTCCTTGTCAACGAGATTCACTTGATAAATCCGCTCGGTCGAGTTGCTGCGCGTCAGCTCGTCCCTAATCGCCTCGATCTCTTCCGGCTCTATGCGAAATTTCGCATAGAGCGTCGAGCGTCCCGGCTTTCTGAATCTGATCGTCGCGGCCTTGTCCCAGACGATGTAATCCTCGCCCAGAATCTTAATCAGCATAATCATGTAAACCGGATCGACCGCGCCGTACATGCTGCCGCCGAAAATCGTGCCGACGTAATTCCGCGTCCGCCAAGTCAAGGGCAGCTTGACGTGAATCTCATGATAATCGTCCGCAAGATAAGTCAGGCGACCGCCCGTCCGTCTGTAAGCGGGGAAAAAGTTAAAGCCCCTGCGCTGCCACCTGGTCTTAAAAGATTCGGGCATCTTCCAAAAACCTTCAACGCGGAAAACCGCTCGCTGCTAAAACTCTACGCGCCTGCTCGAAATGTCGCCGTTCGTGATAGACCAGAATCGTGCAGGCGTCGAGCAAGCTGTAGGTGATAAATCTTGCGATGGGCGAAGTGACTCTCACGCGCCGCGCGTCCACACTATCCAGAGCTTTGAGCCTGTTCGCCACCTCGCCCTGATGCTCTATAAACTTGTCAACGATCTTCGCCTCAATGGAGCTGCTCGCGGGCGCGAAGGCTTTGGGAGCTTTAAACTTCCTTGCGTTTTCGGGATTCGTGCCATTGATGATAAGGCGTCCGAAGAGCTTCGGCAGCACAGGCAATTTCTCCCAAACAGTGCTCTTCTTCTCGCCTTTGATAATCTGATCCAAGTTCGGGAAGAATTGCGTGTTCGTCATGACCAGATGATCCAAACACTGCCCAATGCTCCACTCCTGCGCGCCCGGCTTCCAGTTAAGCTGCTCCGCGCTCAAATCTTTGAACTCGCGCTCGACATCCGCCGTCACGCTTTCAAGCTTGCGCGACAATGAAGGCAAATCTTCTTTGGGAGAAACGCTGCTCATTGTTTGAAACTCCAGCTATCAATAATGACTCAGTTCCGCAAAGGCTTGCCGCTCTTGAGCATGTGACCGATACGCTCTTGCGTCTTGCGCTCGCCGCACAAAGAGAGGAAAGCTTCGCGCTCAAGGTCTAACAGATATTGCTCCGAAACGCGCGTCGTGTGATTGAGGTCGCCGCCCGTCAAAATTCGCGCGAGCTTTGTCCCGATAAGCGCGTCGTATTCCGAGATAAAGCCGCCGCGCAGCATTTGATGTATGCCGAGCTTCAAAGTGGAAAGCGCGGAATTGCCGAGCGCGAGAATATCAACGCGCGGTTGCGGCTCGACGTATCCGGTCGCGGCCAGAGAGAGAACTTCCTGCTTGGCGTCCGCAATCAAGCGATCACTGTTCATCGAAATCGAATCGTCAGCCGAGAGAAAGCCGAGCGTGCGAGCTTCTTCCGCAGAGGTCGCAACCCTGGCGAGCGCGATGGTTTCAAAAGCGCGCTTGATGAAAGGGAACGGGTCTGCGTCTTCCATGTTCTTCGGAATCGAATCCATCGCGCGCACGACCAATTCTTTCGTCCCGCCGCCAGCCGGAATCAAACCGACGCCGACTTCGACCAGTCCGATGTAAGTCTCCGCCGCCGCGCGCACGCGGTCTGCGTGCAAGACCATCTCGCAGCCGCCGCCGAACGTCATCTGAAACGGCGCGACCACGACCGGCTTCGCGGAATAACGCAGGCTCATCGTCGCGTTCTGAAACGCGCGGACGATCATGTCTATCTCTTCCCAGTTCTCCTCCTGCGCCTCAAGTAGCAGCAGCATCAGATTCGCCCCGACCGAAAAATTCACGCCCTGATTGCCGACCACAAGACCGACGAAATTCTTTTCAACTTCGGCGAGCGCGTTCTTCAACATCTGCAAAGTGTCGCCGCCGATGGCGTTCATCTTCGAGTGAAACTCAAGACACGCCACGCCGTCGCCCAAGTCAACGAGCGACGCGCCCGCGTTCTTTTTAATCACGCCCGAACGGTCTTTGACCGATTTCAAGATGATGACGCCCGGCGTGTCCGCCAGAGGCGCGTAATCGCCTGCCGCGAAGTCGAAATAAAATTTCCGCCCGTCCTCTTCCTTGTAAAAAGATTTCGCGCCCGACTCCAACATCTGCAACACATTCGCGGGAACGCTCTGGCCTTCCTCTTTCATTCGCGCGACGGACTTTTCGACGCCGATGGCATCCCAGGTCTCAAAGACTCCAAGCTCCCAACTAAAACCCCACTTCATCGCGCGGTCAACTTCGACCACCGTGTCCGCGATTTCGGGAATCCGGTTCGCCGCGTAACGAAGCGTGCGCGAGAGGGTCTTCCACAAGAATGCGCCCGTACGGTCTTTGCTCCACACGAGCGACTTGATGCGCTCAGGCGTGGCCTCTATGTTCTTCGCCATGTCGAGCGCGGGCAGCTTCACTTTCTGCGACGGCACGTATTCGAGCGAAGCCACGTCGAGCGTCCAGATTTCCTGCTTCTCGCCTTCGCCCTTCTGACGTTTATAAAAGCCGCCCTTCGTCTTGTTCCCCAAAATTCCGCGCCCGATCATCCCCGTCAAAAATTCGGGAGCGATGAAGACCGCGCGCTCTTCGTCTTCCGGCAGGTTCTCGAAAAGGTTTTTGATGACGTGGCCGAAGACATCCAGGCCGACGAGATCGAACGTGCGGAACGTCGCCGTCTTCGGACGCCCGACCGCCACGCCCGTCATCCTGTCCACCTCTTCAATCGTGTAACCATCTTCGAGCATCGTCTTGATAGTGACGAGCGCGCCGAACGTCCCGACGCGATTGGCGATAAAGTTCGGGCGATCCTTCGCCGCCACGACGCCCTTGCCGAGGCGTTGATCGAGAAAGCCGAAGATGGCGCAAGAGATTTCGGGCTTCGTCCATTCCGTGCGAATCAACTCGACCAGTTTCATGTAACGCGGCGGGTTGAAAAAGTGTATGCCGAGAAAGTGCGCGCGGAAATCTTCCGAAAATCCTTCGGCCAGAGAGCGAATCGGGATGCCGCTCGTGTTCGAGGCGATGACCGAGCCGGGCTTGCGAAACCCTTCGACCTGCGCGAAGAGCTTGCGCTTGATCTCCAAATTTTCGACGACCGCTTCGATGACCAGATCGCAATCTTTGAGCTTCTTCAAATCGTCATCGAAGTTGCCGACCGAGACGAGCGCGGCTGCCTCAGGCGTGAAGAAAGCGGCGGGCTTGGCCTTCTTCGCCGCCTCAAAACCGGCGCGCGCAATCCGGCTACGCACCTGCGGCGAGTCGAGCTTTAAGCCCTTCGCCTCTTCCTCTTTGGTCAACTCGCGCGGCGCAATATCCAACAGCAAAACGGGGATGCCCGCGTTCGCCAGATGCGCGGCGATCTGCGCGCCCATCGTGCCCGCGCCCAACACAGCAGCCTTTTCAATCCGAAGCATAAGAGAGTGAAAACCTTTCCAAAAGCAGGGTGATTGCGAGCCGCTATCATAACTGAATGAGTATTCATTCAGCAAGGGCGAAAGGCTGGGAAATAGAGCCTGAGATTCTGCTAAGGGCGCTTTACTGTCATCTTCCTCTTCAACGCTGATTCGCCTGCGCGCCCACGCCGCTTCTGCCCGGCAGCTAAAAATCTCGTCAGTGCTTCTCGTCCCCAGTCGCTGCTCTGCGAGATAGCAACTCTGAGACGCTTCTCAAGCCAAACCCATTCCTCATCATTGGCATGCTCTAAAACCGCTTCGCGGGCACTCGGCGCGAGGTCAATTCCGCCCATTTCAATATCGGTCAGTTCAGCCTCCAGAAGCGCCTCCAGCCACGCCCGGCGAGTCTGGTCGTCGGCTTTACTTTTCTTGAGACACTGAGTCAGCCCCAGCGCGAATTCGTCTATGACAATGGAGAGTTCGCCGTCCTCATCTATTTCCCGTAACATGTCGTCGTATCCGCGAACAGCCTCGTCCAGAACCGCGTAATATATCGCGCCCGCATTCAACCAGTCGCCAGCCTTGACCAAACCGGCGGCTAGTTCCCGCAGCGCACGCAATTCTTTTTCTACTACATGCGTATTTTCGTGTCGTAACGCTCGCCGCGTCTGGCGACGATATTCTGCCACATCCAATGGCTTGCCTTGCCGAACTTGCTCAGTTGCAACAGAGAGTTCGACCAGCGATAGCAACTCAGGCTGCCGCTTAATCATCGCGCCGATGAGGGAAATCAGTTCTTCCTGACTGCGCCCGGCGAGCAGTGTGATGAGCGGCGGCATGAAACGGAATGCTTGCGGCTTGTGAATATAGGTTAAGAGCAAGGCGACGATGTGCTTGCAGATGCCGCCGTAGTCATAGGGGCATGTGCAGGAAGTCTCTGCGATGCCGCTTTTGGAAAGCGTTGCGGAAACTTGATACGGCTCATAGTCCGAGCCTTCGCATTGAGCACGCAGTTCCATTGCCTGGCAGACAGGTTCCAGTACAGCACCGTCATAGTAATATTGTTGGCCGCGCTCGAAACTCTTCTCGCTGGCCAGATTACGTATGTGCGCCTCGGTCAGTCGGGGCAACTTTCCCTCAGCCATGCAATCCTAATCTCCCTGATTAATTCTCATTACTTGCGCGAAAGATCACAGACAAGCCTGTGGAGGGCGATTATGACGGCGACAGTTTGACTGATGTCGCCGTCTTCACTCCATCAACCGCGACGTGGAGCATGCAGCGTTCCAGTCTGGGCAACACTTCCGTTCAATTCGGCGCGAGCGGCGACATTCCCGTTCCGGCGGATTATGATGGCGACGGTTTGACGGATGTGGCGGTTTTTCGTCCTTCAGACGCCACTTGGTATATCGTCAACAGCGCGGACAACTCCGTCACGACAACACAGTGGGGAAAAGCAATGGCTAAGCCACGCAAGAAAGTGAACTGGGGATGCATCGGACTCGCTTTCATGCTCTTTGCGCTCTTCAACTTCGTCGTCTATCTGATGACGGGGAGCGGCATCACGTCACGCATGGGTCACGAGGTCAAGGGCGGATTGGCTGTCCTCGGCAGCGCGGCCTTCTTCGTGCTGGGGCTGCTCTTCATCGGAATTTGGCTGTTGCTGAAGATGACGCGCGTGAGAAGAAATTGAACAGCCTTTAAGAGGAAAAAACTCTTCTTTGCGGTCTTTGCGTCTTCCTTCTTTGCGTGCTTTGCGTTTAAGCTTCAACTTAACCGCACAGAGCGCAAAGGAAATCCCGCAAAGTTCGCAAAGGCATTTCTGCTCTTGATTCCCATTAGTAATTAGTCAGAATCGCTTCGGGCGCAAATCCCATTTGTAAAAGTCTATCGCGCGTCTGCTCGATCATCTCGCGCGAGCCGCAGATGAGGGCGACGGGGGATTGAAGCTGCGGGACGATGTGATCTAAAAGCGATTGGACGTAGCCCGTCGGGCCTGACCAATCGTGGCCGTCCGGGCGCGAGACGACCTCGCGCAGCTCTACGCCAGCCGCTTCCCATTCTGCCGTTTCATCCGTGTAGCAGAAATGCGCGGGCGTGCGCGCGCCGTAGAGGACGACGAGCTGTCCGTAATCCTCTTTGTGACGAATCGCATAACGAAGAGCCGAGCGCAGGGGCGCGACGCCCGTGCCCATCGCCACGAAGACGAGGTCTTTGCCCTTCTGCTCTTCAAGCCGAAAGCCCGTCCCGACCACTTCCAACAGCGACACGGAATCGCCCGCCTGCATCTCGTAAATCGCGCCGCTCGCGCCCATGCCGCGCTTGATGAGAAACTCTATCTCTTCATCTTCGGGCGCGCTGGCGAAAGCGAAGTAGGCCGGAGCTTCGCCTTCCACGCCGAGGACTGCGACCTGTCCGGGACGAAAAGCCAGAGGAGCTTCGCTGTCATCAAGCGACATATCGAAGGCGCGTATCTCGCGCGCCTCATCATGAATGCGTTTGATAATCAGCCGCCGCGCTTTTTTCTCTTCCATGCGAAAAGCTTAAGCCAAGCATCCGGCGCAGTCAAAAGCGGCCTCTTCACACAATCTTTACAAAGTCCGTTTCCGACGAACCACAGCCTGCTCTAAATCGAGCGATTCCGTGCGGTTCAGCCAACCGCAAAGCCTGTGCGGTCATCAAAAACGAGACTGCACAAGAGAAGCTCCGAACAGACCCTCTCGCGCCCCGCGCGTGTGAATCGTCTGGACAGCTTATCGGAAAGAGCTAGCTTCGTTTGGGAAAGGAGCTGTGCTCTGTGTGCGTTCGATGGCCGCGCGCAATTGACGGCGGACGGTGTATAATCACAAGACAAAACCACACAAACTTTTAAACGGATGTTTTTTATGAGCAACCTTAGATTCAGCTTCCGCCGGACATACGCGCTTCTGGCCGTGCTGCTCTGCGGCGTCGCCTCATCGCACGCGCAGCAGACGCCCGGACGCGCCCGCTTCGATGTCACGAATTACCGCATTGAGGCTCAGCTTATTCCAGACCAGCATCTCCTTCGCGCCGCCGCCGACGTGACCCTCACGCCGCTTGACGCGACGCGCTCGGTCGTCTTTGAGCTTAACGGCTCGCTCAAGGTCGAAGCCGTCGAGAGAAACGGCAAGCCGGTCACAAATTTTGTGCAGGACGCGGCGGGCGTGGATGTCCTCGGACCGAACGTGAGAATTGACCTCGGCGAAGTCGTCCCCGCAGGCACGCCCGTCACCTTGCGCTTTCGCTGGAGCGGCGCGCTCGTCTCGCCCGAAGGCGGGCCGTTGGCGACCAAGCGTTTGGCTTACGTCGGGACGGAAGGCTCTTATCTGATGTACGCGGCGCGCTGGTTTCCTTTTCACGATTACGCGGCTGACCGCGCGACTTCTGATATCACGATTCTCGTCCCGCCGGGCGTGCAGGTCGCAGGCTCATCCGATGAGCCGGTCACGACTCCGCCGCCGGGCAAAGACGGCAACGTGCGTTATCGTTTCGTGCGAACCAAGCCCGCGCTCATCGGCAACTTCGCCGCCGGTCAATACATCACGCGCACCTTGCGTTACGGCAACTACGAGATACAGTTTTACAGCAAGCCGGGCAGCGAGAATCGCATCGAGCGTTACGGCGAGTTGATGGGCAAGGCTCTGGAATATTACACGCAGCAGTACGGCGCGGCTGACTTCGGCACGCGGCTCGTCGTCGCGCAGATTGACGACGAGAGCCTCGACGCTTACACCGCGTCGGGCATGCACTTTTTCTCGTCAAGGCTTTTCGACCCGACGCGTCCCGTGCCCGAAGCGCGGCTTGAGCGCGAGGTCGCTTATCAATGGTGGGGACAGACCGTCGGTCTGAAATCTTTCGATGACGCGTGGCTCTCGCAGGGCTTGGCCGAATGGAGCGCGTTCGCCTTGCGCGAATCCACACTCGACGAGGGCGGAATTGATGCCGCGCAAAGAGAGATGCAGGAGCGCGCTCTGACTTTTGAGCAGACGGCTTCCATCGCCCGCGCGCCAGCCGCGCTCGACGATCAGTCTGCGGCCTTTCAGTCCATCGTTTTTTACAAGGGCGCTATGGTCTTTCGCATGCTGCGGCAAACGATGGGTCAGGAGAAGTTCACACAACTGATGCACACTTTCCTGGAGCAGTATCGCGGCAAGAACGCTTCGATTGACGATTTCGAGCGGCTCGCGTCGCAAGTCAACGGCGAGCCTCTGCGCTACTTTTTCGCGCAATGGGTCGAAGGCACGGGCGTGCCGGAATTTCAGGTTGAGTACCAGATTATCCGCACACGCTCCGGCAAATTCGTCACGCGCGGAACTGTCCGCCAGAGCTTCGAGAGCCTGCGTCTGCCCGTCGAATTGTCTCTGCGTTCCGAAGGCGGCAACACGCAGCTCACGACCGTGCGGATGGATGAGAAGAGCGAGGATTTCAGTTTTGAATCAACCGGATCGCCCGTCGAAGTGAGCGTTGACCCGAACAATAAAATCCTGCGCATGTCGGACGAGCTGCGCGTGGCCGTCATCGCGCGGCGCGGCATAGAGCAGTTCCATGAAGGACAGTATGCGGAGGCGCAGCAGCAGTTCGAGGCCGCGCTCAAGCTCGATAGATCAAGCTCGTGGGTCTATTATAATTTGGGCGTGCTTTATCTTGAGCAGCGCAATTACCAGCTCGCTCTCGATAACTTTCAGGCGGCGATTGATAATAATCAAAAGCCCAACTGGGTCGTCGTCTGGTCACACATCAAACGCGGCAACGCTTATGATGCGCGGGGCGAGCGCGCGCGCGCCATCGCCGAATATCATGAGGCGGAAAAGAGCGGCGAGAACTACGACAACGCGCAGGTCGCGGCCAAAAAATTCCTCGCCAACCCGTATGACCCCAAGACCGCGCAGTTGTCAAACTCTGCGGGCGGACAATAGCATCCCTCTCAAATTCGCTTGAACGCAAAAGAGCGTGGCTTTCAAAGGTCACGCTCTTTTCTTTGCGCGATCTGCAAAGAGGAGAAAAGTTTGCGCTTTACGCCCGCTTGAAATACCATCCTTCTAAAATGCACAGGTCAGAACCGCCGTTCAAATCAAAAGGAGAACCGGATGCACACCGTCGGGCTTCACCGCATTCGCCTTCGGCGCAGCCGACGACACGATTCCCGCGTTCCTGTTACAAGTGCGATAACAAAAGAAATATTCACGCAAAGGCGCAAAGGCGCAAAGAAGAGATTTAAAGCTTTTCTTTGCGTCTTTGCGCCTTTGCGTGAGAACTTCTTATTCGTTGTTGCTCAGACCGCAATGATTGAAATACGCTTCTCGTCCGCGAGGCGAATCATCTCTTCGCGGTCGAACATCAGCGTCTTGCCTGCCGTGATGCAGAGGCAGGTCGCGCCCGCCCCGGCCATCGTCTCAATCGTCGGGATGCCGACGACCGGCACGTCAAATCTCATGTCCTGATCCGGCTTGGCGACTTTGACGACCGTCAGTTTGCCGCGCGCCAAATCTCCCGCGCGCCGCACGGTCGCGTCCGTGCCCTCCATCGCTTCGATAGCGACGCAGGCTTTCGCGCGCACGACGATTGTTTGTCCCAAGTCGAGCCGCGCGATCTCGCGCGCGACTTCAAGCCCGTATTCGATGTCGCCGCGCTCGCGTTCGTCCGGCGCACGACGCGTGAGCCCGCCCGCCTCCGGCAGTAGATGTTTGAGAAAAAAGGTCGAGTCAATCAGCTCTATGCCTTCGCTTGAGAGTTCCTGAGCGACCGCGCCGATGAGCGCGTCCGTGTTGCGGCGCGGCAGGCGCAAGAGCATCTTGAGCATTCGCAAGTCTGGCAGCGCACTGCTGAAAATCTGCACGTGCTTGACCTGACCGGCCATCATCGCGCGCTCGACTCCCTCCTTTTTGAAGAAGCGAATCATCTTGTTGAGTTGACCGATGCCGACCCAGACGACGCTCTCCGCCTCGCGCTCAATCGCGGGGTCTGTCTCCTCGCGGATCGCGGCGACAGAGAGGCGCACGCCCGCCCGCCTCGCGCCCTCCAGCACCAGAAAAGGAAATCGCCCGTTGCCTGCGATCAAGCCGTAGTTCATAAAAGCTGTGCTTTGTACTTTGCCCTTTCGCTCAACCTTGAGCAAAAAGCTTCTGCCTTGAATAGAGTGCAAAGCACAAAGTACAAAGACCTAAGCTCTATTTAATCACGCCGCGTTGCGACGTTTCGATAAAGTTTAAGAGTTCGTTGACTTCGGCTGAGCCTGTGAGCTCTGCTTTGATTTGAGCGACGGCCTGCGAGGTATTGAGGCGCGCGGCGAGGAGCAGGCGAAAGGCGTGATGCAGGGCTTCGATGGTCTCTTTCGCATAGCCGCGACGCTTCATCCCCGTCACGTTGAGGCCGTAACACTTCGCGTGATTGCCGACCGAGAGCGCGAAGGGGAGCGCGTCCTTGACCACGACCGAATAGCCGCCGACGTATGCTTCGCGCCCGACGCGGCAAAATTGATGCACGCCCGAATACGCGCCGATGTTCGCGCGGTCTTCCACCTTGACGTGTCCCGCGAGCGTCGCGCCGTTCGCCATGATGACGCCGTCGCCTAAAATGCAATCGTGCGCGATGTGCGCCTGCGCCATTATCAAGCAGTCGTCGCCCACACGCGTGAGCATCCCGCCGCCCTGCGTCCCGCGATGAATCGTGACGAACTCGCGTATCGAACAGCGGCGGCCAAGCTGTGTCTCCGAAGCTTCGCCCCTGTACTTCAAATCCTGCGAGGCCAGGCCGATGGAGACGAAAGGATAGACGCGCGTTTCATCTCCAATCCGTGTGCGCCCGTCCACCACTACATGCGATTCGAGCCGCACGCCGTCGCCGAGGCTCACTTCATCGCCGACGATTGAGTACGCGCCGATGAAGCAGTTCTCGCCGATTTCGGCGCTCTGGCTGACGATGGCTGATGGATGAATGAACATAAGGCAAAAGTAAAAAGGCAAAAGGTAAAAGTTAAGAAGAGGCCGCGCCGTTCTTACTTTTACCTTTTGCCTTTTACCTTTTTACTTTCATTGAGCGGGGTCTCGGTCGGCGACGATGCTCATGATTTCCGCTTCGGCGACGAGTTGGCCGTTGACTTTGGCTTCGCCGCGCATGCGTTGTGCGCGCTGGCGAAAGCGGAGCGCGGTCACTTCGAGCGTCAGTGTGTCGCCGGGGACGACGGCCTTGCGAAAACGCGCGTGGTCAATCCCGCTAAAGAGCACCAGCTTCTTATCGCGGTCGGCGATCTCGCGCAAGGCCAAGACCGCGCCGCATTGCGCTAAGGCTTCGACCACCAGCACGCCGGGCATCACGGGCGCGCCGGGAAAGTGGCCTTGAAAGAAAGGCTCGTTGATCGTCACCTGCTTAATGCCGACGATTCTTTCGAACGGCACCAGCTCGATGATACGGTCAACGAGCAGAAATGGATAGCGGTGCGGCAGAAACTCCTGAATAGCACGCGCGTCGAGAACAATGTCCATAAGAAGCAAGGGATGAGGGCGGAGGGATGAAAGCTAAGCCTTCATCCGCTTTCTTCATCCCTCATCCCTCATCCCTTCTTTTTAGCGTCCGGGCGCGGCGGTGGAAGCGGTCGCCGGATTCTTGCTGTTGTACTCGCTGATAAACTCGCTGGTGATGTCCATGTTCGGGTCGACCGTGATGATGGCTTCGAGCAACTTGCTGGCGTCGAGAATCATGGTGATGCCGTGCGCTTTGGCGTAAGTCGTCAGAGCGTTGCCGATGTCGTTTGAGATGGGGCCGACGACCTCCTCATAACGCTTGCCGACGGCGGCGTCGTACTGCTTCTTCTTGTACTCCAAGTCGCGTTGCAAGCCCTCGCCCTCTTCGCGTTTGGCGTTGATGGTTTTCTCGTCGACAACCGCCGGGTTGCTGCTCAGCTTTTGAATATCATCGTTGAGCGTTTTGAGTCTGTTAGCCATATTCTGCATTTCGGTCACGCGTGGCTGAAACTCACGATCCAGATTTTTCAAAGCGGCAACGTAACGCGCGATGCCGATCTTATCATCGGCAAAGGCTTGTGTGTTGACAAAAGCGATTTTGGAGGCGGGCACAGGGCCGGTGCTCTGCTGCGGCTGTGCAGGCGCGGTGGCTGCCGGCTGTTGCGCTCCTCCGCGCTGTTGGGCGAAGGCAGGAATGGCGGCGATGGCCGCTATAAATAGGGTTGCGGCAAACAGGCGAATTATTCTCATGACTTTCTTGTAATACTCCTTACAGTAAGAGGCGATGCTTTTCCGGTAGATGGTTAAGAGTAAATAGTAAATGGAAACAGATGCTATTTACTCTTAACCATTCACTATTGACCTTACTCTGATGTCTGCGCCGCCTATGTGGTTGACTCAAAAGAGGACTGGCCTTAAAAGGTTCGTCCCACGCTAAATCGAAAGACGCTCTTGCGTTCGTCAAAAAAGAAGTTGGGGATGTCGCTCGTCACACCTCTCCGAGCGTTCGGATTATAAGCGTAAATCAGGCGAAACGGCACGTTGACAATGGGGACTTGCACGCGCAATTCGAGTCCGACGCTGGAGCGGATGTCGGTCAAGCGCGCGAAGCGACTCTCGCCGACGCGAACCAGCGTGTTGGTCTGCGCGTCACCGCGCAGGAAAATCTGACGCATCCCGACCGGCAAAAACGTGGTCGGGTCTATCTGGCCGACTTCGAGCGCGTCCGCGTACTCGTCGCGCGACACAAGCTGCGCGCCGCGAATGATCAGGCCGCCCAGAGGCGACGACGCCAGTTGCGGGTTCTGCTGAAGCGCGAGTTGGCTCAGGCTGAACGGGAAGAGGAACGGCTGGTCGGTCAAAAAGTTGCTGTTGATAAACTGCAAGTTGCCTTTGCGCAGGTTAAAGACCGTGCCGACATCGGCGAAGGCGGCCATGCTGGCCGGGCCGAAGATCGGAACACGGTATTCGAAATTCCCGAGAATCTGCGTGTCGCCGCCGATTGAAGTGAAGCTCGTGTCGCCGAGCTTCGCGGGGTTTGAGCCGCTCGCGCCGGTGAAAGTTCCAATCTGTTGAAGCGCCGTGACGAATGAGGCCGGAAGCCCCTGCACGGGCGTCGCCGCGCCCGCCGAATTGGTCGCGACCTGCACGTTGCGCGAAGTGACGAAGAGATCGACGGGCGCAATCGGACTGATCGAGCGGACGTTGTAGCCGCGCAAGGTGAACTCGTCGCCTAAGAAGTATCGCTCGAAGATCGGCACGCCGTTGACGAAGGCCAACGAGTTTGAGTTGCGCACCTTGGCGGACGTGGCGAAGCTGCCGGTGTTGCCCGCGAGAATACGAAAGCCGAAGACCTCGACGCGATCCGTGCCCTTCTTTCGCACGGGGATAAACTGTATGTAAGAGATGCTCGGTTGATACGTGCGCACGTCGCCGCCGAGTCCCGCGACCGAGAGCGAAGCGGAAATCTGCTTGCCGCCCGTCGGGTCGTTCGCGTCGCGCGTGAAGGCGCGCGTGTCGTAAATGAAGCTCGGCGTGACGCGGCTCGTCAGAATGCTCGGCTGGCTGTAGATGACCGGAATAAAGTTCGACTGATTGTTCGGGTCGGCATTAACCGCCGGGTCTTTGACGGTCGTCAGAGAGAACGAGTACGAGACGCCGACGCGCGAGAACTGCGTGAAGCGACGCTTGCGATAAAACTCCGAGAGCGGCGCGCTCGCAAACAGAGAAGCGCCGTAAGAGTTGCGCGTGAACAGGTTTTGATCGCTCACGGCATCAAGCCCGAGGGGCGAGAATTGCGCGAGCTGTATCTCGCGGTTCTGCGAGAACTGCGTGCCCTCTCCGAAAAATTTCTGCGAGTAGGCAAAGAGCGAGAAGCCAATCGTAATCGGGCGGTCGCGGAAATACGGCTCGGTGAAAGAGAACTGGAACGAGCGTTGACGGTTGCCGTAAGCCAGATTGAACGAGAGCGTCTCGCCGCGTCCCAGCAGATTGTTCGTCGAATACTCAAGGCCGAAGAACGAACCCGTGCTCGCGCCCAAACCGCCGTTGAAGGAGATTTGCTGGCGTCCTCTCTCATTCACTTTGACGTTGACATCCACGTTGCCCGTATCTTCGTCCGTCCGGTAGTCAACGTCCTTCTCTTTGTCAACCGGCTCAAAGTAACCCAACTGATTCAGGCGAATGACGGAATACTCGAAGGCCGTCTGGCTGTAGATGTCGCCTTCGTTAATCAAGACCTCGCGGCGCAAGACGTTGTCGCGCGTGAAGGTGTTGCCCAAAAATTCGAGCCGCCGCAAGGTATACTGTCTGCCCTCGCGAATCTCGATCTTGAAATCAACGATGCCCTCTTCGGGCTTCGCCGGATTGTCTTTGAACTCGGGCTGCGGGTCTGCCTCGTACTGGATGAAGCCCTGCGAGCCGTAGAGATTCTTGAGGCTCTTAAAGAGCGCGTCCGAAATTCTTTTGCCGTCGGCCACATCGCCCTTCTTGAGACCGATGACGGATTGAATCGCCTGCTCGGAAAAGATCGAGTTGCCTTCGATATGGATGTCGCCGATGCGATACAGCTTGCCTTCCGTGACGGGCACGATCACGCGCAAGGCTTCGTCGGTCGAAGAGAGAAAGGGCAGCGGCAGGAAAAATCCGGTGCGCCTTTTTCCAAGTCCTTCGACTCGCGGCTCGCCCATCCGCGCTTGAAGATAGCCTTTCGAGCGCATGTAGTTGCGCACGTTGTTGAGATCGTATTCGAGCTTGGCGCGATCCAGGATGTCCTGTCCGCGAAAACGCGAGATGAGACCCGATTCCTTGACCAGCTTGAGTTGCGAGCGCAGCTTGCCGTCGCTGAAGATTTGATTGCCTTCAAACTGAATATCAACGATGCGTACCTTGTCGCCTTCCTTGACGACGAAAGTGATGGCGGTCGAAGTGGCCGAGACTTCGTCTTCGCGAATCTCGACGGTGGCGTTCGGATGCCCGTGCGTGGCGAGGAGTTCTTTAATCACGCGGACGGCGTTTCTGGCCTTGACGGGATCGTAGATGGATTCCTTCGAGATGCCGATTCGCTGCTCGCGGAAAGCTTTGAGCACATCGGATTCCTGAACGCTCTTTAATCCCTCGAACTGTATGTCGCGGATGATTTGCAGCTCTTTGACTTCAAAGATGACGTTGACGCCGCCCCTGACTCCCTCTTCGGTGAGGACGCGGGTGGCCGTCTTGTCGAAAAATCCGAGCGCGAGGATGGCCTGCAAATCGCGCTCGACCTGTTGCTGGTTGAAGACATCGCCGGGGCGGGTCTGCACGTAATAGAGTATGTCCTCGTCGCGGAGTCGGCGATTGCCCTGCACGTCTACGGATTCGACCAGCACTTGTTGCGGCTGCGGGTTCTGTGCGTGCGCGGCGCGCGGCGCGAGCGCGACCGGAATCGTGATTCCGCTCACGGCGCTCAACAAAATGAGCAGAGAGAGACGACGGATGTGCATAAATGCTTTTCCCTCAGAGTTCTTCTAAAGACTTCAGGGAGCGCGAAATTAAGATAAAAGTAAAAAGGTAAAGGCAAAAGTTAAAAATGCCTTCAAACTGCGCTAGGTGTCACAGGAAACACTTTGATTCACGGCGTCGCCGCCCAGTTGCCAGCGTCCTGTCCAGCAAAGTTGCGCATTATACAAGGCAAAAGACAAAAGGTAAAAGGCAAAAGGCTTATCGCCAACTGTTTCCTTTTGCCCTTTACCTTTTTACTTTTGCCTTATCTTAACTCTTTTTAATGAATTAAGAGCGCGTCGCCCGGCTCTTCGACGCCCGCCGGACGGTAATTCAGTTCATTTGCGTCAAGAAAAACCTCAATCAGCGTCGCCTCGCTCAAATGTCCCTGAATCAAAGCCTCGGAGAGCGGGTCTTCAACATGTTTTTGCAGGGCGCGACGAAGCGGACGCGCTCCATACGAACGGTCGGCGCACGTTTTGGCGACGAGCCAACGCTTGGCCTCTTCCGTCAGGCGAACTTCAAGGCCGTGATTGTTGAGCGTCTTGTTCATCTGATCGATCTGCAATTGCACGACTTCGAGCAGGTCGTCATCACGCAGCTCGTCGAAGATGATGATCTCGTCCAGACGATTGATAAACTCTGGATTGAAGGTTTGACGCACGGCTGACATGACCATCTCTTCCAGCTTCTCGCGCGAGGCGTCGGCTGTGCCCTGAAATCCGAGCGTCGCCTTCTTCTGAATAAAACGCGCGCCGATGTTCGAGGTCATGATGATAATCGCGTTCTTGAAGTCAACCGTGTTGCCGAGCGCGTCTGTCAAAATGCCGTCTTCAAAAACTTGCAGGAGCACATTGAACAGGTCCGGATGCGCCTTCTCGACTTCGTCGAAGAGGACGACCGAATAGGGCGAGCGGCGGACGCGCTCGGTCAGTTGTCCGCCCTCTTCGTGGCCGACGTAGCCGGGCGGCGAGCCGATGAGCTTCGAGACCGCATGCTTCTCCATAAACTCTGACATGTCGAAACGAATC
>DASWRG010000153.1:0-3973 GCA_036403295.1 Pyrinomonadaceae bacterium
GGCGCAGGCTCAACTCAGACCGGAGGCCGTGGCTCTCAGCTTTGCCGGAGCACAAGTGAGCTACGGAGAGTTGCGAGAGCGAGCGGAGCGGGTGGGGCAAGCGCTGAGGCAACTGGGAGTGGGGCCGGAAGTTTTGGTGGGTCTGAGCATGGAGCGAGGGGTAGAGCTGGTGGTGGGATTGCTGGGCATCTTGAAGGCTGGGGGAGCGTATGTGCCGTTGGATGCGAGCTATCCTGAGGAGCGGTTGAGTTACATGCTGGAGGATGCAGCCGTGAGAGTGCTGGTGGTGGATGCAGCCACCAGAGCTAAGCTGTCGCTTGCCAGCAAACTCAGAGTCGTTACCCTTGATGAAGTTTGTGAGCTGTGCGACGAGCAGCAGCCCCACGCTGGCACGCGGCAGCATGATGCCGGTTCGGATAATCTGGCTTACGTGATTTACACCTCCGGCTCG
This sequence comes from Pyrinomonadaceae bacterium, assembly GCA_036403295.1. Lineage (GTDB taxonomy): Bacteria > Acidobacteriota > Blastocatellia > Pyrinomonadales > Pyrinomonadaceae > JACMLC01. The sequence goes on from DASWRG010000153.1 coordinate 452, forward strand.
ACGGGCACGCCGAAGGGCATCGCGGTGACTCATCGCGGCGTCGTCAATAATATTATCGATTTGAACCGGCAGTTTGCAGTTAGCGCAGGGGATCGAGTGTTGGCTCTCTCGTCACCGAGCTTCGACATGTCCGTGTATGAAACGCTCGGCATGCTCGGAACCGGGGGGACAGTAATCATCCCCGAACCGGAGCGCGCCAAAGATGTCGCATACTGGGCAGAACTCATCCGGGAACATCAAGTCACAATCTGGAATTCGGCTCCGGCCTTGCTCAAGGCGCTGGTCGAGTACGTGACGCCGCGACCGGAGTTATGGCCTCGTTCGTTGCGCCTTGCGCTGCTCGGCGGGGACTGGATTCCGGTGACTTTAGCAGACCAGTTAAGGTCGCTGGATTGCGAGATCGAGTTCATCAGCCTGGGCGGCGTCACCGAAGCTTCGATTCATTCGATGATCTATCCGGTCGAGGCCACTGACCCCACATGGCGAAGCATTCCCTATGGCCGCCCGATGAGAAATCAAGAGGCTTATGTACTGGATTCATCTCTACAGCCGGTTCCCGTCGGCGTCTCCGGCGAAATTCATTACGGCGGCGTGGGGCTGGCGCGCGGCTACTTTAATCGCCCGGCTTTAACGGCTGAGAGATTCATCCCGCACCCGTTTAGCAGGCAACCGGGCGCGCGTCTCTACAAAACGAGTGACCTGGCGCGTTTCCATCCTGACGGTCAGTTGGAATTGCTGGGGCGGATGGATTTTCAAGTGAAGATTCGCGGCCTGAGAGTCGAACTGGAAGAGATTGCCGCCGTGTTACGGCGATTTCCTTCGATTCGTGAAGCGGTAGTGATGATGCGCGAAGACCAGCCGGGCAATCAGCGTCTGGTAGCATATCTCGTCGCAGAGCAGCACTCGACGCCGGATGTTCAAGAGCTGCAAGAGCACACGAAAGCTTCGTTGCCGGACTACATGATTCCCGCTGTCTTTGTGCTGATGGACAGGTTGCCGCTTTCGCCCAATGGTAAGGTTGACCGCCGCGCGCTGCCAGCTCCGAGTCCTGAACGCCCGAAACTGAAAGAGGCTCCGGTGCTGCCGCGTACACCGGTCGAAGAAGTGATCGCAGGCTTGTGGTCTGAATTGCTCGGCGTGGAGCAGGTCGGCGTCCACGATGATTTTCTGAAACTCGGCGGGCATTCTCTGCTGATGACGCAACTCGCCTCACGATTGCAGGAAGCATTTCTGATAGAGCTGCCTTTGCGCCTGCTACTCGCAGCGCCGACCGTCGCTTTGATGAGCCGGGAACTCGAAGCTCTCGGTCAAGCCGGGGGCAAGGATGTGACGAAAATCGCGCGGTTATATTTACGCATCAGCCGACTCTCGGATGCAGAGGTCACGGCGATGTCCTCAGCCAATCTCAATTAATCTCACTAACAGGAAAAGAAAGATGAATCAATCACTGCTCGCAGAGTTCGCCTCTCGTGGCGTTGAGCAATTACACCGCGATGACCCGGCGCTGTATGAGTTGCTCGATCAGGAATACCAACGACAAACGGGCGTCCTCGCAATGGTCGCCGCGTCCAGCATCGCCAGTCCGTCGGTGCTGGCGTGCGAAGGCACTGTCCTCAGCAATGTGACAACGGAGGGCTATCCGGGGGCGCGTTTTCACGCCGGTTGCAAAATCGTGGACGAGATTGAGCGACTCGCCATCCGGCGCGCCTGTGAAGCCTTCGGCGCACAGTATGCCAACGTTCAGCCGCACTCCGGCTCCTCGGCCAATGAGATCGTCATGTTTAATCTGCTCAAGCCGGACGACACGATAATGGGACTCGACCTCAATTCCGGCGGTCATCTGACGCACGGCTCAAAGGCATCGGTTTCCGGTCGTTACTTCAATGCCGTCGGTTACAGTTTAAATGAAGAAGGCTTTCTGGACTACGAACGAATCCGCCGTCTGGCTCAAGAGCAGCGTCCCAAATTAATCATCAGCGGGGCGAGCGCTTACCCGCGAACGATTGATTTCAAACGCTTCCGCGAGATTGCAGATGAGGTCGGAGCGTACCTGCTGGCCGACATCTCGCACATCGCCGGACTGGTCGTTGCGGGTCTTCACCCAAGTCCTATTGACCACGCGCATTTTACCACCACCAGCACCTACAAGCAGTTATTCGGCCCGCGCGGCGGATTGATTCTGCTCGGCAAAGATCACGAGAGCCTCGCGCCTGATGGCAACCAGACGTTGGCTGAGATGATGCAACGGGCGGTGTTCCCATTCTTCCAGGGAACTCCTAATCTCAACACCATTGCCGCGAAGGCGAGGGCGCTGGCGATGGTCACGACTCCGAAATTCAAAGCGGTCGCGTACCGCATTGTGAATGCTGCCGCAGCCCTCGCAGAGGCATTGCTGGAACGTGGCTACGTAGTGCTGACCGCAGGCTCTGACAATCATATCGTCCTGGTGGATGTTGCTGCGCGCGGCCTCACGGGCGTGGTCGTCGAACGCGCGTTAGAAGAGTGCAACATCATCGTCAATAAAAATAGGATCGCAGGAGACAGGAAAAGCGCGATGATTACCAGCGGGATGCGCTTAGGCACGAACAGCCTCGCCTTGAGAGGCATGAGCGGCGCAGAGATGCCTTTGTGCGCCGACCTGATTCACCGCACGCTCACGGCTGTGAAAATGTTTGGCGAGGCCGACTACGAGTTGGACAACTTCACGCGTTCGGCAGTCCGAGCGGATGTCTCCGAGCTTTGTCAAAAATTCCCGATCCCTTATTACCCGTCCCCGGCGGTCGAAGATGCTGCTTACGAACAGCCGTACCTGCTGGTTCAGCAGCAAGCCTGAACATTGCTGTTTCCGCGTTGACGGCTCATCCGAAAAAAGATGTGTGCTTTTATGAATGACTCTCAAACACGCCCCGGCTCGTTGACTGCCGAGCGGCTCAAACTGCTACGCCGTTTGCTTGAGGCAGAAGGGCTTGAGCCTGCGGCTCAACCGGCGATTCCACCACGCACGACTCAAGACGCGCCGCCCTTGTCCTTTGCGCAGCAACGTCTTTGGTTTACAGATCAACTCGCGCCGGGCAATCCTGCATACAATGAAACGATAGCCCTGCATCTGTCCGGTCTGCTTAATCGCGGGGCGTTGGAGCAAAGTTTGAATGAAATCGTTCGTCGCCATGAGGTGTTGCGAACGACCTATATCGTAGTGGGCGATCAACCGGCGCAGAAAATTAATCCGGCGCTCCCGCTGGAACTGACGGTGGTTGAGCTGCATGGCATACTTGAGCACGAGCGCGACGCGCTGTTGCACAAAGTAGCCGTCGAACAGACGCATCTTCCCTTCGTGTTATCTGAATGGCCTCTCCTGCGCGCGAAGCTTTTGCAGTGGGAAGCGGAAGAGCATGTGCTGCTCATCACGATGCATCACATCTGCACGGACGGCTGGTCAATGGGAGTGTTCTACCGGGAGTTGGCGGCGCTCTACGAAGCCTACAGCGGAGGCGAGGGGACGCCGCTCGAAGAGTTGCCGAT
>DASWRG010000154.1:0-20821 GCA_036403295.1 Pyrinomonadaceae bacterium
AAAAGTGAAGCGGCAGCTCCGGCTTACGCCGAGGAGCATGTCGCGGCCTATCCGATTGAATACATCGCGGGCATAGACCTTTACAACGAGCGCGAGTTTCATGCGGCGCATGATGCCTGGGAAGATCGTTGGCGCGATGATGTCGGGCCGCAGGAAAAACTTTTCCTGCAAGCGATGATTCAATCGGCTGTCGCTTTTCATCATCTGGAAATCGGGCGACCGGGCGCGGCGCGGCGCATGTACCAGATGGCGAAGGAAAAATTTGCGCGGCTCGGCCACAATAGTTTCATGTCGCTCGACCTCATTGATTACCAAGCGCAGCTCGACCGCTCACTCTCCTGGCTCACGAGCGTCGCAGACCCGCGCGAGCTTGAGCAGCCGGAAATCGAGCCGCCTTACATCAGATTGCAGCCCGGCGTGATGGAGTATGATTAGAAGATGAACGCGAGCTTACCCCTCAAAATCGTGCGCGACGTGCGGCTGCTTCTCATCGCGCTGTGGCTCGGCGCGGCGGTCTTCTTCAGCTTCGCGGTCGCGCCGACGCTCTTTAGCGTGCTGCCCTCGCGCGAGTTGGCGGGCACAGTCGTCACGCGCTCGCTCGCCATCATCAACACGGGCGGCTTAATCCTCAGCCTGCTGCTTTTCGCCAGCGCGTTTCTCTTCAAAAACAGTCTCAGCAAGCGAGCCTTTTACGCGGAGCTTGCGTCGCTCGCGTTGATTGCGCTGACGACATTCGTCGGGCAATGGATTATCTCTGCGAGGCTGCTCGCCTTGCGCGCGGCGATGGGACGCCCGATTGACCAGATGGCGCAGACAGACCCCTTGCGTGTTGCTTTCAACAGTCTTCACGGTTACTCTGTCTTTGCGCTCGGCATCGGCATGCTCGCCGCCGTCGTGGCTCTCTTGCTCATCGCGCGCCGCCGTGCGTAAATAATTTTTCAGAAGTAGAAAGTATGAAATACCCTTCAGCTCGCAAGCTGTTCCTGACTGCGCTTCTCTCCTTCACACTTTTTAATACCACTTTGCAGGCACAGTCGCCGCAGACGATTTCGCCCGTCGCGGTCTCGCCGCCCGCCGCCGCGTCAGCCGAAGCTGCGAAGCGGCAGGAGGCTTTTGAGATCGTCTGGACGACCGTCAAAGAGCAGTTTTATGACCAGAGCTTCGGCGGCGTTGATTGGGACAAAGTCAGAGAGCGATATGCTCCGCGCGTGGCTCAGGCGGCGAGCAATCAGGAGTTGAACCTGCTCTTGCAGCAGATGCTCAACGAGCTGCACCAGTCGCACTTTCTCATCATTCCGCCCGAAGCAATTCCGAAGTTTCCCTCGCCGGATGACGCAGACGAATCGCAGTCGGACGAAGCAGACGGCGCGGCAGACGGCGCGCGTCAGGCGCGAAAAAATGCGGCCTCCAAATTGACTGAGAAGCTGACGACGGGCATCGGGATTGACCTGCGTATTTTGGACGGCGCGGCGGTCGTGACGAGAGTCGAGCCGGGTTCGAGCGCGGCGCGCGCGGGCTTGCGTCCCGGCTACGTCATCAAACGCGCCGACGGCATGTCGCTCGATCTCGTGATCGAAGAGACGCTCAAGAATCCGACCTGGCAATCAATCATCAAGCCTGAGCTGCATCAAGTCCTGCTCGCGGGCTACATCAACGGCGACTCGCAATCGCCCGTGCGTCTGCTCTACTTGGACGCGGGCAATCACCCGCGCCGCGTTGAGATTAAACGCGAGAAATTGAAGGGCGAGATGTCGCCGCCCATCGGCAACCTGCCTTCCATGTTCACGGAGTTCGAGGCGAAGCGGTTGGCAAACGGCATCGGCTACATACGCTTTAACGCGTTCGTGCCGCCGGTGATGGACAAGCTGTGCGGCGCATTGCGCAAGCTGCACGACGCGCCCGGCCTCATCATAGACCTGCGCGGCAATGAGGGCGGCTTGATCGGGATGATCGGCGGGCTGGCCGGATTGGTTGAGGGGCGACAAATCTCGCTCGGCTCAATGCAGATGCGCGCCGGGCGAAACGAGTTTTACACTTATCCGCAAAAATCTCCGTACACGGGCGCGCTGGTGATTTTGATTGACGGCTCGACGCAATCCGCCGCAGAGATTTTTGCGAGCGGGATGCGTGAGAACGACCGCGCCGCGCTCGTCGGCGAACAGAGCGCGGGCGACGCTCTGCCTTCAGTCATCAAAGCTCTGCCGACGGGCGCGCTCTTTCAATACGGCTTCGCAAATTTTCGCACGCGGTTCGGCGCGCAGCTCGAAGGTCACGGCGTCACGCCTGATGTCAACGTCAAGCTGACGCGCCGCGCGCTGCTCGTCGGGCGCGACCCGCAGTTGGACGCCGCCGTCAAAAAGGTCAAGCAACGCATCACCCTCAACGCCTCTGACAGCGCACGCACTGATGACCCCGTCATCAGACTCATTGACGATTGGGCGCAGACGCCCATCCCCTATGGCATGGCTGTTGTGGAGGACAGCATCGGTCTGCCGAGCGTCAATGAGATTTTTGAAAAATATCTGGCGGCGAAGGGCGGACGCGCCGCGCTGGAAAAACTGACGAGCCGCGTCACCAAAGGCAAAGCCGAGATTTCATCCATGAACTTGAACGGCACAGTCGAGCTGTATGAGAAAGCTCCGAACAAGTCCGTGATGAACATCAACGTGGCCGGACTCGGCGTGATGCAACGCGGCTTTGACGGGACGAAAGGCTGGTGGCAGGATTCCATGCGCGGCTACATACGTTTTGTCGGCTACAGCCTGACGGACGTGCGCCGCGAAGCTATATTTAACCGCGACCTCAATCTCGCTCAGCTTTACAATCGTCTCTTAGTCACGGGCAAAGAGAAAGTTAACGGGCGCGAGGCTTACGTTCTGCAAGAGCTGTACGACGCAAACGGCGCGGAGAAATTATATTTCGATGTCGAGACCGGACTGCTCCTCAGACGCGGCAATACCTTTTATGAAGATTACCGCGAAGTTGACGGCGTCAAACTGCCTTTCCTCATCCGCGAAGAATCCTCCAACGGCTTTAACTTCATCTTTCGCGTGACAGAAATCAAACACAACATCGCCATTGACGACGCGACCTTCGCGGAATCGCCGAGCTGCTTCACGCGGGCGAACTAAAGCTCAAAGTTCAAGGTTCAAGGTTAGAAGACATAGGTCATGTCTTCACCTTGAACCTTGAACTTTGAACCTTGAACCTTCTCTACGCTTTAGCGTTGAATTGGGGTTACAATGTCGCTCATCCTAAAAATTGAGGGGGCTTGGGTTTCAAGTGGAGACGATTGAGCGAGTTGACGAGTGGCGGCGGCGGTATGCGGATTGGGAGCGGAAGGGTAAGGCTTCCGGCGACGACCTTGATGGTTATCCGTTCGTGGAAAACAAACGCGCGCCTTTCACTCCGGCGCGCCGCGCGCTGTCGATGCTCAGTCTGGCTCTCATCTCTTCGGCGGGCGGCTACATTGACGGCACGCAGCCCTTTGATACAAGCGCGGCGGGCGGCGACACCTCTTTCCGCGAGATTCCGATTGAAGTCGAAGCCGCAGACATCCTCTTCGCCGCGCGCGGCTACGACCCGCGTGCCGTGCGCGAGGACCTCAACGCGCAAGTCCCCGTCGCGCGCCTCTTCGAGTTTGAGAACAACGGCATCATCGGCCAGCTCAATCCGGTCTGGTGGAGCTTCAACGGTTTCATTCCTGACGCCGCGCGCCTCGCTGACGAGCTGCTGCCCGGACTCATCGAGCGCGTCAAGCGATACGAAGTGCAGGCCGCGCTGCTCATCCCCGCCTCTCGCCTCTGTCATCAATCGGTCGCGCTCGTCGCCCGCGCTCTCGAAAGCGAAGGCATTCCGACGATCATGTTGGGGGTCGAAAAGTACGTGCTTGAAAAAGCCCGTCCGCCTCGCGCCGGATTTTACAAGGGCGAGTTCGGCAGCATCGCCGGACGCCCGCTCTGGCCTGAACATCAACGCAGAGTCTTGGACGAAGCCCTCCGCTGGCTCGAACCAATTGACCAACCGACCGTCCGCAAGCTGGTGGTGGAATTAGAGAGTGAAGTCGAAAAGGAACGCGGGGAAAAGTAAAGAAGTGATGAGTAATGAGTGATGAGAGGAAAGCATTTCTGCTTTTTACTCATCACTCATCACTCATTACTCATCACTTCTTTCGTAGCTACTTGCCTGATAGTCTCCGTGACCTGATCGAAGTCGAAGGGTTTGCCGATGACGCCGTCAATCAGATTGGATTCGCCCGTGGGCGGCTCTGTGCCTTTGCCGTAGCCCGTGACGAGGACGATCAGCATGTCCGGCCAGCGTCGGCGAATCTCGCGCGACACCTCCCAGCCGTCCATCTCAGGCATCGAGAGGTCTGTGAAGACCAGATCGAAATGATGCGTGTTCAAGAGAGCCAGAGCCTCGCGCCCGCTCTCGGCCTGCACGACTCTGTGAGAGAGAATCGTCAGCATGTCGCCTAAGGTTTCGCGCACGAAAGCTTCATCATCAACCACGAGGATTGAGAGCGGGGCCGTGTCAACCGGCACGACTCTTTCGCTGACTTTCACCTGCGAAGGCTCTGCCACCGGCAGGTCAATCTCGAAGGTCGTGCCTGCGTCGACTTCCGATTCGACGCTGATGTGCCCGCCGTGACGTTCGATGATGCCGTAACTGACTGCGAGTCCGAGTCCCGTACCTTGCGCGCCTTTGGTCGTGTAGAAAGGCTCGAAGATGCGCTCTCTGACCTCTTCGGGCATGCCCGTCCCCGTATCGCTGAAGCGCAAGCGCATGCGCTCTGCGGCCAGCTCGCAACTGATTAAAAGTTGGCCGCCGAAGGGCATCGCGTCAACCGCGTTGACGATCAGGTTGACGAAGACCTCGCGTAATTCCGAAGCAGTGCCGCGCGTGTGCAATTCGCAGTCCGCCTCAAGCAAGACTTCGTAATGCAGGCCGCGCGTGCGCGCTTCATTCTCCCAGCGCGTGCGCGTAATCTCCACCGCGTCGCGCAAGAGGCTGCCGACTTCCAATAGCTCGAACTCTTTGGCCTGCGATTGGCGCGCGAAGGTTTGAATGCGGCGCACAGTCGCGGCGGCGTCCTCGGCGGCGGTCTGGATGATGTCCAGATTGCGCGTCTGCGCTTCGTCTTGAGTCTGGCGGCGCATCAGTTGCGCGCGACCGAGGATGGCCGCGAGCGCGTTGTTGAAGTCGTGCGCGACGCCGGAGGCAAGCTGGCCGAGCGCGCGCAGCTTGTCCGCTTGAGAGGCACGCTGTCTCTCCTGTTTCTGCTCTGTGATGTCGCGCGCGATGCCCAGGACTCCGGTCGTGCGCCCGTCAACGACGAGCGGGGCGTTGTCAGTCAGCGCGTAAAGCACGTTCCCGTCCTTCGCCAGATAACGCGACTCGTAGGTCTGCGGCTCTCCCTTGAGCGTGCGCTCGAAAAGCTCGCGGATCATCTCGCGGTCGCCCTCATGAGCCAGTTCGAGAAACGAGCGACCGATTAAATCTTCGGTCTTGTAGTCGCCGATGTTGAGCGTCGCGCTGTTGCACCACTGAAAGCGGCCTTCCGTGTCCACGGCATAAATCGCCTCGCGCGCGCTCTCCAAAATGTTCATCAGGAGCGATTGATTCTCTCTGGCCTCGGCTTCGATCTTGCGTAACTCCGAGAGGTCGCGCGCCGTGCATACCGCGCCGACCGTCTGGTTGCCGCTCTCGATAATCGGCTCGACCGTCACGAGCAAGGGGCGATTGTAACGCTCTGGCGAAATCTCGACGGTCGTCGTGCGGCCTTCTTTGATGGTCTGCTCGACGATGCAGGAGCGGCTGTCTCCGCTCGTCCGCAGGATGTCGCAGCAGTGGCGATTGAGCAAGAGGTGCGGCCAGGTGTCCTCCATCGCCGCCCCGGCGCGATTGACGCGAATGAGCTGTCCCGCGTTGTCGAAGATAAAGATGCCGTCCGACATCGCGTTAAAGGTCGTCTCCCATTCCTTGCGCGCGCGCTTCGCCATCTCGTAAAGCTCTGCCTGCGAGATGCCGGTCGCAAGCTGCGCGGCCACGGATTCGACGAGCGCGACTTCATCTTCCTTCCAATGCCGGACGCGATCCGTCTGGTTGATGCAGAGCGTGCCGCGAAAGCGTCCGTTGACGATGAGCGGGCAATCAATGCTTGAGCGCAAGCCCGCGATTGCAGCCTGCCGCCGGACGTGCTGGTTCAAATCCGCCGCGCCGCCGGAGTAATTGAGCGCGTCGTTGATGACGATGGTTTGCAAAGAGCGCAAGAGTCTTTGCCCGACCGGATCGTCATAGCTGACGACGATGTGCTTGATGCTGCGCGCGTGCGGCGCGACGTACTCGTGCTCAAGCGGCGAAGTCGGACGCCCCGGCTCGTGCAGGCGCAAGTGAACGCGCGAGGCCGAGAGAGCGCGTCCAAGCTCGCGCGTCGCCGTGTTCAAGACTTCGGGCAGATTGAGCGAGGCGCGAATCGTGAGACTCAGGCGATTAATCAGAGATTCGCGCGCAGAGGTCGCTTCGGCCTTCTGGAAAAGCTGAGCCTGACGAATGGCGATGCCCGTCTGGTCTGCGACCGCCGTGGCGAGCGCGATGTCCGCCTTGCGCCAGTGACGTAGGCTGCGCGTGGTCGAAAGCGCGAAAGCCGCAGGAGTCTCGTCGCCCACTTTGATCGCCACGTACATGATCGAGCGCACGCCGACCACGCGCAGGAAACGATTGTAAACATGACCCAGCCGCTCGTCCGACGCCGCGTCGTCAAAGACGAGCGCGCCCTGCTGGTCTATGCCGCTAATCAAATCTTTGAGAATCCCGATCTCAAAGTCGCGCCCGATGGGCTGCACGCCCGTCGCGTGATACTCGGCCATGTTGCGCGCGATGCCCGCTTCCTCGTCGCTCATAAAGAGCGTGCAGCGATCAACGCCTAAATACGAGCCTATCTCGCGGACGGCTGTGCGGAAGACTTCCGTCTGATCGAGCGAGCGGCGCACCGCGCCTGAGATGCGATTAATCATCGCTTCGCGCTCGAACTGTTGCGCCAAAGCTTCCGCCGCCTGTTGCTGCGCGAGCAGTTGCGTCACCTGTCTGGCGAGAGCCACCACGGGCAGCACGCTCTGACGGTCGGGCGCGCGCCCCGAACGCGGGTCGTCGAGCGAGATGACGCCGATGTATTCGCCCTGTTGCGTAATCAGAGGGACAAGCAGCTCGTCTCCGGCATACCAGCGCGGCCCTTCCGACGGATGCGGCGCGCTCATGTCCGTTTTGTAACGATCCGGCAGATGACGGTCGAGCACGTAATAGAGGCTCGGCGGATAATAGGCCGCAAAGCCCAGCTCGCCGACTTCGATATGGACGCCGTTCTCAAGCAGGCTGCGCATCTCGGCGCGCGGATATGGATTGGAGCAGATCAGCTCGACGTATTCGAGCGGAATGTTTGAAGAGCGCGAGAGGCAGCGCGGCCTGTACGGTTGCTCGTCCGAGAAAAGCATGACGACGCAACTGCGATAATCCGTGAAATTCGTGATCGAATTAGCCAGCCCGACCAACAGCTTGTCCGCTTCGCGCGAATCTTTGACGGCGGTCGCCAGCGCGGTCAGCGTCTCCAATTGCTGCATCGAGGCGAGCATGCGCTGCTCGGACTCGACGCGCTCGGTCACGTCCTGTCCGATGCTCGTCGTGCCGATGACTTCGCCCTCCGCGTCTTTGAGCAGCGTGTTGCTCCACATAATCAAACGCCGCTCGCCACTGCGCGTCTGTAGCTCGTTTTCCATGTGCGAAGGAATCGTGCCGTGCGAGAGCATCTCGACAAAGATGTTCTCAATCGTCTCGCGTTGATCCGGCGGGATGAACAGCTTGAACCAGTTGCGCCCGATAACCTCTTCACGCTGCCAGCCGGTCGATTGCAAAAGATAGTCGTTGCAGAAGGTGAGGTTGCCGTGCGTGTCGAGCATGAAGGCGACGAGTTGTATGTTTTCCAGCATCTCGCGGAAACGTCTTTCGGATTCGCTCAGAGCCTCTTCCGAGCGTTTGCGCTCGGTGATGTCGCGCCCGATGCCCTGCACGCCGATGGGCTGCCCTTCGCTATAAATCAGCCGCGTGCTCAATTCGAGGGCGACGCGCCGTCCGTTTTTGGCTTCGATGTCCAATTCGTAAACGGTCGAGACATCTTCGGCGGCTTTGCGCGCGATCATCTGATGCGCGCGCTCAAGCTGTGCGGGCACGACCACTTCCGCGATGTTCATCTGCAAAGCTTCGTCGAGCGTGTAACCCGTGATGCGCTCGCCGGCCTTGTTCAGCGAAGTGAAGTTGCCCTTGAGGTCGTGCGTGTAAATCAGATCGTTGGCGTTCTGGAAAAGCTCTCGATAACGCTGTTCGCTGTCGCGCAAAGCTTCTTCGGCGCGCTTGCGATCCGTGATGTCCTGAATCTGCGCGATGAAATAGAGCAGCCTCTGTTTCGCATCACGAACCAGCGAAACGCTGAGCATGACCCAGACGACGTGGCCTTGCTTGTGTATGTAACGCTTCTCCATCTGGTACGAGCCGATCTCGCCGGAGAGCATCTGCCGCACATACTCAAGGTCTTTTTCCAGATCGTCCGCGTGCGTGATGGTCTGAAAGTCAATCGCTAAGAGTTCCTCTTCCGAATAGCCGACGATGTCGCAGATGGAGCGATTGACTCGCAGCCAGCGTCCGTCCGGGTAGACGAGCGCCATCCCGATGGATGAATAGTCGAACGCGCCGCGAAACCTCGCTTCATTCTCTTGTAAAGCTTCTTCGACGCGCTTGCGCTCCGTGATGTCGCGCACGACGCCGCGCACGCCCGTCGGTTGACCGCCGCCCTCGCGGACGATGGTGATGATGCCTTCGAGATAATGCGGGACGCCTTGCACGTCTTTCAGGTAATGCAGCGAGCGCACGGGAAACCGCTCTGGATTCTCTTTGGCGTCTGTGATGTCTTTGGCGGCGGCCTCTTTGCCGATGAGCGCGCCGAGATGGACGCCGACCAGTTCGGAAGCGGGGCGTCCGAAGAAGCGCGCCCCGGCTTCATTGATGCTCGTCAGATGGCCGTCCATGTCGCGCGTGTAGATGATGTCTGCGGCCTGCTCGACGATCTCGCGGTAATGCTTTTCGACGCGATGACGTTCGGTGAGCCGCGCCACTTTGACGAGCAATTCCTGACGGCGAAACGGGAGTTCGAGATAATCGTCCGCGCCCGCGATCAAGCCCTTCAAGCTGTCTTCGTTCGCCGTGCGCAACGCGCTCACCAGCAAGACCGGCACGTCAGAGGTGCGCGGGTGCTGTTTGAGACGACGACAAAACTCAAGCCCGTCCATTTTAGGCATCACGACATCGCTGATGATGATGTCCGGCTCGATGGAAAAAGCCAGCTCAAGAGCGCGCACGCCATCTTTCGCCGTGACGACGCGATAGCCCTCGCGCTCCAACAGAACTGTAAACAGCTCAAGCACGTCGGGCGTGTCGTTGACGGCGAGAATGGTGGGGCTGTATCCGGTTGCCTTCATACCTTTACGACGATGAGTGTTTGCCTGAACAAAGCGCGTTTGGGAGTTGATTTAAGAAGCGTCCTTCAAAGCCATCCTGCGGCGACTTGCGGTGGAGCAAGCTCAAAAGCTTCGGACGGCAGGGGACTCCTAATTCAATTTTACGCGCATCAGGGCGGATGCGCGGGCAGCTTCCCTTTGCGAAGTATAGCAAAGCGAAACATGGAAAGTAAAAAGGTAAAAGTAAAAAGGCAAAAGTGAGAACGAAAAACAGCTTGCTTCTCATCCTCACTTTTGCCTTTTACCTTTTTACTTTTGCTTTTCTTTCGCCTTCTCCTCACTCTTAGCGAAGTAGCCCTGTCTGTAGTTGAGGCGAATGTTCTGGCTGCGCAGTTCGGGATTGACGATCTCTAGTTGGACGCGGCGATAAGAGCCGTCGCGTTTCTGATTCGTCGGCGCGTAGGCGACCAGGTATTGCTCGCGCAGCTCTCTCTCGATCTGCGTGAAGGCCGTGCGCAGGTCTGATTCATCGCGCGGAAAATAGGCGCGACCGCCCGTCTGTTCCGCGACCTTACGAAGCGCGCCTTCGTTGACGCCTCTGACGTAGCTGTCGCCGATGCCGATGGCGAAGATCAGAGCGTCCGCTTTGATCGCTCGCTGAATCGCGTCATCTATCTTCTTCCGGCTCGACGTGTCGTCGCCGTCCGTGACGATGATGATGGCGCGGCGCGTGTTGTCTGCGGCCTCCGACATCACGTCATTAGCCGTCACCCAGATGGCGTCCCAGAGCGAGGTCGAGAAGGCCAGCGAATTGTTAGTGCCGGAGATGGGCGGCGTGCCGACCACGACGCCGCCGCCGACATAGCCGGAGGGCGGCACGAACTCGACGTGGTCAATCGCCTGCCGGATGCGCGCGACGTTGCCGGTCAAGCCCTGTTCGAGCGTTGATTCGCCGGTGAAGGAAACGACCGCCGCTTCGTCCTTGCCCTGTCGCAAGATGGCGTCGATAAAGGCGCGCGCCGCAGCCTTCTCGTCCGGCAGCGTGCGCTCCTGCGAGCGGCTGGTGTCAATCAAAATCGCTAACGAGAGCGGCAGATCAATCTGCGTCTGGAAAGCGAAAATCTCTTGCGGCTGACCGTCTTCGAGAATGCGTATGTCTTCCTTGCGCAGGTTGGTGATAAAGCGTCTGTTCTTGTCTTCTGCGGTAAACAGAATGTTCGTCAGGTCTGTGTCAACGCGCACGACCTCGTCGTCTTGCAGCGTGACCTCATCCTGTTTTGACGACGGCTGTGGTTTCGGCGCAGTAGTCGCCGGAGTCGGCTGCGGCGTCGCTTCATTCGCGGCGCGGCGCGGGCGGCTCGCGTCCGGCTGCGTGGTCGCCGCAGAATTCTGTCCGCGCGCTCCCACTCCCGGCCATCCGCTTGTGACCAGCATGCACAGCAACAACAACGCCAGCCCGCTCTTCATTCCTTTTTGATAAAACATAGCTTTTCTTTCTGGTGATAAGTGATAAGCGATAAGAAAATCCGAATAGCTTTTCTCTCATCACTTATCACTCGTCACTTATCACTGCCTTACATTATCTCTGATCGCCGTGTAGCCGCGCCGCGTGCGTATTTTCATGCCGTCGCGTTTGTTCTTGAGACGCACCTCGATGGTGCGGAAACTGCCGTCATAATGCTCGTTCGTCGGCTTGTAAGTGATGACGTACTCGGTTCGCAGCTCCTTCGAGATTTTGGTGAAAGAGCGTTCGAGTTCCGTGATGTCGCCGGTGAAGAAGACCGAGCCGCCCGTCTCCGCGCAGAGCTTTTCCAATTCGCGGTCGCTCGCGTCCGGAGCCATTCCGGCTTCGACTCCCGGCACAGTGCCGGAGAATCCGGCTTTGGTCGAGATGGCGAAGATGGTCGTTTCCGTGCGTTGCGCGATGTCAATCGCGTCATGCAGGTCTGCGCGGCTGTAAGTGTCCGCGCCGTCCGTGATGACGACCACCACGCGAAGTCCCGGCACGCCCCGCATCTTCTCATCACAGAACTGCCAGATCGCATCATAGAGAGAGGTCTTTTCGCCCGGCTTGTTGACCCCGTCAACCGCGCGTGCGAGCAGATCGAGCTTGTCCGTGAAGTCCTGTTTCAACTTGATCTCGTGATCGAAAGTGACGAAGGCGACCTTGTCTTTCCTCAGACGCGTCACCGTGTAGATAAAATCTTTGGCCGCATCCTTTTCAAACTTGAGCTTGCCCACCGTCGAGGGCGAAGTGTCCATCAAGACGCCGACATAAACGGGCAGGCTGTCTTTGTCATCACGAAAGCTGGCGATCTGTTGCGGCTGTTTGTCCTCGAAAATCAGGAAGTCATCTTTGGTCAGGCCGAGCACGGGCTGCTTCTTTTTATCAATCACGCTAATCGGCAGACGCACTTCGTTAATGAAAACCTGCCCGCCGTTCTGCTCGTCCGACTGCGGCGTGGCAGGCGTCGGAGTGGCCTTCGGCGACGGCTGATTTTTTTGCTGCGCGGGCGCAGACTCGCCGCGCCACACGAGCAACGAGAGGGCGAGCGTCAAGATTAAAAGGGAGCTACGAAAAATTGTTCTCATATTCCGAAAGAAGAAAAGGCGGCCTCAGAAAAATTCAGTTTATCACCCGGCGCACGCGGTTTGGATGCCGCGCCCGTGAAACCCAGTTGCTTTCATGCGGGTCAAATGTCAAAGCATAGTATATCAATCACACGCCGCGAACGCATAACTCATCCTCATCAGATAATTTCCAGCAGTCCTGTCAATTCTGCGGGCAAAGGCGCGGTGAAGCTCAGCTCTGCGCCCGTTTTCGGATGATGAAAGCCAAGCTGTTCGGCGTGCAGAAAGATTCGGCCAAGCCTGTTTAGCGCGGCGCGCACGCGCACATCCGGCACGGTTTTGTCGCGTCCTCCGCCGTAAGTTTCATCGCCGACGACCGGATGCTTGAGCCATTGCAGGTGAACTCTGATCTGATGCGTGCGCCCCGTCTTAATCTCCACGTCGAGCAAGGTGAAGCGGTCGAAGCCGCGCCTGACTTTGTAAAGAGAGAGCGCGGGACGCCCGCCGCGCACGACCGCCATCCGCGTGCGGTGGCGCGGGTCGCGCGCAAGCGGCTGCTCGATCCGCCCCGCGTCCTCCTTCAAGCGTCCATGCACGAGCACGACGTAAGATTTAAAAACCTCGCGCGTGCGAAACTGCTCGGCCAGCTTCTCATGCGCGTCTTCTGTCTTGGCGACGACGATGAGTCCCGAAGTGTCTTTGTCGAGACGATGCACAATGCCCGGACGCATCGCTCCCGCCCTTTTTGAAAGCTGCTCGAAATGATATGTGAGGGCGTTCGCCAGAGTTCCCGAAGGGACGCCCGCGCCCGGATGGACGACCAGTCCGGCGGGCTTGTTGACGACGACCAGCTCTTCGTCTTCGTAAATAATATCGAGTGGAATCGGTTCGGGCGCGAAGGCGGTTAAAGTCGGCTCGGTCAACTCGACTTCGACCACATCGCCCGCGCGAAGTTTATAAGCGGACTTGGCCGCGCGGCCTTTGACCAGCACGTCGCCGTCTTCGATCAGGCGTTGAATCCGCGCGCGACTCCAACCCTCAATCCTCGCGGCGAGATACGCATCCAGCCTCGCGCCAGCTTCGCTTTCATCAACACGCAGCTCAATCGTCTCTTCCATAAAGGTTCAAAGCTCAAGGTTCAAAGTTCAAGGTTCAAGAAAGTTAGAGCTTTGAACCTTGAACTTTGAACCTTGAACTGTCTTACACACTGGCGGGCACGGAAGAAAGTTTTTCGGCCTCTTGCGCACGCGCTCGCCGCTTGCGGATAAAGTAGAGGACAAGTGCGCTCACGCCGAGCAGAATGCTAATCATCTGCGAGCTTGAGAGACCCGTGAGCGTGGTCAGACCGGCGATGTCGCCGCGCGGGTCGTCGCGGTAAAATTCGATGATGAAGCGCGTCACCGAGTACAGCATGGCGTAAGCCAGAAAGACCTGACCGCTAAAACGCTTGCGCTTGTGCAGCCAGAGCAGGAAGAAAAAGATGAGCAAGGTTGCGCCCGCCTCATAAAGCTGCGTCGGATGCAGGTGAAGCGGCGCGCCCGTCGCGTCAATCGTCGGCACGCCCGTCACTTCATGTCCGGCCTCTGTGAAATGCACGCCGTACCAGCCGCTCGTCGGCTTGCCCCAGCAACACCCCGCCGAAAAACATCCCAGTCGCCCGATAGCCTGCCCCAGAGGAATCCCGCACGCGCCCGCGTCCGCCACCTTCCACCACGGCAGCTTATAGCGACGGACGCCGATGTAGCCGGTGATGATTGCGCCCAGGAGTCCGCCGTAAAAGACTCCGCCCGAACGCAGAAAGTCGAGCGAGAAGAGATGCAAAGGGTTCGCGCGATAGTCAGGCTCGGTGAAGAGCAGCAATATCTTCGAGCCGACGATTGCGCCCAAGACCATCCACAAACCGAGGTCGTACATCCGCTCGCGCGGCACGCCGTCACGCGCCCCGACACGCGCCGAGATGTAGATGCCGAACAACAGCGCGAGCGCGAGCAGCACGCCGTAGGTGTTAATCGGAAAGTTGCCGATGCGAAAAAGCTCTGGATACATGAATCAATATCTTAACACGTAGCTGCAAGCTCTATTCAATCGTGACCTTCTCCATCCGCACTTCGTCGGTCGGCTTGTCGTTGCGGTCAGTCGCGGAGTTTGCGATGGCATCAACCACATCCTGACCCTCTGTGACGCGACCGAACTTCGAGTAGCTCGGCGGCAGAGGATAATCAGTGTGCATGATAAAGAACTGCGAGCCGTTGGTGTTCGGGCCGGCGTTCGCCATCGCCACAGTCCCGGCTGTGTACGCGCCTTGATAGAGTTGGGATGAGCGGTTGATCTCGTCATCGAAACGCCCGCCCCCAGCCGATTCGCCGCCGCGACCCGTCCCCGTCGGATCGCCGCCCTGTATCATGAAGCCTTTGATGACGCGATGAAAAATCACGCCGTCGTAATAGCCCTTCTCCGCGAGCTGGATGAAATTTTCAGTCGTCTTCGGGGCTTCGTCCTCCAACAGCTCGAAACGGATCGTGCCCTTGTTCGTTTGAATCACTGCCGTGCGATTTGCCATTTCCATATTCTCCTTTTATGAAACAGAAGTCAGAATCAAAACAGCTTGTCTTTCATTCCGGATTTCGGATTCCGACTCCTGACGCCTGCTTTTCAAAAATAAATTCTTCGATTGCGACTGCCACGCCGTCTTCGTCATTGGTCGCGGTGACGTGAAAATCAACCTGCTCGCGCAAAGACGAATCGGCGTTGCCCATCAGGACGCCCGTGCCTGCGAAGTGCAGCATCTCCAGATCGTTGTAGTTGTCGCCGATTGCCATCACCTCTTCGCGCGCGAGAGCGTATTCGCGCGCGGCGGCGGCCACGCCCACGCCCTTCGAGGCTTCGGGGTGCAGCACGTCGAGCAGCGTGAAATCCTGTTTCGGATATTCCGTGCTAAAGACTTTGATTTCATCCCCTATCTCTTCCATCAAGCGTTCGCGCAAAACTCTCATCGTCGCGCACGAGCCTGAGAATGAGATATGAACCGGCGCATGATCTAAATAATCTTGGAGCGACGGCACACGCCGCACTGCGTCTTCGGCTTCGTCGCCGTGTATCCGGCGCGACCACTCGATATACTTGGCGAGCGGGTAATTGTCATCGCTGATGTGATCGTAAACCAACAACCCTTTGCCGTGCGGGTCGTCGCTGACCATCGCGTCCATCTCCCGTTCGCGCCCGACGCGCAAGACCTCGCGCGCGGCAGGCAACGGGAGCAGCGTCGCGCTGACCGTCTCAAGCGTCCGCGCGTGTTTGGTCAGCGCGCCGTTGTGCGAAATGACGGGCACGTCCAAACCGAGTTCGAGGGCGAGCGGGCGCGCGTCACGAAAGCGGCGACCCGTGACGACCGCCACGCGCACGCCCCTCTCACGCGCCGCCGCAATCGCCAGACGGTTGCGCTCTGACAACTGACCACGCGAATTGAGCAGCGTTCCGTCAAGATCGAGGGCGAGTAAGCGTATCGGCATAAGAAAAGTGATAAGTGACAGGTGACAAGATAAGCTTTTTTCTCATCACTTGTCATCCGGCGCGCTCTGTTTTTCTTTGCGCCTTTGCGCCTTTGCGTGAGAAAGATTTTCACGCCGGTGGCGCAAAGACGCAAAGAAAACCCGCAAGTTTTAAACTCGAAGCGTACTGCAAGATGAATGCTCCACCTGACGGAAAAGCTGGCAGGCGTTATCATGCGCTTCTGAATAATTCAATCGAAAGGAAAGGCTGATTTCCGATGAATGTGACGCATCTCGAATGCGCTTCGTGCGGCCTGAAGCACGAGGCACGACGCTTGCACAACCTTTGCACAGAATGCGGCAAGCCGCTCCTGGTTCGTTATGACCTTGAGCGCGCCGCGCAGAGTTTGACAAAAGAATCTTTGACTGCCAGACGCTCAGACCTCTGGCGATACAGCGAGGTCTTGCCGGTCGAGCGAGAGGAGAACATCGTCTCGCTCGGCGAAGGCTGGACGCCTTTGCTCAATGCACAACGTCTTGCCGGAAAAGTCGGCATGACGGGTCAGCTTCTCATCAAAGACGAGTCGCAGAATCCGACGCAGAGTTTTAAGGCGCGAGGGATGACGGCGGCGGTCTCGATGGCGAAAGAGCTGGGCGTGAGAAAGCTGGCCGTGCCTTCCGCCGGAAATGCTGCGGGCGCGCTCGCGGCTTACGCTGCACGCGCGGGGATGGAGGCGCATATCTTCATGCCGCGCGACACGCCGCGCGCCAACGTCATCGAGTGCGAGCAGACGGGCGCGCACGTCACTTTGATGGACGGGCTGATTACGGACTGCGGCGCGGAAGTCGCGCGGCGCAAAGATGCGGAAGGCTGGTTCGATGTCTCGACTTTGAAAGAGCCGTACAGGGTTGAGGGCAAAAAGACGCTCGGCTATGAATTGGCCGAACAGCTTGAATGGACTTTGCCGGATGTCATCATCTATCCGACGGGCGGCGGCACTGGATTGATTGGAATGTGGAAGGCGTTTGACGAGATGCAAGCTCTCGGATGGATTGATGCGAAGAGGCCGCGCATGGTCTCTGTGCAATCGAGCGGTTGCGCGCCGATGGTCAGAGCCTTCGAGGAAGGGAAGCGTTTCGCGGAAGAGTTTCCGAACGCCGTGACGGTCGCTTCCGGCCTGCGTGTGCCGCGCGCCATCGGAGATTTTCTGATTCTCGACGCACTGCGCGAATCAGGTGGCACAGCCGTCGCGGTCACGGATGAAGAACTCCTCGCCGCAGTGCTTGAGATAGGCGCGAGCGAAGGCTTGTTCACTGCTCCCGAAGGCGCGGCCTGTCTGCCTGCTCTTGTAAAACTTTTGGAAGCGGGCGAGGTCGGACGAGATGAACGCGTCGTGCTTTTCAACACGGGCGCGGGCGTCAAATATTTGGAAAGCTTCAGAGCGTAGCCGGACTTTGCAAGAGAAATCTGTTTTGAAGCTTTCAAGAAATCAGGTTGGAAAGGTTTTGATAATGAGAAAAAGATTATTGCTCGCGTGCTTGCTTTTGGCTTTGGCCGCTCAAGCTCTGTCGGCTCAAACAGCCGCGCCGCTCACGAGTGAGCAGATCGCAGAGCGCTCCTCCGCTTCCGTCGTACTGATTCTGACGGGCATGGGCGGAGGGCGACTTGAAAAAGCCGGAACCGGATTGATAGTTCGCCCGGACGGAGTAATTCTGACTGCGTACCATCTCATCAAGGACGCGCGCGAGGTTCAGGTCAGGCTCAAGAATGGCGAAGCTTACGACAAAGTCCAACTGATCGCTTCGGATGAGCGGCGCGATGTCGCGGCCTTGCGCATCTCCGCGACGAATCTTCCGCTCTTGCCCATCGGCGAGACGGATAATGCGCCGGTCGGCGAGCGCGTCTACGCCATCTCGAATCCGAAGCTGCTCGCGTGGACTGCTTCGGACGGCATCCTGAGCGCGATCAGATTGGCGGACGACGTGCCCGGCGCGGGCAGCGGCTATCGCTTGCTGCAATTCACCGCTCCTGTTTCAGAAGGGTCGAGCGGCGGCGTGCTGATTGATGATCGCGGCAGCGCGCTCGGCTTAATCGTCGCTTCCGCCGGAGGACAGAACTTGAATTTCGCAGTCCCTTTGAACAGCGTGATGGGGCTGGCGAACGCTGGCGGCGGCAGCCCGCTCGGCGACGGAGGCGCGCTGAGTTTGCCACAGCCTGTGCGACCTCCCAACTCCGCCGCGATTGCCAAAGCCGATCCGGCGGAAATGCTCCGCACGGCTCAAACTATTTTCATCACTTCCAACACGAGTTATTTCGAGTCGGTGCAACTGCAAAACGCGCTGAGCAAGCGAACCGAGTTTACGGCGTGGAAGCTTTTAGTGGTTGACGGTTGGGAAGCGGGCAAGCTGGCCGACATACTGATCGAAGTGGATCGCCCGATCTTCACTTACACCTTAACGTACAAGATCAAAGACCAGAAGACGAGCGTCATTCTCGCCACCGGCAAGGTCACGGCCTTTGATGGCAACCTCGCGGCTCCCGAACTCGCCAGGGAGATTATCAAACGCCTCAAAGCCGTTCGCCCGTTGCCCGCCGCGCCGGAGACGAAAGAGGCTCAAAAGAAGTGAGCGATGAAGAGCGTGATTGTCGAGTAGAAGCTTTTTCAGTTTGAGATTCAAGAGAGGTGTTGCTTAGCTCATGAGTTATGTTCAGCGAACAGAAGGTCTCGCGCAAAGGCGCAAAGGCGCAAAGCAGACCGCACAGAAATTGAATGCTGCTTGCTGCTTGCGTGCTTTCCTTTGCGCCTTTGCGCCTTTGCGCGAAACTGTTTTCGCCCTCGCTATCTTAAAACTGATATTGCTCGCAATGATTTTATCCGTCTCTGTCGCAGGACAGCAGATGAGCGAGGCAGACCGCGCGCGTTTCGAGAAGCTGCGCGGCGAAGGCTTCGAGGCTCTTTATAATCTCGATTACGAGGGCGCGCGAAAAAATTTCAGAGAGATAACGGCGGCTTTCCCGTCTCATCCGGCGGGGTCGCAGTTTTTGGCGGCGGTCTTGTGGGCTGAAGAGCTGAACCACTCGCGCCGTCTACAGGCTTCGCTGTACAGCTCCGATTCCTTCTTTAACGCGAAAGAGGACAAGCCGAACCCGCAGATGGTCGAGCAGTTTCGTGACCTGACGCGGCAGGCGACGCAGCTTGCCAAAGCGCGTCTCAAGCGCGACAAGAATGATCTTGAAGCTCTCTATTTTCTGGGCGCGACCGAAGGCTTGAAGGCCGCGTTTGAGACGGCGGTCGAAAGGCGTTTCATGTCCGCGCTCGGCGACGGCTCAAGCAGCGTCGACCGTCACCGCGATGTCCTCAAGCTCGACCCGAATTTTCACGACGCGGAATTGACCATAGGGCTTTACGATTACATCGTCGGCGACCTGCCCTTGCCCGTCAAAGTTTTGGCGAGCATCGCGGGAGCGCGTGGCTCAAAGCGGCGCGGGCTTGAGACGCTTGAGCGCGTGGCGCGCGAGGGACGCTGGGCGCGCGATGACGCGAAGTCGCTCTTGATCGTCCTCTTCAAACGCGAGAAGCGATACGCGGACGCGCTCACACTGTCGCGCGAGCTGGCTCTGAGCTATCCGCGCAACTACCTGTACAAGCTCGAAACTGCGGACGCGCTCGTCTCGCAGGCTGCTATCGAGCGCGAGGCGGATCACGCGGCTGCCGCGAGCGGAGCAGAGCGCGAAGCTTTCAGCATCTTCGACGAGCTGCTCAAAGAACGCGCGACCAAAGAGAGCGGCGCTCGCTCGCTCGATTTGATTCATTACAGTTACGGCGAAGCTCTCATCACCGGAGAACAATACGAGCGAGCCGCGAAAGAATTTCTCGCCGCCGCCAACACGTCTGGCGCGGAAGCGACGCTGGCGACGATGTCGCGGCTCTATGCGGCGCGCTCCTTTGATCTGGCGGGCAAACGCTCCGAGGCTCTCGCGCAATATCGCGCCGTCCTCGCGCGCCCGGACATTTACGATTCGCACGACAAAGCGAAACATGGTTTGAGCGAGCCTTTCAAGTTGAAAGACAGGGAAAAGAAGGTTTCGGAATGACGAGCAACGGGAAGATTTTTTCAGGGGGCGCGGGACGCACGCGTCCGAGACGCCTTCTGCTCTGCTTAGACGGAGTGCCGCATGAAGTGATCGCGGCGGCGAAAGGTCGCGGCCTGTTCAAAGCTTTCGGCGAGCCTTCGCGCCTGCTCTCGCCGTTTCCGACGATGACGAACATCGCTCTCTCTTGCATGCTCAATGCATCTGCTCCGCATGGCTATGAGAGTCTTTACTTTGATCGCAAGGCGCGCGAATTGCGCGGCGGCGTGCGCAAGTACATCGGACGCCGCACGCCCGACAAAGCTCCTTCGTCATACATGGAAAAGCTGGATTATCAAGAGCCTCTGGCCTTCGAGTTTCTGGTTTACGTCGCGCCCGAAGCCGTCTGGCGCGCGGACATGAAGCGTTTCCGCGAACGCTTTCGCCTTGCGCCGCAGGATAGAGATTTTTTCGCTTTTCTCAAAGGCACGGACGGCCTCTTGCACATACGCGGACGCAAACGCCTAGACGCCGCGCTCGAATCGCTCGACCGGATTTTAACGGAGATACACGAGTGGTGCGGGAGCGAAACGGAGATCGTGCTTTTCTCGGATCACGGGATGAACTTGCAGGAGAATCGGCGCGTGAATCTGCAAACGCATCTCTTTCATCACGGCTACAGCTTGACGAATCAGCTCGGCGCGCGCGCGCGGCGGAGCGTCGCCATTCCGGCCTTCGGTCTGTGCGGTTACGCCGCGCTCTATTGCGGAAGAGACGAGGACGCGCCCGCGCTCGCCGACACCATCCACGCGCTCGAAGGCGTTGACTTCGCGCTGCACAGAGACGAAAGCGACGCGGCCATCCTGGTCAAAGGAGCGCGCGGCGCGGCTCGCATTGTGCGAGAAGAGAAAGCTGATGTCACGCTTTATCGTTATGAGCAACTGACGGGCGACCCTTTGCAACTTGAGCCGGTCGTGCGCTCTTTGCGTGAAGAAAATTTGATGGACGAGAGCGGCTACGCGCCCGACTCCGTGTGGTACGCGCACACTGCGAATCACATTTACCCTGACGCGCTCTCGAATCTTTACGCCTCGCTCCACGCGTCGCGCGTCGGCCACACGGCGGACGTGCTCCTGAGCATGCGGGACGGCTACTATTACGGCGCGTCCCTTTTCAGCCGCCTCGTC
>DASWRG010000155.1:0-101701 GCA_036403295.1 Pyrinomonadaceae bacterium
GGCGGAAGAGCGGGGGCGGACGCGGGCGGGGTGGCTCGACAGTTATCACACGTTCTCGTTCAATCGTTATTATGATCCGCATTACGTGGGCTTTCGCCAACTGCTCGTTATCAATGAGGACACGGTCGCGCCCGCGATGGGTTTCGGCACGCATTCGCACAGGGATATGGAGATTCTCTCTTATGTGGTCGCAGGCCAGCTCGCGCATAAGGACAGCACTGGGACGAGCGCGTTGATTCGTCGCGGCGAGTTGCAGAGGATGAGCGCGGGGACGGGCGTCAGTCACAGCGAGTTTAACCCTTCGGAGACAGAGCCGACTCACTTTCTACAGATTTGGATTCAGCCGGAGCGGGAGGGATTGCAGCCCGGCTACGAGCAGCGCGAGTTTGCGGAAGATGAGCGGCGCGGTCGCCTCCGCCTCCTGGCCTCGCGTGACGGAAGCGACGGCTCTGTGACTGTACATCAGGACGTGAAATTGTATGGCGCGCTGCTCGCAACCGGAGAGAATGTCTCTTACACGCCAGGGGCAGGCCGCCACGCGTGGCTACAGGTCGTCAAAGGCGCGGTCACCATCAACGACACGCCTCTCCAGACGAGCAACGGCGCGGCCATCAGCGAAGAATCCCAACTCAACATACGCGCGAGCGAAGAGGCGGAAATCCTGCTCTTCGATCTCGCCTGAGCGTTTGAGAGAGAGCGGTCTGCATCAAAACCGTGACGCAAATAAGCGGCGAGAGAGGACGGCTACGAGCAACAATACGTTAGACTTAGAGCATCTATTAGATAGTCAAAATGTGAGGCCAGCATGTCGCTGGCCTCATCTGCTTTTGATGATTTGACATTGCCTGACCGGACTATTAGGGTACTTGTTTAATGGCTCAGATTTAGTCAGCTAACAAGCAGGCAATTCGCTTTTGTCAGAGTTAGGATTGGGGTTTCATGTTGAGAAGAAGTTTGATGCTGTATGCAGTCTGTCTCGCGCTCGCGGGGCTTATCACCTTGTGCGCGCCCGCGCGCGCCATCGCCCAGACGGCCAGCAATGAGGTCGTGATGGTGCTGCCTTTTGAGAATACCTCGAACAGGCCGGAGTATAACTGGGCTGGCGAGAGCTTCGCCGACGGGCTGGCCGATCAGCTCAACCAGCCTGGACTCGGCCTGCGCGTCGTCTCAAGCGACGAGCGCGAGCTGGCCTATCAGAAATTGCGTGTGCCTCTGACCACTCTGCCTTCGCGCGCGACCACGATCAAGCTGGCGCGCGAAGCCAAAGCCACGATGGTCGTCATCGGAACTTACAGCGTCACGCCGGGACAGGGCGAGGCGCTGGCTTCGCTCCAGGGACGCGCCAGCGTGATTCGAGTCAACGAAGGCCGCTTGATGGGCGAGATGATGGATGGACGCTGGGCGACTCCGGTTTATGATTTCGGTGGCGCGCTGACGACGCTGCAAGACATGCAGGCTCGCCTCGCTTTTGACATCCTCTATCAACGCGACAAGGCGCTGCCCTTCTCTCTCAATCAATTCCTTCAGCAAGCGAGGAAGATTCCGCCGCTCGCCTTCGAGGCTTACATCAAAGCCAAGCTCACGAGCGAAACCGATCCGACGCGCGCCGTCTACTTGAAGAACGCCTTGCGTTTTTACGCGGACGCCAACGCGGGCGCGACCTATCCGCAGGCCGCGTTCGAGCTGGGACACTTTTATCTCAAACAGCAGGACTGGCGAAACGCCGCCGAGTATTTCTCGAAGCTCCAAAAGAGAGAGCCGCATTACGCCGAGGCGGCTTTTTACGCCGGACTCTCTTACTGGAAGATGAACGATTACAGCCACGCGCTGGCTTCGCTCGTCCCGCTCGCTTCCGAAATGCCGCTCACCGGAATTTACAATAACGCGGGAGCGATCTCCGTGCAGGCCGCACGCGCGGAGAAGAAGCCTGAGGAGCGCACGCGCCTGCTGAATCAAGCCCTGAATTTTCTGTCGAGCGCAGCCGAATCGTCGCCCGCCGATCCGACCGTGCGCTTTAACTACGGCTACGCGCTCTTTCTTTTGGGCAAGTATGAAGACGCTGCGGATCAACTGCGCCCGGTGCTGGCCGTCAGGCAGGGAGACGGCGAAGCCTATTTCCTCTTCGCTAAATCGCTTGAGCGAACGGGCAAGACGGATGACGCGGCCTCCGCCGATAATCAGGCGCGGCGCAACTTGCAGGTCTATGCCAAGTGGCAGACCGAATGGCAGAAGTCGCAGACGACCACCAGCGTTCCTTTGCGCCTGACCCCGGATTTCAACCGCGACAATTATTACGCAGCGATACGCGACCGCAATCAGGAAGCGGCGGTGACGGCGAACAACAGCAGTACGCAGGACTTGCTCGCCAAAGCGCGCGACCTGTACGCAGCCGGACGCGATGAAGAAGCTCTGCCGGAATTGCGCCGCATCCTGACCATCGAGCCGATGAACGCCGAGGCATACTTGCTCATCGGTCGCATCAATCAAAGACGCGGCGATCTCGAAGCCTCAATCAGCGCGCTCCGCACGGCTATCTTCTGGGACGCGAAACTGATTGACGCGCATATCCTGCTCGGGCGCATCTTCATCGAGCGCGGCGACCGCGCGCAGGCCATGTCGCACGCCAAGATCGCCATCCAGATTGACCCGAACAACCCCGAAGCCATCGCCCTGCAACGTCTGGTCGAAACGGGCGGGAAATAAGGTTCAAGGTTTAAGGCTCAAAGTTCAAGGCTCAAGGCTTCTCAGCTTTCTAACCTTTGAACTTTGAACTTTGAGCCTTGAACTTTTTACTTTTATGTTAGAATGCACGCCTTTCGTCGTCCTGGTTTTCTCGTGATCGGACATGGCTGTCTCAACCATAGCGTTCATCGGTCTTTTGCTGAGCGCGTGCCTGCTCGCCGGAGTCATCTACATAGCTTTGCTCGCGCGCCATCGCAAAGCGGGGACGGGGCAAGTGAGCCTGCTGGGAATGATTGCTCGCGTCGAGACGACGCTTGAGCCTGAAGGCGCGATTATCTTTGACGGCGAATTGTGGCGCGCGCGCCTCAAGCATGCACAGGGCACGGTCGCGCGCGGGCGCACGGTTCGCGTCACAGGAATCAGCGGCCATCTCCTCGAAGTCGAACCGAACGACTCTCAGGGCGTTTGAGTAGCTCCAAAATTTTTGAGGGACGATCATCCCTCGCACTTTGCGCGGCTATGTCAACAGACACTCAAAAATATTCCGAAGGGTTTGAGAGAGACGCGCGCCACTCCGCGTTCGAAGAGTTCAGCCGCGACGAGCGTCGCCCGGCTGTCCTCTTGCTGGCCGGGCTTGCCATCGCCGCCCTCTTCTTCGCGCTCGGCATCATGGTCGGACGCTGGATGACAAGACCCGCGCCATCACCCGCCGCGATCAATGTCAATCAGCCAAGACAGAACGCTCCCGCCAATCGCGCGACAAACGCGGCGTCGCCCTCGCCCTCGCCCGCTCCATCTTCGAGCGTCAGACCTACGGCTCAGCCCTCCGCGTCTCGTTAATCACGAAAAAGTCTCGCCCGCCTTTATCACTAATCAGATCGGATTTCCAGAAAATATTTTTTGTGGCACGCGATGTGCTCTATCTTTCGTCGGCAAGCACGAAATGGAACGTGCCCCCGCCGCCATCACATCTCTGAGCGCCGCCTGCCGCTGCGCCAGCCACCCGCCGAGCGATCCTTCAGTTATCACCCCGAACCGCGAACCCGGTTGAAATTGACCGGGTTCTCCCACTTTTAAACCATTTTTGAGCAAATAAACTATTTTTGAGTAAACTGGCTGTTTTCAAGCCCCATTCGTGAACAGATGCAGCGACCACCTACCGGGTGACGGGAAGCGGCGCGTAAGCAGCAAAGCGACGAAATTTGTCACCTCTACGGTGACGTTTTCTGTCGAATCGCGTCATCCGGCAGACGATTTCGGGCATCGGCAGCCCGCCTTGAATTTTCATCAGAAAATTTTTCACCGCCTCATCCTATGTTAAACTCCACTGTATGCATGACGCGGTGTCACTCGCGCCGACGGGGCGAGAGCGAAAGCTCTCAAAGCTCATCTCACGCTTCACTTCGAGCGTGCGCGCGCAAGCTCCCGCGCGCGTCGAAGTCGGTCTCGCCGCGCTCTCCGCGCTGCTCCTGATTCTCTCTTTTCCAAACTTCAACCTGTGGCCGCTCGCGTGGGTCGGCATCGTCCCGCTCATCATCTCTGTCATGCGCGCGCCGCAGCTGAACTGGCGCGCACTCTTGCTCGGCTGGATCGCGGGGACGATCTTTTTCTACGGCTCTTGCTACTGGCTGACCTACTCGATGGTGCGTTACGGGCACATCCCCTTGGTCATCTCGTACCTGCTGCTCTTGCCCGCGACGATGATCGTCGGAATCTTTCCGGCTCTCTTCTGCGTCGCGTTGGCGCGCCTCGTCGCGCGCTTTGGCGCGTTCGCAGTCGTGGCCGCCGCGCCCGTGTGGGTCGCGTGTGAGTGGGCGCGGCTCGGCGTGACGGGTCAACTGTGGAACACCGTCGGCTATTCGCAAGCCTACGTGCCGCAGCTCATCCAGACGGCAAGCTGGGGCGGCGTCTATGCCGTCGGCTTCTTGATCGTGATGACGAACGCAGCCGTCGCTCTGCTGTTTTTAAGAAGAACGAAGAGCGCGTTTCTCAGCTCAGTGCTCATCATCCTTTGCGTCGCTCTCATCATCGCCTTGTCAGCTCGCACGCCGCCGCAGATGACATCGAATAAAGTCGAAGCGACCATCATCGCCATTCAGCCGAACGTGCCGATGGAGCCGGTCGAATCCGTCGCCGAGACCGAAGCTCTGATGGCGCGCCATCTCTCACTGAGCGCGCTTGCGCTCAGTGAGTTGAAAGACGCTTCTGCGCCGCGCGTCGTCATCTGGCCTGAGTCGCCTATGAACTTTATGTACGCGCGCGATTTCGAATTTCGTGAGATGCTTGCAAGCTTCACGAAGGCGAATCACACTTCCGTTATCTTCAACGCGCTGGAGCCTGCTCCGGCGGGCGGCTCATATAATTCCGCCGTGATGGTAAATGAAGAAGGCCGCCTCGTCGCGCAGTATGATAAGATTCGCCTGTTGCCGTTTGGCGAATACGTGCCGCTCCCGCGCTGGCTGCCGGGAGTCAACTTGATTCCCGTGATGGTCGGAGATTTCACGCCGGGCGCGCAGTATCCCTTGCTGCCTTTGGGCGGGGCGCGCGGCGGAATCTTTATCTGTTTCGAGTCGGCGTTTCCGTCCATCGCACGACGCTTCGCGTTGGACGGCGCGGACGTGTTGATAAATATTTCCAACGACGGTTATCTGGGGCCGACGCCCGTCATGCGCCAGCACCTTGCGAACACGGTCTTTCGCGCCGTCGAAAATAATCGCCCCGTGCTTCGCGTGACCAACACGGGCATCAGCGCATACATCACGGCGCGCGGCGAAGTGAGAGATACGACCGGCGGCTTTCAAACCGCCACGCGCGTGTGGACTGTGAGCCGCACGGCGGAAGGCAAGACTTTTTACACAAAGCATGGCGACCTGTTCGTCGGCGCATGCGCCGCGCTCAGCTTGCTTTTAATAATTGGTTCAAAGTTCAAGGTCGGAAGGCTGATGAACTTTGAACCTTAAACCTTGAACCTTGAACCTGAGATTGAAGCTATGATTGAGACATTGACACTTCAGGATTTACGCAACACTTACGAAGACCTGCGCACGCGAGTCGAACAGCTCGGGAGGTTTCTTTGATGTAGCTGCGAAACGTAAAGAGCTGGCGCGGATTGAAGAGCAGGCGTCGGCGCAGGATTTCTGGAACGATCAAGAGGCGGCGCAACGGCTCTTGCAGCAACGCAGCAAGCTCGAACGCACCATCGCGCGGCAGGAAGAGTTTGAATCTTCCATCGCCGACGCCGGAGTGCTCTTTGAATTTGCCGAAGAGGATGAAGCGTCTTTGAAGGAGTTGCGCGAACTCGTCGCGCGCCTCGGCCACGACATCGCGCAGGCCGAAACGGAGATGCTCTTGTCTGGCGAGAACGACGCGCTCAATGCCATCTGCACGATTCATCCGGGCGCGGGCGGCACGGAGTCGCAGGATTGGGCTGAGATGCTCCTGCGCATGTATCTCAAGTGGGCTGAGAGTCGCGGCTTCAAGACCGAGATACTCGAATACCAGCCGGGCGAAGAGGCCGGAATCAAGAGCGTGACGTTTCGCGTCGAAGGCGAATACGCTTACGGCCTGCTCTCGGCGGAGGCGGGCGTGCATCGCCTGGTTCGCATCTCGCCATTCGATCAGGCGGCGCGTCGTCACACCTCTTTCGCCTCGCTCTTCGTCTATCCTGAGATTAACGAAGACATCGAAGTCGAGATTAACGAGAAGGATTTGAGGATTGACACTTACCGCTCGACCGGCGCGGGCGGCCAGCACATCAACACGACCGATTCCGCAGTGCGTATCACGCACTTGCCGACGGGCATCGTCGTCGCGTGCCAGAACCAGCGTTCGCAACATCAGAACCGCGCCGTCGCCATGCAGGTCTTGCGCTCAAGACTTTACGAATTGGAGCTTGAGAAGCGACAGGCCGAGACGGCTCAGCTCGAAGCGAACAAAATGGACAACTCGTTCGGCTCGCAGATCAGAAACTACGTGCTCGCGCCTTATCGTCTGGTCAAAGACGCGCGCACCAAGCTTGAGCGCGGC
Organism: Pyrinomonadaceae bacterium; assembly: GCA_036403295.1. GTDB lineage: Bacteria > Acidobacteriota > Blastocatellia > Pyrinomonadales > Pyrinomonadaceae > JACMLC01. Next base: position 6,709 of record DASWRG010000155.1, read on the forward strand.
GACGTGGACGCCGTGCTCGCGGGCGACATAGACGATTTTATCAAGGAGTATCTGCTCTCGCGTCGAGCAGCGTAAAAACAGTCTGGAGTCAGGGGCCAAGAGTCAAAGGCCGAAACTGTTTTGACTCGTAACTCCAGACTCTCGACTCCGGACTTTTCCGAGGAGGCTTATGGCGACTACCCAAACTGAAGTGCGTGCCAAAGCGGCGCCGCCGAAGAACACGCGGCGGAATGAGATTATTGCCATTGCGCTCTTTGCGCTCGGCGTGCTCCTCGCCCTGTGTCTCGCTTCTTACAATCCGAACGATCCTTCTTGGAACGCGGTCGGGCAGGACGGGACGCGCAATCTGGTCGGAGCTATCGGGTCGAACATCGCTTCGACGCTCTTTCAGTTCGTCGGCCTCGCATCCTACTTGCTCCCGCTTCTCTTGCTCGCCGCCGCGTGGAGACGTTTTCGCACACGCCATATCCGCGCGCCGCTCTCGCGCATCGTCGGACTCTTGACGCTCACGCTCTCGGCTTCGGCTCTGCTCGCACTCTCCGGCGTGCGCCCAATGTTTGACGCGAGCGTCCAGCCGGGCGGCGTGGTCGGCACACTCATCGCGCGCGTCTTTGCGAGCGGCCTCAATACAGTCGGGGCGAGCGTCCTGCTCATCGCGCTCGCGGCGACTGGACTCCTGCTGGCGACCAACTTCTCTTTCGTCCGCGCTTACGAATGGCTCGCCAGAGAGTTTGGCACGCGTTTCACTTTCACGCGGACGATTCCCGAAAGATTCCGTGCCTGGCGCGCGGCGCGCAGGGAGCGCGCGCAGATGCGCGTCGAGATGCGGCAGGCCGCACGCGTTGAGCGCGCGCAACTGCGTGAGGCCGAAGAGAAGCTGCGCTACAAAAGTGCATCCGAACGCGTCGCCGAGTTTGTGAACGATGAATTGCCGGGCGCAGAAGGCGCGAGCCTCGCGGGCGCGGCCATCAAGCGTTCGGCGCGAGCCGCGCAAACACTCAACGCGACTGCTCAACCTGCTTCGGCAGAGATGAATCTCGAAGTCGCAACCGTCGCAGCTTCGGCTTCCGAAGGCGGCGTGATGCAAGCTCACACGACCGCTTCTGACATCTCCGCGACCGGAGCCAAACGCGCTCGCGTCGCTTCGCCGCAAGTTGATTTCGAGCCGGAAGAGGATGATGAGATTGAAGCGATGGTCAAATCCGCCTCCGTCGTTCGGACGGATGTCGCGGCGGAAGAGGAGGGGGCTGCGTCTGCCGAGCGCGGAGCGAAGCGCGGCATCATCTCCGCGCCGATGACCGATTACAAATTGCCCTACATGGAATTTCTCAACGACGCGCCGCCTCACAGCGAGCAGGCTGATGAAGAGCTTCTGAACCTTGCGACGCGGCTCGCGGAAAAGTGCAAAGAGTTTAATGTCACAGGGCAGATCAAGCACATCTGTCCCGGCCCCGTGGTGACGACTTACGAGTTCAAGCCCGACCCGGGCGTCAAATATTCGCGCGTCACCGGACTGGTTGACGATCTCTGTCTCGCGCTCAAAGCCGAGTCCATACGCATTGACCGCATGCCCGGCAAGCCGCACGTCGGCATCGAAGTTCCGAATCCACACCGCGAAACGATTCACCTGCGCGAAGTCGTCGAGTCGAAACAGTTCCGCGAATCAAACTCGAAGCTGACCATCGCTTTGGGGAAGACGATTGACGGACTCAACTACGTCGCAGACCTTGCGAAGATGCCGCATCTGCTCATCGCGGGCGCGACCGGCGCGGGCAAATCCGTCGGCGTCAACTCGCTGATCGTCTCCATTCTCTATAAGGCGCGCCCCGACGAAGTGAAATTCATACTGGTTGACCCGAAGCGTCTTGAGCTTGGACTTTATGACGGGATTCCTCACTTAGCGACGCCGATTATCACAGACCCGAAACGCGCGGCCATCTCTTTGAAGTGGGCTGTCGGAGAGATGGAGAAGCGTTACAAAGATTTGGCGGGCTGGGGCGTGCGCAATATCGACGGCTACAACGCGGAGGTCGAGCGGCGCAACTTCGCCAAAGATTTTAACGACGACGGCCAGCCGCACAAGACGCTGCCCTACATCGTCATCATCATAGACGAGCTGGCGGATTTGATGATGGTCTCAGGCCATGATGTCGAAGAAGCTATCACGCGGCTGGCTCAGATGGCGCGGGCGGTCGGCATCCATCTCGTGCTGGCGACGCAGAGACCTTCGGTTGATGTCATCACCGGATTGATTAAAGCGAACTTTCCGTCGCGTATCTCTTATCGCGTCTCTTCCAAAGTTGACTCGCGCACGATCATTGACGCCAACGGCGCGGAACAACTCTTGGGGCGCGGCGACATGCTCTTTCTCCCGCCGGGAACTTCAAGGCTCGTGCGCGTGCATGGAGCTTATGTTGACGAAACTGAAATCGGCAAGATCGTCACACATGTCAAGAAGCAGTGCATGCCCTCTTACGACGAGACGATCACGCAATCCGAAGAGGAAGCTCTGGGGCTTGACGGCGAGGGCGGTGAGCGTGATGAGCTATTTGAAGACGCGCTCAGAATCTGCGTCGAGATGAAGAGAGCTTCGACTTCCGTCTTGCAAAGGAGACTTAGAATCGGCTATGGCCGCGCCGCCGCCATCTTAGACATGATGGAGCGTGAGGGCTTCATCGGCCAGGCCGACGGCGCGAGGCCGCGCCCCATTCTGGCGCGGGCTTACGAGACGCTGGCCGATTGGGACGCGATGGGCGCGGAGGGCTGAGATTTTTTCGCAAAACTTTTCCACAGAAGCTGTGGAAAAGCCTGTGGAAAAGCGCGATTTTAAAGTTACAAGTTCCTGAATTTTTTAGACTTCTAGCATTTTGCACACTTTCGCGGCAAACTTCTCAAACTCATTGCAAAGAGGCGTTTGCGCTCATGAGAAAAAGGCTTTCAAAGCTCTCAGCCAGCTTCGTCGTCAGGCTTTTGTTAACGTGCGCGCTCGCCTTCTCACACACCTCCTGCGTCAAACAGACACGCCGCGCCGCACTCTCCGGCGGCCAAAGTGCGACACTCGACGCGCGTGCGGCGACGCCACGCCTCAACCTCAACACGGCCACGCGTGAAGAGCTTGAGCGGTTGCCGGGCATCGGCCCCGCGCTCGCCGCGCGAATCATCGAACACCGTGAGCGTTACGGGCGGTTTCGGCGCGCGGAGCATTTGATTATGGTGCGCGGCATCAGCGACCGCCGCTTTCGCAACTTGAGTTCAATGGTTGTGGCGGAGTGAAGAGTGTGAAGGGAGTTGACCTGCGTCGTGCGGCGCGAGAGATTTTCGACGCCGCGCTCAAGAGCGTGAACGCGCACGATGCCGTGCGCCGCGCCGTTCGGCTCGACGGTTCGCATCTCTCGATATGTGAGACGACGTTCGAGCTTGAGAAACGGAGCGGTGGCATCTACGCGCTGGCGATTGGCAAAGCCGCTCTTCCGATGGCCGTCGCGCTCGATGAAATTTTGGGCGAGAAAATCAGAGCCGGATTAATCGTCGCCCCCGACAATCCAAATAAAAAATCTTTGACTCGATGGCGTCATCACAAGGGCGCGCATCCATTGCCTGATGAATCAAGCTTGAGAGCTGCGCGTGATTCATTCGAGCTGCTTGAACGCGCGAATGAGGAACGCGCCTTTGTCATCTTTCTTATCTCCGGCGGCGGCTCTGCGATGATCGAGTGGCCGCGCGATGAGAGTGTCACGCTGGCGAATTTACGGATGGCGAATCGCGCGCTCGTCTCGTGCGGCGCGAGCATCGCTGAGATTAATGCTGTGAGGCGAGCTTTCTCCGCCGTCAAAGGCGGCAAACTTGCGGCGCGCGCGCCCGAAGCGGATCAGGTGAGCTTGATAATTTCGGACACGGGCGTAGGGCAGGAATCAATCGTCGCGTCGGGGCTGACTTATCCCCCGCCGCCCGACGCGCCGGATGCTGCGTCCGTCATCGAGCGTTACAAACTGGCGGACGTGCTGCCCGCGCCTATCATGAACACCATTAACCAGCCGCAAGAATCCGACGCTGAAATTTCACGAGACAGATTGCGAGAGCATTACGTCCTGCTCGATAACGGGAGCGCGCTTGAGGCTGCTGCGGCAGAGGCTCGTCGTCGCGGCTTTGCGGTCGAGGTCGCGCGCGACATCTCCGAACAACCGATTGAGGAAGGCTGCGCGCTCATGCTCGCGAGGCTCTCGGAATTGCGAGGCCGCGCGGCGGAGTCAAACAAAATCGCCTGCTTGATTTCCGGCGGCGAGTTTTCGTGTCCCGTGCGCGGAGACGGGAGAGGCGGGCGCAATGCCGAGACTGTGCTGCGATGTGCGATTGAGATTGATGAGCAGTTGAAGCGAGCTGAGACACAGTTGAATTTTAACCAGCTTGCGATGCTCAGCGCGGGCACGGACGGCATTGACGGCAACAGTCGTGCGGCGGGCGCGGTTGGGGACGCGACGACTCTCGCGCGTGCGCGAGAGATGCATCTGGACGCGCGCGACTTTCTCGCGCGAAGCGATGCTTACAATTTCTTCGACTCTCTGGGCGACGCGATCATGACGGGTGCGACGGGAACTAACGTGCGCGACCTGCGCGTCATGCTGGCTGTTTGAGAGGGATGCTGTCCAAAGCTTCTCATCGCGCGAAGGATTGACCCGTGCTCTCTTTCATCTGTAGTATAAAGCGGCTCGCGCGGGACACGCGCGCGTCGCATCATCGCAGTCAGGAGCTTCCCCATAATCATGTCAACCAACATCACACAAGCAACGTCGTATCCGACTCTTGAAAAGAGAGCGAAAGCGCGCGTCTTCTCTTTCGACGAGCTGGTCGAGCGCATCAGGACGCTTGAGCGCGCGCCGGAGTTGGAAGAGATTAACAGTTGGATGAGCGAGGTCGAGGTTGACGCGGGCGACTTGCGCCAACATCGCGGCTTCAAGGCTGGAACTTACGCGCGCCATCTGGTCGTGCGCGGACAGCACGCGGAACTGCTCGTGCTCTGCTGGCGACCCGGACAGCGCACGCCGATACACGATCACAACGGCTCGTTCGGCGCAGTGCGCGTCTGCGAAGGCGTGATGTGGGAGACGATCTTCGCGCTCGACGAGTCGCAGACGCTTCGTTACCAGAGAGCGCGCGAATGGCATCCGACGGATGTCACCGGAGCGGACGTGCCCGACATACATCAGATCGGCAACCCCGACATCAGCGGCTCAGACCTCGTGACGCTGCATCTCTACGCGCCGCCGCTCGGCGTGCTCAATACTTACAAAGTCGGCAGCGTGGAGAGAGGGCATTACACGGTTGGCGAGTTTATGGACGGCGCGGGGATATAAAACGAGGCGGGAGAAAAGTTTTAAATAAGGTTTGATGAAGCATGAAGAGCGGGGGCAAGCCCCTCTTCCTAACCTTTGAGATGAAAATAGCTGAGAGCTAAGCTCTCAAGATAGAATGTCTCAAGGGTCAGGAGGGGCGGCTTGCCCCCGCTCTTCCTTATTTTCCAAACATGCTTATTTGCCGAACATGCCGCCGATGATGTCTCCGGCTTTGTCTGCGACCGCGCCGCCCGCGCTGTTGAGCGCGCTGTCAACATGCCCCGCAATCGGCGCGGGCAGCCGCTCTTTCAAAAAGCCGACGACCGTCTCCACAGCAGTTTTAGCTTTGTCCTCAGACAGCCCCGTGCGCTCCGAAACTTTCTTGATTAGCTCATCCATTGCTGGTTCTCCTCTTAAAGTTTTGAATGACCGTACGAATTTTTTGTGGCGATTTAAATAAAGACCACCGACTGCGAATTGGGAATCTCGAAACGGCGGCGGCAGCGCACGTTCTTGCACGCGAGCATGTCGTCAATGCGCACCATGTAATCGCGCGATTTGGCAAAGCGCGCGCGATCCTGCTCGTTCGACCCGCGCGGCAGCTCTTTCTTCTTGCGCCGCGTCAGCCAACGCACATCATACTCCGCGCGCTCACGACAAAACGGGCAACTGTAGCTCGCACGCTTCGTCTCCTGCTTCTCGTTAAAAAAATCTCGTTCTTGCATAATTGGAAAACAGAACTCAGGACTCAAGAGTCAGGATTCAGAATGAAGAGGCTGAAACCGCTTCTATTCTGAGTCCTGAGTTCTGAGTCCTGAGTTCTCCGCATTAATCCTTTCATAAACTTCCGGCAGGCAGGCGCGCGTGATGCGGTGCTGGTTGCGAACGCTCTCCGCCGCGTTGCCGCCGTCGGGCGGAATCACGTCACCTGCGGCATGCGCCACCTCATGCAGGATAACCTGTAGCTGGCTCTCACGAATCGTCATGCCATCCAGAGAAGTTCCGGTCAAAAACTCTCGCGGCCCGAAACGAATCCGAGTCTCGTACCCTTGTCCGCGCTGTGAACCGCCGCCGCCGCTCTCTGCGATGTCCATCTGCGCGCCAGCCCTGCCGATGCTCGCGCGAAGAGTTTCGAGCAGAGCCGCCGCATCATAGCCTCCGCCCGAGAGCAATTGCTGACACGGCGCGCAAGTTCTCAATGTATCTATAGCCTCACTTGCGCGCACGCGCAAGACCTCGCGCGCCAATTCTCTCAACTCATCCGGCGCAAGCGCGGACACGCTCTCTCTCAACTGCGCCTCGTCATTCGCCAGGGCGATCTCTAACAGCCGCGCCATCTCGCTTTCGCTCAAGCTCGAAGCTTTACCGAAAGAGATGCGCCGCGCGATGCTGCTCCACCAGCTCATCTTACTTCAAATCCTTCAAGACGCGTATGGTTTCAGAGTGCCGCGATAATCCATCAGAGCATTGCTCATCTCTCTTCAAGCTCCTCCGACAGCAAAGGCGAAGCGATGACAGCATGCCTCTCATGCGCCTTCAGTCTTCAACTCGCCTCTCGCAGCTCGCCTGCGATGATGCAAGACGATCAGGAGGCCGAGGAGGCCGTTCAAGAGCATCAGAGAGTTTGTCACCACGAAGACCCAATTTCTGACCAGCCAGCTATAAACAGTAAAGCCGAGCGAGGCCGTAATTTGTCCGACGAAGAGCCATTTCGAGACGCCCTCGCTCGTGTTCTCCTGCCACTGCTTATAGACCTGCTTGCCGATGGTCAGCACCAGTATCACAGAACTGACCCACCCGATTGCTTCCGTCATTTAACTTCCCTTTGATCTTACGTGCGGAGATTGAGCTTCAGTTTTACCTTTAGCCACAGAGGACACAGAGCAAAGCAAATAAGCAGCAACAGTTTTTTTATCTCTGTGTCCTCTGTGGCTAAGCTTGAAAGTTATCCTTTTAACAATCTTTCCACCGTCGCCAGAAAGCTTTCGGGGTCAAGCGGCTTCGGCTCGTAAGCGGTCGCGCCCTGCGCGAGCGAGAAGGTCGCGTTGCCCGTGCCGTAGCCTGTCGTGACGAGTATCGGAATGCTTGAGAGCGATGCTGTATCGCGGATACGTCGCACCAGATGCACGCCGTCCGCGCCCGGCATGTTGATGTCAGTAATGACTAAGTGTGGCGGCTCTTGCACAGCCTTTTCATAACCCTGTATCCCGTCTTCGGCAGTGATGACCGCGTAGCCGCGCCGCTCAAGCGCGCGACGCATCAACTCGCGCGTCACGTCGTCATCTTCGACGACCAGAATTTTCCGCTCACTGCTCACGGTTCAAGAGTAGCTGCTTGCCCCTCGCACAGCTCGCGCAGGTAGCGAAAGCTGTAGATGCCCGTCTCGTGACGGTCGCTCCAAACGAAATTGAGCGCGTAACGCCCGACGATTGCGATGTCGCTGATGGTAATCTCATCCGAGACGGCTTCGGGTTTCAAGACGCGCTGTCCCGTCCATTCGTTGACGCACTGCGCGCAGGGGCAGGCGCGGCGCAAACCGGGAGCTTCAAAGCGACAGACGCGCCCGTCAGCCCAGGTGATGCGCAAGGTAGCATCGCCCTCCTGCATAATCTCGCGCGGCTCGATGGCAGGCCCGCGTCTTTCCGTCACATCACTCATAAAAAAATTCAAGCCAAGAAACGCGAAAAGCAATTTCTCTTTGCGCCCTTTGCGCGTTTCCTCTTTGCGGTCTTTGCGGTTAAGTGCTTTTTAAACGCAAAGGGCGCAAAGTTTAAGACGCAAAGTAACGCAAAGAGCTTAACTTCTTTGTCATTCGTTCTCGCGCACGGCGCGCTCGACGGCTTCGGCGGTGATCTTCCAGTGCGAGGCATGCCAGGCGGCTTTTCCATTTCGCAGGATGATGGCCTGCGGCGATTCGTGGCGGATGCCCGTGCGCTCTTCGACTTCGCGCGAGAGCTCGCGCGAGCGTTGCACGACGACGAGCGAGACTTCGTGCTGCATCTGTTCCATCTGCTGATATGCCGCCGCGCTGATGGGGCACGTCGTGCTGTGCTTGAAGATAACGACGGGCTTCTCCTGTGAGAGCTTGAGCAGCTCTTCGAGCTGCTGCATGTCCGTGACCGAAACGAATGGCACCGATTGTCCGGCGCGTTCTGATGTCATGAATCTAAACCTCCCGCGTGCGCGTCCAACGTGTTTGCGAGGCCATGAAATCGCTCCCCGCCGAATTGTCTTCCTGTGGGCTGCCTTTTACAGTAGCTTATTAAAGACACGAGCGGCAAGCACGCCGGGTTTTCACTCAGAGCGTGCGGCTCTCACAAAAGTTTTCCCTTTACGCCTTTGCGCCACCAGCGAGAAAATCAATCTCACGCAAAGGCGCAAAGGCGCAAAGAAAACGGTGGCTCAGCTTCTTAGCCTGAGACGGAGAAGCTGCCGGTCTTCTGATCTACCTGTTTGCCAGCGTCGTCCTTCATCGTGACTTCGACTTTGTATTTGCCAGCCGCCCAACCTGACGCGGGAGGCGTGAACGTGAAAGTCGCCGCCGCCGCGCCCGGCACGTCAATGGTCGTCTCCGTGCCCGGCACGGGCTTGCCCGAATCCGCGCCATCGTCGAAGAGAACGCGACTGGTGACCTTATGCGTGTCGCTGGTGTTGGAGATTTGCGCGACGACGTAGACCGCATCTCCGGGAGCGAAGGTTGAAGTTTCAGAGCTTGCGCTCTTGTCTTTGCTAATTTTCAAACTGCTGATATTAGCGGTGGTGAAGCTGGAATTGCAGGCCAGAGCCGCGACGACAATCACGGCCAGCCCGAGAAGCAAATTGAATTTACTGCTACGCATTTTCATCTCCCTTTTCATTTCAAGTTCGTCACTCGCCGACGGTAACGCAGCTCAAGAGACGACAAGTCATGCACAAGTCCTGATTGATTTCTGAAAAAGTTCGGACAGAACCAACGCACGAAATATTCTACCCCAGAGACAAACAAGGCAAAAGTGAGGCGGAAGCAGGCTTTTATAAAAAGCCGCTTCCGCCTCACTTTTAGCCTTTACCTTTTAACTTTCTTAACGCCATTCGCCGACGAGGACGAAAGGCGCCCAGTAGAACGGCGCGGCGTATTTCTTGCCCGCGATCATGTTTTGCTGCGCCGCGCGCATGGCCGCGCCCGGAGCCATCCCCTGACCCGTGAACATGCGCTTGTAAAAGTCCGTCATCAGGAGCGCCGTCGAATTATCCGAGACAGACCAGAGGCTCACGCCCACGGTCGGCGCGCCCGCGTACATGAAGGCGCGCGTTAAGCCGATGACGCCCTCGCCGCGCTTCTCTTTGCCAAGTCCCGTCTCGCAGGCCGAGAGCATGACGAGCGGCGCGCCCAGCTTGAGATTGAAAATCTCATCGGTTCTGAGGAATCCGTCGCCCGTCTTATTGCCGACGAGCGAGAGCACGAGTCCCGTGAACTGCGGACGCTCTGCGTTCAAGAGGCCGTGCGTGGCGATGTGAACGACGCGATAATTTCTCAGGTCTTTGGATGAGAGGTTGGCTTCGTTCGCATTCAAATCGAGCCAGGTGTCGGCCACGCCGCCGCTCTGTTTGGTAATCAAGCCGATCTGCTCGGCTTCGGCTCGCGTGCCGTTCAGACGCGCGAGCAAGAGTCCTTGAGCGGGCGCGCCGTTGCTCTGTGCGGCGGGCGTGCCCGCGACATCCGTTAATGCGCTTGAGAGTCCGAGGCCGCGCGTGTCCGCGCCGCCTGCGGTCGAAGCGGTCATGCCCTTCGCGCGCGGGTCGTTCGAGTTAAAGACCGGGTCTGCGACGAGCAAGACGTTCTTGCCCGTCGGCTTCGCGGTAGTCTGCTTTCTAATCACCGCAACGACCGATGACGAAGGAGCGTAAACGATCTCATTCGTCGTCACCAAGTAAGGCAGCGCACTGTAATCCGTGCCCGTCGCTTTGACCAGAGCTTCAAACGGCACGTAGTTGAGCGCGCCGTCCGCGACAATGAGCACGCGCTTGTCCCCGATCATGCTCGCCGCCGGTTCGACCGCAGTCTTGTAGAGATTGTTTGAAGCGGTCGCAAAGCCTCCGGCGTTGCCGGAAGCGGGGGCCGCGCCGAGACCTAAGCCGCGCGAAGGAACGGTGTTGATTCCGGCAATCGGAGTCCGCAGCTTTTCGGGAATCATCGCCGCGCGAAGCTCCAAAGCCTGTTGGTCAACCGCCGAGCGAGCCGGAAGCTTGAAGAGCGCGACGCCGCCTTGCGTCACAGCCCACATGTAAGAATCTTTCGCGCCGAGATTGTATTCAAGCAGAGCGGTCTTGTCGTCCAAGACCTGCTGCTGAACTTCCGCGAGCGTCAGAGGTTGCGGCAGGGTCAGCGAAGCATAACGCGGGCTGGCCGCGCGAATCTGATTCTCAATGCTGTCATACTCGGTCGAAAGCCGGTTCAACTCTGCTTCCAGATCGGCGTTCGATTTCTTCTTGCTCTCTTCCGAGCCGCCGAGACCCGACAACTCCTGTGCGATCTCCTGCTGGCGATTGAGATTGTCCTGCTTCTTCTGCAAGAGGTCTGCGGGCACGCCCTGTGTGATGTCTGCGTTCGATTCGCCGAGCATGTCAAGGAGCGAACGCGCGCGGCTTTGCTCGACGATCTTGAAAGCTTCGGCGGCATCCGTGAGAGCCGCGCCGGAGAGCGTCTGTCCCGGCGTCGAAGCCATCAAAGCTCTCTCCGAGAGCGCGCCCGCCGCTTCGTCATACACGTCTTTCGTCGTCGCCAGAAAGGTCGAGCGCGATTCGTCCGCGCCGAGGCTGCCCGCGCGGAGGCTTTCAACGGTCACTAGCGCGTCACGATACGCGGCGATGGCCTCTTCTCTCGACTTGGCGGATTTGGAATCGCTGCCCGCCCCGGCCATCATCCACTTGCTCTTGCCGATGCCGCGCTGTGCAGGCCAACGCAGGTCTGCGCGATTGTCTTTCTGCGCGCCGTCGCTGGCCTGCGTGTAGAGCTTAATCGCGTCGGGATAGCGTCCCTGCTGCACGGCGATGTCGCCGAGCGCAGTGCGCGAAGCCACGCGCCAGCGACGCGCCTGCCCGGCCTTTCCGTAAATCGGATTGTTGGCGGCGGCGAGCGCGTTGTTGAAATGCGTCTGGCTGCTGTCGAGCTGACTGTTCGAGTAATCCAGGCGACCCAAGCCGAGTTCGTAGATGGAATACAGAATGTAATTGCGATAGGTCTGACGCTCTTCGTCAATCGTGTTCTTCACGTCCGCGCCGAGCGAAGCGGCATCGCCCACGGTCGCCGCGCTCGGAGTCCCGGTGGCGATGCCCTTCGCTTTGCCGAAGAAGCCGCCCGCTTTGCTCACCTTCTTCTGCGCTTCTTTGGCCGTGCCCGCCGCGCTCGTGTCAATCTTCGGGACATTCATCTGCGAGTAAGCACTGCGCGCCTCCGTCGCGTTGCCGGTGCTGAAGAACATGTCGCCCGTCTTGGCGAGCATCAGGTTGGCGTTGTAAGTGTCGTTGGCGGCGGCGAAAGATTTGTTCGCCTCCTGATAATGCGAGAGCGCGACCGCGTATTGTCCCTGACGACTGTAGAGGTCGCCGAGCGCGTCCTGCGTGGCGCCGATGAGTTTCGCATCATTCGCCTGCGTGGAAAGTTTAAGAGCCTGTTCGAGCGAGACTAATGCCTGCTCTGCGTTGCCGCGTTTCAAGTAGGCTTTGCCTTGAGCCAGAGCCGCGCGCGCATCTGTTTGCGGCATTGCGGCATTGATGACAGGCAAGCTGTTAAGCGTCTGCGCGCTTGATCTCGCGGGAGCTTGCAGTCCCGCAGCCAGAATTGCGCCGGAGAGGAAATAAACAAAGGGCTTTGTCAAAGATTTCATGTTGCTCCTCCGAAAGAACGGTAAAAATCAGATACGAAGCGAGGCGCTTCGGGGCTTTAAAACTTGAACTTCATGCAATGAACGCTCGTCGGGATGTTTCTTGTGACTGAAATTTCATCGCAGAGACACCGAGACGCAGAGAAGATAAAGGGAAGCAAGAGATAATAGCTTGTCTGCCAACAGCCAATGCCTACTTATTTTCTCTCTGCGTCTCGGCGTCTCTGCGGTGAATGCTAGCGATGAACCAGATTGAGCGTGGTGACGAGTATGCTGTCCGTCGTCGAGACGTTCATTCGCACGACCGAAGGCTCAGGCGCGCTCTGATCCAGGCCGAGGCCGCGCGTCGTCGCTTCCCTCTCGCCCAGCGTCTGCGTCTGCCCGTAGCTCTTGCTCTTGCTCACTTTGACGCGCCCGTTCAAGGCCGTCTTGATCTTCGCCCAGTCGGCGGACGAGGCGTGAATCGGGCAACTGTTGGAGGGTTTGTTACAGAACCTGACCAAATCGTCGCCGGTGGGAATGCCCGGAATCGGCTCGCGCGTGACCACGATGTAGAGATGCTCGTTAGCAGGATTTTCATTAAAGAAGAACCAGCGATAGCCCTCCCGCTCCTCAAATGGCGAAGGCACTTCATACGGCACGTGAGCGTCAATCTCGTTGTCGCCTTCGTTGATGCGTGCGTCCGGATAGATTAACTCCGGCGGCCCGTCGTTCTCCGTGTGAAAGACGTAGAGATAGCCGTCCGTATTCGATTCCATCGAGAGACGCACTCCGTCGCCCGAACGAAACTCGCGGTCGGGATCGACGCGCACGGCGTCGCCCATCGAGTTGCGCATGTAAAGCGTGTAGCCGAGTCCGATGGGAGAGTTTGAATAATTCTTGACGACGCTGACGGTCGCGCCTGTCCCCTTGTTTGTGTTGCGGCCTGAATTCTTGTTTGAAGCAGCGGTCGTTCTGCGGCTCGTCCGGCCAGAAGTTTTCGGCGTCGTTTTGTTGGAAGACTTATTGCCGCTCGAAGTGTTTGCGCCGACGCCGCCTGAGACGGGCGGGCGGCTGGTTAAGAAAGCTCCCCGCGTGTTCACTTCCTCATTCGGGTCTTGCTGCGCTCGCAGAGTGGTCGCGCCGTAGCCTGCCATGAGCGCCGTCGCCAGCAGGGGAACGAAAATTTTGTGTCGCATCAAATTTTACTCCTCAAATTATCTGAACAGTCGCCTGTCTGATCGCTTCGGGTCGGGAGAAAGTTTTGAAGCGGCACAGGCATCTTATTTATTTCCCTTTATGCTCGATAGGCACGTCGAAGACGAGCACGTCTTCATCCTTTGTGGCCTGCGGCGGCTTGACGGAAACATAAGGTTCACTGCTGTTCTCGTCCATGACGTTCGTCTCCGGCGCGTTTGCCTTGTACGAAGCGAGGAAGTCGTTCAGCTCATCCTGCTCATCCGCAGATAAAGGATGATTTGCCTCTTGATTGAAAAAAGACAGAGAGGTAATCGGCGTCTTCGAGAAGATGATGGTGTAAAGCTCTTTGCCCCCAGTTTCATCGAGCTTAATCCAGTTACCGTCACCCTTCGGAAAAGTGTAGTCCTGATTCGCCGTCACCCTGTTGGTCTTGACACCCGAATCGGGAAAGGGTTTCGTGGTCAGAAAAGTCGTCGGCACGTTGTTCTCGCCGGGGACGACCATGTAAAGATAACCGTCGTCCTTCGGCGTGAAATGAAACTTAAACGATTGGCCGGAAGCTATCGGCACGACGCCGGCCACATGCGTCGAAGGGTCTTTAAGCTCAAGCCAGTAACGCATGGCCTCGGCGGTCGCGGGCGCAGTTCCGTCCGTGCCGTTGTTCGTGTTCTCGTTGGTGTTCGTGTTGCCATTCGTGTTCGTATTGCCGTTCGTCGTCTCTGTGGACTTGCCCATCCGGCTCCAGATAAAGACGCCGCCCGCGACCCCTACGACTAAGAAGAGCAAGAGCACGCCGATGATAATCGGAATCACGGGCGAACGACGCTTGGCCGCAGCAGGCGCGGGCAGGTACGAAGGCGCGGGCGGCGACTGTGCGTACTGCGGCGGCGGCTGAGAGACGTGCGCGCTCGAAGCGAAGCCGCCGGTCGCGCCCGCGTTCGGATTGGTGGCAATCGTCGCCATCGGCGGCGCGCCTTGCGACGCGCCCGGCGGCGGATAAGCCGGAGGCTGAGCGGGCGGCGGCATCGGCTGTGCGAGCGAGGTCGCGGCGGGCGGCGGCGGTTGATTCGGTTGCGGCTTCTGCGGCGAATCCAGCGTCATGACGGTCGGCGCGCTGATGTCGTGCCCGGTCTGTTTCGCTTCCTCGATGCCGGTCGGGAAGGCCGGATCGCCCGCGACATTCGTCGGCGTGGGCGAGGCTGGCACGTTCGGCGTCGAGGCCGAAAGTGAGGGCGAAGACAGGTTCAGAGTTGACATGCCGAGAGACGCACGCAGGTCGTTCGCCAGTTCTCCGGCGGTCGCTTGCCGGTCGTCTCTGTCCTTCGCCATCGCTTTGGCAATCGCGCGGCTGAAATCTTCGGGCACATCTCCGACCACTTCATTGAGGGGCTTCGGCGTGACGGTGACATGCTCGCGCCTCAGCTCTTGCAGCGTCAGACCGCAGAACGGCCTGCGCCCCGCGATCAATTCATAAAAGACAGTGCCGAGCGAATAGATGTCTGCGCGCCCGTCTATCTCCGGGCTACCGTCGCGCGAAGCATCGCCCCACTGTTCCGGCGACATGTAATAAGGCGTGCCGAGGATTTGTCCCGCGACTGTGAGCGCGGTCGAGCCGCCGGAATCCGACCCGGCCAATTCGCTGATTTTGGCGATGCCCAAGTCTAGCAGCTTGACGGTCGGCTCGCCGCCCGTCGAAGGCGTGCCGATCATGATATTTTCCGGCTTGAGGTCACGATGGACGACGCCTTGCGCGTGCGCGGCATTCAAGACGCTCATCACAGGCTCCATCACGGCCAGAGCCTCTGCGGGCGTGAAGCGTCCGCGCGTCTTCAAATCCGCGTCGAGCGTGTGGCCTTCGACATATTCCATCACCATGTAAATCATCCCCTCGTTCGTCGTGCGGAGGTCATACACGGTGACGGCGTTCGGATGACGAAAGCGGCGCGCGGCCTGTCCTTCGCGGCGAAAGCGTCTGAGCCACTCGGCGTTGTTGCGCATCTGCGGCGGCAGGACTTTGATCGCCACGCGGTCGCCCAAGAGGATATGACGCGCGCGATAGACCGCACCCATCCCGCCCTTGCCGAGCATGTTTTCAATATGATACTGCCCATCGAGCGTCGTGTTGACGATGGAAGTCGGGTCGTCTTCCAACACTTCGCCGTCGAGCGGACAGAAGCTCACGCTGTCCTCATATTTGGTATTACAAATCGTGCAATATTTCATGGAGAGTTTTGCTCGCTATGATTTAAGAACTAGCTACAGGGGCCACAGAGGACACAGAGATTAAAAAAGCGATAGCATTTATAAGTTCTTATCCTCTGTGCTCTCTGTGTCCTCTGTGGCCAGGTAAAGTTTTGAAATCACTTCTGAATGGTTCGATTCAACGCTTCAGTTGCAGCTTAATATCAAACACGACAGGCTTGCCTTTGCGCTCATCGCTCAGCATCACAATCGCGTCGCCGTCGTCTTGTCCGCCGGAGAATTTGACGGACGCGGGCGCGCTCTGTTGCCTTAACTCTTTAATTTTACGCTGCTCGTCAACCGTTAGTTTACGAAACGTGCCGTCCATCGGCAATGTTTCTCCGGCGAACGGAATGTTGAGCGCGGCGTCGCTGAAGATGACCGTGAAAGTCTCCGTGCTCGGCGCGCTGTTGAGCTTGATGCGCGCGAGGGCTGGAAGCTCCGTCTCCTCCTCGGCCTTGAGCGCCGCCGGGGCGACGAAAGTTCCGAGCGGCATGACGACCGTGCTCCCTTGCTCGTCATGTCCGAGCATGTACAGAAAACCGTCTTCGCTTGAGTTGAATGCAAACTGCAAGCTCTGCCCCGCCGGAATCGGCTCGTCGCCGAGAGAGCGCGTCTGTTCGTCAAGAACTGATTCGCTGAGCAATAGATGATAACGCATAAACGCTCTTCCGGGCACGCTCGAATTGGCGTTCGACATTCCGACCATCGGCGGCGTCGAAGTGGTCGTCGCCACGCCCGGAGCATTTGTGTTCGCGTTCGCCGTCACGTTGCGGTCGGCGTTGCTGCTGTTGCTATTGCTGCTCCCGAACCTCTGCATGAAGGCATAGCCTCCGACCATCACCGCCAGCAAGACCATCGCCGCGACCGTCAAAGAAATTTGGCAGCCGCGCGAACTCATGAGGCCGAGCGTCCAGGAACGTTTGCTTGAAGCTGCTGCGGCAACCGGCGGCGACGCCATCGCGCCCGCTACGTTTCCGTGAGCAATCACCGACGCGCCGCTCTCATTCACGGTCACAGCCGCCAGATTCTGCGGCGTCGCGCCGCGCCCCGCGTGACCTGTGTCATGCAGCGTGCCCGCTATCGTCGGCGCGTCGGCGCGAGAAGTTTGAGGCATCACGAGAGGTCTGCCCAAAGAACCTCTCAGCTCGCGCGCAAACTCGCCCGCGCTCGACTGTCTCTCGCTCCTGTCCTTCGCCATCGCGCGCAAGACCGCACGCGACCAAGCGGCGGGCACGCTCGCGTCAAACTCTTCGAGCGGGCGCGGCCTCTCGCGGCAGTGCGCGCGTCTCAGCTCAATCGCCGTGTCGGCTTTAAAAGGCAGCTCGCCCGTCGTGATTTGATAAACGACTACGCCGAGCGAGTAGATGTCCGCGCGCCCGTCAATCTCAATGACGCCGTCGCGCGGAATCTCGCCCCACTGTTCGGGCGACATGTAATAAGGCGTGCCGAGGAGTTGTCCCGCAGTCGTCAAGGCAGTCCCGCCCGCCTGCGCGTCGCTGATCTTCGCAATCCCCAGGTCTAGCAGCTTCACAGTCCCGTCGTCGCTCGTGAGCATGATGTTCGACGGTTTCAAATCACGATGGACGACGCCCTGCGCGTGCGCCGCGTCGAGGACGCTCGCCACAGTCTCTATGATCTTCGAGCTCTCGGCGGGCGCGAGCCTTCCGCCGCGCCGCGTCATCTCTTCGTCGAGCGTGCGCCCCTCGACATACTCCATGACGAGATAATTCCAGCCCTCGCTCGAAGTTCTGAGGTCGTGAACAATGACTGCGTTCGGATGACGAAAGCGGCGCGCGGCCTGTCCCTCGCGCTGAAAACGCTTGAGCCATTCGCTGTTGCGACGCATCTCAGGCGGCAGGATTTTGATGGCGACGCGATCTCCGAGGAGCGTGTGCCGCGCGCGATAGACCGCGCCCATCCCGCCCTCCGCCAGAAAAGCTTCGATCTCATATTGATTGTCAAGAATGCGCCCGATCATCTCCGAATGATCGTCATGCAGCACTTCGCCGTCGCGCGAGCAAAAGCTCACCGCATCAGCGTAAGTCGTCCCGCATTTCTGACAGGTTTTCATCGCAAACAGATTATCACTACAAAGGACTGATGGCGATATTTTGTCTTTCTTTGCGACTTTGCGCCTTTGCGTGAGAATAATTTTTCACGCAAAGGCGCAAAGAAAACTGAGACAGGGAGTGGCTACTTTTTCTTGACCACGAGCGTCGCCACGTAAGATTCCTTTTTAATCTTCACATCCTTCTTCGGATATGGAGCGAGCTTGACCAGCGTGATCTCGTAGCCTTCATAAGTGACGCTCTTCGGCTCGGTCATCGTGTTCAACTCTAAAGCGACGGGCTTGCTTTTTCCCTTCCTCACAATGACCGTAATCTTGCCGTTGCCAGCCCAGATGCAGTCCACGCCTTCGGGACAGCGCGAGTCGTCCACCAGACTGCCGAACTTAATCTTCAGCGCGGCCTCTTTGACCAGAGCCTCGCCGCCCGCTTTCAAATCGAATTGACGATCCACACGCACCTTCTTCTGCGAGCCTGCGCCTTGCGCCCATCCCGTCATCGAAAATAACAGAACGGCAATTATCAATAGCTTTCTCTTCATCATCCCTCTTCTCAACTACAAATAGATTTCGCGCGCGTACTCTTCGACCATGCGGTCGCTGTTGAAGGCCGGCAACAGAGTTTGAATCGAACGCTTCATCATCGCCACCCAGCGTCGCGGGATGCCGTCCGCGTCAAGCTCATAAAACTGCGGCACGACCTCTTCCTCCAAAACTCTGTAGAGCGATTCGGCGTCCGACGCGTCCATCCCGGCCTCGTCCGTGCCGACCGTCGCGTCACCGATAGCCCAACCGTTCGTCCCGTCATAGCCTTCAATCCACCAGCCGTCGAGAATCGAAAGATTCAATCCTCCGTTCATCGCCACCTTCTGACCGCTCGTGCCGGAGGCTTCGAGCGGGCGGCGCGGGACGTTCAACCAAACGTCCACTGATTGAACGAGCTGGCGCGCGATTTCTTGATCGTAATCTTGCAAAAAAACCGCGCGCTGCATGACGCGCTGGTCGTACTCCCAGACGGCCATCTGCTGCAAAGTCAGTTTCGCGTCCTGATCTTGCGGATGCGCCTTGCCCGCAAAGAGAAACTGCACGGGACGCTCTTCCGATTCAATCAGGCGAAACAATCTTTCGGGATCGCTCAAGAGCAGCGTCCAGCGTTTGTACTCCGCGACGCGACGCGCAAAGCCAATAATCAGAGCGTCCGGGTCAAACATCTTGAGCGCGGCTTCCGTATAAGCCGGATTCTCTTTGCGTTGCAGCCGCGCGTGGAATGAGCGATGACGGACGAAGGCCACAAGATATTGTTTGAGCGTGCGATGCACGCCCCACAGCTCGTTGTCCGGAATTCCTTCGACGCCGCGCGCCCAAGCCTCTTTGTCATGCGCGCGCTTCATCCAATCCGCGCCGATATATTTTTCAAACAGCTCGCGCACCGTCGGCGCGACCCACGTTTCCGCATGCACGCCGTTGGTCACCGAAGTGATCGGCACGTCTCCCACTTCAGTTCCGGCAGGCCACAGGCGTTGCCACAAAGCGCGAGAGACTTCGCCGTGCTTGCGGCTGACGCCGTTGGTCGAGCGGCACATCTTAATCGCTAAGGGCGAAAGGCCGTACCACTCCAAATCATCATTCGTGTCCACGCGTCCCAAGTCTAGAAACTCGTCGTGCGTCAATCCGAGAGCCTCTTCATAAGCAAAGCCGAAACATTTTTCGATGAGGAAGGCGGGGAAAGCATCATTGCCAGCAGCAATCGGCGTGTGCGTCGTGAAGACGCAACGCTCGCGCACAATGCGCGCGGCATCCACGAAAGTCATACCATCCGGCCTGTCGGTCATCTCGCGCGCCAGCTCCAGAGTGAGAAACGCCGAGTGGCCTTCGTTCAGATGAAAGACATGCGGTTCGATTTTCAGTTTTCTCAAAAGCCTCACGCCGCCGATGCCCAATAGCATCTCCTGCACGACGCGCGTCTCGCGGTCGCCGCCGTACAAGTGCCCGGTCACCCAGCGATCCGTCTCTTCATTCTCGTCAATGTTCGTATCAAGCAGGTACAGCTCGACGCGCCCGACGTGTACGCGCCAGACGTGTGCGCGCACCATTCTTTCGCGCATCAAGACTTCGACGAAGAGAGGCTCGCCCGCGTCGTCCAACACCTGATGAATCGTCATCTCGGACGGATGCGATTCGCCGTAATGCTCCTCCTGCCAGCCTTCGTGCGTCAGGCGTTGGCGAAAGTAGCCGTAACGATAGAGCAAGCCGACCGCGACGAGCGGCAAGCCCAAATCGCTCGCGGACTTGAGATGGTCTCCCGCGAGGATTCCCAGGCCGCCCGAATAGAGCGGCAGAGAATTATGCACGCCGTACTCCGCGCAAAAGTAGGCGACGGGACGTTCGTGCGTGATCGTCTTGCCGGGCTGCGCGCCGAAGCTTTTGACAGGCTCGGCCATGTAAGCGTCAAACTTTTCGGCAGCACGACGCACGCGCCCGACATACTCCGGGTCTGTCGCCTTCTGCATCAGATGAAATTCCGAAATCTCTGCCAACAGGCGACGCGGGTTGTGCTCGCATCTTTCCCACACCGCCGGGTCGAGATCGCGGAACAGGCTCGCGCCGTCCGCAACCCAGCTCCACCAGTAATTCCAAGCCAAACGTTCCAGCGCGCGCAAAGGCTCGGGCAAAGCACGCTCCTTCGGTTCGGCCATTCTGTTTATCTCCTCAGTCGCTTGCGCCATTAAAATTTACATCCAGTCAGATTCAAAATAATAAGAGTCTGGAAGCTAACTAAATCATTAGAACCAGACTCTTGCGGTAAACTCTTCCTAGCTTAAACGAAGCTGTGATTTTTGAGAAATGCAAAGGCGTCGTCCCCGCTAAAGAAGATAAGCCGAACTTCCGTCAACTGCTCGTCAGAGGCAAGAAATTCAGCAATCGCACGCGACGAGACAACCGCCGCCTCGGTTCGCGGATAGCCGTATGCGCCGGTTGAGATCGAAGGAAAAGCGATGGTCGAGAGGTCATGTGTGACAGCCAACGCGAGCGAGTTGCGATAACAGGCCGCGAGCAATTCGGCTTCGCGTCCCTGATGGAATCCGTAAATGGGGCCGACGGTGTGAATCACATATTGTGCCGGGAGATTGCCGCCGCGCGTGATGACGGCCTCGCCCGTCGGCAAGCCTTCGGGATATTGCGTCCGGCGAATCTCACGGCACTCTTCCAAAATACTCGCGCCGCCGACTCTATGAATCGCGCCGTCCACGCCGCCACCGCCGAGCAGGGTCGAATTGGCTGCGTTGACTACGGCATCCACCTCCTGCCGCGTGATGTCATCAGTCAAGACGACCACACGGCCATCCAGAAAAGTTTGTGATTGGAGACTCAATGTCATGAATATCAGGGGTTCAAGGTTCAAGGTTAAGCAAAGGTCTCTGGCTTTCAACCTTGAACCTTGAACCTTTTAACCCGCGTCCTCTTCGTCCCATTCTTCGCGCGCCTCGACCCGGATGTCGTCGAACATGTCCTGACGACGCAGGGCTTCGGCGACGCCTTTGGCTTTGTGTTCGGTGAGCGGATGTTCCGGGTCAACGCTGGCGATCTCGAAGAGGCGGTCGTCGAGCATGACGACGCCGAGCATGCCGAGAGCGACGCCGGGCGTGACCTCTATCTCGCCCATGTTGTGGATGCGGAAGTGGCCGGTCTGCTCGACCCAGTCTTCGATGAAGGGATCGCGCAGGGCGTGTTCGGCTTCGGTTTCGGAGAGATATGCGCCCTCGACGACGAGACAATATTCGCGTCCGCTACTGGTCTTCATGGTGCGAGCAGGAGCCTTTGGCCTGCGACGGGTCTCTAAATTGTGAACAGCGGTTTTTAAGACGGCACGCAAAATCGGTGTCACTTTATCACCGCAGAGGGATGAGCGGCAAAGTTTTTTTGAAGAAGTTTCACGCAAAGAAAAGCAGAAGAACGCAAAGGAGTTGAAGCTTTCTTGGCGAGCTTTGGTTTTAGCTTTGCGCCTTTGCGTGAAATCGTTTTCCGAGTAAACAAAAACTCCGCCGAAGGCATTTGCCCTTCGACGGAGTTTGAGCTTTATCCGATTGCGCGTGTTAGTAAGCTTTCGCGTACTGCTCATTGAGCGTTTCGCGCAGGCGGTCGAAGTATGAATCGAAGGTCACGAATCCGGTCGTGCCCTGAAAGAATGCGCGTCCGCCCGTTTCGTCCGAGAGGCGATTGAGCGAGCTTTGGCCATAGCTGGCCGCCGTGCGATTCCGGCTCGTCAGTCCCTCTTCCGACGGCGCATAGAAAGAATAGACCGCGACGTTGCGGCGATTGGCTTCACGAATCGCGCGTCTCAAGTCGGGCGTATTTCCGGCAGAGGTCGCGTCAAACCCGTGCGACGTATCGAGTCCGTCCGAGATGAGCAACACGGCATTGCGATTCTTGCCGCCTTCGTCAAACTGGCGCAGAGCCTCTATCACTTCGATGTACGGATTGTAAGGCGACGCGGCATCGCTCGCGCGCGGGATGCGCAGAGAGCCGGCGGCCTTATCCAAATCATCCGTGAACTTCTGGCGCACCTGCAATGTGCCGGTCGTGATATAGCCGACCATCACGCGCGAGCCTGCGGGCAATGAGCGGATAAAATCTTTGGTCACGCCCAGCTCGTTGCCGACGCGCGATTGCAAATCGTCCTGAATCAAGATCGCCAGATTCAAGGGCTGCTCGATTTCGGCCTTCGCCTTTTTCCGGTTATCGCGGCCAGCCGCGTCCGTCTTCGTCGGAACGATTAGAACGGCTGCGGCAGCGAAGATGACGGCCATCAAAACTGCCAAGATGTTTCGTGTCTTTAACATGTCTTCCTTCTCTCCTGTCTCACAAATTGGAGACAACCCTTTCACAGAATCATTGCCGAATAAATGCACAAGCTTTGCCTTCGCATTGCGTTGCAAAGCAAGCTATTTGTGCATTCATAAGATGCTTGAAAGGCCGTGAAGGTGGCTTTGCGGCGCGTGAGGTGTGATGAGAGGAAAGCTGTTCTTTGTTCTCTTTTACTTACGTGCGTGGAGAGAGCAGACGCCGCTCGCGTCGCAGGGCGGCGGGACGCCGAAGAGCGTGTAACGCCGCTTGGCGAGCCAGGCGTAAAAGAGCGCGCCGAGCCGCGTCAAAGGCCATGTTCTCATCAAGGGCGAGAGCACGCGCCAGCGCGGCAGCACGCTGAGGACTTCAGCCCACGCGGCGAATCCCGAAGACCAGCGTCCAGCAGCATCGCGGACATACATCTCTTCATTCATCTCCGCGAGAGTGCGGGGCGCGGCGCGCTTTAAGATTTCGGGATCGCGGAAGTTGAGCCATTCGATTCTGCGGTCGCGGTCAAACGGCTCGACCTTCGCGCGCATCCACTTGCACAAAGGACAATCGCCGTCCGTGTAAACCTCTATCCGGGAATCAGACTTGCTCATCAAACATATTATAGCCTTTCTTTGCGACTTTGCGCCTTTGCGTGAAACTATTTCTCACGCAAAGGCGCAAAGGAGAACTAAAATATTTTCTGAGACTTGTAAGGTTTCGCGCACTTCGCGCGACTAATGTATAGTTGTGGATAAAACCGCACGGCAGGCGCGACTCGTAATTCGTGTGTAGGAGGCCGAAAAGCTGAATGGTTATTAAAAAGGCGAGCGAGATTAAATCGAGTGAGATTACGGATAAAGAGACTTATCTGAATCGCCGCAATTTCATGCGCGGAGCCGCGCTCGTGGCGACCACCGCCGCCACCGGCCTGCTCTATCGCAGCTTGAACCCGCCGCCGCCCGTCACGCGCCCCGGCGAGAAGATTGCTAATCTAGTGCAACCTCCTCCCGCCGCAGGCTTTTCGACCAACGAGGCCAAGACTTCTTTCAAAGACATTACGAACTACAATAACTTTTACGAGTTCTCGACGGACAAGCAGGGCGTCGCCGCCAGGTCGCAAGGCTTCGTCACAAAGCCGTGGCAGGTCTCGGTCGAGGGACTCGTCAACAAGCCGAAGGTTTACGAGCTGGACGAGCTATTGAAGCTTGCGCCGCAAGAGGAGCGTATCTATCGCCATCGCTGCGTAGAGGGCTGGTCAATGGTTATCCCGTGGGTCGGCTTTCCGCTCGCGGAGCTTTTGAAACAGGTCGAGCCGACTTCGCGTGCGCGCTTCGTGGCCTTCGAGACGCTTTACGATCCGAAGCGGATGCCGAATCAGAGGACGGGCGTGCTCGATTGGCCTTATGTCGAAGGACTCAGGCTCGATGAAGCGATGCACCCACTGGCGATTCTCGCCACCGGACTCTACGGCGAGACGCTGCCGCCGCAGGACGGCGCGCCGATTCGTCTTGTCGTGCCGTGGAAGTACGGCTTCAAGAGCATCAAGTCCGTCGTCAAGATTAAGCTCGTCGAGCAGCAGCCTCCGACCACCTGGAATATACAAGCGCCGGACGAATACGGCTTCTACTCGAACGTCAACCCGAACGTCAATCACCCGCGTTGGAGTCAGGCGGACGAACGCCGCATAGGTGAATTGGGACGCCGCCCCACGCTGATGTTCAACGGCTACGCAGATCAAGTCGCAAGTCTCTACACGGGGATGGACTTGCGCGTCAATTTTTGATTTGGTCTTATGAAAGACACACGATTCTCCAAAGTCCTGCTTTTCATCAACAGCCTCGTGCCGCTCGCGCTCCTCTTGTGGGACGCTTATCACGGAAGGCTCGGCGCGAATCCGGCGGAGTTTGCGACGCGGACGACCGGCATGCTGACGCTCATCTTTATTACCCTCACGCTCGCGGTGACGCCGGTGAGAAAGCTGACGGGCTGGAATTTTTTAGGCAAGTTCAGACGGATGATCGGACTCTACGCCTTCTTTTACGGCTTTCTGCATTTGATGACGTATATCTGGTTCGACCGCTCTTTCAAAATCCAGACCGTGCCGGGCGACATCGTGCAGCGTCCGTTCATCGCCATCGGCATGACGAGCTTTTTTCTGATGATTCCGCTCGCCATCACTTCGACCAACAAGATGATTAAGCGGCTCGGCGGCAAGCGTTGGAATCGCTTGCACAAGCTGGTTTACCTGACGGGCATCGGCGGCGTCCTGCATTACTACATGCTGGTCAAATCGGACACGCGGCTGCCCATCGCGTTCGCCTTCATCCTCGCGCTCCTGCTCGGCTATCGCATCTACGCCGCGAATCAGACGCCGAAAGTTCCGGCGCGCTCGCCCGTCCCGCGTCAATAAGCAAGTAATTTTTTCACCGCAGAGACGCAGAGATAAAAAAGAAGATAAGAAACATGCTGTCTAGGCTTCTTAAATCTTCCTGCTTCCGCTCTGCGTCTCCGCGTCTCTGCGGTGAGTTGCCTTATCGCGTCTGATTGATAAGCAATAAAAGCCTGTCAGCCTTTTCGGTGTCGAGCTTCTGCAAGGCTTTGTACTGCTCCATCGCGTCGCTCTTCTTGCCAAGCTGCAAATAATCGTAGCCGAGATTGAAATAAGCTCCGGCGTAATCGCTCTTGAGCTTGATCGCCTGTTTGTGAGACTCAGCCGCCTCTTTCCAGCGCTTGAGGACGCCGTAAGCGTAGCCCAGATTGTTGTGGGCGGCAGGCCAGTCCGGTTTCAATCGCACGGCCTGCTGAAAGGAGGCGACCGCCGCGTCTTTCTGTTCGAGACGGCTCTCGGAGATGCCGAGGTTGAAATGCGCAGTTGCAAAATTCGGGTCAAGCTGAATGGCCTTTTTGAGAGGCTCGACCGCGTCGGCAAACTTTCCGTTGTTGTTATAAGCCCAGCCGAGATTGCTGTAAGCCTCCGCCTCATTCGGCGCGAGGCGCACGGCTTGATTGAGAGCCGTGATGGCTTCGTTCCAGCGACGCGTCTTGCCGTTAGCAAAGCCAAGCTCGCCGTAAGCTTCGGCGTCATTCGGATTCAAGCTCACGGCCTTCGTCAAAGCCGCAATCGCGTCGGGATAGAGATGCAGCTTGTTATAAGTCTGTCCCAAATCGGCATACTCTTCCGCGTCGTCCGGCTTAAGGTTAATCGCCTGACGATAAGCTGCGACGGCCTCCTGATTGCGTCCGAGCTGGCGGAAGGCGTCGCCCAAATTGCTGTAAGCCTCCGCGTAATCCTTCCTGGCGCGCGTCGCCTGCTGGTAAGCCGCAATGGCTTCCTCGTAACGATTCGCGTTGTAATAGGCCACGCCCAAATCGAAATAAGCTTCGGCGTAATCGGGGTCGAGTTCAGTCGCGCGCTTGAAAGCGGCGATGGCTTCATCGGAGCGTCCCATCTCATCATACACGTCGCCCAAGTGATAATGAGCCTGCGCTAAATCGGGCTTGAGTTGTACGGCTTTTTGGAAAGCCGCGACGGCTTCGGCTGGCCGTCCCGATTTCTGATACGCCTGGCCCAGATAATTCTCCGTCTCGGCATCATCGCCGCGCAGCTTGACCGCTTGATTGAGCGACGCGACGGCCTTGTCATAATTTTCCTTCTCGTAATACAAGATGCCCAGATTGTAATGAGCATCTGCCAGCGCGGGCTTGAGACGCACGGCCTGCTCGTAAGCCTCTATCGCCTGATCGCGCCGGTTCATCATGTCGTAAGCATCGCCGAGGCCGAAGTAGGCTTCGGCGTAATCGGCTTTGGCGCGCACGGCATCATTGTAAGCGGCGGCGGCCTTGTCATACTGGCCTGAGTTGTAGAGAGCGTCGCCCTGCTCCATAAAATTCTCGGCTATCTCTGCGGGCGTCGGTTTGCGCGCGGGGTCTACGCGGGGAGTGGTGCGTGCGATGACGCGTTTTTTGGGCGGCGCGGCGCTCGCCGTGCGGCGGGGCGGCGGGGCTGGCTTCTCCTTCGGGCGGTCGTGGCGTTTCCTGACAACGCGGCTGGTAAAGATGCTGCCCGTGCCCGCGCCGCCCACGATGTCTTCGGTAGAGCCTGCGCCGCCCATAATGTCCTGCGCTTTGAGGGCGAAGCCGCCGAGTAAAAGCAGAGCCAGAGCCGCGCTCGTGATGCTTGAAAAGTGCAACTGTTTAAGTTTCATCTGAAAAACCTCAAACCATACTGCCTTGCGTTTTGGATGCAAGTTTCGGTAACCGTGCGCAACTTTTGAAAAAGGGGAGAGAGTCGGGCAAGTTCAATCCCGATTCTATAACAGGACGGATGAATTCCGTTAATTGCTTAAAAACAATTTCACGCAAAGGCGCAAAGGCGCAAAGAAAACAGTAAGAATCAAAAAGCTCAATTCCTTTCTGCTTGTCTTTTCTTTGCGCCTTTGCGCCTTTGCGTGAAGCCGTAACCTCGCTTGCTTTTCCCCGCTCCGCTCGGCTAAATTACACACTCACCCGGAGCATCCAGCCTTCTCCATCGAATAATACTGTTTGAAAGGAAAATCTTTTTACAGCCATGAAAGCATATCCAACAGATTTGATTCGCAACCTTGCCGTCATCGGGCACGGCGACGCGGGCAAGACGCAGCTCGTCAGTTCCCTCCTCTACGTCGCCGGAGCGACCCCGCGCTGGGGCAAAGTTGACGAAGGCACGACCGTCACCGATCACGAAGAAGATTCCATCGCGCGCAAGATTACGCTCAACACCTCGCTCGCGCATCTCGAATACAAAGACACGAAGGTCAATTTCATAGACACGCCCGGCTACGCCGCTTTTATCTCGCACGCGCGCCCCGCCCTTCGCGTCGCAGACTGTGCGCTCGCCGTCGTGCACAGCGTCAAAGGCGTCGAAGTGCAGACCGAGAAGACATGGGCTTACGCGAACGAGTTCATGCTGCCGCGCTTTATGGTCATCAACGGCGTGGACAGAGAGCACGCGGACTTCGGCGCGTCTCTGGAGAGCGCGCAGAGCACCTTTAGCCGCGCCATCATTCCCTTCACGCTGCCCATCGGCCAGGAGAAAGATTTTCGCGGCGTCGTGGATGTCCTGCACATGAAGGCTTACGAGTACGACGAGAACGGCAAGGCCAAAGAGATTGAGATTCCTTCGACCGGGCGCGAGATTGTTGATAAGACCAGAGAGAGACTGATCGAGTTGGTCGCGGAATCCGACGATGCTTTGATGGAGAAATATTTTGCGGAAGGGACGCTGCCGGAAGAAGACATCGTGCCGAACGTCAGGAAAGCGATTGAGCGCAGCAAGCTCTGTCCGGTCTTCGCGGTTTCGTCAACGACGCTCGTCGGCTTGCAAACCCTGCTCGATCACATCGTAGACCTCGCGCCGAATCCTGCGGCGCATGAAGCAGAGCACGGGCGCGCGTCAGTTGACGGCGACGGCGGTGAACCTCTGACGCGCAAGTACGCGGACAGCGAGCCTTTCTCGGCTTACGTCTTTCGCACCATCGCAGACCCGTTCGCCGGACGCATCAACGTCATGCGAATCATCAGTGGTCACGTCAAGCACGATGCCAACGTCTTCAACTCCACGCGCGGGACGATGGAACGCCTCGGCGCGCTGCATTCGGTTCAGGGCAAGCAGCTTGACAAGATTGACGAAGCGCACGCGGGCGACATCATCGCCTGTGTGAAGTTGAAAGACACGCTGACGGGCGACACGCTCTCGGACAAGGCCGCGCCGATTGTGTACGACGGCGTGCAATACCCGGAAGCCGCCATCGCTTTCGCCATCGAGCCGAAGTCGCGTCAGGACGAAGAGAAGATTTCCGTTGCCCTTCATAAAATTTTAGAGGAAGACCCCGCGCTCCACTTCGACCGCGACGCGCAGACCAAAGAATTCCTGCTCTCCGGCTCAGGCCAGGTACACGTCGAGACTGTGATCGATAAGCTCCGCAAGCGTTACGGCGTCGAAGTCACTTTGCATCCGCCGAAAGTTCCGTACAAGGAAACCATCACGCAGCGCGCGGAGGTGCAGGGGCGACACAAGAAACAGACCGGCGGGCGCGGGCAGTTCGGCGATTGCAAAGTCATCTTCGAGCCACTGCCGCGCGGCGAAGGCTTTGTCTTTGAAGACAAGATTTTCGGCGGCGCAGTCCCGCAAAACTTCCGTCCGGCGATTGAGAAAGGAATCATCGACGCCGCCTCGACGGGCGCGGTCGCTGGCTATCCGATGGTTGACTTCAAGGCTGTGCTCGTTGACGGCTCATACCACACGGTTGACTCGGACGAGCACTCTTTCCGCGCCGCCGGACGCAAAGCCTTCCGCGCGGCGATTGATAAAGTCCGCCCGACGCTGCTCGAACCGATCATGGATGTCGAAGTGACCTCGCCGCAGGAGTACAGCGGCGACATCATGGGCGATCTCAACTCGCGTCGCGGGCGCGTGCAAGGCATGGAGATGCGCAGCAACCAGCAGGTCATCAAAGCCCAGGTCCCGATGGCCGAGATGCTCGACTATCAATCCAAGCTCAACTCCATCACCGCCGCGCGCGGCTCATACCACATGCAATTCTCACACTACGACCAGGTGCCGGGGCAAATCGCACAGAAGATCGTCGAGCAGGCGCGAGCCGAGGGCAGAATTAAGGCGGAGGAGGAAGACTAGGGAAATATCAGCCACGCGAAGCAGCCAACATATTGCGAGAGCGGAGAGAATAAGGTTTAACTCTCGGCTCTCATCATTTGAAAAGCGCAAAGGCGGCCTAATCCACTAGGCTTACAGATCTCTTAGCAATTTGACGAAGCCCGGCAGATTAGGCGGCTAAATTGGCGTAATTCAACACGGCGATTAGTACGTCTAATTGTAGTTCGGCGTCATACCGGATTTTTATGACCATAATTTCTAAGAGCAATAAGCTGGTAACGTTCATTAATATCTTTACAGTTGAGCCCGCGAATCAACGACAACTTCTTGACTTGCTCGCTCGCGCGACCGACACGGCTGTGCGCCACGCGCCGGGCTTCATTTCCGCGAGCTTACATCGCGGCCTCGATGGCACCAAAGTCGTAATGTACGCTCAATGGCGCAGTATGGAGGATTATGAAGCTATGCGTCAGAATCCAGCGCCTCTGCCGTACTTACAGGAGGCGCTCACCATTGCGAAGTTCGAACCCGGCACCTATGAAGTCGTCGAGACTTATTCCGCTTCATCATAGATGCCGCCGAACAAATCGTTGGACGCGAGCGGCGGGAGCGTGTTTCGCATCATGACTGATCCGGCGATGCTTGATTGAATTCGCGCCGCCGCGTCAACTCAATCGTTAGGCGGCGAAAAGAAAGGGGTCATGAAGTTCCCATTTTATAGACATTTCCATGTGTTGCGTTTTTGCGCCATATACTGCCTTACCGCCGCCTTGACGCCCGTGTGCGCCCAGAGTCAGCCCGCGCCTGTATTGCTTGAACTGAAAGCATGTGCCGGAGAACTACAGGTCTTCGAGGACGGCACAGTGATCTCTAAGTATGGTAACGGCACAATGACAGAACGACGGCTCTCACAGAGTCGGATGCGCAAAGTGCGCCAGATAATTGCGCGCGGCCCCTGTCAAAAGGAGATTCGCACGGCAACCGCAACCGCCGATACCTCTTACTGTATGGAAGCGTGGCGGGGCTATCTGACGCCTGGATGGCAGGAGGTAGTCATTCGCCATTATCCCGACCGTCAGAGTGTGGCTTTCCCCGTGTATATACCATGTGATAGTAAGAAGGGGAACAATCCAAGTAACAATCCTGTCTGGCAACGCTTTCTCTCGAAGGTGGTCGGGGCAATTGGCGGTAAGAGTATCCTCAAGGGCTGTAAATGTCGGTAGGGTTCTTTCGCGTATCACCGCCGCCTAACAATTCATTCAACCGGAGCGGAAATAGGTTGATTTCCATTCGCAAGATTGAAGCCTTGATACAATGCTTCCCGCCCGATTAATTCGGGCGTTCGGCATCTGTGAGTTCAAGGCTAAACTGAACTATAGCGCATCAAGCGCATGACTCTAGCTCTTTCATCACTCATCAGTTGCGAGGATATAAATTCGCGCAAAGGCGCAAAGAAGAC
The DNA here is from genome assembly GCA_036403295.1 of Pyrinomonadaceae bacterium. GTDB lineage: Bacteria > Acidobacteriota > Blastocatellia > Pyrinomonadales > Pyrinomonadaceae > JACMLC01. Next base: position 37,337 of record DASWRG010000155.1, read on the forward strand.
CGCAAAGTTGTTGAATGCTTACTGCTGCTTGCATGCTCTTCTTTGCGCCTTTGCGCGAGACTTCTTCTTCCTGCTTAACACAACCCACAAACCAAACCATTACTAAATAAATTTACTTACTGTTAAAATCTCGTCCGAAGGAGCAGAGCATGACGGAGAGCGCGGATGCGGTCATCATCGGCGGCGGCGTCATCGGCGCGAGCGTGGCCTATCATCTGGCTGAAAGCGGCGCGGGCGACATCATTGTCGTCGAGCGCGCGGAGCGGCAAGGCATGGGTTCGACGGGCGTGGCGACGGGCGGCGTGCGCGCGCAGTTTGCCACCGAGATCAATATACGCATGTCGCTCTATTCGATAGATTTCCTTTCGCAGTTTGAAGAGGCGACGGGCTACGCTTCGGGCTACGAGCCGCGCGGTTATCTCTTCATCGCCACCAATGAAGAACAGCTCGCCGCGCTCAAAAAGAGTTACGAGCTGCAACGCGCCCTCGGCTTGAAAGAGGTCGAGCTGGTCACGCCCGTAGAGATCGCCGCGCGCGTTCCCTTCCTTCGCGTGGATGATGTGACGGGCGGAAGCTTCTGCCAGACGGACGGATTTATCAAACCCCTCGCGGTCATGCGCGGCTTCACCGGGCGCGCCATCGAGCGCGGCGCGCGTCTCTGGTTGGGAACGGAAGTCGTCGGTATTGAGACGTTGCGTGGCCGCGTGACCGGCGTCGTGACGACGCGCGGTAAAATTTCTACGCGCGTGGTCGTGTGCTGCGCGGGAGCGTGGGCGGCGAATGTCGCGCGCCTCGCGGGCACGACGATTCCGGTCGAGCCGCTACGCAGACAACTCGCCAGCGTGCGCGCCCGCGAGCCTTTGCCTGCTAAGCTGCCGATGGTGATTGACATCTCAAACGGCTTTCACTTTCGCCCGGACGGCAACGCGCCGCAAACCAATATCCTGCTCGCGTGGCCTGACCCCTCTGAAGAGTATGGCTTCAAGACCGAATACGATACGGGCTTTAACGCTAAGATTCTCGCGCACGCGCGGCATCGCGTTCCCGCCTGGAAGAATTTAGGGATTGACAAGCAGCTTTGTCGCGCGGGGCTGTACGAGATGACGCCAGACCATCACGCGATTATCGGCGAAGCGCCGGAGGTTAATGGCCTCTTCGTAGTGGGCGGCTTCAGCGGTCACGGCGTCATGCACTCGCCCGCCGCCGGACGCATGGCCGCCGAGATGATTCTCGACGGGCACGCCAAATTCCTCGACGCAAAGCCCCTCAGCGCGGCGAGATTCAAAGGCAACGCTTTGCCGCACGAAACTTCTTTGATTTAGAGTGGAAGATAAAAACGACATGGCTTGTAAGAAATCAACTTGCCCATCCGTTTATTTTGATGAGCCTGTGATGGAACAACCGCGAGCACTTCGACGTACCTTAACCGAGTTTAGGCTTTTTGATTTAATGCCTGACCTTTGAGAATGCTTTCGTCTGAGAATGTTTTCGTACGGCGGCTCTGCCGCCTGATGTGCGGAAGGTCTCTGACCTTCCGATAATGAAAGTTTCTTTATCGGGGCTATGCCCCTCATTCCCATGGCGACTGATAAATTCAGAATATCGAGAGATACTCAAAGTTTGTATCTCACGGTCGTCGCCAAAGATCGTCTGCCGGTATTTAAGAACGAGGCAATCAAGCTCGTCACTTGCAAAGCGATTGATGAAGCGCGGCAATCCGGTGTGTTTCTACTTTTCGCTTATGTGATAATGCCTGACCATGCGCATCTGTTGACTAATCAGCCCACAGTCGCTTCCGATGTTCTGCGATATGTGAAGGGCACCGTCGGCCATCGCGTAATCGAATATTTGAAAGAGAAAAACTACAGCGCTTCACTTGAAAAGCTGCGTCACGAAGAGTGGAAACGCAAACATCGTTATTCGCTCTGGCAACAAGAATCGAATGCGCTTTCCATCTTCAGCGAGGCAATGTTTATGCAGAAGGTAAACTACATTCATCAGAATCCTGTGCGCGCAGGGTTGGTCGAGAGCGCGACCGAGTATCGTTGGTCAAGTGTTAGATTCTGGCAAAAGTGCGCCGCCGTTGATGAGCCGTTGTCAGTTAATATTGATCGAATCGAATGGAGACGAGGGGCATAGCCCCTTTAATTTAGAAAGCTTGACGGAAGGTCAGAGACCTTCCGCACATCGGGCGGCAGAGCCGCCAAACGTTCGGGACTTTTGTTCGGGACTTTTATTCAGGACTTTTATCTAACTCCCCCATAAAGCTTTCACTCTCAAAGTCAGTCCCCACGCAAGGAGAAAAGTTAAATGCGTAAGCTTCTGCTCACATCAGCTTTCATAATCTTGACCGCCTTTATCTCGCAGGCTCAAACGAGCGGGCCGTTTATTATTTTTCGCTTGACGGTCAATCAGACTCAGATCGCGTTCGGTTATGCGGGCGACATCTGGACGGTCGAGCGGGCGGGCGGCGAGGCGCGGCGTTTGACGACCGATCCGGGGGAAGAGAGCTTTCCGGTCTATTCGCCGGACGGGGCGCAGCTCGCTTTTTCGAGACAGGTCGGCGGCGTCTGGAAGGTTTTTGTGATGCCTTCATCCGGCGGCGAGGCGAGGCAGTTGACTTACTTGCCCGAAGACGACCAGGTGATGGGATGGACGCCCGACGGCAAGCAGATACTCTTTCAATCTCATCGTGATGAAGAGGGCGTGTTCCGGCTGTACACGATTTCGACGGACGGCGTGTTCCCGCAGGCTCTTCCTTTGCCGCAGGCTTTCGCAGGCTCTTACTCGCCGGACGGCCAGCGCATAGCCTACACGCCGCTCACCTCTTTCGGCGAGTGGCGATTTTATCGCGGCGGGATGGAATCGCCCGTCTGGCTGGCGAATCTCAAAGACGGCTCGCTTGAGAAGTTGCCTGCTGGCGATTACAACGACCGCAATCCGATGTGGGTTGAAAACAGAATTTATTTCATCTCAGACCGCACGGGCATTTTCAATCTTTACGTTTATGATCTGGCGACGAAGCAGACCAAGCAGTTGACCAATTACGAGCGGCACGGCGTGCGCGTCGCTGCGGCAGGCGCGGGCGCAATCGTCTTCTTGCAAGCGGGGCGCATACATCTGCTCGACCTCAAAAATAATCAGGAGCATATGATCGAAGTGCGCGTCAACGCGGACACGCCGGAACTCAAGCCGCGCACGGCCAACGTCGCGCGCCTGATTGATTGGGTGACGCTCAACACAAACGGCGACCGCGTCATCTTCAACGCGCGCGGCGAAGTCTTGACGCTCAATCCGAAAAACGGCGAGACGGAAAATCTGACGAAGACTTCGGGCGCGGCGGAGCGTTATCCGTCCATCTCGCCGGACGGAAAGCTGCTCGCCTATTTCTCAGACGAGTCGGGCGAGTATCAACTGCACGTTCGCGCGGCGGACGGCACGGGCGCGGTCAAGAAGATTGCGATTGAAGCGCAGCCCTCTTTTTATAGAGAGCTGACGTGGTCGCCGGACTCGAAAAAGATAGCCTTCACAGACAAGCGGCTCGCCATCTGGTGCGCGGATGTCGAGCGCGGGACGACCGTGCGCGTGGACGTTTCGCCCTACTCTTATCAAGAGGAATGGTTTCCGAAGTGGTCGCCCGACAGCCGTTGGCTAGTCTATTCAAAGCACCTGCACAATCGCGTTCGCACGGTCTTCGTTTACGACATGATAGAAGGCAAGCTGCATCAAATGACGGACGGGCGCACGCATTCGGAAGCTCCTGTCTTCGACGCGAGCGGCAAATATCTTTACTTCGTCTCAAGCCCGAACGCGGGGACGAGCGAGTTCGGCTGGGGAGTTTTGAACGGCGAGTTTGCGCGACCGCTCGTGACGCGCAAGATTTACGCCTTCGTCTTGCAAACGGACGCACAGTCGCCTCTGCTCCCGAACGGGCAGCCGAACGCGGAAGCCAAAGTTGAAGAAACGGCTTCTTCGGTTCGGATAGATTTTGAGAATCTCAACCGGCGCGTCGTCGAACTGCCGCTCGCGCCGCGCGACTACGCGGAGTTGATCGCGGGCAAGCCCGGCCTGCTTTACGCGACCGTGCTTGAGTGGCCGAAGTCGCCCGCGCCCGGCTCTCAACCGACGACGGCGATGTACAGATATGATCTGACGAAGCCGCCGAAGTTTGAGAAGATGTTGGAAGAGATTGACGGTTACGAACTCTCGCGCGACGGCAAGCGTCTGCTTTACGTGAAAGGACGCGAATGGTTCTTATCTTCGACGGATGAAGCTCCGAAAGAGGGCGAGGGCAAGCTTGATTTGAAGAAGCTCGAAGTCTCGGTTGACCCGCGCGCCGAATGGCAGCAAATTTATAGAGAGTCCTGGCGCATCATGCGCGACTGGTTCTATGACCCGAATCATCACGGGCAAAATCTGCCGCTCCTTGAAAAAGAGTACGCGGAGTATCTGCCGAATATCACGCGGCGCAGCGATTTGAATAACCTGCTCAGGCAAATGCTCGGCCACATCTCAATCAGTCACTTGGGAGTCGGAGGCGGCGACGCTCCTCCGCCTGCGGGCGCGCCAAGTCGCACCGGCTTGCTCGGCGCGGATTACGAAATAGCCGAAGGCCATTATCGCTTCAAACGCATCTATCGCTCCTTCTCTTATAACTCGCCGAGCAATGCTGTGACTGCGCCGCTCGACCGTCCCGGCATCAACGTGCGCGAGGGCGAATACCTGCTTGCGGTTGATGGCGAGAAGATTGACGCGACGAAAAATATTTACAGCTACTTTGATGGCAAGGCCACAAAGCCGACGAAGATCACTGTCGGACCGAACGCCAATGGCGAGGGCGCGCGCACGCTGACCGTCTTCCCCGCGCCGGGCGAAAACAACTTGCGGCGCGTCAACTGGGCTGAGCGGAATCGTCGCCGCGTCGAAGAGCTTTCGGGCGGCAAGCTCGGTTACATCTACGTGGAGAATTACGGCGACGGCATCATGGATTTCATACGCGGCCTGACCGGCTACGGCGACAAACAGGGCGTCATCATCGACCAGCGTTACAACGGCGGCGGCATCACGCCCGATTATTTAATCGAATGGCTTGAGCGAAAGCCCATCTACTATTACAGGTTTCGTGAAGGAGATGACATCGCGACTCCCGTCAATCCGGGGCCGCAGACGAAAGTGCTTTTGATTAACGAGCACAACGGCTCGGCTGCCGAGACTTTCGCTTTTATGTACAAGCTCGCGCGCGTCGGCCCCATCGTCGGCTGGCGCACCTACGGCGCGGGCATCGGCCCTTACGTCTTCACGCCGCGTCTCGTTGACGGAGGCCGCATCCAACTGCCGAACCGCGCGGCCTACAATCCTGACGGCACGAGTTGGGGCATTGAGAACGCTGGCGTACGGCCTGATTATCCGGTCGAGATCACGCCGCGCGACTGGATGGCGGGACGCGACCCGCAGCTTGAGAAGGCCGTGCAGGTGGCTCTCGATGAAATGAAAAAGACGCCGCCCGTCGTGCCGAAGCGACCTAAATATCCGATACATAAGTAAAGGGAAAAGCAAAAGGCAAAAGTGAGGAAGACTTGAATGCTTTCCTCACTTTTGCCTTTTTCGCACTGGCCTTCTTTTATGGCTTAGAATTATTCACATAACCTCTAACATTTCGCCGCCACCGCGCTCCAACTTATCAAGACGACTTTCCGCATGTCTCTGGTCTGCTCGAAGTTGCAGCATGTCTTTATTAATCACATCAAGCTTGCGTTCTAAGTTATCAAACCGTTGAATCATCTCAGTACGGGTTTCAACTATCTCCGCCAATGCTTTCTCCCACATCGGCTTTGTTTCCAGAGCCTGACGTTCAAGATGTGTTTCCAGAGTCGCAAGTCGGCTATCGAATGAGGTGAGCGTGACTAACATCGAATTGACCGATGCTAATACCTTCTCTTCAAATGAGCGTCCATCTTGATCTTTGGTGGTTTCTTCGCTCATCCTTCGACAACCCAGTTTATGAACTGCTGTGCTTGCTGATCAACTAATTTGTATTGATTACCATTTGACATTAAGAGAACGACTTCGGGCTTGCTTTTATCAATTTCTATCCGCACCGCCTGTTCCGTATTCAGATAGATGGTCTTTTCCCCTTCATCTATTTTAACGACAGTGTTGAATGGCCTATACATGGTGATGAATACGATACCTTAGCTTTCGTAGTTCTTACAAGGCAAAATATTTTGATTTTCTGTGACATCTTCGGCGGCTAAACAATATCGCGTCTTGGTTTATTTATCTAAAATAAATATTTGAGCTATCATTTAATCATGGTGTCGTGATGGGATTACATTGCCCGAAATGTGGAAGCTCGCGTGTGCGGCGCGGCTACGAGAAGCCTGCGCTGCTCTGGCGTCTGGTTGGAATTCAGAGCCTGCTCTGCGATAGCTGCAATTTGAGTTACAGAGGCTTTGCGATTCCGGGCACAGTGCCTGAGCACGCGAACCGCAAGTCCCGTTATTATCGTAAAAAGATTGAGGCCGAAGAATCGGAAGAGTTGGCGGACGCGCCCCCTTTATCGCACGAGGCGAAAGCGAAAGCGTCCGAGGTGGCTTCGTTCATCTGGTATTACCTGAAACTGCGCTCGAAGGTCTTGCTCGGCATGCATCAAACCAGCCACTCGCTCGGCATTAAATATCGCTGGCATAATTGGCAGCGCTGGCAACGCGACAAGCATCGCTGACGAGCGCTTGATTGATTAATGACGAACCGGATGCTCTTTGGCGTAGCTGTAAGCGCACCACGCCGCCACGAGGTGACAAACCCAACCGAGCGTGCCGCCCGTCCCAATCCAGAAACCGGGAGTGAAGAGCAGCCACAACACGCCCGCCAGAATCCTACCGTTATACAACTGCCCGACGCCGGGCACGAGCAAACTCAGCACACCTGCCAGAAATGGATCGCGCATCTCGAATAAAAACCTCCACCCGTCTATACGCGCGGATTTGGTTTTGGGTTCGAGAAAGAAATGGCAATCAGAAAAAGTCACGGCAGTGACGATATATCAGTAGCCCACAGCGCAAGCTGTGGGGAATGATGAGAGGTAAAGTATGAAAACCCTATCTCTTTAACCGTTAGCAGTATGAAAGGTTTCGCCTCAAAAGCGCATTGATATTTAGAAGAGCATAGGCGCGAGGATATTGCTTTTATCTCAAACCGGCGAGCAGACCAGCCCGGCTTTGAAATTTTCACTGAAACATCGAAAGGAGCAAAAATGGCGATCACTGATTTAATTCCCATTCCCGACGGGATCAATCCCGGACTCAATGGAGCGAGGCAAATGACTATGAAAGCCCTTCTCGGTAATCCGAGGGGAGATTTTAATAACAATTGCCAGCCGGTCACCAATGCCGTTCTACGGAGCCTGATGAGAACGGAAGATGTAGGTCCGTTTAGTGTGACAGGGCTTGCGCCAGCCATTGACTCTTTAAAGGAAGTCTTGAGAGATATTCAACAAGAAGAGCCGGAGGTCTTTGCAGGTCTTGGCACAGAAGGCATGTTTTGCGCGCGGCTGGTGAGAGGCTCTCGCTCGTCTATTAGCAATCACTCGTGGGGCACGGCCATTGACCTCACCCTAAACGGCGTGCTCGATCCGCGCGGTGACAGGGGACGGAAGGTGCAAGTTGGGACGGCCCGCATTGCGCCAATTTTCAATCGTCATAGATGGTTTTGGGGAGCGGGCTTTCCCGTCGAAGATAGCATGCATTTTGAGTTGAGCGACCAGAAAGTCCGAGAGTTACATGCGGCAGGAATTTTCACTGGCGCACCCGCGACGCTGCCCGAAGCCGTTTTAAGTATTGGTGATCGCGGGCAAATGGTCAAAAGGTTACAGGAAAAATTGAATGAGCAAGGCGAAGAGTTAGGGACGGACGGTATCTTCGGGCCGGGGACTCACGCGGCAGTCATCGCTTTTCAAGCGAGACATGGTTTGACTCCCGACGGCATAGTCGGACGCCGAACCCGTGAAGCATTAGGTCTATAAAAAGCTGCTTCCCTCAAAATCATTCAACGGAAGCCTAACGCTATCTTTGATAGCTTATCACGGATGGCTATTGGGATGGGCTGCTGTGATGCCGCTGTTTCGGAGCTGTTAATCTTATTCCGGCTTCGGGTTTGCGGCGGGCGGTTTCTGCTCGACGCGGCGCACGTCAACGATCTCGCCGTGAAAGGTTTGGAGGATTTGTTGGACTGCCGGATGCTGTTCGGCCATTTCGCGCAGCTGCTGTTTGTCGCGGCGGGCTTCATCATCTTTGGAGAGCGGCATGTCGTCGCCAGTCGCGCCGCGCTCTTTGATGCTGATGCGGACGCCGATGTCGTGGCCGAGCAGTTCGCGGCAGACTTCGCGCAGGATTTTCACGCTCTCAGGCTTGGCGAGCGTGTCGCGCAGGTGTTTGGCTTCGGGCGCGAACTCAACGCACAGCTCATTGCCCTCGACGCTCGCCCTGTGCGCGGCGTCGAGCGCAGTCACGAGGAACATGCGCCGACGCTTTTCGAGCGCGGCTTTAATCTGCGCGACCGGCGAGCCGGAAGCGGCGGGCGCGCTCGCGCTCTGTGAAGCAGGCGGCGCGGCGGAAGCTGGCGGCGTGGGAGGAGGCGCAGTAAAAGCTGTCACGACTTCCTCATTCAACGGCGGCGGACTGACCGGAGGCACGAGCGTGAGCGCGGGAGCGACGGCGGTCGCACCCGTGCCGCCGACGCCGTCAAACGGAGGCTCGTCGGGCGCAAAGCTCGCGCTTTCGGGCGCGTCCGCGTCGCGCGAAATTTCGACGGCGCGCGAGCCGCGCGGAGGCTGAGAGGTCTTGGAGGATTTGCTGCCGGTCTCTAAAGAATTGCTGCCGCCCGCGCCCGTCGGCGGCGTGCGCGGCGCGGGAGCTTTGCCTGTTCTCGAAGCTTCTTCGAGCGCGTCGAGGCGTTCGATGAGCTGCTGAAGCGGAGCGAGCCGCCGCATCTCCATCAGCTTGACCAGTCCCACTTCGAGTTGATAACGCGGATGCGCAGCCGTGCGCAGGCTGTTCTCCGTTTCGGTCAGCGAGTGGAAAAAGCGTATCAGGTCGGATTCGGTAAAGCTCGCGGCCTGTCGTCTCAACTCCTTGCGGTCGGCTGACGATGAATCCAAAAATCCATCCTTCTCGCCCGAAACTTTGGCGACCAGGAGATCGCGCAGGTGCGCGAGGAGGTCTCTGCAAAAGTTGCGCAGGTCGTGACCGCGCATCACCAGATCGTCAACCACCGCGAGCGCGTCCGCCGGTCGCGCCAACGCGATACCGTTCATCACGCGCGCGAGCATTTCTGAGCCTGCGATGCCGAGCGCGGCTTCGACATCTTCGGCCTTTATCTCCGCGCCCGCGAAGCTGATGACCTGATCGAATGCGCTTTGCGCGTCGCGCATAGAGCCTTCGCCCGCGCGCGCGATCTCGCGCAAGGCGTCGTCCGCGACTTTGATTTTTTCTTCGGCGGCGATGAAGCGCAGGCGTTCCGCGATCCTGGCAGCCGCGATAGTGCGAAACTCGAACTGCTGGCAGCGCGAGAGAATCGTGTCGGGCAGTTTATGGCTCTCGGTCGTCGCCATGATAAAGACGACGCGCGGCGGCGGCTCTTCCAGCGTCTTCAACAGGGCGTTGAAGGCAGCAGGCGAGAGCATGTGAACTTCGTCTATGATGAAAACTTTGTAACGGTCGCGCGCCGGACTGATGCCGATGGTGTCAATGATGCTGTCGCGCACATTCTGGACGCCGGTCGCAGAGGCCGCGTCAATCTCCTGCACGTCAATCGAGCGACCTTCGGCAATCTCGCGGCATGAAGGGCAAGCTGTTGGATCGCTGACGGCGCAGGGCGTCGGCGTCGGCTTGTTTGATTTGTGACAGTTGAGGGCTTTGGCTAAGAGACGCGCGGTCGTCGTCTTGCCCACGCCGCGCGCGCCCGAAAAGAGATAAGCGTGATGCAGTCTCTCATGCTCGACCGCGTTGCGCAGCGTGCGCGTGATCGGCTCCTGCCCGGTGACTTCCTCAAAGGATTGCGGACGCCATTTGCGTGCGATGACTTGATAGGACATATAAAAAGTGACAGGTGATAGGTGACAGGTGACAAGTTAAAAACCGTTCTTACTCGTCACTTGTCACCCGTCACTTGTCACTGCTTTAAAAGGTGGCCAGACTCCGGACTTACCCGCAACACACGCCGCCGTTGCTACCGTTGCTCCGTTCCCGGCCTGGCGGGGTTCACAAGGCAAGGCGTTGTGCGGAGCCCGAAGTCTGATAAATTTTCAAGCGAGCGGTCGGCCTGCGTTTAGCATAGCACATTCAGGCAGTCCTGCTCGAATGCTCACGCTCTTGATATTTAATTTCAAATCCGAGCTTTGAAATTAAGCGAAGCGTGGTGGCGGAGAGGGTGGGATTCGAACCCACGGTACGGTTCCCCGTACACAGCATTTCCAGTGCTGCCAATTCAGCCACTCTTGCACCTCTCCGCAAATTTGAGATTTGAAGTCACCCGAAGCGTGGCCGACAAAGCATAACGTATCGGGCAATACCTGTCACGCGGCCACGCCGAATGCTGAAAAAACAGTAAGGGGAGGGCTGGTCACTGCCCGCCGCGCGAAGGCGCGAATCAATTGACGATGACAGGCAAGCTTGAAGAATTGCGAAGCTTGCCTATCGTCCTCGCGGACGATGCGGCCAGGGACTAGCCATGCCCTACAGTCGTATCGTCAATTGAAATTTGCTTTAGAGAAGCTTTTGCCAGAGGCCACTGGCGAGGCCAGTCTCGTAGGCGTACCACAAGCCGAAAATGATGCTCAACGCTCCGGCTACGGTTTGCAGGCTGTGATGCACGCCGTCGAATCTTCGCGCGCTGAGGGCGAAAGGCAGGCCGATGAGGCCGGACATCAAAAGCATTCCGAAGATAGAGCCGATGCCGAACACTGTGAGGTAGAGCAGGCCGAGCGCGGTCGAGTTAATCTGCGTGAGCACGAGCAGCGTGAGCGTCGCCGAACCCGCGAGGCCATGCATCGCGCCGACGAGCAAAGGCTTGAAGCCGACGCGCGACACGGCATGCGAGTGTGCGGCGACCGTCCCCGTGTGCTCCGTCCCATGTTCGTGAAAATGTACGTGGACGTGCGAGACGCCGTCGTGCTTGTGTTGATGTAGATGCACGTCCGGGCGGCGACGCAAAGCACGCAGCAGCGCGCTTGCGCCGAGCGCGATAATCATCAAGGCCACGCCAAACTCAAGCCAGTTGGCGACGCTCTCAGGGACGGCAATCCGCAGCGCGAGGACGATGACGCCGACGACGACGAGCGAAGCCGTGTGCCCGATTCCCCAGAGCGCGCCGACGAGCGCAGAGCGCAAGAGGCTGCGCTGCTCGCTGACGATTGACGAGACGGCGACGATGTGATCGGCTTCGGTCGCGTGCTTGAGTCCGAACACGAGGCCGAGTCCCAAGAGGGCAAACGCGCTGAGCTGTGTCAAAGCAGTTTCTCCTAGCATATTCGCGGCAATTGTTCGCCGACGAGCATGTCAACAATGCGTGTGCCGCCGAAACCCGTCCGCATGGCGACAATCCCCTGCGGCTCTCGTTTCACTTCGCCGATAATGCACGCGTCGCGTCCATAGATATTCTCTCTCATCCGCTTGAGCAACGGTTCTGCCGTTTCGCTTGAGACTAAAGCCAACAGCTTTCCTTCGTTGGCGACGTAAAGCGGATCGAGTCCCAGAATCTCGCATGCTCCCTTGACTTCTTCACGCACAGGGATGCGCTCTTCATAAATCTCAATGCAGACTTCGGAGCTGAGCGCGATTTCGTTGAGCGTCGTCGCCACACCGCCGCGCGTCGGGTCGCGCAAACAATGAATCGCGTCGGCCAAACCCGCGCGCACAGCTTCGTCCAGCATCTCTCTGACCAAAGAATTGAGCGGCGCGGTATCGCTCTCAATCTCAGTTTCAAGCTCAAGCTCGCCCCGCGCAATCATGATGGTCGTGCCGTGATCTCCGATTGTGCCGCTCAAGATAACCTTGTCCCCGGCCTGCGCGCGCGCGGCGGAGATTTGCGCGGGCGATTCAATCACCCCGATGCCCGACGTGTTGATGAAAATTTTATCCGCGCTTCCCTTCTGCACGACCTTCGTGTCGCCGGTCACGACCTGCACGCCAGCCTCTTCAGCCGCCGCGCGCATTGACGCAAGAATCTGCCGCAACTCCGCGATGGCGAAGCCTTCTTCCAGTATGAAACCGGCGGAAAGATAAAGCGGTCGCGCGCCGCTCATGGCGAGGTCGTTGACTGTGCCGTTGACGGCGAGCTTGCCAATATCGCCGCCGGGAAAGAAGACCGGCGTGACCACGTAAGAGTCCGTGGTGAAGGCAAGACGAGACGCGCCGTCGGTATTTGGAAGCTCAAAGACGGCCTGATCTTCGAGCTTTTCAAGCAAAGGGTTGCGCAGGTATTCGAGAAACAGTCCTTCGACAAGCTCATGCATGGCGCGGCCTCCGCTTCCATGCGCGAGCGTAATCTGCTCATCTCTAAACTTGTGTTTTCTCCGCCGCGCCCTCTCGACTCTTTGAAAGAGCGGACTCGGAGTGAACTCTTCCGTCATGATGTTCCAGCCGAGCGTTCGGCGATCTTCGAGAGCCGACCGAAGTTGTAGTAAGCCGCGCACGCGCCCTCGCTTGAAACCATGCAAGAGCCAATCGGCGTCTCAGGCGTGCAGGCCGTGCCGAAGACTTTACATTCCCACGGACGTTTCACGCCCTTCAAAATCTCGCCGCACTGGCACGCTTTCGGATCGGCGATACGCAAACCCGGCACGCTGAATTTCAATTCCGCATCAAACGCGGCATATCGAGATTGCAGCTTCATGCCACTGTGCGCGATTGAGCCTAAGCCGCGCCACTCGAAAAATCCGCGCGGCTCAAAGACTTCAAAGAGAACTTCCAAAGCCTTCCGGTTGCCGTCGCGGCTGACACAACGCCCGTATTGATTCTCGACCTCCGCGCGCCCTTCGACGACCTGCTTGACGATCATGTACACAGACTGCAACACGTCCAGCGGCTCAAAGCCTGAGACGGCGACCGGCTTGCCGTACTCCGCTGGAACGAATTCGTAAGGCCGCGTGCCAATCACAGTGCTGACGTGGCCGGGGCCGAGAAAGCCGTCGAGCTGTAAATCCGGCGAATCCAAGAGAGCCTTGAGCGCGGGCACAATCGTGATGTGATTACAGAAGATGCTGAAATTCTCCACCTTATCTTTCGCCGCCTGAAGCACGGTTAAAGCGGTCGAAGGCGCGGTCGTCTCAAAGCCGAGCGCGAGAAAGACGATCTGCTTGTCAGGATTTTTCACGGCTATCTTCAAAGCGTCGAGCGGTGAGTAGACCATCCGCACGTCCGCCCCCGACGCCTTCGCGTCGAGCAGACTTGTCTTTGAGCCGGGCACACGCATCGCATCGCCGAAGGTGGTGAAGATGACACCCGGCTGCTGGGCTATCGAGATCGCATCATCAACGCGTCCCAAAGGAATGACGCAGACGGGGCAGCCCGGCCCGTGAATCATCGTGATGTTTTCGGGCAGCAAGTCCTCTATCCCGTACTTGAAGATAGTGTGCGTGTGGCCGCCGCAGACCTCCATGATCTTGAGCGGTCGCGTCGTCAAATGAGCAATCTCGTTCGCCAGCTTATGTGCGATGTCGCCCTGCCTGTATTCGTCTATGAATTTCATTTCAAGCTCCCTCTTCAACCAGCGACTTGTGCTGCAAGAAAGTGTGAACCATGTCCCACATGATGTGATACATCGTGACGTGCGTTTCCTGTACGCGATGTATGCTCGCGGTCGGGACGTTGAGGCAGAAATCCAACCTGCCGTCGGCGCACATCTCCGCCATCTTGCCTCCGTCGTTTCCGGCAAAGCCGATGGTCGTCATCTTCATCCGTCGCGCGGTCTGAAAGGCGTGCAGCAAGTTTTCTGAGTTGCCGCTTGTCGAGATGCCGAGCACTGTGTCGCCCTCTTGACCGAGCGCGATGAGCTGGCGCGTGAACACGTCATCGAAGCCGACATCATTGGCTATCGCCGTGACCATCGCCATGTCGTTCGTCAGGCAGATGGCGGGCAGAGCCTTGCGCCCCACTGTGACAGGATGCATAAACTCTACGGCGACATGTTGAGCATCCGTCGATGAACCGCCGTTGCCGCAGACGAGCAGCTTGCGCCCGCGATGAAAAGCCTTCGCCATCTCAAGCGACGCAGCCAGAATAGTATCCTTGTTATCTTCAAAAAACTTCGTCTTCACGTCCACACTTTCGCGCGCCTTCTCAAGCAATGAGAAACGCAGTTCTTCCATCAACTCCTGCGGCTTCTTCTCGTCATCATGCAGGAACGGATAAAAGGAGCGCGAAAAATCTTCTGCCGCCTTGCCCATCTCGTCTTAACCTCTTGAACGATTACTCCATCGTCGTCTCAAACTGCTTGAACTCATCTTCGTATTGTCCAATCTCTTCGAGCACGCGCAAAGTCTCTGCGGCCTCGTGCTCGTCAATCCGGCTCATCGCAAAGCCGACGTGAATCAAGACGTAATTGCCGACCTGCGCCTCCGTCTCCGAGAGCATCCCGGTGTTTATATTGCGCCGGACGCCGCCCACCTCAACCTTGGCGATGTTATTCTCCGCGTCAACGATCTCGATGATTTTTCCGGGTATGGCAAGACACATATTTTAAATTCTCCCTGCGGCGAGTCGCGCGTTGGCGATTGCCGCCTGACCGAAACTGATGCCGCCGTCATTGGTCGGCACGCGGCTGTGCGTGTAAACCTCGAAGCCTTCAACTTTGAGCAAGCGGCAAACGTTTTCCAGCAGGAACGTGTTTTGAAAAACTCCGCCGGAGAGGACGACTCGATTGAGTCGCCGCTCAACTCGCGTGTGCCGCGCCAGAGTCGCAATCAGATGCGCCACGCCGAGATGAAACTTCGCGGAAATTACGGGCGGCGGCACGCCGTCAAGCAAATCTTCCACCGCGCGTCGAATCAACGCTTCCGCCTTGATGACGCCCGCGCTCATGTCTATCTCGAATTCGTAACCTTGAACGCTATGACTCCGCGACGCGATTGCTTCCAGCTCGATGGCCGCCTGCCCTTCATAGTTGACCGTTTCCCTTAATCCTAACATGCCCGACACGGCATCGAAGAGTCTGCCCATGCTCGAAGTCAAAGGGCTGTTCATGCCCGTCCGCGCCATCTTATCGAGCGTTGCCCACGCGCGAGCATCGAGCTTGTGAACGAACGGGAGATTCAGTTTCAAAAAGTCGTCGCCGAATGTTTTGTGCAAGTAGACGGCGGCCATGCGCCACGGCTCGCGGACGGCCTTCGCGCCTCCCGGCAGTGGCACGTACTCAAGATGCGCGACACGTTCCGCCTCAAGAAAGTTTGCGACGAAGAACTCGCCGCCCCACAAACGCCCGTCCGCGCCGAAGCCGAGACCGTCCATCGCCACGCCGATGACTTCGCCCTCGATGTGGTTGTCGGCCATGCAGCTTGCGATGTGCGCGTGATGATGCTGGACGCCGATCTTGGTTTGAATTTCTTCACGCGAATGCGCGTACTTAGTCGAGAGATATTCGGGATGCAGATCGTAAGCCAACACTTCGGGATGCAGATGAAAGAGAAGCTTGTAATGTTCGATGCCTTCGGTAAAAGAGCGGAGCGTCTCAAGATTTTCCAGATCGCCGATATGATGACTGACGAAAGCGTACTGGTCGCGCGCGAGGCAGAAAGTATTTTTCAGCTCCGCGCCGCAGGCTAGAATCTGTCTCTCAAATTTGAAAGAGGTCTTGACGGGCGCGGGCGCGTAGCCGCGCGAACGACGCAACAGCATCTCTCGCCCGCACGAGACGCGCGCCACCGAATCATCAGTGCGAATGTGAATCCGGCGGTCGTGAAACAGGAAGTAGTCGGCCAGTTTGTTGAGTCGCCGTATGGCGTCCTCATCTTCGTAACAGATGGGTTCGTCTGAGACGTTGCCGCTCGTCATGACGAGCGGGCGTTCCAGCTTCTCCAACAGCAGGTGATGCATCGGCGTGTACGGCAACATGAAGCCGAGCGTGTTCACGCGGGGCGCGACCTCTGCGGGAACAACCGCGCCGTTCTTCTTTTCGAGCAGGACGATGGGGCGGCGCGAAGACGTGAGCAACGCTTCCTCTTGCTCTGAGACGAGACAATATTTTCTGATGACATCCACAGAGCTTGCCATCAAGGCAAACGGTTTATCTTCCCTGTATTTTCTCCGGCGCAGACGCGCGACAGCTTCACTGTTGAGCGCATCACAGGCGAGATGAAATCCGCCGACGCCTTTGATGACCAGGATCATTCCATCCGAGAGCAGGCGGCGCACGCGGCTGATGACATCCTCTCCGGCAGCGTACTCAAGCTCGACTGCGAGGCCGCGCGCGTCCTTGAGAGACAGTCGCGGCCCACAGAGCGCGCACGCCGTCGGCTCGGCATGAAAGCGGCGGTCGTGCGGATTCAAAAACTCCGCGCGGCACGCCTCGCACATCTCGAAGTCATGCATCGTGGTCTGCGCGCGGTCATACGGAATGCCTTCGATGATGGTGAAGCGCGGGCCGCAGTTGGTGCAATTGATGAAAGGATAGCGGAAACGCCTGTCTTGCGGATTAAGCATCTCTCTCAGGCAATCAACGCAAGTGGCGATGTCAGCCGGGATGGGAACGAACTTCTCTCCTTCGGTCGCGCTCTCGACAATCCGAAAGTCGCAGTAGTTCGCTTCCTCCAATTGATCGCGCAACTCGAACGATTCGATCAAAGAGAGCGGCGGCGCTTGTGTTCTCAGATCGTTGATGAACTCTTCGATTTGCCCGCCTTCGCCTTCGACATCAATGAGGACGCCCGTCGTGTTGTTCAAGACCCGGCCACGCAGAGCGCGCCTGTGCGCGAGTCCGAAGACGAACGGGCGAAACCCGACGCCTTGCACCAGCCCGCGCACCATGATTTGAACGCGAGTCGTCACGGGATGATGTTCGATGCTGCTCATAAGAGACGCTTCCGTCGTCCTCCCGCGCCTGACGCGTCAGGCAGCCGTCACGGTGGCGGCTGCTTGTGACGCGAGAAACTGGATTAGTTCGTTCACGCCTTCGCCTGTTTTCGACGACACCTCGAAGACGCGCATGCCCGGTCGCACAGATTGGATGCTCTGGTGCGCGGCTTCCAGATTGAACTCGACGGCTTCGGCAAGGTCGCTCTTGGTAATCACGGCCACGTCAGCCGTGTTGAAAATCGTCGGATACTTGAGCGGCTTGTCCTCGCCTTCTGTGGTAGACATCAAGACGAAGCGGAGGTCTTCGCCGAGGTCATAGCTTGAAGGACAGACGAGATTGCCTACGTTCTCGATGAAGAGCAGGTCAAGCTCGTCGAGCTTCCATCCGTCGAGCGCGCTTTCAACCATCGCGGCTTCGAGATGGCAGACTGTGCCGGTGGTAATCTGTTTGACCGGAGCTTGGCTGCGCGCCAGCCGCGCCGCGTCGTTGTCCGTGGCGAGGTCTCCGACGAGGGCTGCGACGCGACACTCTTGGCGAAGCAGCGTCAGCAGTTTTTCGAGCAAAGCGGTCTTGCCTGCGCCGGGGCTGGAAACCATGCTCACGACGTAGACTCCCGCTTCGCGGAAACGTCGCCGCAGCTCACGCGCCAGCAGGTCGTTCTGCTTCAAAACTTTTTGTCTGACTTCGACCAGACGTGGTTGTGTGCTCATCATTCAATCTCCAGGGCCGTGACTTCCAGTTCTTTGCCCCGCACGATTTGAGAGGTCGGGGCGTGACACAGCGCGCAACAGAATTGCTGAACAGAGGCGAGCACAGTTTCGGCCTCGCACGCAGGGCAATAGACCACGACCGGAATTTCCTCTATGACCAGTTGCGAACCTTCAAGCGGCGTGCCCTCGCAGGCCACAGTGTAGGAGAAATGCAAAGCTTCCTTGACCACGCCCGACAGGTTTCCCAGTTTGAGATGAATCGTATGGACGCGAACGCCGCCGCGCCGCTCGGCCTCCTCCGCAGCCATCTCGATCATGCTCATGGCGATGGAAAGCTCATGCATAAAAGCAGAATACAGAATTCAGGAATCAGGAGTCAGAAGCAAAGAAAATCTGTAGAAGCGGTTCTCAGCCTTGTCCTCCTGAGTTCTGAGTCCTGAATTCTGACTCCTGCTTTGCAGCTACGATCTCGAAGGAGAATTTCAGCTCGTTTTTAACTTTGAGCGTGCCTCCGGCGACTTTGACCGGCTTAATCTGATAATCGGTCTGCTTGAGTGAAAACTGTCCCTGTGCGCGCAGCTTCTCTTCCTTGATTGTGACCTCCGCCTGAATCCAGAGGTTATGTTGTGTGACGCCGTGCAGCGTCAGGTCGCCGATGACTCTGGCGCGGTAACGTCCTTCACCGAGCCTTTGCGCGGTGACGCTCGTGCTCGTGAAAACAATCTCCGGGTACTTCGCGGTTTCGAGCACGTCCGCGCGCATCATGTGGTCAATCTCAGCGCGATCCTTCTCCTTCACATCATCGGTCGCGGCGAGCGAGTCCGTCTTGATTGCCATTCGCACGGAAGCGTCGGAGAGCGTGCCGGGCGTGAACTCGACCTCGCCCGTGAAGTCGCGGATGGCGATCACGGGGTCGTGGCCGAAGGCGGAGAATAATCCTTCGGCGAACGCTTGCACGGTAAACCGGCTCTCATCTGCAACCAGACGATAGCGGGCACGCCTATTTTCATCTTCACCCATAAGAGTCTGCCCTTTGCGGGTCTCGAAGTGCGGATTGAAAAACGGTGTGCCTGTCTAAATCCGCGTCCGGTCTGCGCCTCACATTGATCTGATCTTCATGTACCGTTGGAGGTCTGGAACCACTGTCGAAAGTCCGCTGCTCAAACTCTGTGGGAGGCCGTCGGGAAGAGCGCGGCTCAGCCCTTCACGCAACTGCTGCCGCACCATCGGATGCGCCATAATCAGACCCGCGCCCGCGATCAAGAGAGCCAACCCGCCGACGATATACAGCATATCTTTCGAGTCATTAGACCCTTCGTTTCCCATAACCTTCTCCTCTCCTCGGCTGGTAAATGGTAAATCGTAAATAGAGCAAAGCCGTTCTTTCTATTTACGATTTACCATTTACCATTTACCATTTTCACATTGACCTGATTCTCAAGTACCGCCGAATGTCGTGGAGCGAGGTCAGCACTCCGGCGGCGACCAGCACTAGGGCTGCGCCTCCGACGATGTACCAGATGCTCACGTGCGACGACTTCCGGTGATCTCTTTCCAAAGATTCATCGTGTTTCATCTCAGACATCTTCCCCCTTTCCCAAAACTAATCAGCATTCAGACGCCAGCCTGAACGCCCTGCTCGCTCAGAATTTTTGTGATGAGCGATTCTACGATGCCGACCGCTTCCGTGACGGCTGCCTCGACGGGGTCGCTCAATCCCATCAAGCCCTCTTCGGGGCCGAACGTCTGCGGCTCGCACCCGACCAGCAGGAGACGCTTAAACTCGCCGCCCATCGCTTTCACCATCGCCAGCACTTTCATCGGATTCATGCCGTGCGTCTCAACCATCATGCTCTGAGCGTCAAGCTCTTCCAGCTCATTCAAGTCAGGCTCGATGGTGTAAAGCGTGCCGGGTTCACCTCCGCGCGGAGTCGCATCAACGAAGATGGTCACGTCGTAACCGTCCATCAGAGCGTAAGCCAGATCGAAGCCGCGAATCCCGAAATCAAACACGCGCACGCTCTCCGGCCATGTGCGCAACATCAACCGCTTCAACACCTCGCAGCCGAAGCCGTCATCGCCCAAAAAGATATTGCCGATGCCCGCGATGAGGATGCGTTGGGCTTCTATCATCAACCTTCACCTTCTTCAGGCTCGACCTCTTCGGGAGAGAAGAAGAAGCGATGACCGGGCTGTCTGAGCATCCCCATGTCTCGTCCGGGGTCATCTTCGAGGACGACTGCGAAATGGACTTTGCCTTCATAATCCTGCTCGATGGCTTCGATGATGGCGGTCTTACCTTTGAGCGCGAGGTCGAAGATGTCGCCCCCGGCGCGCGGCTTCAAACGGACGCGCATCCCCTGCTTTATCTCGACGCCGGAGACGGACACGCTCTCCAACGCGGTCTTCTCTTCAAGCAGTTGCCATTCCCACTCGTTCATCGCTCACCCGAATAAAGTTCAAGGTTCAAGGTTTGAAATCGTTTTGACTTTGAACCTTGAACTTTGAACCTTGAACCTGTTTCATCGCGCCGTGCATCTTCTTCAATTGTTCTGCGGGAAGCGTCTCAGTGCGCTCAAGTATCTGGCGGGCGCGTTCGTCCGCGCCGCGCATCTCGCGCTTCTCTTCGTCTGTCAGCGTCATGATGCGGAGGGTCAGAATCTCGTCTATCTCCGTCCCGTCGAAAAGCTCGCCCGCCGATTCCGGCGCGATCTGCGGGTAATCGTAAAGGATAATCGGTGACGAGAGCATACAATCTCGCGCGCCATCTTCCCCGACCAAGACCGGGTACGTCCCCGTGTTTTGACACGACGCGCCGGCTTCTTGAAATGCTGCGGGCGGGTCGAGCAGGGATATGAACTCGCCGTCGCGCACGCTCAAGATTGTGTGCGTCGAGACGAGAGAGCGCATCAACGCCTCATCGCGGCTCTTCAGCCCGGCGTCTTTCAAGAGCGTCAGATTCAGAATCCGAACAGTAAGCTTGTATGCCTCTTCCATGACGCGCTCGGCCATCACTTCGAGCGCGCCTTCGATGGCCTGTTGCCTGCGAATGACGAGGCCGACGATTTGAGCTTCGCTCTCGTCACGCAAAGGCTCAAGCGTCCGGCTCGACGGGAAATTGAATGTCAACCGTCGCGGCTGCTCGACAGTCTCACTCAAGCTCAGATTCGGCAGATGAACGTCGCGCTCGACGGCTTCCTGCCATGTTTGAAAGAGTCGCCCGTTGACCGACAGCGACGCGACTGTGCGAAAGTCCGGCTCGACGCCTTCATCCAATTCCGCGCTCGGCTTCGTCAGCTCGCCTATCTCGCGCTCAAGCAGGTGCAGGAATCTGACCTTTACGTCGAGCGTGCTATTTTCATCTCCTTGCACGAGACATTGAGTTTGCATCACACATGCCTCAGTTCCCCCTTGCGCCTGACTGTAGCTTGGCGGGCAGAGCGCGCCGAAGTTCCAACGCTGCTGATTCTTCACCGCCGACGGGCGGTACGGATAGAGGATATATCCCTCGTAGAGCACTGCGTTGGCGATTTTTTCCACGAGGCCGAGGCTCATCACTGAATTATCTCCTCAACACTGATGGCGTCTATCTCCGGCTCTGCTTTCTCCACGGCGGCGACGTTCGGCAGGAGACTCTCCAACGTCTGTTCCCAGGTCGGAATCCCGCGATTCATTTTGTATTGCTGCAAGCGGTTGAAGACATCGCGGCGCAAACAGAGCCACGCGGTGTTCGGATAATAGATGTCCATCATCTCTTTCCAGACCTGCACGGGCAGCCTGTATTTCGCCTCCCTGTCCCACGGAATCTGCTCGACCTGCAAAGCTCCGTTCGCCGCTTCATAGAAGACCGTTCCGCTGAACATCAGATTGAGCGGAACTTCGCCGTCTTCGAGTCCGGCGAAATATTTCGTGGCGGCCACGTTGAAATCGAAGCTGCATGGAACTGGAAGGTCAACGAGCGTGCTGCCCTGAAACGGCGTCACGACAAGGCTCGCGTGCGTCCAGAGCATCGCGCGCAGCGTCCGGCTCCAACGCTCCACCTCTCCGAAAAGATCAAGCAGCCGCTCCTGCTCGCCCTCCGTGTACTTTCGCCGCGTCGTCTCAATCTGAATCTGGCAACGCAGAGCAACCGTCTGCACACGCTCGGCCTCGTCCGCGTTCGTGATACGCAGCTTAAACGCCAGCAACGGAGACGCCGCGAAAGCGACGGCCTCAACTCCCTCAACTTGAAAACTCAGATCAGGCATGATGAAAAGTAAAAAGGTAAAAGGTAAAAGGTAAAAGTGATAAGGATAAAATCAATCTCAGCGCTCCGTTTCTCCAAATCTGAAAAAGCGGTTTCCGCCTACTTTTGCCTTTTAACTTTTTCCTTTTGCCTTATTATTCAGCTCCGCGAAGAACTTGTCGATCTGTTCCCAGACCAGCGCGCCGCCCGACAGCCCGTGCCAGTAGGCGCGAATCAGGCCGACCAATTTGTAGCACTCGTCAATCGGCACGAGATAGTATTCACGCGCCTCTTTCACGCGGTTGACGAGCAAAGCCTCCGTGTCAGCCTCCATCTCTTGCAAGACCGGATTGTCGCGCACGATCTCATCCCACGCTTCGAGGTCGAGCAAGGATTCGGTCGCCCCGGCGGGACTCGGATAAAGCGCGAGCGTCTTTCCCGCCGCCGTGCCGTGAAAGAAGAAGGCCATGCCAATCGGAATCAACAGGCTGTCCCATTGCGCGTCTGTCAAACGAAAGGTTGAGAGGTAACGGATACGGCGTGGGACGCGCCGGTATTTCGTGTCCGCTTGACCGCTAAAAAGAATCGCGCACGCCTCGCAGGCGCAGAGCAGTTGTCGCGTTTGCGGCTCGACCAGGTGTTGATGGTCGGGCGGCAAGTCTGTGCTGCACAACTCGCAACGCTCGACGGCGACGGCTCGCGGTCGCACGAACCTTCGCAGCACGCTCATCACGGATGGCGGATTGCGAACGGCGGAATCATCCTTCTCAGGATTGTTTGACATACTTTAGAGCAAGAGCAAGTTATATCTTTGCGTGCTTTGCGAGCTTTCCTTTGCGCTCTTTGCGGTCAAGTTATTTTTTAACGCAAAGAGCGCGAAGTTTGAAGACGCAAAGAGCGCAAAGAAAAGCTTTTTCATTCAATCGGCCTCAACATCCCGCGCGCGGTTTCAGGCCGGCGGCATATTCGGCATGTCCGAGTCGGACTCCACGCTGTCAGGATTGATGGCGGTGGAATCTCTCGCGGTTGAGCCGCCGGAGGGACGGTCTGCGTGCGTCGTCTCGCCGTCATGACGACCCGCCTCTTTTCCATCTTTGTCTTTAATCTCTTCGCCCTGTCTTGTGCCCGTCGTGTGCGTCGGCATTTCTGACTTGCTATCTTGATCTTCCATCATCGTCCTCCCCATTATCAATTAGGCAAAGCCACCTTCGTCCTCCCCTGCTCGACGAGCAGAGGGAACGGCTCAAGGTGTAGGTTCGGTTGATCCAGCCCGCGCCCCGCGCGGATCACATCGTAATGCTGCCCGCAGTGTGGGCAGACGAGGTTTGTCATTTCGAGCTGTGCGCCCTGCAAAGGCTGCGCGCAGCCCGGGCAGTTGTCGCCGTAAGCGTAGAGCGATTCTCCCAATCGACAGAACAGGACTGAGCGACCGCGCACCTCTTTCACCTGTATCGAACTGTGCGCGAGCAGGTGTAAATCGAAGACATCTTCCCAACCCTTGCCGCCCGCCGTAGCTTGTGAGCCGCCGTTGTGATTTGTGTTCCCGATCTGCACGAAGCCGGTCGGGGCTGGTTGTTCCGCGACGCCTTCGGCCTCAATCGCCACCACATCGGGAGCCGCAGCCATGATGGCCTCTTCGATGGCGAGCTTGAGCGTCATCGAAGACGAAGGACAACTCTTGCAGCTTCCCTGAAGCCGAAGCCGCACCACGTCATCAGCGATGCCGATCAGTTCCACGTTGCCGCCGTGCGAGTCCAGATAGGGACGCACTTTATCGAGAGCCTGCATCACCCTCGTTTCAAGCGTGACGGGATGCAGGCCGTAGAGCAAGAGCAGGCTTCCGACCAATTCGTCACGAGCGAAACTGTCGAAGATGGCATCGCCCGCTTCTCCGGCCTCCGAGACAATCTCCATCAGACGATCAAGCCCCGCGCCATGAAAGTCCATCAGCGATTGCACCAGCTCTAACGCGCTGGCACGCGCTTCCGCATCAGGCAAACTCTCTATCTTGCGAATCAGCCCCTCGATTCGCTGCATCCCTTGTTGAAGTGTTTTCTCTTCGTGCATAAATTGTAGGGGCAGAGGCTCGCTCCTCGCCCGCTCATTCGATTACGAAAACGCGGGCAGGGACAAGTCCTGCCCTACATACATCACTTCACCATGCCAAACATCGGCGAGTGGCTCGTCTCCAGGACCTTGCCGTTGCCGAGGTACATGTGTACGCCGCAGGGCAGGCAGGGATCGAAGCTGCGCACGGCGCGCATGATGTCAATCCCTTTGAAGTTGTCAGGCCCGTTCTCTTCAAAGATGGGTGTGTTCTGCACAGCATCCTCGTAGGGGCCGGGCGTGCCGTAGATGTCGCGCGGGTTGGCGTTCCACGGCGTCGGCGGGTACGGGTGATAGTTGGCGATCTTGCCGTCGCGGATGACGACGTGATGCGAGAGCACGCCGCGCACTGCCTCGTGAAAGCCGCAGCCGATGGCCTCTTCGGGCACTTTGAAAGGCTCCCACGTCTTCGTCCGTCCGGCATGCAGTTCCGCGAGCGCCTGCTCGACGAAATACAGCGCGCAGGCCGCCGCGTAAGCCTGAAAGTAAGTTCGAGCGCGGTCACGTTCGATGGCGTTCGACCATTTCGGAATCTTCCACTCGAACTCGACCTCCGGCTTCATGGCCGTCTGCGGCAAGTAAATCTTGACGCTCTGTCCGGTCGCTTTGACGTAGCCGATGTCCACTTTGCCCGCGAGCGCGGTCGCCCAGAGGCGCGCGATTGGCCCGCCGCCCGTGTCGAGCGCGAGATACTTGCTGCCGTCGCCCTGTTCGCCCTCGTGATACCAGCGCGGCGACATGACCCATGTGTACTTGTTATCGAAATCGCGTTTCTGCGGCCTCGGCGTCGTGGTCTGATTCCACGGGTGGCGTTGGTCAACAGGATTGCCGAGCGGGTCTGTCTTGACGAACGTCTCCGCGTTCTCCCAGTCGTCGTAATATGAACTCCCCAAAAGGATGCGGATACCGAGGTTGATGTCAACGAGATTGGTCGTCACGAGTTTGCCGTCAACGATGACGCCCGGCGTGACGTACATCGCGTTGCCCCACTCGTCCATGTTCTTGTAGGTGTAATCGCAGACCGCAGGGTCTTGGAATGAACCCCAACAGCCCAAAAGAATGCGACGCTGTCCGACCTTCTCGTAGCCGGGCAAGGCTTCATAGAAAAAGTCGAAGAGGTCGTCATGCAAGGGCACGACCTTTTTCATGAACTCGCAGTAACGCATCAAGCGGACGAGATAGTCTGTGAAAAGCTGTATCGTCGGCACTGTGCCAACGCCGCCCGGATAGAGCGTCGAAGGATGCACGTGTCGGCCTTCCATCAGACAGAACATCTCGCGCGTGTAGCGGCTGACGTGCAATGTCTCGCGGTAGAACTCGCCTGAGAAAGGATTCAAGGCCGTCATGATGTCGGCGATGGTCTTGTAGCCGTGCTTGTCTGCATTCGGAGCTTCGGTCGTCTTGGCTTTCTCCCACACGGACGGATTCGTCTCCTTGACCATCTGCTCGCAGAAATCCACGCCGACCAAATTATCCTGAAAGATGTTGTGATCGAACATGTACTCGGCGGCTTCGCCGAGATTGGTAATCCACTCAGCCATTGCTGGTGGCCGCACATCGAAGGCCATGTTCTGCGCGTAGGTGGCGCAGACCGCATGGTTGTCGCCGCAGATGCCGCAGATGCGAGAGGTGATGAAATGCGCGTCGCGCGGGTCTTTGCCCGTCATGAAAATCGAGTAGCCGCGAAAGATCGAAGAGGTCGAGTAGCATTCGGCGACCTCCTTGTTGTTAAAGTCAATCTTGGTGTAGATGCCGAGAGAGCCGACGATACGCGTGATCGGGTCCCAGTTCATGTCAACGAGCGTGCGCGGCTTGGCCGGAGCCTCTGTCCTTGTGGTCGTGGTCGTGCTCATGACTTATCGCTCCTTTTTCTGCATGTAGGCTTGCGGTTGATAGCCGGTGGTAAGCTCAGGACGATTGTGCCGCCACTTCGGTTCTTTGTTGACTGTGGCCTGCGTCACGTGGCGCAGAGCGCGAATGGCCGCGCCGTAGATGCTGATGGTGGAAGAAGAAATCTTCGCGCCCGGCGGCTCGTCCATGAACGGCATGAACTTGTCCGGAAAGCCCGGCATCGTGCAGCCGATGCAGATGCCGCCGACGTTCGGACAGCCGCCGATGCCGGCCATCCAGCCGCGCTTCGGCACGTTGCAGTTGACGACAGGCCCCCAGCAGCCGAGCTTCACAATGCACTTCGGAGAGCCGTACTCGGTGGCGAAATCTCCCTGCTCGTAATAACTCCCACGATCACATCCCTCGTGAACAGTCTTGCCGAAGAGCCAGGTCGGTCGTCCCGCGTCATCAAGCGGAATCATCGGAGCTAAGCCCGCCGCCAGATAAAGCAGGTACAGCACCGTCTCCATGAAGTTGTCAGGTTGGACGGGGCAGCCCGGCACGTTGACTATCGGAACGCCCGCCTTCGATTTCCAATCCCAGCCGAGATAATCGGCCAACCCCATGCAGCCCGTCGGGTTGCCCGCCATCGCGTGGATGCCGCCGTAGGTGGCGCAAGTGCCAATCGCGACGACGGCCAGAGCCTTTGGCGCGAGGCGGTCAATCCACTCGGTGGTCGGAATCGGCTGATTCGTCATCGGGTCGTTGCCGAGCGCAGCCCAGTAGCCTTCGCCGCTCAAGTGTTCGTTCGGAATCGAACCCTCGACGACTAAGACGAACGGGTCAATCAATCCCTGCTCGGCCTGATACCAGTACTTCATAAAGTCGTCGCCGACCTCATAGGCCAGCACCGGATTATGAAGATGCACTTTCGGGAGTCCCGGTATCGCTCCCATCACCACGTCTTCAATACTCGGCTGCGTCGCCGCCGTAATCGAGACGGTGTCACCGTCGCAGCCCAGACCGGCTGTGATCCAGACGATGTGCACGTCCGAGACCGCCGGTGCATGCTGGGTGACACGTCCGTATGGAGCAGTTTCTGCTGCCATGCTTGCGCCTCCTTTCAGGCTGAGAAGTTCTGGCCGGTCATAAATGGCCTGCCGAAAAATTTACGCGCCAAATCAGGCTTGACTTGGTATGCAACAAAATTGCGAGGCTTAAAAGAACTGTCCGCCGCCAAAGCGGAGACCCGCTCGCCGTCTGTCTAAACAGCAACCCCTTGATGTCAGGTCTGACAATTCAATTATTCTGAGGAGCGTAAAAGTGGCCGCATGATAGAACTACAGTTAATGTTTTTCTGTCTTTAGGCCAAGTTCATCACAGATTAATGTCATTATCTTGCTTTTAGGTGGGCTTCGTCTATTAGCAAACCTACGTATTTGCGGCTACGGATACCTACGTATTTTTGCTCGCGGAAGATACGTAAGAGCAGTTTTTAGTTTTTAGTTTTTAGTAAAAGCAATTCGCTCTTCTTCTGAAAACTTAAAACTAAAAACTAAAAACTGCTCTTGTCACTGCTTTATCACGCCGCGTTTGAGAGCATAACGGATGAGGTCGGATTGCGTGTGTAGGCCGAGCTTGTGCATGAGATGGGAGCGATGCGTTTCAGCCGTGCGGGTGCTGATGCCTAAACGCGAGGCGATCTCGCTGTTGGTATGGCCTTCGGCTGAAAGCTGTAACACTTCGCGTTCGCGTGTGGTGAGGGTTTCATGCCTGTCCATCGCGCCGATCTTCGCCATTTGCTGATAGGTCTCGATGGCTCGGTCGGAAAGCGGCGGACTCAAATAACGTCTGCCTGCGGCCACCTCGCGCACGGCTTGCACCAGATCGGAAGAGTTTGAATCCTTGAGTACGTAAGCCGACACGCCGTTCGCCAGAGCTTCGAGCACGAATCCTTCGTCGTCATGCATCGAAAGCACGACGACGCCCACATGCGACGCCCCTTTGTTCAGTTGCCGCGCGACCTCCAGGCCATTGAGACCGGGCATCATCAAATCGAGCACTAAGACATCTGGATTTAAACGCTTGACCAGCTCCAAAGCTTCGCGCCCGTCATCCGCCTCGCCAATCACCTGAAAATCGGCTTCCGCACTCAGCAGCACGCGCAAGCCTTGCCGCACAATGCGGTGATCGTCAGCCAACACGATGGTCGTCGTCTTCAACTCAAACGCCTCATCAGGAGGTTCAAACAGGGATGAAAGATTTGAGATTCCAAATTTGAAATTTCAGAATAATTTGAATCTCATTCAAAGTCTTTAATTTGAATTTTCATTTAGGTCTTTTAATTTGAAATCTCAAATCTGCTATCTCAAATACTGATTCCGTGCATCCTGTTAATTTCTTTCGTGCTCGCTGATTATAAACTCCGCCGTCAGGCGCGCGCCCGCGCCCGCGTGCGATTCGATAGTGAAATGCCCGCCGAGCAAGTGTGCGCGCTCACGCATCCCGGCCAGCCCGCTCGTGTTGTCTGTCGCAAGGGCTGTTTCGGTATCGAAGCCTTGCCCTTGATCTTCGATTTGAATAGTCAGACTCCGCTCCTCAGCCCAGATTCGCACGGTGGTGGCGTCCGTCTCGGCGTGGCGCGCGACGTTGGTCAACGCCTCCTGCACAATGCGATAAGCCGCCGTCTCGATTTCAGTCGGAAAGCGTCTTCCCTCCAGCCCGTTGTGTTTGAAAGCGACGCTCACCAGCGTCTGCGCGCTGTATTGTTTGATGTGCCACAACAAGGCCGACAACAAGCCCAGATGATCGAGCGTCGCAGGCCGCAGGTCGAGCGATAGTTTACGCGCGCGCGCCATCAATTCATTAACCAGGGTTTGCGCATTGTTGATGCTGGCGCGAGCTTCATCTGCTGGCAGGCGCGCGGCCATCTCCAAAGTGAGTTTGAGGCCGGTCAGGATTTGACCGATCTGGTCGTGCAATTCCAGAGCGAGATTCCGCCGCTCGGCTTCCTGCACCTCAATCAAGCGGCGCGAAAGAATCTTCATGCGTGCGGCTGATTCATGCAGCGCGTTCTCCGTCCGCCTGCGCTCGCCCACTTCCGTGAGCAGGTATTCGTTGGCTCTGGCTAATTCGTTTGTGCGCTCTGAGACACGCCGTTCCAACTCCGCGTGCGCTTTCAGCAAAGCCGCTTCGGCGCGCTGGCGTTCGGCAATCTGTTGTTGCAGCACGGCATTGGTTTGCGCCAGCTCTTTAGTTCGCTCCTCGACGCGCAGCTCCAATCCGTCGCGCGCGTGCTTGAGAGCCTCTTCCGTCTGTTTGAGTTCGGTGATGTCGAAGCCGACGCCGTGGATGAACCACGGGCGACCGTCCGCGTGGCGCACCATCCTCACTTCGCAATGAAACCAGACGACGTGCCCGTCGCGCGCCAGCACGCGATAGACCGAGCGCAAAGGTTCGCCGGAGAGAAAGGTCTGCGCCGCTTCGATGCTCCAACGAGATTTGTCGTCCGGGTGTATCTGATGAAACCAGCGCACGGGGTCATTGAGCCACTCGGATTGAGTGAAGCCGAGCATGGCTTCGATCTGCGGGCTGACGTAAGCTTCGCTGATGCCCTGATCGAGAAAAGCCATGAAGACGACCGCCGGAATCTGCTCAACCAGAATGCGATAGCGCGAGACGACATCCGGCCACTCCGCGTCCGCGTCGGGCTGGCTCTTCCATTTGGTAATGAAGCCGCTCGCCAGTTGCTCTATGCCGGCATCGACGGGGAAGAAAACGCTCGCCAGGTTTGCGAGCGCGCGCTCGGCCTCAAGCAAACTTTCGGGCAAGGCAGAACTACCATCGCCATTCAGGTACGCATTCGCCTCTTCCGCCTGTTGCAATGTCTTCGTCATGATGATGGCAAGCCAGCTTACATATTCACCGCAGAGACGCCGGGACGCTGAGAGAGAACATAAATCTTAAAGAGACATTTGAACTGCTTTGATTTTTCTGAATCTTTCATGTCTCTGCGTCTCTGCGGTTTGATGTAATTCGATAACTCGCATCTTGCGTCATTTAGTTCGCGCTCTTCGCCAATCCGGCGCTTTGTTGAGCGAGCTTTGCGTAAAGCGGCGCAGGGCGTGGATGGCGCGACCGTAAGTCATCACGGCTTGAGAGGAGAGGAGCGAACCCGGCGGCTGATCCATAAATGGCATGAACTTGTCAGGAAAGCCCGGCATCGTGCAGCCGATGCAGATGCCGCCGACGTTCGGACAGCCGCCGATGCCGGCCATCCAGCCGCGCTTTCCGACATTGCATTGCACCACAGGCCCCCAACATCCGAGCTTCACAATGCAATGACGCGAGCCGTACTCTTCCGCAAACTGAGCCTGCTCGTAGTAACCGCCGCGATCACAGCCTTCGTGTACCGTCTCGCTGAAGAGCCAGGTCGGGCGCAAAGCTTCGTCGAGCGGAATCATCGGCGAGCGTCCGGCGGCCTGATACAGCAGATAGAGCAGAGTCTCCGTCAGGTTATCCGGCATCGTCGGACAGCCCGGCACACAGACGATTGGAATTCCGGCTTTGGATGTCCACTCGTGGCCTAAGTAATCGGGCAAGCCCATCGCGCCCGTCGGGTTGCCTTGCATGGCGTGAATGCCGCCGTAAGCCGCGCACGTCCCGACCGCCATCACAGCCCACGCTTTGGGCGCGAGCCGGTCTATCCATTCGCAAGTCTTGATCGGCTGTCCGGTCTCTTTGTCCGCGCCGAACGCAGCCCAGTAACCTTCCGACTTATTCTCTTCGTTCGGAATCGAGCCTTCGACGACTAAGATAAACGGCTCAAGCTGCCCGACCTCCGCCCGCCGGAAAAAATCCATGAACTCGTCGCCATTTTCGTAAGAGAGAAACGGGTTGTGAAACTTGACTTTGGGCAGACCGGGAATCGCTCCCATGACGATGTCTTCGATGCTCGGTTGCGTCGCGCCCGTGATGGCGATTGATTCGCCGTCACAACCGAGGCCACCGCTGATCCAGAGAATCTCAATCGTCTCCGGCGGTTGAGAGCCTCGCCCATTATTTTCCTGTGACAGGACGGAGTCGTTCACAAATGTTTCCCTAACGAGGATTCAGGCGAACTCAGTCATTATACGCTAAATCGTAAGGGGACGAACGCGGCAGAAAAATTGTCGCCGCGCTCTGCGCCGATGAGGGCGAACAGGCGGCCTGTAAGTTGTCGGATTGAAAAAAAGTTGGAAAGAAGAAATGGCGGAGAGGGTGGGATTTGAACCCACGGTGGAGTTACCCCCACTCCGGTTTTCGAGACCGGTGCACTAAGCCACTATGCGACCTCTCCGCAAGCAGGGATGAAGGCGGAGGGATGAGGGATGAAAGCGAAGCTCAAACAGCTTGTCTTTCATCCCTCATCCTTCATCCCTTCGTCGTCTGGCGCGAAAGAATGCCTGCATGATGGCGCGGCATTCCGATTCGAGCACGCCGGACGTGATTTCGATTCGATGATTCAAAAAGCTGGCGTCGCAGATGCGAAACTGTGACGAGACTGCGCCCGCGCGCTCGTCCGGCGCGCCATAGACGAGCCGTTTGATTCTTGCCTGCACGAGCGCGCCCGCGCACATCGCGCACGGCTCGACGGTCGCGTACATCACGGCGTCCGTGAGCCTGTAATTCCCCGCGCTCTTCGCGGCTTCGCGCAGGGCGACAATCTCCGCGTGCGCGGTCGGGTCGCAGTCCGTGCGCGTGCGGTTTCCCGCGCGAGCGAGCACGCGGCCATCGCCCGCGACGACGACTGCTCCGACCGGAACTTCGCCCAAAGCCTGAGCTCCATACGCCGCCCGCAGGGCTTCGCGCATATACTCTTCATCGCGCGTGTTTTCAGAATTCTCAACGCCCTTCGGCAACATAGGATTTCAATCCCGTTCACCACGCAAAGATTAAATATAGGTGCGAGCAAACTGCGGTGTCAAGCGAAGCACTCGGACAGGCTTTGCGAGCATCAGAGCTTGAATGATAAAGCTGTCGTGCTATTATCAAACGCAGAAGTTGTCCCAGCCTGTTTTTGAGTGAGCTTGCGGTGATCTGAGAGATGAGGGAGGAGATCGATTCACAAAAGATGAATCCTGATGTGCGTCGCAGAACGTCTTCCGGCTCATCCGGCGCAGCCGAGCGCACCACGGGGCGTCTCGTCACTCCGGCCTCGCTCATCGAAGAGGTCAACGCGCGCAAGAAGAGCGCGTCGAGTTCCGTCGTCGCGCCGCGACAGATGACGCCCGCCGAATTCAACACCGCGATGATTCATTTCTATCGCGGCGAGGTGCAGCGTTCAAACACCTGGCGCAATCGTCTCGACACGACGACTAACTGGGCTGTGTTGACTGCGGGCGCGACGCTCTCTTTCGTCTTCAGCTCGCCCAACAATCCGCATTTCGTGATTCCGATCAATTCCATTTTGGTCGCCATTTTTCTCTTGATGGAGGCGCGGCGTTATCGCTATTACGAAATCTGGTCGAGCCGCGTGCGTGTGCTTGAGACGGGCTACTTCGCGCAGATGCTCGCGCCCGACGCGGTCGAGCAGGACAAAGCATGGGCTGAGCATCTGGCGAACGATCTCATCACGCCGCATTTCACGATCAGCGAATGGGAGGCCATCGGGCGACGCTTGCGCCGCAACTATCTCTGGATTTTCGCGCTCCTCGCGCTGAGCTGGAACTTAAAGGTTTACCTGCATCCGCTCCCGGCGCACACCTTTGAGACTTTTATAGATCGCGCGACGGTCGGCATCGTGCCCGGCTCGATAGTTTTCATCTGCGGAGTGATTTTTAATCTGGCCGTGCTCATCTTCGCGGTCGGGACTGTGCGCCTGCGCGACGCGACGGGCGAAGTCTTGCCGAAACACGAATTCTCCATGCGACCGTTTCAGCGCGTGACAAGCTGGACGCGCGCCGCGACGAATATCTCGCGCCGCCGCACGACGCAACGCGCCAAGCAGGCACGGCAACGCGTCCGCACGACTTCGAGCACGAGCGCGACCGGCGAATTTCGCAGACTCGACATCACCGAAACGCCCGACCGAAAATCTACGGAGGAGAAAATCATTAGATAGTTGGCAGGCAGTTGGCAGTTGGCAGTGAAGACAGGTTGAATTGCTTTTGTCTGCCAACTGCTAACTGCCAACTGCACACTGCTTTTATGCTCACACTTAACGGACAACAGCTCACGCTCGAAGAAGTGGCGCGTGTAGCGCGCGGCGAGTTGCAGGTGACGCTGGATGAGGAGGCGCGCGGGCGCATCAGTGAATCGCGGCGTATCGTCGAAGAGATAACCGCTTCGGGGCGCGTCGTGTACGGAGTGAACACGGGCTTCGGCAAGCTTTCGGACGTTCACATTCCGCCGTCGGAACTGCGCGAGCTGCAACTGAATCTAGTGCGCAGCCACGCGTGCGGCGTCGGACGCCCTTTGTCTGAAGAAGAGACGCGCGCGATGTTGCTGTTGAGAGCCAACGTGTTGGCGCGCGGTTTGAGCGGCGCACGCGCGGTCGTCGTAGACACGTTGCTGCTCATGCTTGAGCGCGGCATCCATCCTCTGATTCCCGAAAAAGGCTCTGTCGGCGCGAGCGGCGACCTAGCTCCGCTCGCGCATCTCTCGCTGACGGCGATTGGCGAAGGCTCGTGCATCTATCAGGGCGAAAGAATGGCGAGCGCGGAGGCTTTGCGGCGTGCCGGAATCGAGCCTTTGCAATTGGAAGCCAAAGAGGGACTCGCGCTCTTAAACGGCACGCAGGCAATGGGAGCGGTCGGCGGCCTCGCGCTGCATCGCGCGTTGATGTTGACGCGCGCGGCGGATGTCGCGGGAGCGATGACGCTCGAAGCTTTGCGCGGCACGCCCGTCGCTTTCGACGAGCGGATACATGCCGCGCGACCGCACGCCGGACAGATCGAAGTCGCGGCGCATCTTCGCGCGCTTTTGGAAGAGAGCGAGATTCGCGCGTCGCACATCGAGAACGACCCGCGCGTGCAGGATGCTTACAGCTTGCGTTGCATGCCGCAGGTTCACGGCGCGGTTCGCGGCGCGCTTCGTCATGCGCGCGAGACGATTGAGATTGAGACTGGCTCGGCGACGGACAATCCGCTCGTCTTCATCGAAGGCGAAGATGTTTTGTCGGGCGGCAACTTTCACGGCGCGCCGCTCGCGCTCGCACTCGATTACGCGGCCATCGCCGTCACGGATTTGATGAGCATCAGCGAGCGGCGGATTGATCGTCTCGTCAATCCCGACAGCAACGAAGGCTTGCCGCCGTTTCTGACTTCACATGCGGGGACGGCTTCGGGTTTCATGATGACGCAGGTCACAGCCGTCGCGCTCTTGAATGAAGCCAAGGTGCTGGCGCATCCGGCGAGCATTGATAACGTGCCGACTGACGGCGGCAAAGAAGATCACGTTTCGATGGGGATGACTGCCGCGACCAAGCTGCGCTCGATTGTCGAAAACGCAGAACACGTCATCGCCATCGAGCTGCTCGCCGCAGCCGAAGGCCTGGAGTATCGCGCTCCGCTTCTGCCCGGCAGAGGCGTGCGCCGCGCGTATGAAGTCGTCCGCCGGAACGCAGAACGATTGACGCGCGACCGTTCTCTTTCCGATGACATCCAACGTGTCGCCGCTTCAATTCGTCGCGGCGATTTCGATTTATGAAACGTCTCGATTTGAAATCTCAACTCTCAAATCTCAAAATAACTTTATGAGTTCAAGAACGATACGCGCGCCGCGCGGCGCAGTGCTGAATTGCAAGGGCTGGCATCAGGAGGCGGCCTTGCGTTGTTTGATGAACAACCTAGACCCGGACGTGGCGGAGCGTCCGCAGGATTTGGTCGTCTACGGCGGGACGGGGAAGGCCGCTCGCAACTGGGCTGCGTTCGATGCGATTGTGCGCGAGCTTCAGCAATTGGAGAACGATGAAACTTTGCTCGTGCAATCGGGCAAGCCGGTCGCGGTCTTTCGCACGCACGAGTATGCGCCGCGAGTGCTCATCGCAAACTCGAATCTGGTTGGCGCGTGGGCTAATTGGAAAGAGTTTCATGAGCTTGAGCGGCGAGGCTTGATGATGTACGGGCAGATGACCGCCGGAAGCTGGATTTACATCGGCACGCAGGGCATCGTGCAGGGCACGTTCGAGACTTTCGCGGCGATGGCCGACAGGCATTTCGGCGGAAGCTTGAAGGGCAAGCTCATCGTCTCAGGCGGGATGGGCGGGATGGGCGGCGCGCAGCCTCTCGCGGCTACGCTCAACGGCGCGGTCTTTCTCGGCATAGACGTTGACCGCGCGAGAATTGAAAAAAGGATTGACACAGGATACTGCGACCGCCTCGCGCTTAACCTTGATGAAGCCTTAGCTATTTGCGATGACGCGCTCGAACAAGGTCGCGCTCTGTCAGTCGGCCTCGTGGGCAACTGCGCGGAAGTCTTGCCCGAAATCGTGAGGCGCGGAATTGCTGTTGATGCTGTGACAGACCAGACGAGCGCGCACGATCCTCTCAACGGTTATGTTCCGGCGGGCTTGAGTTTGGAAGAGGCTGAAGAGTTGCGGCGCACAGACGCGCAAAGCTACATCGCGCGCTCGACTGAAAGCATGGCGCGTCACGTCGAAGCGATGCTTGCTCTACAAAAATCGGGCGCGGTCGCTTTCGATTACGGCAACAACATACGCAAGTTCGCTTTCGACGCCGGATGCGCGAACGCCTTCGACATTCCCGGCTTCGTGCCCGAATACATACGCCCGCTCTTCTGCGAAGGCAAAGGGCCGTTTCGTTGGGTCGCGCTGTCGGGCGACGCCGAAGACATACGCAAGACGGACGATCTCGCGCTCGAACTTTTTCCCGAAGACGCGACGCTCAATCGCTGGCTCAGGCTCGCGCGCGACCGTGTGCATTTTCAAGGTCTGCCCGCACGCATCTGCTGGCTAGGCTACGGCGAGCGGGCGCAGATGGGCGAAGCGATTAACGATCTCGTCAAGCGCGGCGACCTCAAAGCTCCCGTCGCCATCGGTCGCGATCACTTGGACACAGGTTCTGTGGCCTCGCCTTTCCGCGAGACGGAAGCGATGCGTGACGGCTCTGACGCGATTGCCGACTGGCCTATTCTGAACGCGCTCCTCAACACCGCGAGCGGAGCAAGCTGGGTCTCATTTCATCACGGCGGCGGCGTCGGCATCGGCTACTCGCTCCACGCCGGACAGGTCTCGGTCGCCGACGGCACGCCGGAGGCCGCGCGCCGCTTGAACCGCGTCCTCACCAACGACCCCGGCCTCGGCGTCGCGCGCCACGTTGACGCGGGCTACGATGAAGCAGAAGAAACCGCGCGCACCAAGGGCGTCAAGATTCCGATGTTGAAAAACGAGAATGAATAATCAGGAATGAATTAGACGAAGCTTGTCAAAGCTATTTGTCGCCGAAGGCGACTGACAATATAGCGTAGGGTCAGCGAATGAAATGAGCGCAACCCTACGACTACGACGAGAGCGCAACCCTACGACACGATAGGCAAATGAAACCGTCGCCGAAGGTGACGAACAAGGAGCTAACGCGATGCCTCAATCGTTAGTCAAGATGTTAGTCCATCTTGTGTTCTCAACCAAAAACCGCGCCAGTCTCATCACGCCTGAAATTGA
This sequence comes from Pyrinomonadaceae bacterium, assembly GCA_036403295.1. GTDB lineage: Bacteria > Acidobacteriota > Blastocatellia > Pyrinomonadales > Pyrinomonadaceae > JACMLC01. The sequence continues at coordinate 73,935 of DASWRG010000155.1, forward strand.
ACCAAACTTGTTCGGTTACATGCACGGCATTGTCGAAAACAACAAATCTAAACTGATTTTAGTGAATGGTACGTCGAATCATATTCATTTGTTAGTCTCTTTAGGCAAGACACTTTCAATCAGCGAATTAATCGGCGACATTAAACGCGATAGCTCGAAATGGATAAAGTCGAAAGGCAAAGAGTTTCAAGATTTTCATTGGCAAGAAGGCTACGGGGCATTCTCAGTCGGGCAAACGCAAGTCAAAGAGGTGATGAATTACATTGCGAAACAGAAAGAACATCATGCCCGGAAAAGCTTTGAAAATGAGTTCAGAGATTTTTGAAGAAGTACGAGATTGAATACGACGAGCGTTACGTCTGGGATTGAATTTGCGCAACGAATGTTCGTCACCTTCGGCGACGAATTGATTTTTTCCTTCTGTTCGTAGGGTCACGCCTTCGGCTCACCCTACGCTATATTGTCAGTCGCGTTCCGCGACAAAACCGCGCGCGAATGGCATCAAAATTGGATAGCAAGTTTTGTCATCGCAGATGACGAACATGATAGCGTAGCGAGAATCGCTACGATTTGTTTTGTGAGCGAGCCGCGCACGCCAGTCACGACACATGCAACGCCTGACCCTGTGCCGCAGGGGACGGGCGTGGGCGCGTCGCCGCGCGGTGGCGGGCGGGCGGGTCGAGCGGTGCGCGCGGTGGCGATTGACGTGACGCCGCTCAGGACTTCGCGCGAGTTCCGGCTGCTGTTTATAGGACAATCTGTTTCGCTCTTCGGCACGATGATGAGCTTCGTCGTGCTGCCGTGGCAGATGTTCCAACTCACCGGCTCATCTCTCGCGGTCGGCTTGCTCAGAGCGGCGGAGTTCGTGCCGATTATGCTGATGGCGTTTGTCGGCGGCGCGCTGGCGGATTACGTTGACCGTCGGCGGATGGTGCGCCTGACGGAACTCTCGCTCGCAATGGGCACGGTCGTGCTTATCTTTAACTCGCATCAAGCGCAGCCGCGCGTGTGGGTGCTCTACTTCTGCTCCGCGCTGTTCGCGGCGGTCAACGGCTTGCAGAGGCCGTCGCTCGACGCGCTCACGCCGCGACTCGTGCCGCCGGAGCAGATGCCAGCCGCAGCCGCGCTCAATTCCCTTCGCGGCAGCATAGCGATGATCGGCGGCCCCGCGCTCGGCGGAATTCTGGCGGCAACCATCGGCGCGACCAGCGCATACTTGATAGACCTTTTGACTTTCGTCATCTCGCTCGTCGCGCTCTGGATGATGCGAGCCGTGCCGCCGCCCGCAGACGCGGATCGTCCGAGCATACGTTCTGTGATTGAGGGCTTGCGTTACGCGCGCAGCCGCCCGGAGCTTTTGGGCACTTATCTAATAGACATCAACGCGATGTTCTTCGGGATGCCGATGGCCTTGTTCCCTGCCATCGCGGTCAATTTCGGCGGAGCGTCGGTCGGCCTGCTGTACGCGATGCCTGCGGTCGGCTCTTTGTGCGCGACGCTGACCTCGGGTTGGACGAAGCGCGTGCATCGTCATGGCTTTGCGGTCGCCATCGCGGCGGCGTGCTGGGGAGTCTTCATCATCGGCTTCGGCTTTGCGGACAGGCTGTGGCTCGCGCTCGTTTGTCTCGCGCTGGCGGGGGGCGCGGACATGGTGAGCGGGCTGTTTCGGATGACGATCTGGAATCAGACGATACCGGATCATTTGCGCGGGAGGCTCGCAGGCATAGAGATGCTGAGTTACACTACCGGGCCGTTGCTCGGAGATGCCGAGGCGGGAATTGTCGCCACCTTGTCCAGCATCAGAACCTCCGTCGTCTCAGGCGGGATTCTGTGCGTCGTCGGGTCGGGCGTGCTCTCGCTCCTGCTGCCGGCCTTCCTGCGCTATGATGGGCGCGAAGGCTTAGCACGCAAGCGTCAGGAAGAAGCCGAGCGGGCGGCGACGTTAAAGCAAACATGAAGTTTCCCGCAAAGGCACAAAGAGGAGACGCCAGGCAGACACAGGATGGCTTCCCTTTCAATCTCTTTTCTTCTTAGCGTTCTTCCTTTGCGCCTTTGCGCCTTTGCGTGAGATTCTTTTGTAATGATGAGAACAAAACGCGCACGCATTCTCTTACTCTTAACAGCTTCGCTCATCTTCTTCGTCAATGCGCAGGCGCAGGACAGTCCCGCCGCGCGCGTGGCGGAGATTCAGAAGGCTTTGCGTGAAGCGAAGCTTGACGGCTGGCTCTTCTATGACTTTCGCGGGAGCGACCCGCTCGCCTATCGTATCCTGAAACTCGGCGCGACGGGCATCACGACGCGGCGTTGGTTCTATTACATTCCGGCGACGGGCGAGCCTGTCAAGATCGTACATTCGATTGAGCGCGGCAAGCTCGACGCGCTGCCCGGCAAGCGGGTCGTCTATCTTCCGTGGCAGGAGTTGCACGACGACTTGCGCGAGGCTCTGACGGGACGCCGCAAAGCGCGCTCTGTAGAAATTCGCGTTGGGAGCGGCAAGCGCATCGCCATGCAATATTCGCCTGAGAACGCGATTCCATATATCTCGCGCGTTGACGCAGGCACAATTGAGCTGATTCGCTCCTTCGGCGTCGAGCCGGTCACGAGCGCAGACCTCGTGCAAAAGTTTGAAGCCGTCTGGACGCCTGAGCAGTTACAGATGCACAACGAGGCGGCGGATAAAGTTCACAGTATTATCATGGAATCGTTCGCGGAGCTTGCGCGACGAATACGCGCCAACATCCCCACGACCGAATATGACATACAGCAGTTCATGGAAAAGCGTTTTGCCGAAGAGAACATGACGAACGACGACGACCCGCCCATCATCGCCGTCAACGGGAACGCCGCGAATCCGCATTACCAGCCGACGCGCGAGATTCATAGTCCGATTAAGCGCGGCGACTTCGTACTCTTCGATGTCTGGTACAGGCTCAAAAAACCTGATGCTGTTTACGCGGATCAGACTTGGACGGGCTATGTCGGCGAGAGCGTGCCGGAAGAATACACGCGCATTTTCAATATCGTCAGGGACGCGCGCGACGCTGCGGTCGCCTACGTGCAGAAGAGCCTCGGCGAAGGCAAAGTATTCACGGGCGCGTCGGTGGATGATGTCTCGCGCGGCCTGATTACGCGCGCGGGCTACGGCGCGCAATTTCTACATCGCACGGGGCATTCGATAGACGAAGAGGTTCATGGCAACGGCGCGAACATAGACGACCTTGAAACCAAAGACTCGCGCAAGATTATTCCGCGCACCTGCTTTTCGATAGAGCCGGGGATTTACCTCGAAGGCAAGTTCGGCGTCCGCTCGGAGATTAACGTCTACGTCGTCAACGAACACGAGGCGGTCGTCACAGGCCAGCCGATACAGACGGCGATAGTTGCGATTCTTAAGAAGTAGGCAGTGGGCAGTGAGCAGTAAAGACAAAACTAAGTTGTTCGTGTCATTGCTTCTACTGCCCACTGCCCACTATTCCTTATGCTCAATTTTGCGATTCAAACCGCGCGTGATGCGGGACAGATTTTGTTGGAGCGTTTCGGGCGCGCGATTCAGGTCACGAACAAGGGCGACATAGACCTTGTGACTGAGGCGGATGTAGCGGCTGAGCGGCTGATTGTCGAGCGCATACGGTCTTACTATCCGCGCCATGCGATTCTGGCGGAAGAGTCGGGCGAGATTCTGCATGCGAGCGGTCAGAGCGAGTGGAAGTGGATCGTAGACCCGCTCGATGGGACGACGAACTACGCGCACGGCTATCCCTGCTTCTGCGTCTCAATCGCTTTGGAGCGCGCTGGAAGACTTGAACTCGGAGTCATCTACGACCCGACGCGCGACGAGCTGTTCGCGGCTGAGCGCGGAGAGGGCGCGACCCTCAACGGGCGCAGCATACGCGTCACCGAAACCGAAGATTTGAATCGCGCGCTGCTCTGCACGGGCTTTCCTTACAACGTGCGCGAGCGCGGGGATTTCGCGCGCCACTTTTATAACTTCATCATGCACGCGCAGGGCGTGAGGCGCGACGGCTCAGCCGCGCTCGACTTGGCTTACGTCGCGTGCGGCAGGTTCGACGGCTTCTGGGAAGAAGGCTTGAACCCCTGGGACGTAGCCGCCGGAGTCCTCTTGATAGCAGAGGCGGGCGGGCGCGTCTCCGCCTACGACGGCTCGCCTTTCGACATCTACACGCCGCCCATTCTATCCAGCAACGGCCTCGTTCACGAACAGATGATGCGTGTGCTTGAGATGAAGTGAAGGGATAACCTGTGAGAGAAGTTTTGACGCGAATCCGAATTCTGAACGGAGGACAAGCAGCATGACGAGAATGATGCTCAAGCGTGTCGGCATACTATCGGTCGCCAAATGGCAGGCGTTGCTGATGTTTATTCTGGGCATTCTGTCCGGCTTATACGAAGCCCTCTCTTTGATATACATCAATCGGGCTAACATCCGCTATGCCGGTTACTACATTCTTATCACACCCGTCGCATGGAGCATTCTGGCATTTATCGCAACCGCGCTCGGCGGTCTTCTTTACAATGCCCTCGCCGAATCTGTCGGCGGGATGGTCTTATACCTTGAGGATACGGAGACAGAGTTTTTGCCGCCCCCGCCGCCGACAGAGTTTTTGAATCTGTAACAACTTACGCAGACCTCGCTGATTATGAATTTTCAAAATGTCAGGATGTGTTTGCGGCTCTGCCGCCGGATGTGCGGAAGGTCTCTTCACAGAGAATGCGAAATCACTGAGCATTTTCACAAAATCTCGCTTAATTAAGCCATAAGCACGCAAGCTTTCGTTAGAAGCACGCGAGCTTTTGTTGGAAGCTCTTGAGCTTTCATTAAAAGCACGTAAGCTTTTATTAGAAGCTCGTGAGCTTTCGTTGGAAGCACGCGTGCTTCTAACGAAAGCTCACGTGATTATGGTGTAATGACTGAAGATTATGACGCAAGCGCAGGTGCTGAAAATAAAACAACGTCGGTTCGACATCAGCAACGAAACTCACAGAGCCTGCGTCAGCAGGCGGCCAGAGTCTAGCCCCATGCGTCAGCATGGGGTAGCGGCACATCAGATTCTATAGAGCCTGCGTGAGCTGGCGACAGATGAGGGGCAAAGGAAACTCTGTCGCCTGCTCACGCAGGCTCAATATTTAACTTCGCTCTGTCCCCCCCACGCTGACGCATGGGGCTACACGCTCTCGCCTGCTCGCGCAGGCTTGTTGCTGCTTTTACATCGGACTCACGGTGTGGCTTGTGAACCCACGACTGGCGTCGTGGGCTACTGATATATCGCCCCTTGCGGGGCTGAGACTGTGTCACAGTCACGGGGCTGAGACTGGTATGATAGTATAATGACGCTTGCGATTGCCCGAAGGAGATGCGTAGATGAACGAGACTCCGCCTCGTCCGGAAACGCCGCCCGACAGACCCGGACAGCGCAGGGGCAATCCTTACTACGACCCGCAGCAGATTGAGGAAGCGAAAAGAGAGGCGATGATGGCCAGGCAACGCGCGCGCGAGGAGAGACGGCTGGCCCGGGAAGAAAAGCGAAGAGTTTAAGAGATGCGGCGCAGAGAGCGCATGCGCCAGCCCTGATTGAAGATGATTATAAAACGACTTGGCGCAGCTTATTTTTGCGCGAGGTGATGGCCTAGAACGTAGCCCTGCCGCCCGTCAAGCAGCTTGACACACACCCATTGCACATCATTTATCTCTGAGGCTTCGACAATCTCGATTTCATTGCCGGGAGCAAGCTTGATGAGCGGCTGAGATTTCGAGTCGCGCTCTTTGTATACCACCGTCTCATTCAGCGCGACGGCCTTGCGGCCTGCTTTCATCCTGGCATGCGCGGGCGCGTCACCGCTGCCTTTCGTCATTCTGACAATTCCCAAAATAATCAAGCCCACGCCAACCACCGCCAGCAGCCCGCCACTGCCCGTGCCTCTCAAGACGAGATTTCCCGAAAGACCTCCGATGATGAACACGATGCCGATGATGATGTTGACCACTCCTCGCATCCGTCCTGTCCTCCTGTCAGTTCTTTTTCAGAGCGCAGAGCCGATAATCTCTGTCAGGCGGTCGCTGGCGCGGCGCGCGTGCGCTCGCGCTTCAACGCCCTCGCAGGCTTCGACGTGAAAGAGCGGATGGTAGATGATCTCTACGCGCGCGAGGCGCGGGAAGCGATACGTCTTCGGCCACACGCGATGCGCGCCGCGAATCGTGACGGGCAAGATGGGCACGCCCGCTTCCAAAGCCATCCGCACGGCTCCCGGCTTGAAGCGTATCATCGAGCCGTCCGGAAGACCGCGCCCGCCTTCCGGAAAGATGACCACGCCGCCGCCGCTCTTCAGCCATTGCAAAGAGCGACGAATTGCAGCCGGATCGCTCCCTTCGATCTGAAGCGGCCACGCTCCGAACATCCCCGTGAATTTGCCGACCACAGGCCAGTCGAAAATCTCGCTCCAGGCCAGAAAGCGCATCGGTCGGCTGATGGGAAAGCCGATCCAGAAGGGGTCTATGTAGGTTTGATGATTGGCGGCGATGATGAAGCCGCCGCTCTCAGGCACATGCTCCAGGCCGATATACTTGATTCGCCAGAGCACGCGCGAGACGGAGCGTCCGACGTGACGAATCGCGTCTATCGCCCACTTCGGCAGCACGAACGGCTCGGGGGCGTTGCCGTTCGTCGAACGCTTGCGGCGTTCAGTCTTCGCGCCAGTTTCATTCACAATAGATTAATCAAATGAGAGCAGCGCTCTCTTCTTTGCGCTCTTTGCGAGATTTCTTCTTTGCGTCCTTTGCGGTTAAGTTAATTTTTAACGCAAAGACCGCGAAGTTTGAAGACGCAAAGAAACGCAAAGAGAGCCTTGAGACTTCTGCTGCTTTAGTTTCCTGCTTGCTAGTTTTCGTTTTTCGTCTGCCGGTAATTATCGCTCATGCGTGTGATGACTTCGCCCGCATCTCCGGGCGCGCGCGAGCGCGTTTCGCGCACGGCGTACAAATCCGTGACGGCTAACTCTTCCCACCACTCCGGCGCGTCCCGCTCGGTCAGAGAGTCTGCGTTCCATTCTTTACACCGCTCGCACTCAAAGCCGCAATAGGCGCGCGCCTCATCCTTCGTCAGGCCGACGCGATTGCGCGCGCCGCACTCAGGCGCGTGGCAACGCCGCTCAATCTCTATGAGCAAGACTTCGCGCGGGATGATGATCTTTGATTTACCCATCGGCTCAGTCAATCCCTTCGAGCGGCCACGGTTTATCGACGAACTCCAGATGCAGGCGCGCGATGCCGTCCGGCCCCGTGCGGCGCGCGCGCACCGCCGCGATGACGGAGATGTGATACTGCGTGCTCGTGACGCGCACGAAGCGACCGCGCGCGGCATCCAGCGTGGTAAAGACCGCCGCGCCTCTGCGACTCAAGTTCTCCGTCACGGTCGTCTCGCGCGCGGCCACTTGGCCGCGATCATCAAAGGTCTCGACGACGACTTCCACCGGAATGTGATGGCGCGTTTCCGGTCTCAAGTCTTCGGGCGGGATGCGCGGCAAATCATTGTCCTGCCTCTCCTGCAAAAGATACATGCCGCTCTCGGTCGGCGTCGGCGCGACATCGTAACGCCGCGTCGGGTCAGTTTCAAAACTCCCGGGGGGACGCTTGCCGACGAAAGCCACGCCGACTTCGTAACGCTGCACGCCGCCTTCCTCCTTCGGCAAGGGGCGCACGTACCGCACCAGCGCCCAGACGCGATACTGCTGCTCTATGTGATCGAAGCAGCGCAACTGCCTCGGCATCGGCAGTGTGAGATGAAGCAGGCGACCCGTCTCTGTCGGGCGCACGATGGTAAAGCCCGCGCCGAACGGCGTCACGTCAATCAGGCGCGTCATCTCGACCCACTCGTAATCCGCGCTCTCGCGCCCCTGCACGCGCACGGGCAGGCTGATCTCCAAACGCTCACGCTTGCGCCGCGATTTTCCGTCAAATGACATAAGGTTCAGAAGTGAGAAAAAGCCTCTTACGCGACCCCTTCGGGAACGCCAGATATTGGGCTTCACAAGCCACCGCACGAAGCCCCCGAAATCGGGCTGAAGCCGTTGATTTTACGGGACTTTTACCCTTTTCGCGGTTGCCAAAACGGCCTTTTCCGGCTACAATATATCGTACTTTGCATCCGACGCTTTTTCGGCGTCGAAAGAGTATCCGAAAGCCTCGAATTAGCTATCACATTTCGTCTCGCGCCGGAGCAGATTAAGCTGCGTTCGACGCGAGCCGTGGATGGTCTGGAAAAGAGCTTTTAATTTCCCTGACCTCAAGCTTGTGCCGTTCGAGGATTGTACTTGAAAGGTCTATTTGATGGAAACAGTAACGGAACGAAATCACATTAATATCGAAGACGAGATGCGACGTTCGTATCTCGATTATGCGATGTCTGTCATCATCGGTCGCGCGCTTCCCGACGTGCGCGACGGTTTCAAGCCCGTCCATCGCCGCGTCCTCTGGGCGATGCACGAGCTGGGCAATCAATATAACAAGGCGTACAAAAAGAGCGCGCGTGTCGTCGGCGACGTGATCGGTAAATATCATCCGCACGGCGACTCCGCAGTGTACGACACAATCGTCCGTCTGGCGCAGGATTTTTCGATGCGCTATCCGCTCGTTGACGGGCAGGGCAACTTCGGCAGCGTGGACGGCGACGCGGCGGCGGCGATGCGTTATACGGAAGTTCGCATGGCGCGGCTCACTAACGAGATGCTCGCCGACATCGAAAAAGAGACGGTCAATTTCCAGCCCAACTACGACGAGTCTTTGAGCGAACCTGCGGTCTTGCCGACGCGCGTCCCGAATCTTTTGATTAACGGTTCGGACGGCATCGCGGTCGGCATGGCGACCAAAATTCCGCCGCACAATCTGACAGAGATTGTTGACGCGACCATCGCGCTTCTCAGAAAGCCAACTATCAAGATCGAAGATTTGATGAAGATCGTGACCGCGCCTGACTTTCCGACCGGAGGCTTTATTTACGGTCGAGAAGAGATCAAGAAAGCCTATCTCGAAGGTCGCGGCATTTTACAGCTGCGCGCGCGCGCGGGCATTGACCGCATCGGTCGCGGCCAGACGGAGCGCGATGCAATCATCGTGACGGAGATTCCCTTCCAGGTTAACAAAGCTCGTCTGATAGAGCGCATCGCAGAGCTTGTCAACGAGAAGAAACTGGAAGGCGTCGCGGACTTGCGCGACGAGTCGGACAGGAACGGCATGCGAATCGTCGTCGAACTCAAACGCGACGCAGTGCCTCAGGTCGTCCTTAACAAGCTTTACAAGATGACGCCGATGCAATCGTCTTTCGGCATCATCAACCTTGCCATCGTCAACGGGCAGCCGCGCGTCTTGAACTTGAAAGAGATGCTCGAAGCCTTCGTTGACTTTCGCCGCGAGGTCGTGCGTCGTCGCACGGAATACGAGCTGCGCAAAGCGAAGGCGCGCGCGCACATTCTCGAAGGCTTGAACAAAGCGATTGACGCGCTCGATTACATCGTGCCGCTGATTCGCAATGCGCGTTCGGTTGACGAAGCTCGCCAGTGGCTCACGGGCGAGATGAAGACGATGGGCGAGGTCAAGACGTGGAAAGGCACGCCGAACGATCTGACGCTCGCGGGCTTCGTGGCCAAATTGCAAAAAAACATCAAGCGGCTTGAATTCTCAGAGCTTCAGGCGCAGGCGATTTTAGACTTGCAACTGCGTCGCCTCTCCGCGCTTGAGCGGCAGAAGATTCTGGACGAGTACGAGGGCATCATCAAGCTCATCGCGGAGCTTGAAGAGATTCTGGCGAATGAAGGCGCGCTCCGTAACGTCATCGTTCGTGAGCTTGATGCGGTCAAGAAAGATTTCGGCGACAAGCGAAAAACCGAAGTGATAGATCAGGGCGTCGAGTTCAAAATCGAAGACCTGATCGCGGACGAAGAGGTCGCCATCACCGTCACCAATAGCGGCTACATCAAGCGCACGCCGGTCACGGCTTATTCGCGGCAGGGACGCGGCGGCAAGGGACGCTTCGGAGCTTCGACCGGCAAGAACAATGATTACGTCCAACATCTCTTCATCGCTTCGACGCACGCTTACATCATGATTTTCACGGACGACGGGCAGGTCTTTAAGCTTAAAGTTCATGAGATACCGGATGCGCCGACCGCCGCGCGCGGCAAAGCCATCGTCAACCTCATCAACATTCCGACGACGCGCAAAGTCGTAGGCGTCGTGCCCGTGCGTGAGTTTTCCGAAGGCCGTTATGTCGTGATGGTGACGAGCAAGGGCGTGGTTAAGAAAACATCGCTCGCGGATTTTCAGAACATACGCTCGAACGGCATCAACGCCATCAACATAGACGACAGCGACGAGTTGCTCGACGTGGTTTTGACCGACGGCACCAAGCGTATCTTCATCGCCACGCACAACGGCTTAGCGATTCGCTTTGACGAAGAGGATGTGAGGCCGATGGGACGCGCGACGCGCGGCGTCAGAGGCATCAATCTCAGGCAAGATGATTTCGTCGTCTCGCTCTGCGCCGTCTCTGCCGACGATAACGAGCGCATGCTCTCAGTCTCCGAACAGGGTTTTGGCAAGCAGACGAAGATTACGGATTATCGCTTTCAATCGCGCGGCGGTCGCGGCGTCATCAACATGAAGACGACCACGAAGACGGGCAAGGTGGTGGCGGTCTTCCCTGTTGACGATGAATCGGAAATCATGATTATCACGCAACAGGGCAAGCTGATTCGCTTGGAAGCCGACAGCATTCGCAAGACCGGACGCAGCGCGCAAGGCGTCCGCTTGATTAAGACTGACAACGAAGACAAGGTGACCAGCGCGTCTTTGATTGACCCGTCAAGTCAGGAAGAGGCGATAGAAGTAGCCGGATAATTTTTCCCGTTGCCCATACATGAAAGCCTCGCTTCGCAAGAGTGTGAAGCGAGGCTTTATTTCCCTTTTAATCTCTTAACGATTTGAGCCGCGTTCGAGTTGGCCGGGTCAAGCTCGACGGCCTTCTCGTAATTTTTGAGCGCGAGTTCGTTCTGTCCGGCTTTGAGATAAGCCTCGCCCAAACTGTCATACACATTGGCGGATTGCGGGAAGGCTTCGACATTGAGCCGGAAGACTTCGATGGCCTGCTCTATTCGCTTCATCTCCATCAAGCGATAGCCGAGCGTATTGACAGTCGTTTCCGGGCTGAGATAAACATTGGCCGGATCGTTCCTGTATTCGCGGAAAAGCTTCTTCGCCCCCTCGACATCATTGGCCTGCAAAGCCTCCATCATCGCGTCGGACAAAGGCTTCTTCGGCACGTAAGCCATGATGGCTTTCATCGCCGGGTCTGTATTGGCGCGGTAATCTTCCGAATTCAGCTCGGCGGCGATCTGCGGGGCTGTCCACGGGCGACGGTCGCGCGGGTCCATGTTCTGCCACCAGAGGCTTGAGACGCGGATGGCGATGCCGCTATTCGGCAACTCTATCCGCGCGGGGTCGCCGTAAAAGTTGACGTTCTCGCCCGTCGGCTCTCCGACGAAAATCGTGTTCGTGTATTTGTCCAGCTCGTTGATGAGATTCTGAGCGGCTGAGAAGGTGCGGCGTCCGATGATGGTGAAGAGCTTGCCGCGCTCGTCAAGCTTCGATTTCAAGATGCCGAGCAGGAGCGGGCGATTCAAGTAGTTATTTCCGCCGCCGTTGTTTCGCATGTCGAGGACGAAGCGTTCGACCGCGTGCGTGTCAACGAAGGCGAAGAGACGCTTACAAAAATCCGCGAGGCTTTCATCCTGCTTGTTCGCCACTCCGTTGTATTGCACGTAGACGGTCTTCGAGTCGGGCAGATATTCGTACCAGAACAAATTCTCCGGGTCTTTCAAATAGAGCGGCACGGGAGCTTGAGCCTTATCGCGCGCATCAAGCCAGCCCGCAGGCTTGATAAAGTTTGTGCCGAGGCCGGTGGGCACGGGTCTCGTCGTCGGCTGAAGTGCGAGCGTGAACTGTCGCCCGTCGCGCTCGAACACGAATGGCGCATTCTCCATGTCGCTGATGATGCCGACGCTCTGCAAGACTTCGGGCGTCGTGACGACAAACGGCGCGAAGGCTTTGATGCCCTGCTCGTTATCATGAAAGACTAGCTCATGAGTTTTGGCGAGAGCTTCGCTTGCGGTCGCGTTTCCGATTTTGACGACGCGCGCCCCGACCGCCTCCGCGTATTTCGGGTCGGCTGACTGCACGAACAATCCGTCTTTGTAAAGATAAAGCGTGAGCGGGTATGCATGAAAATTTATCTTTGAATCGAAAGGGATGCCCTGAATGCTGGTGTGGCCGTCGCCGACCATCGCCACGATGCGTTGCAGCTCGACGATGATCTGATATTTGGCGAGCGTCGGTATTTTCTCGTCAAGGAGTTTGACGGCGGCCTCAAACTGCTCGCGCGTCATCGCGTGAAAGAGGTTCTGATGACGGCGCGGCATCTCTTCGGCGAGAAAGCGCAAGTCCTGTCGCCACAGCTCGACCTCCGCCGGACTCAAAAGCGGCGCGGCTCTGTGATTGTTGCTCTGCGCTCTCACAGGCGCAGTTAAAAAAGCCGCGATCAAAAAGGCGCAGGAGAGAAGCTTCAGCGATTTCATCATTTCGGTATCCTCTCGAAATTCAGTAATGATTCAGTTTCAAAGAAGGTCATCAACCTTGAAAGATAGCTCGTCGAGCGTCTGTGTGATGTCAAGAAATTCTCGCGCAAAGGCGCTAGTGGCGCAAAGGAAGCACGCTAAGCTGTTGAGGGCTGCTTGCTCTTTGCGTCTTCTTCTTTGCGCCTTTGCGCCTTTGCGCGAGACTTCTGTTTGCTTAACGTAACTCACGAACAAAGAACATCCTCTTGAATCTGAGAAAGTTTTTTTGTAGCTCAGAAATGGCGCGTGCCCCGGACGGGCGCACGACTGCCGCGATGACCATTCGGTTCTAAAAGGTAAACCCCGCGCGCCGCGTTTCTGTGACATAAAGATCGGCGGCGCGAAACGTGCGGAGACTGTTCCCTCTCGTACACAGTTGCGGACGGCGAATGTCATCAATCGTGGACAGGCGGTGACTCGTCACGAATGAACAACCGGCAGGCTCGGGCAGGCGCGTGGCACGAATCAAGGGCACGGCGATTGCTTTCAATTTGAATGCAGGCAGCAGGTTACGGCAATTGCGTCGGGCTTCTGAGCGGCGACCAATTGACTCTCTCAATCCTTCATAACTTCTGCCGACATGTGCGCTCTTTCTCACCTCGCGCTGCCCTCACAGGCGGCTTCACCCCACAAGAGGAGAAAAGAAATGAAAAACATCTACAAGCTCTTACTCAGTTTTTTGATAGCGTTCGCGCTGTTCATGCTGCTCGTGTTGCCGACAAGGCCGCAGGCCGCCGTCCTGCCGCAAACGGGCGGCGCGCAAGTTCCCGCGAAGCTGCCCATCTACCGCCTCGCCGCGCCCGATGCGAGTGGCGACAAAGCTCAACGACTCGGGCGCGCCGCGCTCGGAATTTCCGAAGAAGTGAAAAGGTCTGACGACGGGTTTTCGATTCGTTCAGGCTCAAACGTCGTCGAGGTGGACGCCCGAAGCGGGGCGGTCTGGGTTGCGGATCAAGCGCAGATGTGGAATCCGGAACTGAAGCCGCAACTGCCGGACGAGAAAAGGGCGCGAGCCATCGCCGAAGAGTTTCTGGCTCAGAACAAGCTGCTCCCGTCAAGAGAGAGCGAAAAATATTCCGCCGTTTCCTTCACCCAAGTCGTCTCCACACAGGCCGTCTATTACGACCTCAAGTCCCGCACCCGCACGCCGCGCAAGCTCGACATGCAGGTTGACTACGCCACGCGCGTCAAAGTGCCGGGCATGAACACAGACCTGCCGGTCGTGGGCGGCGGCGGCGAGGTCAGCGTCACGCTCGGAGACCAGGGCAAGCTCATCGGTTATCAGAGTCTCGTCAGAGGGATTGAAGGCGTCGAGCTGGAATCGCCCGTCATTTCCAGAGAGCGCGCCGACGAGCAGTTCAAGCAGATGACAAAGGGCGTCAAGCTTCGCTCTTATGACGCGCAACTCGCTTACTATTCCGCGCCCGTCGGCGTCGAGCAAAAGTTTCTCTATCCGGTATGGGTCTATCGCGCGACCGCCACGTTCGGCAAAGAGACCGTGCCGCTTCGCATCGTCACGCTTCCGGCGACCGAGTTCGGCCCGAAGATGCCGCCGCCGATTCCCATCAAACCGCGCACGGATAAGGACACGCCGACCAGACGCTCGACCATGGAGGAAGATCAGGGCGAGCGCGAGCGCGGACAAAAAGGCGACCGGAATCACTTCACGTCGCGCCTCGCCAAGCCCGCGCCCGAATCCGGCGCGGCGCGCGAGGGCGGCACATCTTTCATCGGCGTCAGCGGCGGCTTGGGCGGCAGCGCAGGCAACGCGCAAGGCTTCGTTGACGGGCTGAGCGCGGATGGCTGGAGCATCAATTTCAAGTGGGGCGATGCCAACGCCTTCGAGTCCGACTGGCGCAGGAATGACGATAGCTGGGTGGACGCGGCTGACTTCGTTTTCTACACGGGTCACGCCAACATGAACGGATGGGTGCTCAGCAATCCCGACGACACTTTTCTGGACTTCAGCGAAGTCGGAGCCAGCCCGCAATCGCCCGGCGACCTGTGGGGCTGGCAGGATTTGGAATGGACGATCATCGCCGCGTGCGGCCCGTTGCAGGACAATCTCATCAGTCCGGGCGGCGGCGACGTGTTCGCCAGATGGGACGGCGCATTTGACGGCCTGCATCAACTGCTCGGCTACGGCGCGATCACTTTCGATAACGAGGACGAGGGCAAGCGCGTCGTCCAATACGCGCGCGGCGGCGACACGCTCATCCACTCCTGGTTCCGCGCCGCCAAAGAGATTCAGCCGGGCACGAACGGAGCCTCCGCGCCCGACGGCCCGACCGTCTGGGTCGGCGTGATGTACGTCGGTCGCACGGGCGCAGACCCCGGCGGCGACCATATCTGGGGACACGGCTCAGTCTCGGCAGACCCGACCTCCCCGACCTTCTTCGTCGCCATGTGGAGTCCCTGCTAACCACATCAAATCAGAAGAGGCCACAGATTTACGCGAATGAACGCGGATTAAGAAATGAGCTTATCTCTCTTAATCCGCGTCCGTCTGTGTTGATCCGTGGCCTCTTCTCTGATTCTAAAACTTCAGCCTCTCAGCAATTCTTCCGGCGCGCCCTCGCCTTCGACCCACACTTCGCCGTCTTCGTAAAACTCTTTTTTCCAGATCGGGACGGTGCGTTTGAGTTCACGAATCGCCCACTCGCAGGCCGCGAAGGCGGCGCGGCGGTGCGGCGCGCTGACGGAGATGACGACGCTGGTGTCACCGATTTCGAGGCGGCCTGTGCGATGCACGATGCCTATGTGAGAGATGTCGAACCCGGCGTGCGCCCGCTCGCCCAGACGCCGCAGCTCGCTCAAAGCCATCGGCGCGTAGGCTTCGTAAACCAGATAGAGCGTCCGACGCCCGCGCGTCCACTCGCGCACATAGCCGTCGAGCGTGACCGTTGCGCCGCACACCGATGGCACGACGCGGCGCGCGACTTCGCCGACATCAATCGCGGCGGTCGTCAGCTCGAAGAAATCCAAACCATCCGGGACAGCGTGGCTCTCATCCTCCGCGCCTCCGCTGACGGGCGGAAAGACGGCCAGCTCGTCGCCTTCGCGCACTTCCCTCGCGCGCGGCGCGTACTCTTGATTGACGGCCAGAAGCAGCGAGCGTCCGAAGCGTTCGCGCAAAAGAGGATAACGCGAGAGCACATCTTCAAACGCGCTCTCGACGGTCGCGGGAGCATGAAGGTCAAGCTGTACATCTTCGCTTCCGACCGTTTCGCGCGCCGCTCCGAAAAAGAGAACGCGCACCCGTATGCGCGTCTCTTCGTTCGTCGTCAAAGATTGTGCGCCCTCCGTCATTCGATATTCAACTTTCTGCCGCTATGGCCGTTGCCTTTGGCGAGCGTGTGCACGCGCGCACGCTCTTCGTAACCGCCGACGGCGCGAGACAAGAGGTCTCTCAGACGTTTCAATCTCTCCGAAGCGAAACGCAGCTCAAGCAGCTCCTGCTTGACTTCGAGATCAACCTCCATCGCCGCCGCGACTAAGAAAGAGAGCTGCGCGGGCGTCGTCTCAGGCAGCTCCGGCAAACCCACGCGCTCGTCGTTGAGCGCACGCACGGCACGCGCGATTCTCAAGAAAATCTCCGAGACCTGTTTGGCGCGCCGCGCGAGCAAAGCTTCGTCCTCGGCCTCATCTTCAAAGAAGCTGACGCGCCCGACCAGATACGGCGCGTCCGTCTCGGCGTAAGCTTCGAGGCGATAACGAATCACGCCGATGGTCAGAATATTCGAGCGTCCGTCCTCAAGCTCCTGCGTCTCTCTGACTTCAGCCGCGCAGCCGACGTGACCGGCGGGCGGCAGATCAAGGCCGGACGCGCTCGCGTCAAAGTAAGAGAGGCCGAACAGGTTTTCGCGCGCGCGGATGTCCGCCATCATCTGACGATAACGCGGCTCAAAGATATGAAGCGGCATCGGCGTGCCCGGAAACAGCACGACATCCAAAGGGAACAGCGGCAACTCGCTCACGCCGCGCACTCTGTCTGAAGCTTCACTCATTTTTTAGGAAGTGATGAGTCATGAGTGATGAGTGATGAGTCAAAGACAAACAGCTTGTCTCTCATCAGTCCTCACTCATTACTCATCACTGTTGCTGCCGCGTTGCGTTCGATGGCGTTGAGGGCGGTGGCCGTCGGCGCGTGTGTTTCAGCCTCGGAGTCGGATTGCTGAGAAGCATGCTGTTCATCCGGCTCAAGCTTGTGCGCGATGAGGTCGAGAATCTTGTCGGGCGGCTCGCTTGCCAAAGCCAGCCGCTTTGATTCGATGACCAGCTCGGCCATCTCTTTGGCGCGCGACTTGTAACGATTATCGCGCAAGATTAAATCCTCTATGATGCGCCGCTCGCGCTCGTGGCGCGGAGCCTGCGCGTCGAGTCCGGCGGCGACGGCGTATTCGACTGGCACGCTCTGGTTGCGCATGATGACGTGGAGCGCGCCCGTCCGCTCTCTCGCCTCGTCGCGCATCCGGTTGATTTCGAGCAGAGAGTTTTTGAAGCCCAGGTGACCGCGCAGGCCGACTTCGATAATCGGCTGCGGCTCTGCGGAATCCGCTTCATGCTTGCGCGCCTGATGCTCGATCATCTCCATCACGCCCGCGTAAACTGCTTCGGCATCCACGATGCCGGACACGTCAAACGAGAGACGCTGAAAAGGACGCTGTATGTAATCTGTGATGTGCTCGGCCTTGATGCTGTGCTGCTCATCAACTTCGACCAGAAATGCCCCGCGCTCTTCCCTGTACTCGTCAATCGAGCAAGGCTCAAGCGAGCCGGGATTGAAAGCCCAGTTATCAATCGCGAAACGCTTGTGCGTGTGCCCCAGAGCGACGTAGCCGACGAGGCTTTTCAACTCCTTCAAGTTCGCAATCGTGAGAGCCGGAATCGGGCGATTGATCTGCCCTTCGACATCCGTGTGGAGCATCAGGATATTAAAAAGCCCCTCCTCGCTCGCGCGCCGCAAGGCGTCCGAGAGAATGGGAATCGCCGCATTCGCGCTCGCGCCGTACCAGTGCGAGCCGAAGATGCGCGCGCCCGCGATGTCCACGTAGGAGCCTGCACGATTCTCCTCGTCCCAGGGGGTGAGCGTCAGCCGTCCCTCTTCATCACGCGACGGCTCAAGCAGTTTCAAGTAGCCCCACTGCGAGAGCGAGCGCAGCCAGCTAAAATCCGACAAAGCTTCGTGCTGATCGTGATTGCCTTCGATGGTGAGGACGGGAATCCCCTCGTCGCGCAACATCTCAAGCCCCAGCATGGCGTGGTTCATCGCCTGCGGGTCTATGTTGCGGCGGTCGAAAAAATCGCCCGCGATGAGCATGAAATCAATCTGGTTCGGAATCGCGTGCGTCGCAATCACGTCATGCCACGCGCGAAAAAAGTCCTTCGTTCGCTCTTCCAAATTATAACGGCGGCAACCGAGGTGTATGTCCGCCACATGCAGAAATTTCATGGGAATATTATACGCTAGAAAAGCAGGAGTCAGAACTCAGGACTCAGGATTCAGAATAAAGCGAGCTTGCCTTTCATTCTGAATCCTGAGTCCTGAGTTCTGCTTTAAAATTATTGAAGCCCCCGCGACCCTGGGCAGGAGTCGAATAGGAACAGGGGCTTCTGACCGGCGCGGCGGGAGGGGATTCCGCTTAGCGCAGGCACTAACGGCTACTCAATGGGGCGAGTGGCCGGAACTTGTTAACAAAGAACTTTGAATCCCAGGCGGCACAACTGCCGTCATGACGGCTCGCTGATTTCAACTGGCTCCGTGCGCCATCGTGCCGCGCCACACGGCGCGCGTCCATGCGCGGCTACGTGTCTGTCGAACGACGCGAGAAATCTTTTCCAGTTGCGGCTTCGGGGCTTCCCGCCGCTGCGATTGCCAGAGGCTGATGAAGCTTCTCAAGATTAAAGTCACAAAGAGCGCGCCGTAAAAGCCTATGATGCCGACGAGTAAAATGTATTGCGCTTTGCTCATGTTGCATTGACGACGGCGCGCGAAAAATTTTGCGCTGGCGGCGCGCCGGAAAATTTTCTCAAACCGCGTCGAGCCTGCGTTCTGGGGCGTAGCGGCGCACGGCTGAAAGAAGCTCGCTGATCTCAAACGGCTTGTCCATAAAGCCGTCCGCGCCGCCGTCGAAACAGGCTTGCTGCATCTCTGCGGTCGCGTCCGAGCTGACGACCAGAACCTTCGTGTGTGGCAAGCGGTGCTTGATGAATTCAAGTATCCGCATCCCTGCCTCCGGCGTGTCGAGCGTCGGCGGCAGATGCAGGTCGAGGATGGAAATCTGCGGCTCGTAGATGGTGGCGCGGCGCAAGGCCGACTGCATGTCGTTGGCCGTCATCACTTCGTAATCGTCACACAGCGTCCAAAAAAGCTGCTGCGTGATCGCCATGTCGTCATCCACAATTAAAACTCTCGGCTTCATCCTCTTTTATGCGCTTCCCTTCGTAAGCTGAGCTAAAACTTTTGCAACGCCCGTGCCGCCCCTCGCCGCTCATCCCCAAAACTCTTTTTCCTGAACAAATTCGAGCGTTACCTTTCATGCAAGAACTCATGCATGTAGACGGGCGGACACATCAAGACGCTCCGGGTGTCCACATTTGTTGACAGTCGGGCTGACGATTTTTGCATGAGAGTGAAAAGGTTAGCGCGAAGACATGCTTGCGCGAGTGCTGCGAATTTTGTGTGAGAGCTTATAATCCTTGCCATGACAAAGGCACGCGTGCTGCGCCTCGGCGACATGATCTTTTTACAGAAAGGCTCCCTGACGCGATGGCTCGTGCATGCCGTGTTCAGCATCGCTCTGCGTCTCTTCTTTCGCCGGATTGAAACGAGCCGCGAGGAGCTGGTGCCGATGTCTGGGGCTGTGATTTTTGTCATCAATCATCCGAACGGTTTGATTGATCCGGCTCTGATTTTCTGCTCGCTCCCGCGCCGCGTCTCGTTCCTCGCCAAGTCGACGCTCTTCCGCCTGCCGGTCATCTCTTTTCTGCTGCGAACGGTCGAAGCCCTGCCGCTCTACCGCCGCGTGGACGCGGGCGAGGACATGTCGCAGAACCTACGGACGTTCGAGGCGTGCCGCCAACTGCTCAGGCAGGGACGCTGCATCGCGCTCTTTCCCGAAGGGCTGTCGCACAATTCGACCAAGCTCATGCCGATTAAGACGGGAGCGGCGAGGATTGCGCTCGGCGCGATTTCCGTCGAGGCGAACGCTGATGAGAGCGAGGCTTTTGATTTGAAGATCGTGCCGGTCGGTTTGTACTACACCTCGAAAACATCTTTTCGCAGTGAGGCGTTGATTCGTTTCGGCGAAGGGATGACGGTCGAGCCGGTCGCGCTCGACGAACAGGGCGAGCCGCCGCGCGAGGCCGTCAAAGAATTATCCAAGCGAATTGAGATGGCATTGCGTGAAGTGACTTTGAATGTCGAGAGCGACGAGGCTCTGGAAGAGGTCTCGAAGACCGAGCAGCTTTTTTCATCAATCTACGAGAGCATCAATATGCGGCAAACGCTCTCCGAAGAGTTCGACCTGCGGAGACGTTTCGCGTCGGAATTGCGCGCCTCTCGTGCGGGCGATGAATTGCGCGGGCGCATTCTCAGTTATGAAACGGAGCTGGCGACGCTCGGCATCACGCCCGAAAATCTGTCGCTGATTACGCATTCGCGCTGGTACGTCTTTCGCCACTTTCTCTTGAAGAGCATGCTCTTGCTGATGCTCCTGCCGCTCGCCCTCATCGGCGCGGCGCTTCATTTTCCGGCATACTTTTTCTCGAACGCTCTGGCTCAGGCTTATCGGGAACACGGCGTGGACGACATCGTCTCGACTGTGAAAATCCTCGCCGCCATCGCGCTCATGCCTTTGACGTGGCTCGCCGTCACGTTGCTCGCGTTTATCTTCTGGGGCTGGCGCATCAGTTTGCTCACACTACCGTCAGTCATCGTGTGCGGTTATGTGGCGATGCGTTTCGTCGAAGAGGCGGTTGACATGACGGGCTGGCACAAAGCCGTGCTCGCGCTGCTCAGACGCCGCCGCCTCTTCCTGCGCCTCCTGCTTGAGAGAAGAAGATTACACAATGCGATTAGAAAAATGGGAGTTTGAAGCGGCTGCTTCTATTTAACCTCAGTTCAACGTAAAGAGTTCAATCAGCCTGCGCGAGCAGGCGAGAGCGTGTAGTCCCACGCGTCAGCGTGGGGACAGAGCGAAGTTAGAGATAGAGCCTGCGTGAGCAGGCGACAGATGAGAGGCACAGCACGCATCTGTCGCCAGCTCACGCAGGCTCTGTGAACATGATGCGCCGTGACCCCATGCTCACGCATGGGGCTAGACTCTGGCCGCCTGCTAACGCAGGCTCTGTGAATTTCCTTTGCTTATCTTGAACTGTCGTTATTTAGTCGAAGTTGGCAAATCGGAATCGTTCATCTCAAACTCGCTAATGAGGCGATGAAGATAAGAGCGGCTGATGCCGAGGCGGCGCGCGGCGGCGACCTTGTTGCCTTCGTGTTGGAGCGCGGCGGTAATCATCCGCCGTTTGAGCGCGAGGGTCGCGCCTTCGAGCGTGGTCTCGTCAGCCGCGACCGCTTCCGGCACAGTGTGCAGCATCTTCTCAGGCAAGAACTCGACGCCGAGCTGCGCGCCCGAAGTCAAAACGAGCAGGCGTTCCATCAGATTCTCAAGCTCGCGCACGTTGCCCGGCCATTCGTATTCCTGCAAAGCTTCGATGAGATTGAGATCGAGCGTCGGCGTCGCGCGCCCGTGCTTCTCGGCGGCCTTCGAGGCGAAGTGTGCGGCGAGCACCGGGATGTCTTCGCCCCGCTCGCGCAAAGGAGGCAGGCACAAGGGGACGACGTTGAGACGATAAAAGAGGTCTTCACGAAAACGTCCCGCCTTGACCTCTTCTTCGAGGTCGCGGTTGGTCGCGGCGATGAGACGCACGTCAACCTCTACCGGTTTAGTTCCGCCGAGGCGCACGAAGGCCGGCTTTTGCAGGACGCGGAGCAGCTTGACCTGCACGGCCTGGGACAGTTCTCCGATCTCGTCCAAAAAAATCGTCCCGCCGTCGGCCAGCTCAAAGCGTCCCTTCTTGCTGTTCAAAGCTCCGGTGAACGCGCCCTTCTCGTAACCGAAGAGTTCGGATTCAATCAGAGTTTCGGGGAGCGCGGCGCAACTGACGGCGATGAAAGCGCCGCTCGCGCGCTGGCTCTCTTCGTGGATGGCGAGCGCGAGCATCTCTTTGCCCGTCCCGTTCTCGCCGGTCAAAAGCACAGTCGCGCTCGTCGTGGCGACGGCTCGCGCCTGCTTCAAAATATGTTCGAGCGCGCGGCTCTCGCCGACCAGATGCGCGAAGCCCTTTTGACCGCTCAGCTCACAGCGCAGCCGCAGGTTCTCCTGCTCAAGCCGGCGGAGGCGCGCGGCCTGCGTGACGATGTGCGAGACTTCCTCCGGGTTAAAAGGTTTCTGGAAAAATCCGTAAGCCCCGCGCTTGACGGCTTCGAGCGCGGCACGCTTTGAGTCGCTGCCGGTGATGACGATGACCGGCACAGGAGGATGCGCGGCGCGCGCGGCTTCGACGATAGCCAAGCCTTCGGAGATGTCATCCAAGTGCGGCGGCAAGTGCAGATCGCTCAAGACGACATCAATCTTTTCGTGCCGCAACTGTTCGACGGCCTCTTCGCGCGTCGCGGCCTGGAGCACATGATACTCTTCATCCAGCGCCCAGAAGAGTTGGCGACGCACAGCTTCGTCGTCATCCACCATCAGCACCGTCACTTTTCCCTTTGCATCGCTCATAAAATTCGTGTCGCCCGTTGAAGTGAGAATCTAGCGGAGCGCGCCACCCTCGGAGGGCTTTACACGTTCGACGCTTTCGGAGAAAACGCGCACGCGCTCGTAAACTTTTGCTGTACTGGAAATCTGAGAGGATTTGAGATCACGCGCCTTTGCATCCACCGCGCTTGAAAAGCTTCGCCTGCGCGTCCGGCTCGAAAAGCTTGCCGCGCTTCACGTGATCTTCTGTTCGGATGGTAACACGACGCGAAACGTAGTGCCAGAGCCGCGCTTTGATTCGACATCAATGTGGCCGCGATGCGCGCGGACGATCTCGCGGCAGGTGTAGAGGCCGAGGCCGACGCCACGCCTTTTCGTGGTCGCAAAGGCGCGGAATAATTTCGTGCGCTGAAACTCTTCGCTCATGCCCGGCCCCGTGTCCGCGACGCTGAAGAAAACCTCGTCGTGTGCGGTCGGCCCGGCGGCGATGGTCAGCCTGCCGCTCTTCTGTCCCATCGCTTCGAGCGCGTTGAGGATTAAGTTCTCGAAAACTTTCTCGATGCGCTCGACTTCGACCGCCGCCGTCAGCGTCTCTGGCAGTTGGACTTCGATCTCATGCATGCCGCGCACAGGCTCGACCATCGCCTTCAACACGCGCTTGATGACGGGCACGAGGTCTGTCGGGCGCGGCATCTGATGTTCGCTGCTGAGGCTCTGCACAGGCTCGCTCAGTTTGGCGACCAGCGCGCGCAGCTTATTGGTCGCTTCGGTGAGAGACTTCATCGCGTCGGCGCGAAACTCTTCGCGGTGAAACTGTCGCTCCATGTTGCTGACGAGGAGCGAGAGCGAGGCGATGGCGTTTTTCAGATCGTGCGTCAGCATGGCCGAGAGGCGCATGAAGGATTCAAACTGCCGCGACTCGGTCTCGCGCGCGATCTGTTCGCGCAGCTTATCCGTCATCGTGTTAAAGCTTTCGGCGAGGAGGCGAATCTCGTCGCTTGAGCGGACTTCGATTCGCTGATCCAGTTTGCCTCCGGCGATGGCGACCGCGCCTTCCGTCACGCGCTCGATGCTGCGCGCCGTGTGACGCACGACGCGAATCAAAACGACGACGGTGAGAATTCCGAAGAGAGCCGACAGCAGAATCGTGAGCCAGCCCCACGGCTGCACGCGGCGCACGGCTGAGGTGTAATTGCCGCCGACGCCGACAGAGAGGCCGAGCGACGCGACCGGACGATACGCCAACAGCCAGCGCGCGCCGTCCATCTCGTGAAATTTCCAGCCGCTCTCGCCCGCCATCATCGCGGCGGAAGTCTCTTTGAAAGACGCGGGCATCAGGCTATTGACCGGCTGATGCCTGAGAGCTTCATTCGTGTGATACAGAATGTGGCCTGACTGGTCGAGGATGATGACGAAGCGTTGCGCGGAGGCTTGAGCGGACGAGCGCGACCGGGGCTGCGCCTCGTCCGAGCGAGCGGAGGCGGCCTCATCAAATAGCTCGTCCCCGTTCAGTTCTGCGATCAGCACGCCGCGCGGCTTCGGCGTGATCCCATCTTCGGCGGGGGCGAAGACCGGCACGGAATAACGTATGGTTGCGTCGGGCGATCCCTTCGCTATCGGAGAACGCAAGGGAGTTTGCTCGGCTGTCGTCCAGACGCGCTCGTCTGCGGCCAATGCGCTCGCCACAAAACCTTCGGTCTGAAAACGCACTTCCGTCTTGCCTGCTTCGCCTGCTACAGGCTCGGCGCGAAACAACGGCGCGCGCGCGGCACTGAGGCAGGTCAGAGAGACGTAACGCCTGGGCTTGCCGAGCAGAAAGGCGCGCACTTCATTCTGCACCTTTGCGGGCACAGTCGAGGATGGTAGGCCGCTCTCGGCGAACGGCTTTAGCTCGCCGCGTCCCTTCGCAGTCTGTGCGAGTTCCGCCTTTCCTCCGAAGACGTAATCCTGTAAGGCGGCGGAATTCGCCAGAGCCACCATCCCCAATTCGCGCTCGCGCAAATTCGTTTCGATGCCGCGCTCGATTTTTTCGGCATCGCTCTCGACATCCGAGCGCAACAGCATCTCGACCGAACGCACGCCGTTCCAATACAAGAGCACGCTCAGCGATAACATCGGCGCGACACCGAGGGCGAAAAAGATCAGAAAGAGTTTGGGTCGAATGCCCACTTTGATTTAGAGAGAGATGACTTGTGTTCAAATGCCAGTAGAGACCTTGAGCTTGAGCGGCCAAATGGTACACGAAATTCTCTTGAGAAAGAAATTGACAGGGATGGACAGGAGAAACAGGACAAGAATTTCAAATGAGCAGATTTGAAATTTCAAATATTAGAGGTCATTTCAAAACTTAAACAATGAGTGATTCACCCCTTTGCGAGCTTTAGTCTTACCTTTGCGCCACCAGCGAGAAAGACCTGCGGTTCACGCTGGTGGCGCAAACAAAGAAAGACTCAAGGCGCAAAGCGTGAAGGGTTTTGAAATACTCTCTAAATTTATCTGAGATTTCAAATCTGCTATCTCAAATCTTTATCCTGTCCATTCCTGTTTAAATCTACACTCTCAAACGACCGAACTCTTTCAAGAGCGGCGCGAGTCGCCGGATAATCTCTTCGTGCGCGACGCCGTTCGAGGCGACGATGCCATTGCGATTCTGCACTTCCGGCGAGTTGTAGCTGAGCGCATGGCCGAAGAGGTCTGTCAAACATCCTCCCGCTTCATTTAAAATAGCTTCGGGCGCGCACGTGTCCCACTGCTTCGTGCGCGGCGAGAGATGCACGTAGAGGTCGCACTGCTGCTCGACGATGAGGCCGACCTTGACGCCGACCGAGCCGCGATTCACCTCCTCTTCGATTCCCAATGCCCTGACCACTTTATCCATACGCGGGCTTCTGTGCGAACGGCTCGCGGCCAGACGCATGCGTCGCAAATCACTATGAGTTGAAACGCTCATCCGCTCAGTCGCCACGCCGCAACGCTCGACCCACGCGCCGCGCCCGCGCGCAGCCCAGTAGAGCACATCCGGCAAAGGCTGATAGACGACGCCGACGACGCTCGCGCCTTCGACGGCCAGACCAATCTGGACTGCGAAGTCTCCATCGCGCGCGATAAAACCGTTCGTCCCGTCGAGCGGATCAATCATCCACACGCGCCGCTTGCCGAGGCGTCGTTCGGTGTCCACAGACTCTTCGGCCAGAATCCCGTCGTCGGGAAACTCCGCGCGAATGCCGCCGACAATCAGCTCGTTGGCGGCGCGATCCGTCTCCGTCACAGGCTCTACATAATCGTCCGCGTCAATCTTCCGCTCTACCCTCACCGGCTCGTCATAACCCTCAAGAATCAGCGCGCCCGCCTCGCGCGCCAGCCGCAACGCCGCGCCAAGCTCGCGCTCGTACATCTCAACTCCCTGTTTCATGCTCAACCCTTCTTTGCGCCTTTCAAGCTTCTAACTCGGCTGCCGCTTCGCGCACGATGTCGAGCGTCATGTCCATGTCGGCGCGCGTCGTGCGAAAGTTGACGATGCAGGCGCGAAGCGCAAATCGCCCGCGCAGGCTCGCGTTTGAAAGATAAGCTCGACCGCCGCGCTGAATCTTATACATCACACGCTCATTCAAACGGTCGAGCGCGGCGTTAAGCTTCGCGCGCTCTTCAACCTCACTCGCCTGCCTGAGCCGCTCGCGCAAACTTTTCGGCAGATAACGAAAACAGCAGATGCTCAGCTCGACCGGCGCGAGCAGCTCGAAGTCTTCCGCAGCCTCGACGCGTTCACCCAAATATTTGGCGAGCGAGATGTCTTCGCTGATAGTCTCGCTCAAACGCCGCGAGCCGTAATAGCGCAGCATCATCCAGACTTTGAGCGCGCGGAAACGGCGCGTCAACTCAACGCCGTAATCCCAGAAAGCGAAAGCTTCTCTTTCATCCTGCTCGTAAACTTTGATGTACTCCGCCTCGCCCTGCGAGAAGGCCGCACGCGCTTTTTCAGCATCGCGGAGCAACAGGCAGCCGCAATCAATCGGAGCATACAGCCACTTGTGCGGGTCGAGCGAGATGGAATCGGCCAGCTCGATGCCGTCAAAGAGCGCGCGGCTTTTTTCATCCACCGCGCCGAGCGCGCCGTAAGCTCCGTCAATGTGAAACCAGAGATCGTGTTCACGCGCGACGCCCGCAATCTCTCTGAGCGGGTCGACCGCGCCCGTCGCCACAGTTCCCGCGCTCGCCACGACGCAGAACGGACGGAGATTTTCTCTCTCATCACTCGCAATCCGCTCGCGTAAAACTCTGACATCGAAGCGAAACTTCTCATCCGTCTCAACAAGGCGCACCTGCTCTCTTCCAAGTCCAAGCACGTCCGCAGCCTTCTCAATCGAGAGATGAACTTGATCCGAAGCGTAAATCGTCAACGGCTTCTCAACATTCCACAAGCCTGTGAGCGAAGCCTGCCCGCCCGCTTTCGCGCGATGTGCGATGTAAAGCGCGTTGAGGTTCGCCATCGAGCCGCCGCTCGTCAAGAGTCCGCCCGCACTTTCGCCGTAACCGATGAGTTTCGAGAGCCAGCCGACGACCGCGCGCTCGACATCCGTCGCCGCCGGAGAAGAACGCCACGCCGTCAGGTTTTGATTGAGCGCGGACGCGATGAAATCTCCGATGACGCCGACCGGAGACGCGGACGAAGCGACGTAACCGAAAAATCGCGGGTGTCCCGAATGCCTGCTCGCCTCCGCGATGGCGCGACACGCGGTCATAATCTCCTCGACGCTCCCGCCCTCTTCAGGCAGCTCTGTTGAAAAAATTTCAGGAAACTTTGCGACCTCCTCCTGCGGAAAAATCGGAAACTCCGCGACGTGCGCCAGATAATCCGTCACCAACGCTTGAGCTTGAGAGGCAAGCTCGCGCCACACTTCCGCCTCAAGCTCTAAAGACGAGTGACGCCGCCGCGACTCATCCTCAACAGCATTACTTTCATCAGGCTCTCTTGTTTCGCCCATCCGTTTTCGCCGCAACTTTTCTGAAAAATTTGTGTCAACAAAGCTATCATGGAAGGTTCAAGGTTCAAAGTTCAAGGTTGAAAGACAGAGGTCATTTCTTCACCTTGAACCTTGAACCTTGAACTTTGAACTATCCCTTCGTGGATGTGCTAAACTGCCGCGCGTCGATCCCGGCGTGTGAAATTTGAGGAGAGAGTTTATGCCCATCAACGGCTGTGCGACGCTCGAAGGGACTGCGCGTTACCGCGACCGCTTTCGGAATGAAGCGGCGACGGGACACTTTCGTCTCGAACAGGACTTGTGGCTCTCGTCCATCGGCATCGGCAGTTATCTCGGCGACGCGAAC
>DASWRG010000156.1:0-34032 GCA_036403295.1 Pyrinomonadaceae bacterium
CTGTCGCCTCTGGAAACTCCGCGACGATGCGCTGCACTTTTTCCACGTCGAGATCGCCCGTCAAGATTGACATCAATCCGCGCAGCCCGTTGGACTCGAAAAGGCCCAGACACCAATGGCCCAATTTCGCCAGATCGCCCGAATCAATCCTGAAACCTTTGAAGGCGCGGCGGCGCGCGTCCGTCGAAGTCGCGGCCATCGCCGCGTGGACCGCGCCCATGTAGACGTCAACCGTGTCGAGCAAGAGCGTCGTCCCGTTCGGGTTCGCATCGAGCCAACGCTCGAACGCAACCTGCTCGAAATGTTTCGGCTGCCCGGTGCGCGGCTCAATCTCCGGCTCGTACATATATTCGAGATAGGATTGCTGCCAGTAGTGGGCCTCTGTGCCGACCGCCGGAATTTCCAGACGATGCGCGGCCTCCATATTCGAGGTGTCGTTGAAGCCGCCGATGAAGGCGTAGGTGGCGACCTCGACCGCGCGCTCCATGTCTCCGTTGCGGCGCAGTGAAAAGTCGGAGAGCCAACGGTCGCCCGCCGCCATGCGAAACTGCAAAGCTAAGTGAGCCGTCGTCATCGGCAGATCGAAAGCATGCTCAAACTTTATCTCCTGCGCCTGCGTCAGACCGAACGCGCCCGTGATGTCGGAAATCGGTTCGTGCGCAAAGACAATCGTGCCGGGACGCACGGCGCGCACGCGCCCGACGAAGCTCGCGTCTTCGACGGCCTGCGCGAAGAGTTTGAGGCCGCCGCGATCCTGTTCGAGAAAACGCAGGCGCGGGCGGTCAAGCTGGCTGTCAATCAAGAGGCGCACCAGCCTCTCGTGTCCGAGGCAGGGAGCAAACGGCAGCTTGCGTTGCGTGACGTAGAAGGTGGCCTCGGCCTCGCTCAAAGGCTTCTCGCGCAGGCGCGTCGCAGCCTTGTACGAAGCGTCGCCCATCGCCGCGTGATAACGATCAAAATTTAATGTTCCCATCGCTTGCTCGCTTCAACTTGTTTGGAGATTGAGGGGCTTTCTCATTTTATCTAAATACAAGAGTAGGACATACCTTTGCGGTCTTTGCGTGATTTCACTTTGCGCTCTTTGCGGTTAAGTTCTGCTTTAACGCAAAGGACGCAAAGATTGAAGACGCAAAGTGCGCAAAGAAAAGCTTTTCCCCAACAAATCAGCCTTTATTCTTGATTCAAATATTTTCTCTAAAGATATGGCAGCCGATTGTACAACCCGCCGCGAGAGAGCGGAAGCAACTTCAACTGTTTGATGGATTGAAAAGCGGCTGGCTGCGGCTTGAAATTAAAGCAAGTGATGATACAATGCGTGCGCTTCAAGCAGCAGACTCGCGGTCAGCGCGTGACCGCGCACACGCAAACTCGCATCCAAGCCGTACCCCCTGAACGTCAACCATTCGCACCCGACTAAATTCGGAGCAGGAAAACAGATGCAACTGATTCGCGTAGAGAGAAGAAAGAGGGCGGGCAAAGCCTTCGTCTACAGCTTTGTTCTCATCATGGCTTGCAGCCTGATGGCCGCCGCCGTGCCGCAGAGCGGAACCGCCGCCCCCGACAAAGGCCGCCTGCTTGCGCCGACCGCCATCACGCTGAGCCGCTTTGACCTCTACAATTTCAGAGACGAGGCGATGTTCGTCTGGCAGAGCGGATACGAGGTTGACAATCTGGGCTACAACATTTACCGCGAGCAGGGCGGCGTGCGCGTGCGGCTCAATCCTGCGCTCATCGCCGGCTCAGCTTTGCAGGTCGGGGCGAACGTCGCCCTCCGCGCCGGAAATACTTACGCCTGGCGCGGCAAGTTCGCGGGCAGGCAAGATGCGGACGCGCGTTACTATCTCGAAAGCGTTGACATTAACGGTCGAAGCAAACTCTACGGCCCCATCCACACGCAGACGGGTGACGAGCAAGCGGCGCGTCCCGCTTCTTCAAAGCTTCTGACAGATTATTCCGTCGAGCCTGCGAACGCGCAGCAGCGCGAATATCCAGCCACGATTTCAAGCGCAGCCGCGCGCGCATCTCGTTCATCCAGCAAGCCGCAAGTTTCATCAAGCGGGCAGGATTCGCCCGAACTCGACAAGCAATGGGAGCTCGCCGCACAGGTCGGAGTCAAACTTTTAGTCAACCGCGACGGCTGGCAAAAGGTGAACCGCGCGGAACTCTTGGCCGCAGGTCTTGATGCGAATGCGAGCCTCGCCAACCTGCAACTCTATCTGAACGGAGTCGAGCAGGCGATGGTCGTCAATGCAGACGGCTCGATTGAGTTTGACGGGCAATCGCTCAACGCGGTTTCGACCGACACGCGCGTCTACTGGCTCGTCGCGGGCGCGAGCGCGGGCAAGCGCGTCGCCGTCTCTTCAGCCGGCCAGTTTGACCCGAACGCGCAAGGCGGCAGCTTTCCTTCGACGGTTGAACGTAAGGATCGCACGATTCGCTTTGCCGCGCTCTTGAATGGGCCGGGCGAAAACTTTTTCGGTCCCGTCGTCAATTCCGCAGAGATGCGTCAGACCTTGCAGGTGACAGCGCTTGACCCGATGGGCGCGCCCGCGCAGCTCGATGTCGCAGTGCAGGGCTTAACTTTGCAATCGCATCAGGTCAGAGTGCAGGTCAACGGAACGGAGGTCGGCTTTATCAGCTACGACGGGCGCGAAGACGGGATGGGGCATTTCACAGTTCCGGCCACGCTCCTGCGTGAGAACAAGAACGCCATCACATTGAACGGCATCGCTGCGGGTTCTGATGTCTCGCTGATGGATTTCGTGCGGCTGACATATCCGCGACGCTACGAGGCCGCGAGCAATCGCTTGCTGTTCAGCGTCGCTGGCGGACAGGCTGTGAAAGTGAACGGCTTCGCTTCGTCGAATATACGCGTGCTCGATATTACTGACACGGCCAATGTCAAAGAGTTGACGGTCAGCCCGCAAGCCGGCGCGAGCGGCTTCGCTTTCACTTTGCCCGCCGCACCAGCCGCGCGGACTCTGCTCGCTTACAGTGGCGCAAACGGCTTCGAGCATCCGCAACAGGTCTTGCGCAACGAGCCTTCGACTTTGCATCTGGCGACCAACAGCGCGAACATGCTCATCATCACGCACGCCGATTTTCGCCAGAGCCTTGAGCCGCTCCGCACGTTGCGCGAGAGTCAGGGCTTGCAAGTCACCGTCGCGGATGTCGAAGACGTGTACGATGAGTTCAGCTTCGGCACGCACACGCCGCAGGCGCTCAAAGATTTTCTACAGCTCGCGCACAATCAATGGCAGACCGCGCCGCATTATCTGCTGCTCGTCGGCGACGGAACTTCAGACCCGCGCAACTATCTAGGGCAGGGCGCGCTCGATTTAGTTCCGACGATGATGGTTGACTCGACTTATTCTGAAGCCGCGAGCGACGACACGCTGGCCGACTTCGATAATGACGGGCTGGCGGAAATGGCCGTCGGTCGCCTGCCTGTGACGACCGCGCAGGATACTACTTTAATCGTCAACAAAATCATGACGTATGAGCAGGCGAGCGCGGGCGATACGAAGGTGCGCGGCGCGGCGATGGTCAGCGACGGGCCGGACGCTTATGATTTCGTGGCCTTCACTAATCAAGTGCGCGCGAGCCTGCCCGCAGACATGAACGTGCTCATGATTAATCGCGCGGACGGCGACACGCAGACTGTGCGCACACAGATTTTGAACGCCATCAATCAAGGCCCCGGCGTGGTCAATTATCTAGGGCACGGTTCGGTCGGCGTGTGGTCTGGCGCGGGACTTCTGACCGTCCCTGACGCACAGCTCTTTACCAACCTTCAGCATCCCTCAATCTTCGTCATGATGACGTGCCTCAACGGCTCGTTCATCGAAGTCGGCACGGACAGTCTCGGCGAAGCCATCATCAAAGCTCCTGGCGGTGGCGCGGTCGCGGTCTGGGCTTCATCCGGCCTGACGATTCCATACGGACAGGTTGACATCAGCAAGAGATTTTACGAGCTGCTGTTTACGGGACAGTCTGCGCGCCTCGGCGACGCCGCCAAAGACGCTAAATTACAGACGGGCGATCCTGACATCCGCCGCCTCTCAATCTTCTTCGGCGATCCGGCGATGCGTTTCAGATAAGAAGAAAAAGCTTTCAAGACACAAAGGAATCTCAAATTTGAAATCTCGAATTTCAAATTTGAGATTCCTTTGTGCTTTAATCTGTACTCAAACCAATGTTTGAAGTCACGCTCCTGATAAAATCCAGAGACGAAGCGTTCGAGGTGTCGGTCGCAGAGAGCGTCACGATTGGCCGGAGCGACGCCGCGACGGTTCAGGTCAACGACGACGGCCTCTCGCGCGTTCACGCCACCATCCATCGCAACCGCGAGGCCGTGTGGATCGTTGACGAGAATTCGACCAACGGCAGCTTCGTGAACGGTCAGGAAGTTCAGGCCGGAGGAGCAAGGCTCAGCGACGGCGACGAGATTCTCATCGGCAATGACACGACCGTCTTCGTGGAGATACGCGAGAGCAGGCCGCGCACGCAGACCGCTCACACGCGCAAGGCCGCTCCGCGCACGTCTCAAACGAAAACATCAAAGCCTGCTTCGGCAAAATTTGATTTCACTTCGCCATTATTTATCGGCATCGCTTCCTGCGTTCTCATCATCGTCATCGCCGCCGTCGCCATCATCGCCACGCGCAATGTCGAGCAGAGCGATAAGACGCAGAAGCCCGCGCCGCCGCGCAAGCTCCTCGTCGAGCCGCAAATCCCGGACTCTTTGATTGACGAATGGGATGTCGAGGAGCAGCCGCTCGCCGAAGAAGACCAGCCGACGGATGAAACATTCCGTCAGGCTTTAGCGAAGGTCAAAGAGGAGCGGGGCGAGCCTGTCGGCTACGAGGCGACGGTCGAGATTCCCGCCGAGCTGAAGCATTACAGCGACCGTCGCCGCAATCTGGCGATTCAAGCCGCGAAGGCGCGCGAGCTTAATCTGCGTATCCCGCACGACTACTCCGAACTCGCCGCGATGATTCGTGAAAAGCAGTTTGTGGAATTAAAGCCTGTTGGAGAAAACTACGTACTGTATGCCGTCGGCGGCGGCGTGAACGGAGAAGGTTTCACGCATTACGACAAGGCGACGGAAAAGAGCGTGCCGCTTTTCGCTTCTTCCTCAGAGATGAACGCGGCTCTGGCCGCGACGCCGCAGACGGATGAAAGGAAAGCTGTCATCACTTCCTTCTACACGACTGGCCGCGCGTTCGCACTGGCTCAGAGCGAATTGAGCACGCTCTCTGCGCTGGCGCGCGATTTTGAAAAGCAGACTTACGACATGGGCGATGCGACGCAACGAAAAGCATTTAAGTGGCGCATGCTCTGCTTTCTCAGACCACAAGCCTTGAAGGTGATGCTCGAACTCGCCGCGAGCTACAAAGCGAAATTCAATCGCCCTCTGCCGCTCGCCTCACTCGTGCGAACGGAAGAGTATCAACGCGAGTTGAGCGAGCGAAACGTCAACGCCGCACGCAACTCCCTGCCGCCGCACACGACCGGCTGCGCCTTCGACATCTCTTATCGTTACATGAACGCCGCCGAACAGAATTTCCTAATGGCCGAGATCGCCCGCCTCGAAAAGGCAGGCCGCGTCGAATCCTTGCGCGAAAACAACAACTGCTTCCACGTCTTCGCCTTCCCGGACGGTCGCCCGCCATCGGAATCTCTCATTCAAAAGAGTATATAAGAATCTTTCGCACGTGGATTACTTTGCCTCAGCCGACGCAGGTCGGATGGCCGCAGTCGCAGACGATTTTCTGTGACTCGTCAACTGTGACGTTGGTCGTCTGGCCGACGCCTTCGCAGTAGGGGCTGCAAAAGTCGCTGCCTTCGGTGGCGGGGCAGTTGCAGACTCCGTGCGCGCAGATTTTCTCTATAGTCTCCTGGATATTCATCGTTCGTTAACCTTTCCTTGAAATCTTGATGTCAACTTAGAAGAATATAATTTCTTTCGCGCGCGTTGTCATAGTCAAAGTATCGAAAGGCAGGGGTCGGGCGTGCCTTGCAGGACTTCTCGGATGATGGCGAGGCCGCGTTCGAGTTGGGCGCGGCTGCGCGGCGCGCCGAGACAGACGCGCACGGCGTGCGGAGCTTCTTCACGGCAGGGGACGAAGGCTTCGGAGGGCGTGACGGCGACGCCGCGCCGTTTGAGCTGCGCCGTGAATTCGTTGCTGCGCCAGGGCGCGGGCAGATGCAGCCAGAGATGAAAGCTGAGCGGGTGCGCTTCAAACTCGAACTCTGCGAGCGCGCGGCTGGCGAGTTGTTGACGCGCCGTCGCCTCATGCCTTTTCTGCTCGATAAGGCGATCAGCCGTGCCGTCCTTAATCCACTCTCCGGCAATCTCCGCCATCAAAGGCGCGGCCATCCACACAGTCGCGCGCAAGGTCGTCACCAGTGGCTCTATCATTCTCTCGGGCGCGTACAGATAACCGACGCGCATTCCTCCGGCGATGCTCTTTGACGTGGACAGAATGTAACAGCTCTGCTCCGGCGCGAACGCGGAGAGAGGGCGCGGCGGCGCGGGCAGCATAAAGCTATGCACGTCGTCTTCGACGATCATCACATCATGAGCCGACGCGATAGCAGCTATCTCGCGCCGCCTCGATTCAGGCATCACTGTGCCGAGAGGGTTTTGAATCGTCGGGATCGTGTACAGAATCTTGGCCGCGCCGCGTCGGCATGCTTCATCGAATGCGTCCGGTATGAGTCCTTCATCATCCACAGGCAGACCTTGCAATCTCAGGTTGAGCAGATGCGCAAGGTTCTTCATCCCCGGATAGGTCAGGCTCTCTGTGAAGATGGTATCTCGGGGTTTGGTCAGCGTGGAGAAAACTATCGTCATCGCGTGCAGCGCGCCGTTGCAGACGATGACTTGCTCAGGCCGCGCTTCGAGTCCTGAGCGGGCGATCCATTCTGCGCCCGCCGCGCGATGTCGCTCGGCTCCGGCTGCCGGTTGATAAGACATCAGAGCGGAGAGGCCGTGTCGTGTGGAAAGGTGATTGAGAGTTTTTGATAAAGCCTGCCCAATCGGATCGCCAACGGGGAGCGGTGGAATGTTGAGACTCAAATCAATCAACGCTTCATCTTCATTGGAAGGAAGCGCGAGCATCTCGTCTGCGAAAACATTCTCTTTGACGAACGTCCCGCGTCCCGTCTCACCGACGAGCAAGCCGCGCCGCGCCGCCTCTGCATACGCGCGCGTCACTGTGCCGATGGTCACGTTAATCTTGCTCGCCAACTCACGATGCGTGGGCATCTGCGCGCCCGGCCTCAGATGACCGCGCTCAATGTCTTCGGCGATGGCTTCGACTATCGCCAGATAACGCGCGCCGCCATATCTGCTCAACTCAGGAATCCATATTGTCATAAGAAGATTTTTATTGACACTTAGATTGTCGCCGGATATATTAGCTACAATCTTTGATAATTGTCAAATTGTATGGATACAATTTATCGCTATACAGCTTTGACGACACAACCCGCTTGCTATCTAAGAGGAGCACGAACATGAAGATACAGCCTTTTTTGCTTGACCAATGGCTTAATCAATATCACTTCGCAAGCCCGCCGCCCGAATTCGATTTCGCTTCGAGCACGGGGCCGCACTGGACTGCGCGCGAGATACTCGAGCTGGCGAACGAGGACGAGCGAAACCTGCTTCTTGATGCAGAGCTTGTTTACTCGAATGCGTCGGGCAGCGAGAAACTGCGCCGCGCCATAGGCGAGATGCAGGGCGTCAGCCCCGAACAGGTACAGGTCGTGACGGGCGGGTCCGAAGCCCTGTTGATTCTCTTTTTTCTCGCCGCAGAGCCGGGCGCGAACGTCATCTTACCATCCCCTTTGTTTCCGCCGACGGCCATCGTCGCAAATCTGCTCGGCCTCGAAACTCGCTTCTATCGCTTGCGCCGCGAGAACGATTTCAGAGTTGACGCGGACGAGATCAAAAAACTGGCTGACGACAAAACGAAACTGCTCTTTGTGAACACGCCGCACAATCCTACGGGCGCGACCTTGAGCGACGAAGAGCTGCGCGGGCTGTACGACTTCGCAAGTGAGCGCGGCATACAGTTCGTCTCGGACGAAGTCTATCATCCGATTTATCACGAACGCGAAACAAGCTCCGCAGCCATCCTGCCGCACTCGACAGTGCTCAGCAGTTTTTCAAAGTCGCTTTCCTTGAGCGGCCTGCGCGTCGGCTGGATTGTGGAACGCGACGCGGAACGTCTCAAGCAGTACACAAACGCCAGAAGTTATTTCACGATCTCAAACACCGCGCTCGGAGAAGAGCTGGCCGTCATCGCGCTCAAGCATCGCGCAAAAATTTTAGCGCGCACGCGCGAAGTCGTGAACGCGAATCTCAAGCTGCTCGACCGTTTTTTTGCGGAACAGGAAGACACGCTCGGCTGGATTCGCCCGCGCGGCGGAACGATTGCGTTTCCGTGGCTCAAAGACGGAAGCGATGCGCGCGAGTTCTGTCGCGCGCTGGCGGAGAGAGGCGTGCTGCTCGTGCCGGGCGACTGTTTCGGAATGCCCGAGCATTTCCGGCTCGGCTTCGGAGTCAACGCGAAAGGCTTCGCGCGCGGCCTTGAGAGAATCGCGGAATTTCTGGGAACGCGAGCGAGAGCCGCCGCCTGAAATTGTGTTTGAGAAATGAAGAAAAAGAGTCTCACGCAAAGGCGCAAGGGCGAAACGGAAGACCGCGAAGAGGTTTTATGTTGCTTACTCTTCGCTTGCTATTCTTTGCGCCTTTGCGCCTTTGCGCGAGACTCTTTTTTTGAGATTTGAAGAGGGTTAACTTGTAAATGGCGATTGCGACAATCAATCCCGCGACCGGCGAGTTGCTGAAAAGCTTTGAGCCACACACTTCCCTTGAGATTGAAGAAAAGCTCGGGCGTGCGGCTGAGGCTTTTCGCGCGTATCGTCGCACGTGCTTCGTCAAGCGGCAGAAGATGCTCTTGCGCTTAGGCTCGCTGCTCGAAGCCGAGAAGGGTTTTTACAGTCGTCTCATCACGACCGAGGTGGGAAAGCCAGTTGGCGCAGCCTTGAAGGAGCTTGAAAAAAGCGCGCGTGTTTGTCGTTACTATGCCGCAGAGGCTTCGGCATTGCTCGCCGACGAATTTGTGCAGGCGGGCGCAGACATGAGCTACATACGCTATGAGCCGCTCGGGGCTGTGCTGGCAGTGATGCCGTGGAACTTTCCTTTCTGGCAAGTCATACGCGTGGCCGCGCCCGCGCTGATGGCCGGAAACGTCGTGCTGCTCAAACACGCCTCAAACGTGCCGCAGTGCGCCCTCATGCTCGAAGAGCTTTTCCTTCGCGCGGGATTTCCCGAAGGCGCGTTTCAAACTCTGCTCATCAGCGCCGAACAGGTCGCGCACGTCATCGCGGACGCGCGCGTCGCCGCCGTCACGCTGACGGGAAGCGAGCACGCCGGAAGCAGCGTCGCAGCCGAGGCGGGCAGGCATATCAAAAAGACCGTCCTCGAACTCGGCGGCTCAGACCCGTTTATCGTGATGCCGAGCGCGGATTTGGAAGAGGCTGTGCGCACAGCCGTCACGTCGCGGACGCGCAACAACGGCCAGTCGTGCCTCGCGGCCAAACGCTTCATCATCGCCGAAGAGATTTACGAAGAGTTTACACGCCGCTTTGTCGCCGCGATGAAAGCATTGCGCGTGGGCGACCCGTTTGACGAAGCGACGGAGATCGGCCCGCTGGCGACCGGGCAGGTCTTGAGAGATTTGGAACATCAGGTCGAAGCTTCCGTGGCGGCGGGCGCGCGGCTCGTCTTGCGCGGCGGGCGGCTCAATCGTCCGGGGTTTTACTTCGCGCCGTGCGTCCTCGCAGACATTCCGAAAGAAGCTCCGGCTTATCGAGAGGAATTGTTCGGCCCCGTCGCGCTGCTCTTTAGCGCGCGAGACATAGAGGAAGCGATTCGCCTCGCCAACGACACTGGCTTCGGCCTCGGCGCGAGCGCGTGGACGAATGACGACGCGGAGCGCGCACGTTTTGTCGAAGAGATAGAAGCGGGCAGCGTCTTCATCAACGGCATGCCGTCCTCTGACGTGCGGCTGCCGTTCGGCGGCGTGAAGCGTTCGGGTTACGGGCGCGAGCTTGGCGCGCACGGCCTGCGCGAGTTCGTCAACATCAAAACGATCATGATTCGAAACCGGCACGCCCCGACACACACCAGCGTCGAAGAGCGAGAACTAATGAGAGTCGAAGCTTGAAAGAGATGCTTAAACAGCTTTATGTTCAGCCACAAAATTGATGCGGAGACGGAGCTTCGCCTGCTTGAGCTTCATCATGCGGAAAGATTCTTCGAGCTGGCTTTTCGCAATCGCGCGCATCTCGGCGAGTGGATGTTCTGGATTAAAGACGACTATTCTATCGAGGATGCTCGCAGGCATATCAAACAGGAGCTTGAAAGATTCGCGGCTCACGACGGCTTCGAGGTCGGCATCTGGTCGAAGCATGAGCTGGCCGGTTGTATTCGTTACCGGTACATTGATTGGGAACACAAAAACACAGAGCTTGGCTACTGGCTCGGCGCAGAATTTCAAGGGCGCGGGCTGGTGACTAAAGCCTGCGCGGCTCTGCTTGATTACGCTTTCGTTGAGCTTCGACTGCATCGCGTGGAGATACGCTGCATGAGCGAGAACGCGAAGAGCCGTCGCATTCCTGAAAGCCTGGGTTTCATCAAAGAAGGACTCGTCCGGCAGGTTCGTTGGCGGCGCGATCATTTCGATGACCACGTCGTCTACGGCATGCTGTCGAGCGAATGGAAGTCGTTAGAAAATAGAGAATAGCGGGTTAGTTTCAAATAATGGTGAAGAGAAAAACAGTTTCACGCAAAGGCGCAAAGGAAGAACGCCAAGAGCTTGAATGCTGCTTGTTCTTTGCGTCTTCTTCTTTGCGCCTTTGCGCCTTTGCGTGAAACTTCTTCGTGAATCTAAGAGAATGAGGAAAATTTATGTCCGAAGTTGTGTGGGCTGAGTTGAAAGACGCGCCGGTGCGAGAGCCTTTTAAGGGCATCAAGCTGTTCAATCTGTGGAAGGGTGAGGACGGACGAAAGGCGCAGGTCGTCTTGATTGAGCCGGGCTGTAGCTGGGAAGGCTTGGACGTGCACGAGCCGGGCGCGGAAGAGGTGTACGTCGTCTCCGGCGTCTTCAATGACGGCGTGCGCGATTATCCAGCCGGAACTTTCATACACAATCCGGCAGGCTCTTCGCACGTCCCGCAATCACAGACGGGCTGCACGCTCTTCGTCTTTTACCCGGAGGGTTGATGTGTTGACGGATGAGATCAAGCCCGCGCCTGTGAAGCCAATCATCAGTCTGGATGTGTTGGAGCAGATTGACATACGCGTCGGCACGATTGAACGTGTCGAAGACGTGCCCGATTCTGAAAAGCTCGTCAGGCTGACGGTTGATTTCGGCGACTTCAAGCGAACGATTCTCGCCGGAATCAAAGCGGAGCGCGAGCAGCCGAAAGAGATCGAAGGCAGGCAAGCTCTGTTCGTCGTCAATCTCGCGCCGAAGAAAATGATGGGCGAAATTTCCGAAGGCATGCTCTTCGACATCGGCTACGACGACGGCATACAGCCCGCCTTAGCCGTGCCCGAAAGAGAAGTCCCGAACGGCAGTCGTGCCGGTTGATAAAAGGGTAAAAGGAATACTGCCATAAACTTTAATAAAACGGTTTCGCGCAAAGTCGCAAAGTCAAAAACAAAAGCACGCCAAGAACCAGTGGCACTCAATCCCTTTGCGGTCTTCCGTTTCCTCTTTGCGCCTTTGCGCGAAACTTTTGCT
This sequence comes from Pyrinomonadaceae bacterium, assembly GCA_036403295.1. GTDB lineage: Bacteria > Acidobacteriota > Blastocatellia > Pyrinomonadales > Pyrinomonadaceae > JACMLC01. The sequence continues at coordinate 11,826 of DASWRG010000156.1, forward strand.
TTCCTGACAAGACAACTATGGAGATTAAAACCATTGAGCCCTTCCTCGATTACTACGAAAAGATTCGCGCGCGAACTTTGCGCGTGATTGGATTTATCCCGCCGGACAAAATTGATTGGACATACAGGGAAGGCAAATTTACTTTCGGAGATTTGCTCAGACATCTCGGCGCGATTGAGAGATACATGTTCGCGGAGAACGCGCAGCTCAAGCCGAGCCGCTATCCCGGACACGGCAAGGAATTGGCCGACGGCTACACTGAAGCTTTAAATTTCATGAACCGAATGCACGCGGAGTCAATGGAGATTTTCCGCAAGCTGAGCGACGAAGATTTGCAACGAAAGTGCCTCACGCCGAACGGCACGCCGATTACTGTCTGGAAGTGGCTGCGCGCGATGACCGAGCACGAGATTCATCATCGAGGCCAAATCTATTTGTATCTTTCAGTCATCGGCATCGAGACGCCGCCGCTCTACGGGCTGACATCGGAAGAGGTGCTGGAAAGAAGCGCCCAAGACTTTCAGATTTGAAACTCAAAGAAAACAGACAGCACCTCGTCTTCCCTTTGCGTCTGTGCGCCTTTGCGTGAAAACTTATTCTCACGCAAAGGCGCAAAGACGAAATTTAAAACTCTCGCCGTCTCAGACGACAGACTCACTCGCCGTCATCGCAGTCGCAGTGAGCGGGACTGTGAACTGCTCTTCTTCGGTCGAGCCTGTGAGAGCGGTCGTGGAGGTGGCTCCGCTCGCAATCGTCTGCGCGATGGTGTCGAAGTATCCAGTGCCGACGAAGGCTTGATGCTTGACGGCTCTGTAGCCGCTGTCCTTCTCGCGCTCAAACTCTCTCTCTTGCAAACGCGAGTACGCGGTCATGCCGCGCTCTTTGTAATCGCGCGCCAGCTCGAACATCTCAAGATTGAGAGAATGAAATCCCGCCAGCGTGATGAACTGAAACTTGTAGCCCATCGCGGCCAGCTCCGTCTGAAATCTCGCAATCGTTTCGGCGTCGAGCTTCTTCTTCCAATTGAAAGAGGGCGAGCAATTATACGCAAGGAGCTTGCCGGGAAATTCCGCTTGAATCGCTTCCGCGAACCCTTTCGCCTCCGACAGATTCGGCTCGGATGTTTCGCACCAGATCATGTCCGCGTATGGCGCATAACTGAGGCCGCGCGCGATGGCCTGGTCAAGCCCGCCTCTGACCGCATAGAAGCCTTCGACCGTGCGCTCTCCGGTTAAAAAGCGATGGTCACTTTCGTCTATGTCGTTTGTTAAAAGATGGCGCGCCGTTGGCGTCCGTGCGCGCGACGACGATGGTCTCGACGCCCGACACGTCCGCCGCGAGCCGCGCCGCGACCAGCTTCTGTATGAACTCCTGCGTCGGCACGAGCACCTTGCCGCCCATGTGGCCGCATTTTTTAGCCGAAGCAAGTTGATCCTCGAAATGAACTGCGGCTGCGCCCGCCTCGATCATCGCCTTCATCAGCTCAAAGGCGTTGAGCGAGCCGCCAAAGCCTGTTCAATATTCCGAACAATTTCTAAAAAGAGAGGCGACGGGCGCGACCGGTGAGAAATGATGAGTAGAACATTGAAGCAGGAAAAAAGCTCACACGCGAAGAAGCCTGCGCCGAGAGAGCGTTCCGCTCCCGCGAAAACAGGCGCGAGTAACGCGCAGGTCGCTTCGGTCGAGCGCGCTCTGACTATCCTCGAACTGCTCGCGGAAAAGCGGCAGGGCTTAACCACTTCGGACATCAGCCGCCGCACGCGCGTGCCGAAAAGCTCGACCAGTTATCTGCTCCGCACGCTGGTCGCGCGCGGCTACGTGCGGCGTGACGCGCAGACCGGTCAGCATACTCTGGGATTGAGATTGTTGAGTCTCGGCGGGCAGGCGATGCAGAGCATGGAGCTGCGCGAAGTGGCGATGCCGCACCTGCGCGCGGTCGTCGAGCGGACGCGGCTCGGCGCGCACCTCGCCATCCTGGATCACGGAGACGCAGTCTATATCGAGCGGATCGAGTCGCCCGGTTTTATCAAGATGGCGATCTGGGTCGGGCGTCGGATGCCGCCCCAAGTAACGGCTGTCGGCAAGGCTCTGATCTGCCAGCACGAGCGGCACGATGTGCAGGAGATGGTCGCGCAGCATCGCATCAGCCCTGCCTCTGCGAAGACGATCCTGAGTTTGCCGCGCCTTCTGGAAGACCTCGCGCAGACGCGCCGCAGGGGTTACGCGATTGATGATGAGGAGCACGCGGCGGGCGTGCGCTGTCTCGCCGCGCCGGTCTTCGCCGCAGGCGGCGAGGTCGTCGCGGCCATCGGCGTGAGCGGCACTGTGAGCCAGATCGGCGACGACAATTTTCAGGCCGTCGGCAATATCTTGCGCTCCGCCGCGCTCAAGCTCTCGGCGCAACTCGGCAGCCGTCATCATCGCCAGAAGTGACGGCGGAAAAAATAATTCTTGACAAGCGGGGAATTAAGAATAAAATACGAGCGTTCGTTTTTTAGGCAGGCTCATGCCCAAACTCAGCCAAGAGGTCATCGAAGAAAAAAAAGGTCGTATCGAGGAAGCGGCGAAGCAGCTTTTCATTAAGCAGGGCTTTCACGCTACCTCCATGCGCGACATTGCGGGGCGAACCGGAACTTCGCTCGGCAATCTCTATAACTATTATTCGACGAAAGAGGCGATCCTCGAATCCATCATCCGCCGGTATCAGAAGGTGATTGACGCGCGCCTGCGCGACATGTTCGATGAGATCGAAGAGCCTTTTCAGCCAGCCAGCCTGATTAAGTTTGGCCGCCTCGTCAAAGAGATGGTCAACGATCATCACGACTTCTGGCTGCTGATGTACATAGACGTGCTGGAGTTTGAGAATCGCCACTTTCGCAAGATGTTCGAGGGCTTGACGCATAACCTGCGGCGGCGATTCAGCGCGTATTTCACAGAGCTGAAAGGGCAGGGCGCGCTGTATGATGGGATTGACCCGGCGGTCGGTTTCACGGCTGCATACATGCAGTTCTTCAACTATTTTCTGGTCGAGAAACTCTTTGGCGGCAATCGCCACTTCGGCATCACTGACGATCAGGTGATCGTCAGGCTGACGGAGATTTTCTGTCGCGGCGTGATGCGCCCCGAAGCGATTGAGTGGCCGCCGAAAATCGAGGGCAAGTCAAAGCGACGACGCGCGGGCGGAGGTAAACGCTCCCGTTCATCTCGCCAATAGCATTCATCTCAAAACGAGCGCAAAGTGGGCGCTCTTCTCGTTGACAGAAAATAAAAACGTACGTTCGTTTTTAACCGAGCGGCTCCCCGTTCATCACCGAAAGCTCACTTGCAGGAGGTCTTCCAATTATGTTTCGCAGCAGATGGTTCATGATCTTGATGCTGGCAGGCATCATGTTTTCGGGCGCGCGGCTCGCGCACGCACAAAACGGAACGGGGCAATTGAGCGGCACGGTCGTGGATGCGAACGGCGCACGCGTGCCCGGCGCGTCCGTCACCGTCACCAACCGCGACACCGCGCTTGAGCGACGGGTCGTGACCGATGAGGACGGCAATTTCGCGGTTCAGCTTTTGCCTCCCGGCAAGTACAAAGCGGAGGTGGCGGCGCAAGGCTTCAAGACGGTCGTGGTCGAAGAGATCAACGTCAACGTCACGCAGACGGCGACCGTGGACATACGGCTTGAAGCGGGCGACGTGGCGGCGGGCACGGTCAATGTCACTGCGGAGCAGCCGCTCGCGCAGCAGGAGAGTTCGCAGGTCGGGCGCGTCATCGAAGAGGTGCAGCTCAGACAGCTTCCACTGCCGACGCGCAACTTTCAACAACTCTTGACGCTCTCTCCCGGAACCTCCGCGAGCGTCTCGAACAACACGGAGCTTGGACGCGGCGACGCGATCATTACTGTCAACGGGAATCGCACGACGAGCAACAACGTCCGCATCAACGGCATTGACGCCAACTCCATCGGCACCAACTCGACGCCGAACATCGCCGTGCCCGCGACCGACAGCATTCAGGAATTTATTGTACAGACGAGCCTCTACGATGCTTCGCAAGGCAGGAACGCTGGCGGCAACGTCGAGGCCGTGACCAAATCCGGCTCGAACAATTTTCACGGAAACGTCTACGAGTTTTTTCGCAATCGTTCGTTGAACGCGAACGATCCTTTTCTGAGCGCGGCCAGACAACCGAAGCCCGTGTTGTCGCGCAACCAGTTCGGCGGGACGCTGGGCGGGCCGATCATCAAAGACAGATTCTTCTTCTTCGGCTCTTATCAGGGGACGCGCGAGCGCAACGGCGCGTCTTTGAACAACAGCCTGCTGTCTCCGACGCTGCCCGTTTTTTTGACCGACACGAATCGCACGGCAGCCGGAATCGCGGCTGCCTTCAATGCTTACAACGCCACGCTGCCCGTCGCGCAGCAGCAAGCTCCAATCACCGCCGCGCAGATCAACCCGATTTCCATCGCCATCCTGCAAGCCCGTTTGCCGAGCGGGCAGTTTGCGATTCCGTCGCCGACGACCGGCTCAGGGCTGACGCCGATCTCTGATATTTCTCGTTTCCGCGAGACCCAATTCAACGCGAACTTTGATTACAAGCTGAGCGACGTGCATTCGATCTCATCCAAGAATTTCTTTGCGAGCAATCCGACGACGCAGGCTAATTACAACTTCGCGGGCTTGGGCAACGGGCCGACGCAGCTTCCCGGCTTCGGCGGAAAATTGGCGATCAGGCAATCGCTCATCTCGCTGACGGACTCTTACGTCTTCTCGCCGAACATAGTCAATCAAGCGCGATTCGGTTTCAGTCGCTTGCGCGTCACGTCCGCGCCCGTCGAGCCTTTCACGGCGCAGCAGTTCGGCATCAATAGCCCGCTCGCCGGAACTTTTCCGGGCTTTCCGACCATCGTCGCGGCAGGACTTTTCACGCTTGGCTCTTCATCCTTCGCGGATCAATCGTCACGCATCAACGCGTGGAGCGTGAACGATACCGTCTCGTATGTCGTCGGCAATCATCGCCTGCGTATCGGCGGAGAATTTCGCTATTCGCAGGTCAACTTTTACTTCAACGCTTTCTCGCGCGGCTTCCTGCAATTTTCGCCGAGCACCGCGAATCCGTTTTCGGCCTTCGTCAATTTCCTGACGGGCACAGGCGTTTCAATTATCGGCTCCGGAGTTTTCGACCGCGCTCTGCGGACGAAAGATTTCGGAGCTTTCGTGCAGGACGATTGGAAAGTCAGCAAGCGTTTGACGTTCAATCTCGGCCTGCGTTACGACTTTTACGGCTATCCGGTGGACACACGCGGACGCCTCGTCAATTTCATTCCAGAGCAATTCCGCGCCGGAACTACGGCTGCGCCAGCCGGGCCGCCGAACGGTTTTGTGCAAGCTGGTAACGCGCAGAATCCGATCCCGGGCGTGCCGCTTGTGGATGACACGCTCGTGCCGAATGATAAGAACAACTTCGCGCCGCGCGTGGGCTTCGCCTACACTTTGACGAAAGACGGGAGCATGGTTGTGCGCGGCGGTTACGGGATTTACTACGACCGCCTCTCGACGCGTTACGCGAACACGCAGCTCTTGAACTTCCCGTATCTGGCTCTCGCCGTCGGCTTGCTCAATCCTGTCGGGCCGCCGATTTTCCACACGCTGGCGAATCCCTTTATCAACGTTCCGCAGCCGACGAGCTTTCCGGTAAACGCGACCGTGCCTTCGCCTTTAAACCCGCTCGCGCCCGTGGTCGGCGTGCCGATTAGCGGCATCTACATTGACCCGAAACTGAGCACGCCTTACGTGCAGCAGTACAACGTCAATGTGCAGTGGGAGTTTTTGAAAAACTACTTACTCGAAGTCGGCTACGTCGGCGCGGCTGGCCGACATCTCTTGCAAGTGGTGACGCTCAACCAGCCCGTTTACAATCGCGCGACCAACAGCTTCGCCGCTCCATACGGCACGTTCATCTCGACGCAGAAGAACGTCGCGGGCGGTTTGCAACAGGTTCAATCAACCTCTAATTCAAAATACAACTCGCTGCAAATCAGCGTCACGAAGCGTTTCAGCGACGGCCTGCAATTCCTGTCTGCTTACACTTTGGGACGCTCGATTGATTACTATTCGGGGACGGCTGTTAATGAGCTGGCGGCTGTGCCGGGCGATCAATACAACTGGCGCACGAATCGCGGCCTCTCGGATTTTGACCGCAAGCATCGCTTCGTGACGAGCTTTATTTACGACCTGCCGAAGTTCGATGTCGAATCTTCATTCGCCAAATCGTTGCTCAACAATTGGGAGTTCGCGGGCATCCTGACTTTGCAAACGGGCTTGCCTTTCTCAATCGTTGACAATCCGAACAACAACATCATTCAGCGCGCCAACTTCAACCCGAATTTCACAGGCTCGATTCTGACGGGCGGCGGCGGGACGCAGTATTTCAATCCGGCTGCGTTCATTACCTCGCGTCCGATTGTGAGCGGCGCGGCGATAGGCGCGGTCAACAATCCGAACTTTGACCCGAACAATCCGTTCGGCAACACGCCGCGAAATTTCCTGCGTGGCCCCGGTCAGAAGAACATGGATTTCTCAATCGTGAAGTTCATTCCTTTCAACGAGCGGCTGAGGGGCGAGCTGCGCGCGGAGTTCTTCAATCTCTTCAACTGGGTCAACCTGGCGAACCCGAACAACAACATCGCCAACACTGCGACCTTTGGCAAGATCACACAGACGAGCACAGGCCCGCGCGTGATTCAGTTTGCATTCAAGCTCAACTTTTAGCGCGGAGAAGAAAAGAGAGATGAAGCGGCCACGGATGAACGCGGAGAGACACGGATAAAATTTAAAGCTTTAATCCGTGCTCATTCGCGTTCATCCGTGGCCTCTTTCTCTTTTTCAACCGGCTCGACTAAACTCCCTAGACCATGCCAAAGATTCAGACAGGAGAGATAGAGCTTTATTACGAGGAGCACGGGGCGGGCGAGCCGCTCGTGTTGATTCCGGGCTTCGGCAACGGACTCTGGATTTGGTTCAAACAAGTTCCGGCTCTGGCTGCAAGATTTCGCGTGATTACGTTTGACCCGCGCGGCATCTCTCGCTCGCAGGCTCCGGACGAGCCGATCTCGATTCGCCTGATCGCGGACGACGTGGCGGCTCTCGTTCGCCAGCTTGAGATTGAGAGCGCGCATATTCTCGGAGCTTCATTCGGCGGATTCGTCGCTCAAGAGTTCGCGCTCGCTTATTCGTTGATGACACGCAGCCTGACGCTGTGCTGCACGAGCTACGGCGGGCCGCATCACGTGCCGCCGCCTTTGACAACTTTGCAGGCCATCGCTTCGACCAAAGGACTGAATACGGAAGAGCGCGTCAGGGAGAATCTGTTGCTCGCGTTTTCGCCCGGCTATCTCGAAGCGAACGGTGATGAGGTCGAGCAGGTGATTGAGATGCGCGCGGCGAATCCCGTTCCCGAATACGCGTACCTGCATCAGCTACAGGCCGCGATGGTTTTTAATACCGAGGCGAGAGTTGCCGAAATCAAAACGCCGACGCTCGTCATCACGGGCGACGAGGACATCATCGTGCCGTTCGATAACTCGCGCAATCTCGCCGCCAAAATTCCCGGCGCGAAGCTCGTCATTATCAAAGGCGGCAGCCACACGTTTTTTATCGAGCAAGCGGACGAGTTTAATCGCGCCGTGACAGAATTCATCTCAAGCGTCGGTGATTGATTCAACTCTTTGCGCGCTCTGGTTTTCCCTTTGCGCCTTTGCGTGAAAAGCCGGTTTCTCGCTGGTGGCGCGAAGTTAAAACCGAAGCGAGCAAAGAGTTGAGTTATCAAATCTCTTGAGTGTGACATTGGTTTCTTAAAATATGAGATACGCAAGAATTATCGGGACAGGCTCATACGTGCCCGCAAAGATTCTGACCAACGCCGACCTGAGCCGGATGGTTGGAGAAGATATTAACGAGTTCGTCTCGACGATCTTGGGGATACGGGAGCGTCACATCTGCTCTGAGGATGAGAGCACGGCAGACCTTGCGACCGAAGCCGCGACGAAGGCTCTGGATGATGCCGGAATCCGCGCGGAGGATTTAGACTTGATAGTTCTGGCGACAGACACGCCCGAATATATTTCGCCTTCAACCTCAGTCGTCGTGCAGCATCGCCTGTCCGCGAAGAACGCCGGAACTTTCGACTTGAGCTGCGCGTGCGCGGGCTTCGTCACCGCACTCGATACCGCGTCGAAATACATCATCGCGGATACTTCGTACAAAAACGTGCTGGTCATCGGAGCGTATGCGATTAGCAAATATGTTGATTGGACTGAGAAGAAGACGGCGACGATGTTTGCCGACGGCGCGGGCGCGGTCGTCCTTCAAGCTTCTGAGGAAGCGCCGGGTTTCTTAGCTTCAAAGCTGATTGCGGAAGGAAGCTTTTACGATCACATGGGCATCTACGCGGGCGGGACGCGGATGCCGATCACGGAAGAAGTCTTGCGCGAAGGCGTGTGGCCGAAGCTCAGGTTCGCCAAAAAATATCCGGCGGAGGTCAACAATGAAGGCTGGCCTGCCATCGTGGGTGACGTGCTGCGGAAATGCGATTTAACTCTGGATGATGTCGCGCTCTTTCTTTTCACGCAGGTCAACTTGAGCACGATTAAGGAAGTGATGAAGAGGCTCGAAATTCCGATGACGCGCACGCACACGATTATGGGCAAATGGGGTTACACAGGCTCGGCCTGCATCCCTATGGTCTTGGACGACGCGGTGCGAGAGGGCAAGCTCAAGCGCGGCGATGTCTTCGTGATGTGCGCCTCCGGCGGCGGCCTCAACATGGCCTGCGCCGCCTTTCGTTGGTGAGAAAGGGAAGTGATGAGTGATGAGTCATGAGTTAAGACAGCTTCATTCTCGTCACTCATTACTCATCACTCATCACTGCTTTTATGAAGTATCCGAACATTTACACGCTGTTTCGTAATCGGGTGGAGCATTTCCGCCTGCGTGATGGTGAGAATCACGGACACGATGTCTTCTATTTTCGGCACGGCGGAAGCTGGCAGGGCATCTCGTGGAATCGCTTTGAAGAGGAGGCGCACGAGTTCGGCTGCGCACTGTTGGCGAGCGGACTGACGCGCGGCGCGTCCGTGTGCGTGTTGATGGGCAATGTTCCCGAATGGCCTGTCAGCGACATCGCGACGATTGGAGCGGGCGGCGTCGGCGTCGGACTCTATCCGACCAGCTCTGCGGAGCAGTGTCAATACATTATCAATCACTCGGACGCAGAGTTCGTGCTGGTTGATACGCGGCATCAGCTAGAAAAAATTCTGAGCATTCGTGCGACGCTGCCGAAGGTCAAAGCCGTCATCGCGCTTGATGAAGAGGCCGCTCAAGCCGCTCATGAAGTCTTAAGCTACACAGAGTTTCTGCGTCTCGGTCGTGAGAGCAAAGAGCGCGTCGCCGCCCTCTTCAAAGAGCGCGCGGAAGGCGCGGGCGCGGACGACACGGCGATTATGGTTTACACTTCGGGCACGACCGGCCTGCCGAAGGGCGCGTGTCTGAGCCATCGCTACATCATCAACAGCGTCGAATCTTTGTCCGAGACGCTGACGATTTACGAGACTGACCTGTCGTTCTCCTATCTTCCTTACTGCCACGTCGCCGAACGCATTTCGGGGCTTTACAATCGACTTTACGGGGGCATGTCGGCCTATTTCGTTGACGACCTCTTGAAGCTCGGCGAGTACATGCTTGAGGTGAAGCCGACGATCTTTGCCAGCCTGCCGCGCTTTTTCGAGAAGATACACGCGCGCGTCCTCGCAGACCTCGAACGGCTCTCAAACGAAGAACAGCTTGAGTTTCATAAAGCTCTGGAAGTGGGGCGCGAGGTCAGCCGTTTGCGCCAGGCGAGAGAGGCGATTCCGCTTGTTTTGCAAACGGAGTATGAAGAGCAGGCTCTTCCGATTTTGAGTCGAGTCAACGATTACTTCGGCGGGCGAATGCGTCTCGCCACTTCGGGCGGCGCGCCGCTTCCTTCCGAGATCGCGGAGTTCTTCGACGCTTGTGGCATCCCTATCTTGCAGGCATACGGCCTGACGGAAAACCTCTGCGTCGCTTTCAATCGCCCGGACAATTACAAGTTCGGGACGGTCGGGCCGCCGATGCCGGGCTGCGAAGTGAAGATCGAGAGCGACGGCGAAATCCTGGTGCGCAGCCGGATGATGTTTAGCGGCTATTACAAAGAGCCGGAAAAGACAGCCGAAGTGATGCGCAACGGCTGGCTCTTGACGGGCGACATCGGGGAGATGGACGCGGACGGTTTTCTGAAAATCACCGGACGCAAGAAAGAGTTGATCGTGATGTCTACGGGGAAAAACATCGCGCCCGCGCTGATTGAAAATCTACTGAAGGAACATCATCTCATCAGCCACGCCGTCGTGCATGGCGAGGGCAAGAGTTATCTGGTCGCGCTCCTGACGCTCAACGCTGTGGAGGCCGAAGAGCATGCGCGCGGGCGCGGCATCGAATACGCGGACTTCGCAGAGCTGACGCGTCGGCCTGAGATAATCGAACTGGTGCAGGAGATTGTGAGCGGCGTCAATCGCAGAGTCTCTTCGAGCGAGGCCGTCAAAAAATTCGTCATCCTCGACCACGACTTGCAAGTTGAAGCTGATGAAGTCACGCCGACGATGAAGGTCAAGCGAAACATCGTGAGCGAACGATATGGAAATCTGCTGCAAAGCCTGTACACATAAAAGGCAGTTTAGCGGCTGAATGATTCAACTCTTTGCGAGCTTCGGTTTTACCTTCGCGCCTTTGCGAGAAATGCAAACGGTTCACGCAAAGGCGCAAGAAAAGAAAGACACAAGGCGCAAAGAAGTGAGAGGTGATTACAAAATGCGAAATGATGAGAGACAAGCTGTCAGTAAATTCTTTTCTGCATTGGTTGTTGCGCTGTGCGTCCTCGTCTGTTTTGGTGCGGCGTCTGCGCAAGCGACTGCGCCCGCGACAGTTGATAAAGAGGCGACGGTTTACGGTTTGAAGATTCATTACGTGGAGGCCGGAAGCGGCCCGGCGTTGATTTTGCTGCACGGCTTGGGCGGGAACGCGACGAATTGGGCTTTGAATATCGCGCCGCTCGCGGGGCAAAAATTTCGCGTCATCGTGCCGGATCAAATCGGCTTTGGCCGCTCGGACAAACCATTCATCAACTATCGCGTCGGGACTTACGTGGATTTTCTCGACGCCTTTTACAAAGAGCTGAAGATTGAGCGCGCGACGCTGGTCGGCAATTCGATGGGCGGATGGGTGGCCGCAGCCTACACGCTGGCGCATCCGGAAAAGGTCGAACGGCTCGTGCTGGTTGACGCGGCGGGGTTCGCTCCTCCGGCTGAGTTCGACGCGAAATCTTTGAGCTTTCTCAATCCTTCGACGCGCGAAGGGATGAAGCAGTTGGCGACGCTCGTCTTTTCAAACAAGCAGTTTTTCACTTCGGATGCGGCGATTGATTTGATGCTGACGCAAAGACTGTCGGCGGGCGACGGCTACACGATTGGGAGCCTTATCGAATCAATCGCGCGACGCGAAGACATGCTCGACAATCGCCTCGCGGGAATTAAGAGGCCGACGCTTCTCATCTGGGGACGCGACGACGGGCTGACGCCGCTCGCGGCGTACGGCGAGAGATTCAAGAAAGAGATAACGGGCGCGCAACTCGTCGTCTTCGACGCGTGCGGCCACGTCCCGATGGTCGAGAAGGCGGCGGAGTTCAACAGTGCGCTCCTGAAATTTCTGACTGCGCCAGCGAATTGAGAATTCAAGCTTAGCCACAGAGCACACAGAGATAAAAAATCTTCACAGTCCGAATGCTCTCTTTCTCTGTGGGCTCTGTGTGCTCTGTGGCTAATAAAAAGGAAAATCACACATGGCTTTGCAAGTTGGCGAGACGGCTTCGCTGTCAAAGACGATCACGGATGATGACATACATGCTTTCGCCGATCTGGTGGGCGATCACAACCCCGTGCATCTGGATGACAGCTACGCAAAGGGGACGCGGTTCGGGCGGCGCATCGCGCACGGGATGTTGAGCGCGTCTTTGATCTCGGCTCTGCTTGCGAACAAGCTGCCGGGCGAGGGCACTGTTTATTTGAGCCAGACTTTGCAATTCGTCGCGCCCGTTTTTCCGGGCGACACGGTGACGGCGCGTGTGACGGTGATGAAGGTGAGAGAAGACAAGCCCATCGTGACGCTTGAAACCGTCTGCGTGAATCAGAACGAAGAGACGCTGATTAATGGCGAGGCCGTCGTGTTAATCGCTCGGGAACTTAAGAAAAAAACGGGTTCGCGCAAAGGCGCAAATGCGCAAAGGAAGAACGCGAAGGCGTTGAATGCTGCTTAATCCTTGAATGCTTTTCTTTGCGCCTTTGCGCGAGATTCTTTCGTGATGATGAAAAACGAAGTTGAGATGACATCTCAGGAAGCGTCGGCCTATTCGTGGTATGCATTGCTGCTGCTGACGCTGATTTATGTCTTGAACTTTCTCGACCGCACGCTGATCTTTATTCTCTTTCCTCCGATCAAAAAGGAGATGGGCTTCTCTGACTTCCAGCTCGGAATTCTGGGGCCCGCGTCGTTCGCCATCTTTTACACAGTGCTGGGGATTCCGTTTGGCCGTTTGGCCGACCGCACGACGCGAAAATATTTGATCGCGGGCGGGCTGGCGGTGTGGAGTCTGTTTGCGGGGCTGACGGGTTTCGCGGGCGGTTTTTGGACGATGCTTTTATGTCGCGTGATGGTCGGAGTCGGAGAGGCCACTTTAGGTCCTGCCGCGCTGTCTCTCTTGAGCGACTATTTCCCGCCGCGCATGCGCGCGACTGTGCAGGCCATCTATTCTTCGGGCATCGCCATCGGCGGCGGCATAGCCTATTTCTGCGGCGGGTGGATCGCGCAGCAACCGAACCTCGGCTGGCGTTGGGCTTTTTATCTGCTCGGCTTTCCGGGCTTGATACTGACCGTCTTCACGCTCTTTTTGAGAGAACAATCGCGCGGGCGAACCGAAGTCGCAGCCGTGCGTTATACGGGCCAGGATTGGAAGATACTCTTTAAGTCAGTTCCTCTCAGATACCTGTATGCGGGTTACGCGCTGTTCGGCTTAGCGTCGAACAACCTCGGAATTTGGGGGCCTTCGTTCTTCGTGCGCGTACATTCACTGACGCTCTTGCAGGCGGGTTCGCTGGCGGGGCTGTTGTCGGTCGCCGCCGGAGTGCCGGGGACGATTTTGGGCGGGTACGTGGCGGATCGTTTCCGCAACTACGGGAGAGGAGGCCGCATGTTCTTCGGAGCGTGCGCCGCGCTCATCTCCGCGCCGCTCTGGCTCGCCCTCATCTTCAGCAACAATCTGGTGGTGTTGTTAGTCGTCACGTTTATGTTGCTCGGACTGGCGTTGATGTGGCTGGGGCCTGCGGCGGCGGACGTGCATGACATAGCCGGGCCGCACTTGAGAGGACTCGGCATCGGCATCTATTTCTTCACGGTGATTATCGTCGCTTACGGCCTCGGCTCGCCCTTCATCGGCAAGCTGAATGATTGGCTCGGCGTCGCGCAGCATCCGACGCAGATGCGATACGCGCTCCTCTTGTGTCCGGCGGCCTGCGCCCTCGGCGCGCTCATGCTGTGGTGCGGCAGTCGAAGCATGAATGAAGCGAGCAAGTCCGAAAGCCTTTGAGTTAGGCGGTAACGATTTCAGTTTCAAAAATCAGTGAAGAGAAAGACAGTTTCACGCAAAGGCGCTGGTGGCGCAAAGAAGGAACGCAAAGAGCTTGAATGCTTATTGCACCTTGAGTGCTTCTCTTTGCGCCTTTGCGCCTTTGCGCGAACTTCTTATCTGTGGATGGTCATTCACCTGAATTTGAAACTGACCCACTACTCTTCGCCAACTGCGCTTTACAGGGCGTCGATTAAATTTGACATGGCCTTATCGAAATCCACTTTTCCTTCCAGATATGGCTGCCAGTAAAGCTCAAGCGGTCGCTGTAGATTCGGCCACGCGCGTGCATACAGGCCGCGATAGCCATATGGAACGTAGTCGCTCACGCCATATTCACTCAAGTCTCTTTTGGTGAACTCGCCCGCCGTATAGAAGATGATCGCGTGCCACAAGCCATTCGGTATCGGCTTGTTTTTAGCTTTGCACTCGCGGGCGATGGCTTCGGCCACTGCGCCGTTCCGGGGACTTACCATCGAATGAGAGGATTCGTGGAATAATATCTCAAGCGCAGCAAAGCCTTGATTGCCGGAATCCATGCCGCCTACTGTGATATGCACCCTGTCTGCACGATCAAACGTCGTATAGGCTCCCGCCCAATTCGCATATTCAACCACATCCACGCGTATCAGGTCGGTCGGCCATTTGGCTTTATAAGCGGCGGTCAACTGCTTGATAAGCGTTTGGCTAAACTGTTGTACCATCGGTGTCGCCACAGCAATCCAGAAACGATTAGCCCTGTCATGCTGAGGCCACCAACGCGCGCGATAAATAGGAGCCACGCTCTCAAGAATTTTTCTCAAATCGTCCGGCAATCCGGACTTGCTCAAGTCGCGCGCTTCCTCCGATTCTCCCAACTGATCGTTAATGGTTATCATATCTTGATCTTGCAGCAGGTCGCGCTTAATCATCGTCTTCGCGTAATAGTCCAGCGCCGAGTCCCACAATTGCCGCTGCTCCGGCGAAAGCTGGCTGTTCGTTGATGCCGCGCTATTGGTCGTCTGCCCGGATGAACCGGCCTGCTTTCGCACAAGAGCTTGCTCATAAAGGAAGTGATGAAGATTAATCCAGAAGCCGCTATGAAATACAAAAGGAGACGTGCTTTCACTCCGCGTACCACTTCGCTGATACGCGGTTGAGGACAGGGACTCATTATTTCTCGCGTTAAAAGAAACCGCTTGAGCCGTCGGGAGAGCGACCAATGAAAGGAGCAGCGCCGCAACTGGAATCGCGTTTCGGATCAGAGTAAAGATGGATTTCATTGTGACCTCCAAACCAACATGATTCCCCCTCACACGCGTCGAGGCTGTTTGAGTTCCTCAAAAGTGCAATTGAAACCGGCAAAATTTTGCGTCTCTCCCCGCAGTAGCCTTTTAGATGAGTTGATTGAAAAGAATGGAGGCGGCAATCGGAATCGAACCGATGAATAAAGGTTTTGCAGTCTCAAAGAGCCTCTTCGCCTGAGTTCGTTTGAGCGTTTTGAGATATGCCAGAATTAGACTTAGCTGTTCACCTTTTATGCTCTGTATGGCTAAATATTGTCTGCTTCGTCTGAGTTGGCACACCTTTAGCACACCATAATTTGACGCCACAAGTTCTTTACGACACTCAAATGCGGCTACGTAAAAACAAATAAGTTGTGTGTTTCCGACTCAGCCAGTCGAAACACAACATCTATTTTAACTGGCAGACATCAGCCATTGGGTTTTGCAGACAGAGTAGGTTTTTCAATCTCTCGATCAGGGTTTGCTGTTGCTGGAGTTGTTGCTGCTGCGCTTCAATCTGTTTTTGTTGCTCTTTTAGCTGTGATTCTTGCGCTTCGATTTGTGTCTGTTGCTCCTTGACGGCGTTGACCAAAACGGCTGAGATGCGGTCATACTTGACGCCTTCGACTTCGCCTTTGTCATTGTAAGTGACGAGCAACGGTTCGACGGCGGCAACGTCTTCTGCGCCAAACCCTATATCTCGCATGCCGCCCTCTTTCCACTGAAAACGAATCGGACGCAACCGTTGCAAAATGTTTAGGCCAGACGCGAACGGCGCGACGTTCATTTTGTAGCGCAAACTTGAAGAACAAGTGGCGATTTGATTGGAAGCATTACGGCAGAGCTGACTTCCGCCCGCCGTGCCGAGCAAGTTCAGTTGTAGCTTGCCGGGAATCAAGACGGTTTCCTGTCCTGCGCTTCGCCCTAAAACCACGGTGTTGTTAGTACTCACAATGGCTTCTGCCCCGATGGCTGTGGCGTAGGAAAGATTGTTCGCGCCAACATTGGCGTTTATACCGATCATTGTGTTGTAGAAACCCGTCATGTTGTTATAGCCTGCGCCATAACCGAAAAACGAGTTGTTGTAGCCCGTTGTATTGTTATTGCCTGCAGCAGTGCCGAAAAACGAGTTGCTGCTGCCCGTTGTAGTGTTCCCGCCTGCGTATGTGCCGAAAAATGAGTTAAAGGTGCTCTCCGTGCTATACAAGCCAGCGTTAATGCCGAAAAACGAGTTGCTGTAGCCCGTTGTGTTGTTATAGCCCGCGTATGTGCCGAAAAACGAGTTGTAGTTGCCCGTCGTGTTGCTGTAACCCGTAGCATAGCCGACGAACGAGTTGCTATTACCCCCTATGTTGCTCACCCCTGCGCTCCTGCCGAAAAACGAGTTTTGGAAACCCGATGTGTTACCCTGTCCCGCGTATCTGCCGAAAAACGAGTTGTCGTTACCTGTTGTGTTACTGTAGCCTGCATTTGCCCCGACGAACGAGTTGCGGGAGCCCTCCATGTTGTTGTAGCCCGCGCCACTGCCAGCAAAAATGTTATCTGTCCCACCTATACTCAAGACACGACTGCCGCCGATGTTGAATTGCATCGTCGCGTTGACGATGTTGCCCGACAACGTGCTGCTTGCCGTTAAGTTCGCCGCCGTGCCGTCGCCCGAAATGTTGAAGTTGCTGCTTGGTTGCTGTGTAATTGCGTTCTGAATGAAGTTGCCTCCTGCCGCCGAAATCGTCAAAGTATTGCCCGCCGGAGTGATCGTGACATTTGCGCCTGCTGCCAAGCTCACATTGTCTGTCAGTCCGTTGAGATTCTTGACAACTTGATTGTTTCCAATTTTCTCCGCAGTCACAGTAGCATTGGCAATCTTCTGGGCAGTGATTGCACCATCTGCAATGTTAGCAGTTGGAATCGCACCCAGCCGTGCATTGTCGAGCGTGCCGGTCGTGATATTCGTGGCGCTTAGGTTAGTTAAACCTGAACCGTTAGCGTTCAAGACGCCATTGACCGAAAGATTACCGCCAACTACGCCATTGCCAGATACGTTGAAGTTGGAGTTTATTTGTTGCGTCGTTGTGTTCTGAATATAGTTTGCGTTGCCTGCCGGAATATCTGTTGCTGTCAGTGCCGAACTCGTAAAACTCGTTCCGTTGCTACGTAGGAAATTCCCATTCGCACCCGCCGACGTTAAGCCTGTTCCGCCGTTTGCGATCCCGACTACTCCAAGCCTCGCATTATCGAGCAATCCGCTGGTAATGTTGCTGGCATTAAGACTTGTTAGTCCTGACCCATCTCCATTAACGCCGCCCGCAAAGGTTTTTATACCCGTAAAAGTTTGAACGCCGGTAAGTGTGGCAACATTTGTTGAAAGACGAGCATCGGCAAGCGTTCCGTTGGTGATGTTCGAGGCATTTAGATTCGTAAAGCTCGAACCGCTGATGTTGCCGGAAATTATTCCAAGTACATTCAAATCACCTGGAATTAACACTGTGTCAGCAGGACGCGCAACGCCATAGTAATTATCTCCGGCAACTTTGCCCAAAACGATCGTGTCGCTCGTGCTAACCTTTGCATCAGCACCAATGGCTGTTGCGTAGGAGAGAGTGCCTGAGTCAGGATTGGCATTTGTACCTATCATTGTGTTGTTGGTGCCTGTTGTATTGTGCCAGCCAGCGACCACCCCGAAAAACGAGTTGTTGTAGCCCATTGTGTTGCTGTTACCAGCTTGAAAACCAAAAAACGAGTTGTTGTAGCCACTCAAGTTGCTTTTGCCGGCTTGCAATCCAACAAACGAGTTGCTGACACCCGTCGTATTATTCAAGCCCGCTTGAAAGCCGAAAAACGAGTTGTCAGTCCCCGTCGTATTACTCAAGCCCGCGCCATTACCAGCAAAAATATTTCTTGTCCCAGTTATGCTCAACACACGGTTGCCGCCGATGTTGAATTGCGTAGCAGCGTTGAACACATCTGCTGTACCATTGCCCGAAATGTTGAAGTCGCCACTTTGCGCTGCACCTGTTTGATTGCGGATGTAGCTTGTGCTCAAATCTGGCACATCACCTATCTGCAAAGGCGAACTAGTAAAGTCTGCCCCATTACTCCGCAAGAAATTTCCGTTCGCGCCCGCTGATGTGATGCCTGTGCCACCTTTGTTAATAGGGACGATGCCGAGCCGGGCATTGGCGAGCGTTCCCGCTGTAATATTCGAGGCATTTAGATTGGTCAGACTTGAACCATTGGCGTTCAACGAACCATTGATCGAAAAATTCCCGCCAACTACGCCGTTGCCGGAAATATTAAAATTAGCGTTTGCCTGTTGCAATGTTGTGTTCTGTATGTAGCTGGCGCTCAAACTTGGGCCAACCGCCACCTGGAGCGTGTCGGAGCCAGAAGCGTTGGCGCCGTCGGTGACGGTCACCGTCACGGTATAGTTGCCGGACGCGGGATAGGTATGACTGGCGGTGACCGTGCCGGGGTTAGAATAAGAAGGCTCCGTCAATGTTGCTGCTACGGTGGGCGAGCCGTCGCCCCAGTTGACGGTGGCGATGTGTGCGTCCGAGGCGTCGGCGTCGGTGAAGGAGGCCGTAAGGTTGAAGGCCACATTCTCAGTAGCCGACTGGTCGGGGCCGGCATTCACGACGGGCGCGACGTTGGTAGCTTCGGGAACGAAAACGTAGATCGAGCCAGCGTCAGCCCCACCGCTGTTGTTATCTTGATAGTCACCGACGATCACCGTGTCGCCGCTCAACGAGATCGAGTTGCCGAAGAGGTCATCGGCGGCGGCGTCCGATGCCTGAAACCTTTGCTGCTCTGTCCACACGCCACCGCTCCGCGTGAAGACGTAGACCGAGCCAGCGTCAACCCCACCACTGTTATTGTCTAGGGAAGCACTGACCACTGCCGTGTCGCCGCTCACTGAGATAGAGGCACCGAAGTAGTCATCTGCGGCGAAGTCCGAAGCGTGCAGCCGCTGCTGCTGCGTCCACACTCCTGAGGTTCTAGTGAAAACGTAGGCCGCACCAGCGTCAGTATCATTGCCGTCGTTGAGAGGTGCGCCAATGATGGCCGTGTCGCCACTCACGGAAACCGAGTTGCCGAAGAAGGCATTCGTGCTGGGGTCCGAGGCCGTCAGCTTCTGCTGCTGCGTCCACACCCCACCGCTCCTCGTGAAGACATACGCTGCACCAGCAGCACTCCCGCCAGCATTGCTCTCCTGCCAAGCCCCAATGATAACTGTGTCGTTGCTCAATGAGACCGACAGTCCGAAATTGGAGTGGGCGGCACCGCCCGAGGCTGTTAGCTTCTGCTGCTGCGTCCACACGCCGCCGCTTCGGATAAAGACGTAGGCTGACCCGGCGCTGTCGCCGCCGTCATCGTCGCCATCGGAACCGATCACTGCCGTATCGCCGCTCAACGAGACGGAGTAGCCGAATTGGTCATTGAGAGTCACATCCGAGGGCTGGAGTCTCTGCTGCTGTGTCCACACACCGCCACTACGAGTGAAGACGTAGGCCGACCCGGCATTAACCCCGCTGCTATTTTTGTCGTTGATGGAGCCAATCATTGCCGTGTCGCCGTTCACAGAAACCGAAAAGCCGAAGAAGTCACCTGTGGCGGCGTCCGAAGCCGTCAGCTTCTGCTGTTGCGTCCATGCGCCGCCACTTCTGGTGAAGATGTAGGCCGCGCCGGCATTAGCCCCGCCGCTATTGTCGTCCTGATAGGCACCAACGATGGCCGTGTCGCCACTCAACGAAATCGAGATGCCGAAGAGGTCACCGGCGCCAGCATCCGAGGCCGTCAGCTTCTGCTGTTGTATGAGCGGGTCTACCATCAACGGGTATGGCGCTCCCGTGTCGTCCACCTCCAGCACAACCACGTTGCCCTCAACCCTCATCCGCGATGGCAACGCATGCCCCCGCGCATCGAAAGCCACCAGCTTGTCGTATAACAGCTCACGTTGCCCCGCCGAATCCATGAACCCGATGCTCTGCCCGTCCGCGCTCAACTCCGCACGCAGGTCGCCTTCGACCGCCAATCGCAGCGACAACGGCTCGCCTTGCACACGCTCACCCGCAACCGCCAGAGGCTCGCTGATGGTGAAGCCATGTTCCACCCCGCGCCGCTCGTTGACGTACCACTCGACCAGAGACCCGCGACGGTATTCAATACGGTTGCCTGCGGTCGCCACCTCAGCACGCTCGACGGGCACGGCTCTCTCGCCGTAGCCATACGATCTTAAGCGTAGTGCCCAGCGATGAGCCTTCCCGGCGTCAGCGGCACGCGTCTTAATCCTCAGGCCGTCCGAGTCGAAGCGCGCACGCCAGCCCTGTGCCGTGTTCGGCGCTAGGTAGCCCGTCTCGCCCGTCGCCGTCTCGTCGCGCTCCAAGTAGAAGAGTGCCTCGATGGCAGCGCACAACTCCGATGGGACTTCCTGTGATTGCTGTCTCTGTTGTTTCCACTTGCCGGTGACCTGACCTGACTGCTCCAACGTGATTTGTTGGCGCGCTCTTAACACCGTGAACGCACCACTGCTTGCTCCCGGTCTCACACTGATTTCTAAAAAGCGGTCTGCATCCGTATTAAACGAATTGTCAAAGTTGAGTGAAACGGTGAAATCGCCATTTGTTACCTGCACGTCTTCAAGAACAATTGGTGTAGTATTGAGAGGCAAATGCGTGCCGCTAACTTCATCATACAAGTTAAACTGCAAATCATAAGACGCAGTCGGCTGATTGTATTTATCGGGTAACTTGCCTTGATATGTAGAGGTTATAGTTTGCGCCGTTGCGGTAAACCCGGCAAACAGGACAAAGGACAACGCCAGCGACAACTGACGAACGTAAAAGGTAAATTTTTTCATCGTTTTTCTCCTGAAGTAAGGTGGAGATATGTCTATCTAATTCTGGTGAGTATTCAAACAGAATTGGATGGAATTATGCTCTGCCACAAGAAAACTCAAAACTCTTGAGCTTAGTGAAGTGTATGTGCTGCCTTGGAAAAGATTCCATGAGAGTATGAGTCGATATCATGTACGTGCGCTGCCAAATTATAGTACTCAAAAGCGAGCAACTCACGTCGTCTGAGATTGCTATTATCATGGACTGTTATCAAGTAGTAGTCAATAGCTGTTTCAACGGTTCGAGGCCGAATGGTTGAGAGGGCTGTGAGTGAAGCCGAGGGCAATCATAATTCAGCTTTGGGTGAGAGATAGGATTTAGTGTGAGCTGGAAAAGTAGTCAAAGTTGATTAACAGATAAAGTGTCAAGCTAAAGCAGAACCAGATGATTACGTCCAAAGCTACATCAGACTTCGTAGCTCGGCTTTGCGATCTCTATCCTTAGGCGTCATGACAGACCCTCTGTCCTAGGAGATTATGACAGCGGCGGAAAGACTGATATTGCTGTGTGGCGACCGGGAATGGCTACTAGTATCTTAAGAGCACAGATGGATTAATGACCACCTCCTTGGGCAGTCGATCTCTTGGGGATATTCCTGCCCCATCAATTTACCTTAGAAGGTAACACTGAAAAATCTCTAACATTAGGCCAGAGATACTGCGCTAGAGTTGAAGGGTGTCATAACTGATATGATACCCTTCAACTGTATGCCCGTTAAAATTAGGATTACTCGTTGATATACGTCTCAGCGAGCAGATAAAAGCATGCAACCTCAAAATGTGCTGATTTTAGGATATTCTTAGCATATGGTAGTTAACAAGAAACATTCCAAAGAACTCTCACATTTCCCAGTCCAATCCGCACGGCGTTACTTTTTACAAAAAGCAATAGAACTTAAGCCGGAGATAATTGATGATCTACGTGGCCTCGCATATCCTGAATATTCGATCTCTGTTTTCTTTGATATTTTTGAAAGCTCTACAGTCAAGAAACGAGCAGTACAAATGCCAGTTAGTAAGACGCTAAGATGGGAAGAATTAATATCTGATTCGAACGGCTTTGTTGCATAAATCGAAATGAGCACAGTATCACTCATAATTGAGAGTCAACATCGCTCACACGGCGTAACTCTGCGGCATTCCCAGATGCGTCATCCGGTTCAAGACCGCACACCGCACCAACATCTGCGCCGCTTGTCCCTCGAAGCTGCGGGCGGCCACTCTCTCGCCAAAGATCATTTTCAACCGGAACATCGTCGTCTCGGCCAAAGAGCGACGATGATACAGGCTCTCGCGCTTCCACTTCGC
>DASWRG010000157.1:0-22445 GCA_036403295.1 Pyrinomonadaceae bacterium
GCAACTTTCGCTGGCGTGCAGATGGTTGAGAGTTATGCTATAAATGCTTTTTGCGCCGCGCGTACTTTTGGTTCCCCGTTTTTCCAAACCCGTTTCCTTACATTCCCGACTCATAAAGGTAAGTTACAAATGAAAGCTTCAACCCACAAACTTATCCGCAAACTCTCAATCGTTCTTTTCTTATTAGCTCCCGCGATGCTGGCCGCTCCCGCAGCCCTCGCGCAAGAGAGCCTCTCCGCCAAGAGCAAAGAGGTTTACAGCCAGCTCAAAGCCGTTTCGCTCGCGGGCGGAAGCTCTGCGGAAGCGCATGGCCTCGTCCTCAAACGCGACCGGGGCGAGATGACTTTCAACGGCACGTTCTATTTCGCCGCGCCGGTCGAAGGCCGCGTCACGACCGCCGTCTTTATCGGTCAGGGCGAGTTTCGCGCAGACGCTCCGCCGAGCAAGTTTGAGAAAGAGAATCTCAAACGCTTGACCGGCGAAGAGAATGTGCTCACGGATTTTAAGACCGCCGTGCTCAGGTTCACCGACGACACTTTCGAGCTCGCGGGCAAGAACAGCCACGCGGGAGGGGCTGAGGTCGAGAAGGCGCAAAAGCTCGCCGCAGAGCTTGACCCGCGTCTTCTCAAAGAGACGGGCGCGAATCTCTCCGCGCGCCTCGCGCTCTCCATTCTCAACAAGGAGCAGCCCGGCTTCTTCTTCGCCAGCTTCGACGGCGGCAGGCGCGGTCGCTTCAGTTACGTCCTCGACCACCAGAACCGCATTCCGGTCGCCAACTTCGGGATCAACGGCGGCGAGAAGGGATTGCTCTTCGCTTATCAAGGTGAGCTCTACGGCAACGATGTCTGGATGGCTTTTCACTCGCTCGACGATTACCGGCGCAACACCGCGCAGTATTCCGATGCCAACGACCTGATTGACATCACGCACTACGAGATGGACCTGGACTTGCGCAACCCGACCGACAAACTGAAGACGGCGACCAAACTCTCGGCGCAAGCTCTTCAGCCGAATCTGCGCGCCATCTCTTTCGTCATCGGAGAAGACCTCTGGGAAGACGAAGGCGTGCGGGTGAAAAAGCAGATGCGCCTCAAATCCGTTCGGATGGGCGGAGAGGAACTGGCCGCAGTGCAAGAAGATTGGGAGGGCGGGCTGACCGTCTTTCTGCCGCGCGCGGCGCAGACTGGCGAAAAGCTGTTGCTCGAATTTCAGCAAGAGGGCGATTTCATCATGGACCCGGACATCATCCGCGACTGCTACTATCCGGTGTCGAGCGAGAGCTGGTATCTACGGCAGGGCTATCTGGATCGCGCGACCTTCGACCTCACCTTTCATCATCGCAAGCGATACAAAGTAGCCAGCGTCGGCCAGCGCATCAGCGAAGAGCCAGACCCCGCGAGCAAGGATGATGTCATCACGAAATACCGCATGCCGGAGCCGGTCCCGCTGGCGACCTTCGCGCTCGGCCCCTTCGAGCGTCACGCGGAGACGGTCAAGATGGAGAAGGGCGGCGAGCTGCCTATCGAGTTCAACTCGCTGCCCGGCTCATATGCGGAAATCAAGGAGGACTTCATACTGGCGGAGATGAACAACTCCATCAGGTATTTCAGCGTGCTCTTCGGCAAGTATCCGTATCCGGCTTTCACCGCCACGTTTCGCCCGTTCAATTTCGGTCAGGGATTCCCCAGTCTCTTGATGATTCCGCCGACCGACACCGCCAACAGTTATACCTATTCTTTTATCTCGCACGAGACTTCGCATCAATGGTGGGGCAACATCGTCGCGTGGCGCTCGTACCGCGACCAGTGGTTGAGCGAGGGCTTCGCCGAATACTCAGGCATCCTTTATACAGCCCTCAGAGAGAAAGGAACGAGCGGGAGCGACAAGCTGATTGACAAGATGCGGCGTTCTTTAAAAGACCCGCCGGTGACCGAAACCGGAATTGGTAAAGGCAGGCTCAACGATGTCGGGCCGCTGATCCTCGGCCACCGCCTGGGGAGCAGAAAGACCTACGGCGCATATCAAGCCTTGATTTATAACAAGGGCGCGTTGGTGCTCAGGATGATTCACTTCCTGTTGACGAATCCGGCCACCGGAGACGACAAAGCCTTCTTCGACATGATGACGGATTTCGTCGAGCGACATCGCAACAGCTTCGCCTCGACGGAGGATTTTCGCGCCGTCGCCAGCGAGCATTTTGCCCGCTCGCCGATTGCGCAGAAGTACAAGCTCAAAGACCTCAACTGGTTCTTCAATCAATGGGTCTTTCAATCGGAGCTGCCCGGCTATGAAGTTGAATATCAGATGCAGGATCAGCCGGACGGCTCGGTCATCGTGAGCGGCAACGTCTTGCAAGAGAACGTGCCGAACGACTGGTTCATGCCGCTCCCGATTGTCTTTTTCTTCAGCGAGAAGCAATGGGCTGCCGGGACTGTCTACGCGCTGGGACCGAAGACGCCTTTTCAGATCAAGCTCCCGACGCGTCCCAAGAAGGTCGAGCTTGACCCGCAGAAATGGATTCTCTCGGAAAAGACCTCGCTCAAGAGCAAGTGAGACTTTGAGAGGCGTAATGCTCAACCGATTCGGACTGTGAGCATCGAGACCGAGCCGCCGTCAACTCCTTCGACCGGAAAGCTGACTTCGTCATTCGCTCTGCGCTGTGCGATGACGTACAGCAGCGGCAGGTAGTGCTCAGGCGTCGGCGCGGAAAGCTGCGCGTCACGCCCTAACTTTTCATAAGCGACGAGCGGAGCATCGTTGCCGTTCGACAAAAACTCGCGCGCCTGTTTTTCAAATCGCACAGCCCAATCGAAAGGCTCGACGCGATGACGCCCCCACGCGTATGTGTGCAGGTTATGCACGAGGTTGCCGCTCCCCATCACGAGCACGCCCTCTTCGCGCAGAGGGGCGAGCCGCTTCGCTAATTCGTAATGAAATTCGGGCGGCTGCGTCTCGTCTATGCTCAGTTGCACGACCGGAATATCCGCCGACGGAAAAACATGACAGAGCACAGACCATGTGCCGTGATCGAGTCCCCAGCTCTCGTCCGCGCCGACCGCGACGGGCGCGAGCAAATCCCGCACACGCTTTGCCAGCGCGGGGCTGCCCGGAGCGTTGTATTCGACCTCGTAAAGCTCGCGCGGAAAGCCGCCGAAGTCATGTATCGTGCGCGGCGCAAGCTCAGCCGTCACAGCCGTCGCCGGAAAATACCAGTGCGCCGAAACCGACAAAATAGCTTTCGGACGCGGCACAGCTCTGCCAATCGCCGCCCACGCGTCCGTGTAAGCGTTCTTCAACAGCGCGTTCATCGGATTGCCGTGTCCGAAAAAAATGGCGGGCATCAAATCATTCATCTCGCGTCTCTCAATCAATTAAATGCTCTTCGACAAAGCATAGCAAAATTATCTCCTTTGCGTCTTTCTCAAAGCTCAAGAGACAAACTAACTCAACCCTTGTCGTGCTTCCGTTTTAACTTTGCGCCCTGGCGAGAAATGCAAACGTTCCACGCTGGTGGCGCAAACAAAGAAAGACTCAAGGCGCAAAGAAGGCTTGAAGTCTGCTGTTTCGGCTTTGCCAGAGCAGGCGCGAGTGCTTGCAAGTGCGCCGATAAGTAGTGCATCATAGCAGGCGTCCATTCCTTCTCTCGCGCATCACCGTTTGATGCGCCCCGCGCCTGTAGCAAAGTATGGCGGCGGCGTTCGGATAGTACGAGAGCGGGCTACATTAAACCGGCAGAAGCCGCTCTTTCATGAGAGCATCCGAACCTAAAAACCTTCGCTGCTATCGTTTCAACGAAGCCACTTTGATTCGCACGAAGCTTCTAATCTTTGACTGAGCCTGTTTGAAAAGCGCCCCTCGCAAGACCAGATGTTTTGCCGGGGGCGTATGCGTTTTAGAGATCAAGGCGGCGTGACACGTCCGAAGGAGCAAGAGGAGAGCACAATGGCGACGGAAGAACATTTGTACAAGGTCGGCGAGCGCGTGGAAAAGTTCTGCGCCGTCTGTGAAGAGGAGCGCGGCCACGTCGTGGCGACCGTGACCAAGCGCGGCCAGATTTCGCGCGTGGATTGTCCGAAGTGCGGCACGCGCAGCACCTTTAAGAGCAAGTCGGGCGCGACGGGCGGCGCGCGCGCAGCCGCACAGGCCAGCCAGCCTTATGATCGTACGCGCACTTACCGCCCCGGCCAAACCATCTTGCATCCGGTCTACGGCCCCGGCGAAGTCACAGCCGTCATCGAGCCGCAGAAGATTGACGTGCTCTTCGCAGACCGCCTGCGCCGTCTGATTCACGCGCGCACCGAAGGGCAGCCGAGCTGAGGCCGGACTATTTTTGTCTCTGCTTTTTTGAGCTAAAGCCTCTTGACATCACGGGCTGATGTCATAAAGTTAAAGCAGCATCTCTTTGCGCTCTTTGCGTG
Organism: Pyrinomonadaceae bacterium; assembly: GCA_036403295.1. Lineage (GTDB taxonomy): Bacteria > Acidobacteriota > Blastocatellia > Pyrinomonadales > Pyrinomonadaceae > JACMLC01. Next base: position 4,419 of record DASWRG010000157.1, read on the forward strand.
ATTTCACTTTGCGTGCTTTGCGTTAAAAAACCAACTTAACCGCAAAGAGCGCAAATAAGAAAGACGCCAAGAGACGCAAAGTGTTCAATGCTCTCTTGACTCTAAATTTATTCAGAGCATTTGCGTTATCAAGCAGCGTTTCTTTCATTCTCTGGGGCGGTGATAATAGTGGTTATGGATGAGCGCAAGGCTGTCGGGATGACTGTGCTGGTGGTCGAGGATGATGAAGATATTCGGCTCGCGATGCGTCTCGCGTTAGAGGATTTCGGTTATCGCGTGGTCGAAGCGGGCACGGGCGAAGAGGCGGTCGAAATCGCATGGCGCAACTGCCCGGATGTCATCCTCATGGACTTGAGCCTGCCCGTGCTCGACGGTCTTTCGGCCACCAGGCGCATCCGTCAAGACCCGCAGATGCAGGAAGTGCCCATCGTCGCCGTCACCGCTCATCACGAAGCGCAGTTTCGCGCCAACGCCCTCGCCGCCGGATGCAACGCCTACACGACCAAGCCGATAGACTTCGACTGGCTTCATGAGCTAATCGGACAACTCCTGCCCGAAGACGGAAACAATTGAGATTTGAGATTTCAAATCTCCAATTTGAAATTTGATGCCGCTTTGAAAGAACATCAATCGAACAGAGAGCTTTGTTTTGTCGGACGACGAAAAGTGCGCTCTTTGGTTTCCGCGTATCTCTGCTGATTGAAACCTAGCTTGCGGCAGTGAACTTTGAAAATCTGTTCGACGAGCCGCCACTGCTCGCTCGTTCCCTTCATCCGCGCGCCGAACTCGCTCGAATTGAGCTTGCCTCCGCGCTCCTCTCTGATATGAGACAAAACGCGCTCGGCCTTCGTCGGCAGACGTTCTCTCAGTCGTTGCTCGAAGTACGGCGCGACGCTGCCGGGCAAGCGCAGCATAGTCATCCACGCCGTGCGCGCTCCCGCCTTGTGCGCGCGTTTGAGCAAATCAGGAATGTGCGAATCGTTGAGGCCGGGGACGACGGGCGCGATGCCTATGCCGACGTGTAGCCCCAAGGCGGCCAACTCTTCCATCGCGCGGAAACGCGCGTCGGGCGTCGGCGCAAACGGTTCAAGCGCGCGCGCCGTCTCCGCGTCTCTGAAAGGAATCGAGAAGTTGACCGAACAGTCCGCCTGACTTGCAAGCTCACGCAGCAACTCTTTATCACGACGCACGAGCGCGGACTTGGTGACGAGCGTCGCCGGCTGTCGAAACTCAAGACAAACTTCGAGACACCTGCGCGTCAAATTGTAATGAGCTTCGAGCGGCAGATACGGGTCTGACGTGAAAGAGAAAGTCAGCGAGTCGCCCTTCCATGAAGGCTTCATCAACTCCGCTCTCAAGAGTTCGGGCGCGCGAACTTTAGCGACGATCTTGCGCTCGAAATCCGTCCCCGCGCCGAAGCCCAAATATTCATGCGTCGGGCGCGAGAAACAATAACTGCAAGCGTGCGTGCAGCCGCGATAACAGTTGACCGAATACTCAAAGCCCACGTCCGGACTCTTGTTATGCGTGATGATCGAGCGCGTCGCCGTCTCCTCAAACACTTCAAGCCGCGCCTCCGGCGGCTCGCCGATCCACTCGACGCTCGTACTTAGCCACGGGTTTGGAGGATTCTCAACGTAACGCATCAGATTAAGGGAAAGGTTCAAGGTTCAAAGTTCAAGGTTCAAGGTGAAGACATGGCCTCTGACCTTAAACCTTGAACTTTGAACTTTGAACCTTTTACTTCTTCAGGCAGCTTTGCGACGCGGCATGGCGGCGCGTTTGGGTTCGAGGCCGAGACGCTCGCGCAAGCTCGGGCAGGCGTTCAGCTCCGCTTCCGGGATGCAGTGCGCGCAGACCCACTTGCCGTCCGAGTCGCGCATGTGCAGCGTCTCGGAAGCCTTGCGGCAAACTTCGCATTTGAAATCTTTGCTCATCTTCTCAAAAAATTCCTTTTCAAAAAAATCATTAGGCCGCACGCGCGCTCTGGCGGCGCGGGTCGTATTCCAAAATTAAATAGCGGCGCGCGATAAACTTGAGCACGGCTGTGACGTGCTTGCATTCATAACCCGGCTCGGCGTTGCCGCGATAGACGAAGTCCGCGCAGGTGCAGGCCAGATGCCGCGTCTGCGGCTCGCAGAAGAGATGGTATTCGCGCTCCTTGCCGCTCTCGGAAAACGCGATCCAGCCGTAAGGCTCGGCCTCGAAAACCTTGACGCGCTCGCTCCGCGCCGCCCTCTGCTCGGCGGGCGTGAACTCTCGAACTTTCGCCGTCTCAATCTTTTTCATTCTCATCAAACTGAACCTCTCTCAGCTAACTCAAGCAAGAAGCATTATACCACACTTGCCGCGCGTATGGAACAATGTTTTACAGATGAAACAGGGGCAAAATCTCTGTGGCGTACCTTTTGCTTTTAAGACTCAAACGTGCTGAATCAGGTATCAAAATCATACGAGCGAGAAAGAGGAAAGTGATGGCGACGACTAAAAAGGCATCGAAGAAAAAGGGCGGGAGGACTCAAAAGCCGAAGGCTGCGAATCAAAGCGGCGGCGCAGCCAAGTTGCAACAGCAACCGAAAAATCCCCTGCCCGCGCAGCATCAAGATAAGCCCGGCATCGAATCGAAGATTGAGCCTCGCCCCGAATATGCCGCTCCGCTCTACAGAGGCTCAAGCAAGCTCAACAACAAAGTCGCGCTCATCACGGGCGGCGATTCCGGCATCGGTCGCGCCGTCGCGGTGCTCTATGCGCGCGAGGGCGCGGACGTGGCGATTGTCTATCTCGCCGAAGAACAGACGGACGCCGAAGAGACGCAGCGTGCGGTCGAAGCCGAAGGCCGTCGCGCGCTCTTGATTCCGGGCGACGTGCGCCAAACTGCGTTCTGTCGCAAGGCCGTCGAGCGCACAGTCGCGGAGTTTGGCAAGCTGGACATACTGGTCAACAACGCTGCCTTTCAGCAACATCAGAAGAGCCTTGAAGATATTTCCGAAGAGCAGCTTGATCGCACTTTCAAGACCAACATCTACGGCTATTTTCACATGGCGAAGGCCGCGCTTGAGCGCTTGCCGGAGGGCGGCGTGATCGTCAATACAGGCTCGATCACAGGGCTTGAAGGCAGCAAAGAGCTTTTGGATTATTCGGCGACGAAGGGAGCGATTCACGCCTTCACCAAATCTCTGGCGCAGAACCTGGTCGAGCGCAAGATACGCGTCAACTGTGTCGCGCCCGGCCCGGTCTGGACGCCTTTGAACCCTTCTGACAAATCGGCCAGAGAGGTCTCGAAGTTCGGCGCAGACACGCCCATGAAGCGTCCCGCGCAGCCGGAAGAGATAGCTCCGGCGTATGTCTACTTCGCCTCCGAAGCGGATTCGAGTTACGTCACGGGCGAAGTCATCACACTGCTCGGCGGCGACACGACCGCCGGATAAGAATGCTCTTTTTTCTTTACGCACCGGCGCGAATTTATTTCATGGCGGGCGTAAAGAAAACGCTCGACACTTTTTTTCGCGTCCTTCAGTGAAAGGAATTTTCCTTTAATTTCGCATCGTGAGAGGCATGTAAAAAGTACGAATTCGTACAGACCAATGAGAGAGCGACTGCTATTATTTTTCCAGTCCCCTAATCACAATTTTTTAATAATTTCACGAGAAAATCTGGAAGTTCGTGAGCTAAAAAATTTTCTCATTGAGATTGTTTTCAAGTGCGTCAGAGATGCCTTGAAGACAAGAACGAACAAGGGGGGGAATGCGGGGGTAAGTTCGACAGAACTTACCCTCCTTTTAAACTCGATTCAAGGGGGCGCATGTCAGATGAAGAGAATAGAGCTAACGCAGGAATCAAACTTTAAAGTTGTCTGTAGCTGGTGCGGCGTCATCATCAGACGCAACAGCGCGAAGGACTCGCGCGGCATGTGTTTGAAATGTTACGCGCGGATGCTCGGCGAGCATGGTCATTCGCATGAGCAAGGTAACATCTCGCGCCGCGTGAGCGACCGTTGATCGTCACAAGCTGATCGAGCGAAGTGGAAGACAAGATTCAATCGCTGCAAAGCTTAGCTCAGGATTTCTGACAAGACTGGCTGTTTCATCTCAAGGAATTCCGAATCCTGAGAGAAAAAGAAGGCGTCGCGCATAGATTCGTGACGCATCTCCATCAAGCTGGACACTCAATTTCGCTGCGATTGGATTTAAGAGAGACTGCCGCCGCTCACTCATACTCTTGTGATTGATTCGCGCTCTGAATCGCCCAGCTAATAATTGAAGTTGGGTTGAACTCTACTTGGGATAACTATGAACATTAAAACTAAAAATGCTGACACGTATCTTGAGCTTACGAATGCTTCATTCGGACGAATGCCTGATCTAATCTGCCTGTCACACCTGCGCTGGGATTTCGTTTATCAAAGACCGCAGCATCTCTTGAGCCGCTTCGCCAAAGGGCGTCGCGTCTTCTTTATCGAAGAGCCGATCTTCGGCGAGGGCGAAGCGCGTCTCGACGTGAGCCGCCGCGAGACGGGCGTGCATGTCGTCGTGCCGCATCTGCCCGAAATTTTGAGAGACACAAACACGGACGCCGTGCTCAAAGAGATGATTGACGTGTTTTATGAAGAGCATGTTATTCAAGACTACGTGCTCTGGTATTACACGCCGATGGCGATGGGATGGAGCAGTCATCTTAAACCGCTCGCCACTGTTTACGATTGTATGGATGAGCTGTCGGCTTTTCGCGGCGCGCCGCCCGCGCTCAGAGAGCGTGAGCAGTTGCTCTTCGAGCGCGCAGACCTCGTCTTCACGGGCGGCCAGAGTCTTTACGAAGCCAAACGCGATCAGCACAAAGAGGTCTACGCTTTTCCGAGCAGCATAGACGCGACGCATTTCGCGCAGGCTCGATGCATCAAGTGTGACCCGCAAGATCAGGCTGACATTCCGCGTCCGCGTCTGGGGTTCTTCGGCGTCGTTGACGAGCGAATGGATCTGGAACTGCTGCGAGGCATCGCAGAGGCGCGACCCGACTGGCATCTGATCGTCATCGGCCCGGTCGTCAAGATCGATGAAAATGAGCTGCCGCGACGCGACAACATACATTACCTGGGCGGCAAAGATTACAAAGAGCTGCCGACATATTTAGCCGGTTGGGATGTCGCGCTGATGCCGTTCGCGCGAAACGAATCGACGCGCTTCATCAGCCCGACCAAGACGCCCGAATATTTGGCGGCGGGCAAGCCCGTCGTCTCGACTGCGATCAGCGATGTCGTGCGCCCGTATGGCGAGCTTGGCCTTGTCAGAATCGCCGACACGACCGCAGAGTTCGTCGCGGCCATCGAAGCCGCGATGCAAGACGACGCAGCCGCACGCCTGCGCGAGGCGGATGCGTTTCTCTCGCAGACATCGTGGGACAGAACGTGGCGGCGGATGGCCGACTTGATTGAAGACGTAGTGACGGAGCGGCGCGCGGCGCGACCCGTGATGCTCAAAGCAGCCGCAGCAGCTTTAAGCTCCGGGCGGAGTTTTATGACGGGCGATTAATCTCTTGAAGTTTAAATTAAAGACGACGAGCAAAAGGGGAGACAAAGGATGTTTGATTATTTAATCGTCGGCGCAGGTTTCGCCGGAAGTGTGCTGGCCGAGAGGCTTGCGCGTGGCTCTAATAAAAAAGTTCTAATCTGCGACAAACGCCCGCACATCGGCGGCAATGCTTACGATCATTATAATGATGACGGCATACTGGTTCACAAATACGGCCCGCATATCTTTCATACCAACTCGCGCGAGGTCTTTGAATATCTCTCGCGCTTTACCGAATGGCGCTCGTACCAGCATCGCGTCCTGGCTTCGGTTGACGGACAGCTCGTCCCGATGCCGATCAATCTGGATACCATCAATAAGCTCTATGGCTTGAACCTGACTTCGTTCGAGGTCGAGGAGTTTTTCAAATCCGTCGCCGAACACGTCGAGCAGATTCGCACTTCGGAAGATGTCGTCGTGAGCCGCGTCGGGCGCGAGCTTTACGAAAAATTCTTTCGCAACTACACCAGAAAGCAGTGGGGCTTAGACCCATCGGAGCTTGACGCTTCGGTCACTTCGCGCGTGCCGACCAGAACGAATCGTGACGACCGATATTTTACGGACACCTATCAGGCGATGCCCTTGCACGGCTACACGCGCATGTTCGAGCGGATGCTCGATCACCCGAACATCAAAATCATGCTCAACTGTGATTACCGTGAGATCGAAAAAGAGATTCCGTACAAAGAGATGATTTACACAGGGCCGGTGGATGCGTACTTCGACTACTGCTACGGAAAGCTGCCGTACCGCTCGCTTGAGTTCAAGCATGAGACGCATGATGTTGAAGCCTTTCAGAGTGCTCCTGTCGTCAACTATCCGAACGAGCACATGTACACGCGCGTCACGGAGTTCAAATATCTGACGGGACAGGAGCACAAGCGGACGAGCATCGTCTACGAGTTTCCGCAAAGCGAGGGCGACCCGTATTATCCCGTGCCGCGCAAAGAGAACGGCGAGCTTTATACTCGTTACAAAGCTCTGGCCGACGCGACGCCGAACGTGCATTTCGTCGGGAGACTTGCGACCTACAAATACTACAACATGGATCAGATAGTGGCCCAGGCTTTGACCGTTTACGCGAAGATGCAGGGCACGAAACGCGCGCAGGCCGTCGCGGCGACAGTGCAGGCGCACGTCCCGCGCAATGGCAATGGAAACGGCAATGGTCATCGCGCGCCGTCAACGGCTCTGAGCGTAACCGCGCGCTAAATTCGTTGACGCACAGCAGGAGGCACAACTATGCCCGCAGGAAAGCCCCCTGTCAGTTCAGCCATCGAGCTATGGGGCGGGATTGAATGCACTGTTAATCGCGTCGGAGATATTTACTTCGACCAGTTAGAGCGAAGCGGCCACGCGACGCGCGCCGAAGACTTGCGGCTCTTCAAGCAGCTCGGCGTGCGCGCCTTGCGTTATCCGGTCTTGTGGGAACGCGTCGCGCCCGGCGGACTTGAACAGGCCGATTGGTCCTGGCCGGATGAGCGTCTCTCGCTGCTGCGCGAATTGCAGATTCGCCCCGTCATCGGCCTCGTGCATCACGGGAGCGGGACGCGCGACACGAGCCTCGTTGATCCCGCGTTTCCTGAAAAGCTTGCGACTTACGCCCGCGCGGTCGCGTCGCGTTATCCGTGGGCGAACGCTTACACGCCCGTCAATGAGCCTCTCACGACTGCGCGCTTCAGCGGCCTCTACGGACACTGGTATCCGCACGGACGAGACACACAGACCTTCGCCCGCGCGCTTCTGACACAATGTCGCGCCATCGCGCTGGCGATGAAAGCTATCCGCGAAATCAATCCGCACGCGCAGCTTATTCAAACCGAAGATTTGGGCAAGACTTTTAGCACGCGCAAGCTTCATTATCAGGCAGAGTTTGAGAACGAGCGTCGCTGGCTGAGCTTTGACCTCCTCTGCGGTCGCGTTAATTCAGAGCATGCGATGTACGGCTATCTGCGCTGGGTCGGAATCGAAGAAGCCGATTTAGCATGGTTCTCAGACAATCCCTGCCCGCCCGACATCATCGGCGTCAATCATTACTTGACGAGCGAAAGATTTCTGGACGAGCGTTTGGAGCGTTATCCTTCATGCACGCACGGCGGCAACGGGCGCGACACTTACGCCGATGTCGAGGCCGTGCGCGTCTGCGCCGAAGGGACAAGCGGGGCGTATGCTTTGCTGCGCGAGACCTGGGAACGCTATGGTCTGCCGCTCGCCGTCACCGAAGCTCATTTGGGTTGCACGCGCGAAGAACAGATGCGCTGGTTCAAAGAGGTCTGGGACGGCGCGTGTCGTTTGCGTCGTGAGGGCGCGGACGTGCGCGCCGTGACGGCCTGGTCGCTGCTCGGAGCATACGACTGGCACAATCTCTTGACGCGGCGCGAAGATGTTTACGAGCCGGGCGTCTTTGATTTGCGCGCGCCGCGCCCGCGCCCGACCGCGCTCGCGCGCATGATTCGTGATTTGGCCGCCGGACACGAGCACACGCATCCCGCGCTCGACGCGCCGGGCTGGTGGCGCAGGCTTGATCGCTTGCATTATCAACCCGTCGCACATCGCGCGCACGCTGTGGCGCATTCCCTTCAAGGGGTCAACATGAGAGGCAACGTGACGCGCCCCGTTTTGATAACGGGCGCGACCGGCACGCTCGGCAGAGCCTTTGCGCGCATCTGCGAAACGCGCGGCCTCGCTTATCGCCTCTTGACGCGGCGCGAGATGGACATCGCCGAACCGCGCTCGGTTGACGCGGCGATGGCTGAGTTTGAGCCGTGGGCGGTCATCAACACGGCTGGCTACGTGCGTGTGGATGACGCCGAGAGAGAGCCTGAGAGATGCCTGCGCGAGAACACAAAGGGAGCGGCGGTTCTCGCCAGAGCGTGCGCGCGTGTTGGAGCATCGCTCGTCACCTTTTCATCAGACCTCGTGTTTGACGGTCAGAGGCGCGAGCCTTACGTCGAATCGCACGCGCACGCGCCTCTGAATGTTTACGGCAGGAGCAAGTTGGAAGCCGAGCTTGAAGTCTTAAAGCTTCTTCCATCTGCGCTCGTGATTCGTACCAGCGCGTTCTTCGGCCCGTGGGATGAATACAACTTCGTCACACAAGCCCTGCGTTCTCTCTCCGCCGGTCGGAATCTCGTGGCCGCAAGTGATAGTATTGTCTCTCCGACGTATGTCCCACATCTTGTGCATTCGACGTTAGACCTGTTGATTGACGGGGAGGGCGGCGTGTGGCATCTGGCGAATTCCGGCGCGGTCACCTGGCACGAATTTGCGTGTGTGGCGGCGCGACTGGCGGGGCTTGACGCGAGCGGCATAGAGGCTCGCGCGACCGCCAGCCTGGGATTGGCCGCGCGGCGTCCTGTGTACAGTGCGCTCGCCAGCGAGCGCGGCACGCTGATGCCGTCTCTCGAAGACGCGCTCAACTGTTACCTGCGCGAGTGTGAGCTGTGGCGCGCAGCGAAGAGCGATGAGAGCCAAGCTTTTGAGCAGCCTCGCGCGTGTGCCGTCGCGGCTGGAGCGAAATAGATTAAAGTAGTTCTTGCGCCTTCTGTCTTATCTTCGCGCCACCAGCGAGAAAGACCAACGTTTCACGCTGGTGGCGCAAAGGAAAACCAAAGTACGCAAAGGTAGAACCGTCAGTCTCTTGAAGCTATGTCGCATGAGATAAAAGAGAATGAAAGCGCGGGCGAGATGCATCGCAGGCGCATACGGATGAAGGACGGAAGGTATATGATATTTTACACCTTCGATGATGAAAGTGAAGCTGTGGCCGACTCTGAAGTAGCTTTGCCTGAGCCGCAGCCTGACAAACAAGCGGAGGACGAGCCGCGTGTCTGAGCTGCGTTGGAATCCGCTCCTCGGCGAATGGGTGGCGACGGCGACTCATCGTCAGAACCGCACGTTTCTGCCGCCCGAAAATTTCTGCCCGCTCTGCCCGACCAAGCCCGGCGGCTTTCCGACCGAAGTTCCCGAAAGCACGTATGACATCGTCGCCTTTGAAAATCTCTTCCCTTCACTGCGCCCCGTGCCTGAGCAGCCTGCGGTTGAAGGCTCGGAGCTGTATCCCGTGCGCCCGTCGCAGGGCGAATGCGAGGTCTTGATTTACAGTCCGAATCACGACACGACGCTGGCGCAAGAACCCGTCGAGAAGCTGGACAAGCTGGTTCGCGTCTGGACGGATCGCTTCATAGAGCTTGGCGCGCGTGATTACGTTGACTACGTTTTCATCTTCGAGAACAAGGGCGAAGCCATCGGCGTCACGCTCCATCATCCGCACGGGCAGATTTACGCTTACCCGTTCGTGCCTCCGCGCATCGCGCGCGAGCTTGAAATGTCGCGCGCTCATCGTGAACGAACGACACGTTGCCTCTTATGCGACATCATCGCGGAAGAGCTGCGCGACGCGCGACGCATCGTGGCCGAGAACGCGTCTTTCATCGCGTGCATTCCGTTCTTCGCGCGCTGGCCTTACGAGACGCACATTTATGCAAAGCGTCACACGCAGGCTCTCACCGATTTCGGAAGAGACGAGCAAAGAGCTTTGGCGGAAATCCTGAAGATGACGCTCGCGGCTTTTGACAGGCTTTTCAATCTTTCGTTCCCTTACATGATGGTCTTGCATCAACGCCCGACCGGCGGGGCGGACGCTTACGATTACTATCACTTTCATATAGAATTTTACCCGCCGATGAGAACGGCGACGAAGCTCAAATATCTGGCGGGCAGCGAGACGGGAGCGGGCATGTTTATCAACGACACGCTGCCGGAAGAGAAGGCTGCGGAGCTTCGCGCGCTGGTCGAGCCAGTCCGTTGGAAGCAGCAGCCGGGGAGCGTGAGTCGAAGTTGATTGACCGCGAGTTTCTACGTAAATCTTTCGAGCAGCTTTATCATACGGAAGCAAGATTGTTTCGCGCGCCGGGGCGCGTCAATCTCATCGGCGAGCACACGGATTATAACGAAGGCTTCGTCCTGCCGGTGGCGATTGACCGCGAGACGGTCGTGGCCGGAAGAGCGCGACAGGACAAGCTCGTGCGGGTTCACGCTCTCGATGTGAACGACGCGGCTGAATTCGATTTAAGTGCGAAGGGAGAAAAGCGGCGCGGCATCTGGCTCGACTACGTCGAAGGCATCGCGCGGACGTTGCAGGAGAATGGAGCGAGTTTGCGCGGGGCTGAGCTGATGATTCATTCGGACGTGCCCATCGGCGCGGGGCTTTCGTCATCCGCCGCGCTCGAAGTCGCAGTCGGTTTAGCCCTGCTCTCATTGTCCGCTTTGAAGCTTGACCCGACCGCGCTCGCGCTCGCGGCGCAACAGACCGAGCACGTCTACGTCGGCATCAATTCGGGGATTATGGATCAACTCATCGCCGTGTTGGGGCGACGCGGGCACGCGCTCTTGATTGATTGCCGCACGCTTGAGACGACGCAGATTCCGCTCGACACAAAGGAAGTCGCCCTCGTCATCTGCGACACGCGCGTCAAGCATGCGTTGGCCTCTTCCGCATACAACGAGCGACGCAGGGAGTGCGAGCGCGGCGTCGAACTGTTGAGAGATAAGCTGCCGGGACTTCGCGCCCTGCGTGATGTGAGCCTTGAGGATTTTCAAAAGCACGAGTGGCTGTTGCCCGAAGTCATCAGGCGTCGCTGTCGTCATGTGGTGACGGAAAACGCGCGGACGCTGGCGGCTGCCGATGCTTTGCGGGCTGGTGATCTGGCGTTGATGGGACGCCTGATGTATCTCTCCCATCAATCTCTGCGGGACGATTATGAGGTCAGTTGCCTTGAGCTGGATTTGCTGGTAAAGATAGCTTCAAGCACGGAGGGCGTCATCGGCGCGCGGATGACGGGCGGAGGCTTTGGCGGCTGCACGGTCAATCTGGTGCGGCGCGACGCGCTCGCGGAATTTCAGAAAGCAATCCCCCAAAAGTTTAGCGAAGCGGTCTCTTACGAACCGGCTCTTTATCCGGCAGAGCCGAGTGATGGCGCGGAGGAAATTTTTTAGGATTCGTATGTCAACTTCTCAGCCTAGCCTGCCGCGCCCCGAATATCCGCGACCGCAGTTTGTGCGCCCCGAATGGCTCAACCTGAATGGCGAATGGGAGTTCGCTTTTGATGACAAGAACGCGGGGCGCACGCAAGGCTGGCAGTACGGACTGCCTCTGGACGGGCGCATCACAGTTCCCTTTCCGTATCAGAGCGAGCTGTCGGGCATCAACGATAAGGCCGTCCACGAGCTGGTCTGGTACGCGCGCAGCTTTGAAGTTCCGCGCGAATGGCAGGGGCAGGATGTCTTGCTTCATTTCGGGGCGGTGGATTATCGCACGACCGTCTGGGTCAACGGTCAAGAGGTCGGCCACAATCACGGCGGGCACGTGCCGTTCAGCTTCGACATCGCGCCTTACTTGAATCAAAGCGGAGAGAATCGCCTGACCTTGCGCGTGCAGGACAGTCAGGACGCGCGACAGCCGCGCGGCAAACAATCCGTCTCCGGCACGCCGCATGATATTGATTACTACTGCACGACGGGCATCTGGCAGACGGTCTGGCTTGAGCCTGTGCCGCCGATTCGGATTGACGAAATCAAGATTAGCCCGCAGGCTCGCCACAACGAGATAGTCGTCAGCGTCTACCTGCACGCGCCTTCGGTCATCTGGCGGATTGAGGCGGAAGTCTTGGATGGCGGCGTGGTCGTCGAGCATAAAATCGAAGAGACGCCGCACGCTACTTGTTGGCTCAAGCTGGAAATTCCTTTCGCCAAGATGTGGTCACCCGAATCGCCGCATCTCTATGACCTGCGGATACGACTTTACGAAGGCGAGAAGATGCTTGACGAGGTCACTTCTTACGCAGGGCTGCGCGATGTGGAGCTGAGAGGCGGGCGCATCTGGCTCAACGGCCAGCCGGTTTATCTGGCGATGGTCCTGGATCAAGGCTACTGGCCTGAGAGCTATCTGGCCGCGCCGTCGGATGAAGCCTTGCGCGCGGACGTGGAGTGGATTAAGCGTTTCGGCTATAACGGCGTGCGCAAGCATCAGAAGATAGAAGACCCGCGTTGGCTCTACTGGTGCGACCGCCTCGGCTTGCTCGTGTGGGAAGAGATGCCGAATGCGCGCGAGTGGTCTTCGCGCGGCGAGGAATGGCTCGCGGCGGAATGGAAGCGCGCCGTCGAGCGTGATTACAATCATCCTTGCATCATCGCGTGGGTTCCCGTCAACGAGAGCATGGGCTTTCCGAGCCTCGGACAGCAGCATCCCGGCCAATACGCTTTCATCGAACGCATGGTCGCCATGACGCGCCGCCTCGACCCGAAGCGTCCGGTGATAGACAACGACGGCTGGGAGCACACGGACATCACGGACATCTGCGCGATACACGATTACACGCCGACGGCAGAGCTTTTGCGCCAGCGTTATCACGAGACGACGACGGGCGGACAGCTTCCGGCTCATGTGTGGATCGGGAACAAGCCGCTCTTCGTCTTAGGCTCGCGCTATCGCGGGCAGCCGATCATGCTCACAGAGGTCGGAGGCTTCCTCATGATTCCGCCGGACGTGCCGCCCGAAAAGCGCGACATGCTCTATCAATATTACGGCTCGTTCCGCGCGCCGGAAGAGCTGCTGGCAAAGTACCGCGATCTGATGGAAGGCATCGCGTCGCTGCCGTTTTTGGCCGGCTTCTGTTACACGCAGTTGACGGACATCGAACAGGAGATTAACGGCCTCTTAACCTACGACCGCCGACCGAAAGTCGCGCCCGCAGAGATCGCCGCGATTCATCGCCAACTGTTCGCCTTGCATGAAGCGGCGGCGGCAGCCGAAGAGCCGAGCGACACGCCGCACAGCGAATATCAGTTGAGCACGTAAGCAAAGAAGTTTTTCACCACAGAGGACACAGAGGAACTCAGAGGCTTTAAATAATTTCAAATTTGAGATTTGAAATTCCTCCGTGTTCCTCTGTGTCCTCTGTGGTTAATCTCCTCTCAGCACTTGGCAAACAAGTGGTGAAACGGATAGTCTTAAAGCCTACGTCAGAGCTACAAAGTCTTTTCACTTCGGTCACAGGAGATTAGCCGATGGCTGTCGTTCATCCTTTCCGCGCGTTGCGTCCGCACGCCGAGCTGGTCGCGCAGGTGGCGAGCGTCCCTTATGATGTCGTCAACACGGAAGAGGCGCGCGCGCTCGCGGCTGGCAATCCGTGGAGCTTCCTGCACGTCTCGCGGCCTGAGATAGACTTGCCGCAGGGCACGGACATTCACAGCGAAGAGGTTTACAAAAAGGCCGCAGACAATTTCCGCGAGCTGATCGAGCGTTGCCCGCTCAAGCTGGAAACGGAGCCGAGCCTTTATCTCTATCGTCTCATCATGGGCGAGCAGGAGCAGATCGGCCTCGTCGCCTGCTGCGCGGTTGACGAATACGACGACAACACGATTCTCAAACACGAGAAGACGCGGCGCGACAAAGAGGACGACCGCACGCGTCACATGATGGCTTTGAGAGCGCAGACCGGCCCCGTCTTTTTAACCTATCGCGGCAATCAGGACATTGACACGATGGTCATGGAAGTGACCGTTACCGAAGCTCTCTACGATTTCACCGCGCCAGACGGCGTGCAGCATACCGTCTGGCATGTGCCGGACGCAGTGCGTTTCGTGCAGGCTTTCCGCGACGTGCCGAAGCTCTACATCGCGGACGGCCATCACCGCGCCGCTTCCGCCTCGCGCGCACGCGCCGAGATGAAGGAACTGCACGGCGACAAACACACCGGCGAAGAGGAATACAACTTCTTTCTCGCCGTCCTCTTTCCCGCAGAGCAACTGCGCATCCTTCCATACAATCGCATTGTGCGCGACTTGAACGGCATGACGCCGGAAGGATTTCTCGCGGAGGTCGGCAAGAGATTCGAGGTCAGCGAAGGAGCATCGCCCGAACCCGCCGCGCGCGGGCATTGGAGCATGTATCTGGATGGGCGTTGGTACGGCCTCACGCTCAAAGACGCGTCCGCGACGCAGACGGATGATCCGGTCGCCTCGCTCGACGTGAGCATCTTGCAGGAAAATCTGCTTGATCCAATCTTGGGCATCAAGGATGTGCGAACCGACAAACGCATAGATTTCGTCGGCGGCATACGCGGCACAGGCGAGCTTGAACGGCTCGTCAATGAAGGCCAGGCGGCAGTCGCCTTCTCGCTTTCGCCGACGACGATTGAAGACCTGCTCAGAGTCTCGGACGCGGGCAGCATCATGCCGCCCAAATCCACCTGGTTTGAACCCAAGCTGCGCGACGCGCTGCTGATACATAATATCTGAGAACTCAGGACTCAGCACTCAGCACTCAGAATGAAAAACAAGCTCGCTTTATTCTGACTCCTGAGTCCTGACTCCTGACTCCTGCTTTTTATGCTTGAGACCCAGCGATTGCTGTTGCGCGAATTTACGATGGACGACCTGGACGAGTTGGCGGCTCTGCGCTCAGACCCGTCGGTGATGAAGTATATCGGCGAGCAGTCCAGGGAAAAGGTGACGGAGCGGCTGCGTTTTTACATCTCGTCTTATGAGGCGAACGGTTTCGGTGTGTGGGGCGTGATGCGCCAAGGCGAGACGAAACTTATCGGCTGGTGCGGCTTGATGTATCTGGAAGAGACGCCGGAGGTTGAAGTCGGTTACGGCATCGCCGAGGATTACTGGGGACAGGGCTTGATGACTGAAGCTGGGGCGGCGGCTCTCGATTACGGCTTTAACGAAATCGGACTCGAACGCATCGTCGCCGTCGCTCTGCCTGAGAACACGGCCTCGCGGCGAATTATGGAAAAGCTCGGGATGAAGTATGAGAAGAACGTCCGTCATTACGGCTTCGACTGCGTTTACTATGCGGTCACGCGCGACGAGTTCAGACTTAAAGAGTAGTTCACATCTCTTTGCGTTTCTTTGCGTCTGACATCTTTGCGCTCTTTGCGGTTAAGTTAATTTTTAACGCAAAGCACGCAAAGTTTGAAGACGTAAAGAGCGCAAAGGAGTTGAGCGGTTTTGCTTTGACGAGGGCTAAACGGATGAAAGTTTTGATCGCTGATAAATTCGAGCAGTCGGGGCAGGATGGTTTGCGCGCCATCGGTTGCGAGGTCGTGTCTCAACCGGACTTGAAAGACGAAGCGTTGGTCGTGGCCATCGGCGAGACGAAGCCGGACGCGCTCGTCGTGCGCTCGACCAAAGTCACGGAAGAGATGATGGACGCGGGCGCGCTCAAACTGATCGTGCGCGCGGGCGCGGGCTACAACACGATTGATGTCGCGGCGGCGTCAAAGCGCGGCATCTACGTTTCAAACTGCCCCGGCAAAAATTCCATCGCGGTGGCCGAACTCGCCTTCGCCCTCATGCTCGCGCTTGATCGAAGAATCGCGGACAATGTGATTCAGCTTCGCGCGGGCGAGTGGAACAAGAAAGAGTTTTCCAAAGCGCGCGGACTCTACGGGCGCAAGCTCGGCTTGATTGGCGTCGGCAAGATCGGGCAGGAGATGATTCCCCGCGCGCGAGCCTTCGGGATGCCCGTCATCGCCTGGAGCAGAAGCCTGACGCCTGAGCGCGCGATTGCGCTCGGCATCGAATACAAAGAGAGTCCGCAGGAGGTCGCGCGCGAAGCCGATGTCGTCAGCGTCCATCTCGCTTTAAAACCCGAAACGCGCTTGCTCGTCGGCGCGGACGTTTTCAATTCGATGAAGGAGGGCGCGTACTTTATCAACACTTCGCGCGGTGAAGTGGTGGATCAAAGCGCGCTGGTCGAAGCCATGCGGTCGCGCGGGATTCGCGCGGGGCTTGATGTTTACGCCAACGAGCCGACCTCCGCGACGGGCGAGTTCACGGACGAGATTGCGCGCGAGGCGAATCTCTACGGCACGCATCACATCGGAGCTTCGACCGAGCAGGCGCAGGAAGCGATTGCCGCCGAGACCGTCAGAATCATACAGAACTTCAAAGAGACCGGGCGCGTCCCGAACGTCGTCAATCTGGCGGCGCGCACTCCGGCCACGCACATGCTCGTCGTCCGCCACCGCGACCGCCCCGGCGTCCTCGCGTCCGTCCTCGAATCGATTAAGACCGCGAACATCAACGTGCAGGAGATGGAGAACATCATCTTTGAAGGCTCTGAAGCGGCGGTCGCGCGAATCAATCTCGAAGCCGCGCCGACGAATGAAACCTTAAACAAATTGAAGGCCGAGAACGCAGATATTATTGAGCTGAATCTGATTGAAATTAAAAGCTGAACTTCTTCGGAATCTGTGATGAGATACAAAATCGCATTGCTCTTTGTAATCATCCTCGCGGCAACGTTCTGTCATGGGAACGCAGACACTACGCGGGCGCAGCAATTATCCAAAAATGATTCATTGACCGGGCAGATATATGTTCTCGGCGCAGTGGTCGCGCCACGGGCAATCGTATTCAAGTCAAACATTTATGTCTCGCAAGCCGTCGAGATGGCTGGCGGCGTGGGGCGAGAAGGCGGAGTTGATAGGATTCACATCATCCGTGGTAAACCGGAAGACACGAACCGAACGATAATAGTCGTTGATTTGAAGGCCATCCTAAAACATAAGGCTGAAGATATATGTCTTCAGCCAAACGATGTCGTGGAAGTTTTGAGAAAGCGTTCAAGTGATGAGCTGAAGAAAAAATGTCCGCATCCGCCCTGCACTAGCGTCGTACCAAGACCGGGCGATGCCTTGAAGTTGATCTATAAGCTTTAATAATCGCTGGCTCTGAAAATGAAAACCACACTTATCACAGGCGCATCAAGCGGCATCGGCGAAGCCTTCGCGCGGAGGCTCGCCGCCGATAAAGAGAACGTGCTGCTCGTCGCGCGGACGGAAAACAAGCTGGCGACGCTCTGTAACGAGTTGGGACGCGCGCATGATGTCAATGCTCAGTACGTCGCGCTCGATTTGATTGAGAAGGACGCGCCGTTGAAGTTGTTTGAAGAGACGCAAGAGCGCAAGCTTGAGGTCGAGATGCTGATTAACAATGCTGGCTTCGGCTCGATGGGAGATTTTTTGCAGCTCGATTTGGAGCGTGAGCTTGAGATGATTGATTTGAACATCAAAGCTCTGGTGGCTCTGACTTATCTTTTTCTCAAACCGATGCGGGAGCGCGGGCGCGGCTCGGTCATCAACGTCGCCTCGACCGCAGGCTTTCAGCCAGTGCCGTACATGACGACTTATGCGGCGACCAAAGCTTTCGTCCTCTCTTTCTCTGACGCTCTGTGGGAAGAGAATCGCGCGCACGGCGTCAGTGTGATGGCCTTGTGTCCGGGCGTGACGGATACCAACTTTTTCTCGGCCTCGGAGATGGAGCGACCGCCGATGCGTATCTCGCAGACGCCCGAACAGGTCGTGGACACCGCGCTCAAAGGCTTGAAGCGCGGGCGCGGTCACATTATCTCAGGCTGGACGAACTATCTTATGATCGAGTCGGAGAGACT
>DASWRG010000158.1:0-13329 GCA_036403295.1 Pyrinomonadaceae bacterium
CGTCCTTCACTCCGCCCCCGGGGCCTTGATGAAAGAGAAGCCTGTCCGACAAGCTTCACTCTCATCATGAAATAAACCAAGGGACTGAGCATTGAAATTTCAATGCTCAGTCCCTTCTCTTTTATCACGCATGACAGACAAACTCTCTTCCGTCTCTCCTTCACGCGTAACTCCCACACGAGCATTTGCCTCTCCACGCGCTTTTCACTAAACTCTCTCAAGCATTTCCGCGAGCGCAAATTTATGCCCCTGTAGCTCAATGGTTAGAGCAGCGGACTCGGTTCTTTGAAAGGTCTAAGTGGAAAATTCTGGATTGTGTAACTCTGCGTGGCAATTCAGGCAAAGGAGCAAACATTTCTGCGCTTCATTCACGAGCGCATTCCAAGAGGTGTTTGAGCATTTTCTGAGATCAAGCTGAAAGGACTTGATTGTAGGATCAAGATGGTGGAAAGCTAAAGCCGCCGTGTTGCGACGATACCCGCACATCTCGCAACGACCGCTCTTCTGCTGAATCAGTAAGTCTCTTCTTTGTCGGCCACGATGTTGTTGAGCCACATAATTCTGATGTTTGTTGTTCGTGCAAGCGTTCTTGCACTGGCGTGAGCAGAACTTGGTTTGCTTACCAGTTAGCTTCGCTTTGCAGGTGACACAAACTTCCATACGACCTCAAAAGTTGGGTTGCAAGCGTATCACACTCAAAGCTGATTTTACTCCGCTTTGTTTTAGGTTCGTTTGTAGAATCTGCCAAATTCGGGGAAGCCTAAAGCGCGAAAGCGTTATGGTAATCCCGAGCCAAGCCTCGCCGCTTCGACGCGGCGGGGAAGGTGTAGAGACTTAACGGCAGACGCGTAAAGCGAAGAGAAAGTCCAGACCACAAACTCTGAGGGCAATAGCAATCAGAGCGCGGCGAAAGCCGTAGCGGCAAGCATAATCCGTTGGTTCGGGGTTCAAATCCCTGCGGGGGCACATTACCTTTCAAATCTTTCAAAATAAATTCAAGGAGAGACATTGGCTCGTAAAGATTCCATCGGCGTCGGCATCATCGGGACGGGCTTTGCGCGTAGGACGCAGCTTCCGGCTTTCAAGGCGTGCGAGGGCGCGAGAATTGTATCAATCGCGAGCGGGCATCTGGATAACGCGGAGAAGGCGGCGCGCGAGTTTGATATCGCGCATTTTACGGACGACTGGCGCGAGCTTCTGGCGCGCGACGAGGTGGATTTAATCAGCATCGTGACGCCGCCCGCGACGCATCTTGAGATGGCCCTGGCCGCGCTCGATGCCGGCAAGGCAGTGCTTTGCGAAAAGCCTATGGCGAAGAACGCGGGCGAGACAGAGGCGATGACGCGTCGCGCCAGAGAGACAGGCTTGCTGGCTCTGATTGACCACGAGCTGAGATTTCTGCCGGGTCGGCGGAAAATGCGCGAGCTGATTCGCGCGGGCGCAATCGGCCACATCTATCACGCGAAGCTTCACTTTCGCGCGGACTCCAGAGCCGACGCGACGCGCGCGTGGGATTGGTGGTCGGACGAGCGCGCGGGCGGCGGCGCGCTCGGCGCAATCGGCTCGCACGCGGTTGACGCTTTTCGCTGGCTGCTCTCGACCGAGGTCGCACAGGTCTCCGGCCTGCTCGCCACACACGTCAGGCAACGCGCGTTGAAGCAGACGGGCGAGACGCGCGCGGTCACGACGGATGACGAAGCTAATTTGACGCTTCGTTTCGCCGACGGCGAATTGATGCAAGGCGCGACCGGAACGATCTCGCTCTCAGTCGTCGAATCAGGGCAGCCGGAACATCGCCTCGAAGTCTTCGGCTCAACGGGCGCGTTGATGCTCGAAGGCGACAGGCTCTCACGCTCACGCACGGGCGAGGGCGCGTGGCAAGAGGTCGAGACGGAACGAGCGGGATTGGCCGCAGGCATGAGCGACAACGAATGGTCGCGCGGCTTCACCATCTTTTCCAGCGCGGTCATCGAAGCCTTGCGCGAGGGACGCGCGACGGTCGAAGACGCCGCGACCTTTGAAGACGGACACCGCACACAACTCGTCCTCGACGCCGCACATCGCTCGCACGAAAGCGGCTGCGCGGAAACGATAGAAGAATCTCAAATTTGAAATTTCAAATTTGAAATCAAAAATCAACAATCGAAAGCACCTCGTCGGCGTGGACACGGGCGGCACGTTCACCGATTTCGTCTTTGAAGCGAAAGACGGCCTGCGCGTTTTCAAGCTCGCCTCAACTCCAAGCGATCCGTCACTCGCGATTACCGAAGGCTTAAGCCGCGTCGCCAGCGAAACCGGCGCGCAACTCACACACATTGAAGTCATACATGGCACGACCGTCGGCACGAACGCGCTGCTTGAGCGTCGCGGCGCGAAGACCGCGCTCGTCACAACCGCAGGCTTTGAAGACGTGCTCGTCATAGGCCGTCAGGCGCGACCCGCGCTCTACGACCTCAACGCGACCAGACCCGCGCCGCTCGTTCCCGACCACCTTCGCTTCGGCGTGCGCGAGCGCGTCACTTCTTCCGGCGAAGTTTTAGAAGAACTGGAAGAGCGCGCGTTGACAATCTTGACAAACAAGCTCAAAAAAGCTCGCGTCGAATCTATCGCCATCTGCCTGCTCTTCTCCTTCATCCGCCCTGAACATGAACGACGAATCGCAGACGCTTTAAGATCGCTCGGTGTTCCGCTCTCCATCTCTCATCAAATCCTGCCCGAATATAGAGAGTACGAGCGCACCTCTACGGTCACGATCAACGCTTACCTGCAACCTTTGATGGGAGCATACCTCACGCGCTTGCAAGCGCACGCGCCCGCTCTGCGCGTGATGCAATCTTCGGGCGGCAGCATCTCCGCAAACGTCGCCGCAAGGGAGCCTGTCCGCACGATTCTCTCAGGCCCGGCGGGCGGAGTGGTCGGCGCATTGCGCGTCGCGGAGATGCGCGGCATCAAAAACATCATCACTTTCGACATGGGCGGAACTTCGACGGACGTGGCTCTCTGCGACAGTGCGGGAATGCGCATGACGCGCGAAGCTGTGGTCGCGGGGATGCCCGTCGCCGTCTCGATGATGGACATATACACAGTCGGCGCGGGCGGCGGCTCGATTGCGCGCGTGGACGCGGGCGGCTCGCTTCGCGTTGGCCCCGAATCGGCGGGCGCGAGTCCCGGCCCCGCTTGTTACGGAAAATCCCTGTTGCCCACAGTCACGGACGCGCATCTCGTCCTCGGACATTTCGGCGGCGCGGGACTTCTCGGCGGCGAATGGCTGCTTGATGAAAAACGCGCGCGCACGGCTTTGAACAGATTGGCAGAGCGTTTGAGCGTCGCCGCTCATCGCAAAGTGAGCATGAGAGAGGCCGCGCAGGGCGTGCTCCGCGTCGTCAGTGTCAACATGGAGCGTGCCCTGCGCGCCATCTCTGTCGAACGCGGCTTCGACCCGCGCGACTTCGCGCTCATTCCCTTCGGCGGCGCGGGCGGTTTGCATGCGGTCGAACTGGCTCGCGCCCTTCGCATTCCGCGCGTCATCGTCCCACAGAGCGCGGGCGCGCTCTCGGCTCTCGGCGCGCTCGCCTCCGATGTCGTCAAAGATTGGAGTCGCACTGTGATGCTCGAAGCGACCGATGAGAACCAAGCTCAAATCGAGCGCGCCTTTCATGAGATGGAACGCGCGGCTCGCCGCTCTCTCAAAAGCGAAGGCTTTCGTGAGACGGAGCAGCGACATGAGAGAACGCTCGCCGTGCGTTATCGCGGGCAATCCTTCGAGCTTGAAATCCCATGGACGCGCGGAACGAAGATACACGATGCCTTTCATCGTGCGCACAAGGCGCGTTACGGTTACGCGCAGAAAGCTAATCAGGTCGAGATCGCCTCCGCGCGCCTGCGCTCAATCGGCCTCGTCAAAGAATTGAAGTCGAAGAGAAAGCAACGCCGCAAGGCCGCACGTAAATTTGTAGAGCCGCCGCGTTATGCGACCGCCTATTTGTCCGGCGGCAGAGCGCGCACGGCCATTTACGCGCGTGCGGAGTTGGACGCGGGCGCGCGGCTTCACACCCCTTGTATCGTGACGGAGTATTCCGCGACCACGCTCATTCAAACAGGCGCACAGGCCGCGATAGATGATGACGGCAATCTGATCATCGAGTTATGAAACGTGAGGCAGAGTATGACAAGAAAATGGAACGGCGCGCGTAATCGCTCATTCGATCCGACGACATTGGAAATCTATCGCGCGCTCTACACCTCCGTCGCAGAAGAGATGGGCATCGCGCTTCGCCGCACGGCCTTCTCGCCCAACATCAAAGAGCGACGCGATTACTCGTGCGCCGTCTTTGATAAGACAGGCCGCGTCATCGCGCAGGGCGATCACATGCCCGTGCATCTAGGCTCGATGCCGATGGCCGTCGCCGCCGCGCTCCGCCAGATGACGCTCGCGGCCGGCGATGTCGTCGCCCTCAACGATCCCTTCGCAGGCGGCACGCACCTGCCCGATGTGACGCTCGTCGCAGGTGTCTTCAAAGAAGTGGGCAGCAGGCAGTTGGCAGTTAGCAGTAGAAATAAAAAAGCGAACTGCCAACTGCCAACTGCTAACTGCCCGCTCTTCTACGTCGCCAATCGCGCGCATCACGCTGACATCGGCGGGGCGACGCCGGGTTCGATGGGGATGGCGACGGATATTTACGGCGAAGGCTTGCGGATTCCGCCCGTGCGAATTGTCTGCGGCGGAGTCACTTCGCAAGACGTGATGCGCCTGCTGCTCTCGAACGTGCGCGCAGCCGAAGAACGGCGCGCGGATTTCGACGCTCAGACCGGCTCGCTGCAAACCGGCTCGACGCGCCTGCTTGAGATAGTCGAGCGACGCGGCGCAACCGATGCGCTTCTTTATGCCTCGCATCTGATTGACTATTCGGCGCGCATCATGCGCCGCACCATCGCAGCCATTCCCGACGGCGTGTATGAAGCCGAAGACGCGCTCGATGACGACGGCGTGAGCGGCGAAGAAGTCCTCTTGCGCGTCCGCGTCACGATCAAGGGTGAGCGCGCACACGTTGATTTTCAAGGCAGCTCGCCACAGGTCGCAGGGCCGATCAACGCCGTCGAAGCGATTACGGTTTCTGCCGTCGCATATGTTTTTCGCTGCCTCATCGAAACGGATGTTCCGGCGAGCGCGGGCTTGATGATGCCGATTGAAGTCAACGCGCCTCGCGGCACTGTGGTCAACGCGCTTCCGCCTGCATCGGTCGCGGGCGGAAACGTAGAGACCTCACAACGCATCGTCGACGTGCTTTTCAAAGCTTTGAGTCAAGCCTTACCTTTTAAGATTCCGGCGGCGAGCCAGGGCACTATGAACAATCTGACCATCGGCGGCTTTGACCCGCGCACGGGTAAAGAGTTCGCTTATTATGAAACGGTGGCGGGCGGGATGGGCGCGCGCCCGTCTCTTGACGGCCTGAGCGTAGTGCATACGCACATGACGAACAGTCTCAACACGCCCGTCGAAGCCCTCGAATATGCGTACCCTCTGCGCGTTCGCGCTTATAGCATTCGCAAGGCTTCGGGCGGCGCGGGCGAGCATCAGGGCGGCGACGGCGTCAGGCGTGAGATTGAAACCCTGACGCCCGCCCTCGTCTCGTTGCTGGCAGATAGACGCCTGCGCGCTCCATACGGATTGCAAGGCGGCGGTGACGGAAAGCTCGGGCGCGACGCGATTCTGCACAGGGGCGCGAGCCGCCGGATTGCTTCTAAAGGAAGCTGGAAACTCGCGGCGGGAGATCGCATTCGCATCGAAACTCCGGGCGGCGGAGGCTTTGGAAAGAGATAATTTAGTGAAATTCTTAATCGTTTGAGAAAAAGTTTCACCCCAGTAACTGTTAGAATGATTGAGTTTTCACGTCAAACCCCGCCGCTTGTCACAAAAATGTTGAGAATCAGTGAATTTTGTGCTTGACACCTCACAAAACTTCCGTATAATTTCACACATACTGAAGTTCGATGATCCCGATGGAAAGGCTTCGGTTAAGTTTTCAAGATGATGATTGAAATCTTAAGGCTGGCGTGATTTGCAGATGCCCTGTTAAACGGTGCGTGGGGTTTCAGGCAAAGGACGCCCAAAGCCTGCGGAATTATCCAGCCCGCACATACGCACCCCCATTAAATTACGGGATCGAACATAAGCGACGATCTTCAGTTCATTGCCATAGCCACCCTGAATTTCCGACGCCTGCCCCGAAAAGTTTGCCCCGCTCATCTTCAAAAGAGATGAGCGGGGCTTCCTCCTTTTAAATCGCTTTTTGAAAGATAAGCTTTAAATCGCCAGACCTCCGTCAACCTGTATCACCTGTCCTGTCATGTAACGCGCGTCATCCGAGAGCAGGAAGCAGGCGATGCGCGCCACCTCGTCGGCTTCTGCAAAGCGTCCCAACGGTATCTGCTCTAAAATCTTCGCGCGATAATTTTCATCGAGCTTGCCAGCCATGTCGGTGGCGACCATTCCGAGGGCGAGCGCGTTGACAGTCACTTTCCGGCTGGCGACCTCTTTGGCGAGAGCTTTAGTCAAGCCGATCATGCCCGCCTTTGAAGCGGAATAATTTGACTGTCCGGCCATGCCGACCACGCCGCTGATTGAAGTGATATTCAAGATCGAGCCGCCCTCTTCCTGTCTGAGCATGACGCGCAAAGCGGCTTTGGCGAAATTCCACGCGCCCTTGAGATTGGTGTCAATCACAGCATCCCAGTCGTCTTCCTTCATTCGCAGGATGAGCGTGTCGCGCACGATGCCCGCGTTGTTGACCAGAAAATCTATGCGCCCGAAAGCCTCTTTGACTTGCTTGACCATCTCAGCCGCCGCCTCGGTCTGCGCCACGTCGCATCGCGTCGCCAGGGCGTTCACGCCGAGAGCTTCGATCTCCGCTTTCAGAGCGTCAGCCGCCTCCACGCTCTGCGCGTAGTTGAAAGCGACGTGCGCGCCGCGCCGCGCCAGCTCCAACGCGATGGCGCGTCCGATGCCGCGCGTCGCGCCCGTCACGATGGCCGCGCGGCCTGAAAAAGGTTTTGATGAATCACTCAAAATTAGATTCTCCTCATCATGTAATCATAAATCGAAAAGGTTTCGTAGGAGGTCGTTAATTTCAGCTTGATGACTTGCAGATAGTTCGCCAAGCTGACGACGAACAATGGGTTTCGCAACAGTCATTAAACGATGCGGACGAATTGTCGAAGAAACTTTCAAGCCTGTACTGGCAAAATCCGCGTCACTTGCCTCTATGACTAAATCTGTCTTTGCCGGAGTTGGTGAAACCTGACTCGTGATGAAAGCCAGAATAATGTGACGATAAGGTTGTATTTCATCTATCAAGCAAAGCGCTGGCCTCACTTTTTGACTCGACAGATCATCAAACGGAAATGGAACTAAACGATTTTACCTTTCATCTGCTAACGGTTTTCCATCTTCTAATGAGTATATATCTTCGGCTGGGTCGTTAAGAAAAGCGAAAGCCGGATTCGCCGCCGCCGCCTGCCTCCAGTCCTTTTCACTGATGTCATCATCGGTCGCATAAAGCACGATCACGCGCACACGCTTGGACGCCTCAATCGGCAACGGCTCGTCAAGGTGAATCTGATGATTCTCGTTGACTGTGCCTGATAATTCGATGGCGGAAAGAGTTGTTTCCATAATTGTGGCCTCACTATTCTTGCAACCGGCAAGCTTTATTGTCCAGCGAATCTATTTTAATCAAGAAACTCTTATCAAGAAAGCTTCACACACTTTGTGTTTTCAATAAGTAGAAATTCTTAATCTTTCATGAGAGCCGCAATGTCTTCAAATACTCTCTAAACTCCGGCGCGAGGTCTGGGCGTTTTAAAGCGAACTCGACGGTGGCGATGAGGAAGCCGAGTTTGTCGCCCGCGTCGTGTCTGCGGCCTTGAAGACGCAGGGCGTAAAAGGGACGCTTTTTTAAAAGCGAGCGCATGGCGTCGGTGATTTGAATCTCGCCGCCCGCGCCGGGAGTCGTCTTTTCAAGCTCATCGAAGATGTCGGGCGTCAGGATATAGCGTCCGATGATGGCGAGGTCGGAAGGGGCTTCATGAAAGGGAGGCTTCTCGACCATGTCTTTGATTTTGAAGACGCCCTCTTCAACCTCTTCGGCGTCAATCACGCCGAAGCGTGAGATGGCTTCGCCCGCGACTTGCATCGTGCCGAGAACGGGCGCGTCGTACTTCTCATAAACTTCGAGCAACTGCTTGAGCGCAGGCTTTTCGGCGTCCACGATGTCGTCGCTGAGGACGACTGCGAACGGCTCGTCTTCGACAAAGTCGCGCGCTTGCAAGATAGCATGTCCGAGGCCGAGAGCCTCGCGCTGGCGGACGTAGCCGACGCGCGCCAGTTCGGAAACGGCGCGCACCTCTTCGAGCAGCTCGTCTTTGCCGCGTTCGCGGAGGAGGTGTTCAAGCTCGAACGAAATATCGAAGTGGTCTTCGATGGCCGTCTTGTCGCGTCCGGTGACGACGATGATGGATTCCATGCCGGAGGCGACCGCTTCTTCGACGGCGTATTGAATGAGCGGCTTGTCAACGAGCGGCAGCATCTCTTTCGGAGAGGCTTTGGTCGCGGGCAGAAAGCGCGTGCCCAGGCCTGCCGCCGGAAAAACCGCTTTGCGAACTTTTTTTGACATACAGATAATTTCGATTTTGAGATTTCAAATTTCGGACGCGCGCAAACTGTAAGCCTGCGGGAGTCGCAGCTTGACACGCACGCGGGGCGTCCGTTAGCTTGACGCTTTTCGTCTGTGACTTGCTGAAAGGCGTAACTCATACCATAGATTGAAGGATTGCATCAAATGCTCGACCTGAACTTCGTTCGTGAGAATTTAGATAAAGTGCGTGCGGCTCTGGAAGCGCGTCGCTTTCCGACAGACGCGCTCGCCGATTTTGAGCGCGCGGACGCAGAGCGTCGTCGGGTCATCGCCGAATCCGACCAACTCAATGCCGAGCGCAACGCCGCGAGCCGCGAGATCGGCGCGCTGATGAAAGAGGGAAAGAAGGACGAAGCCGAAGCTCGCAGAAGTTCGGTCGGGCAATTGAAAGAGCGAATCGCGGAGCTCGACCACGCGCGTGATGCGGCTGAGGCGCGGATGCATGAGATTCTTTCGACGATTCCGAATGTGTTGCACGAGAGCGTGCCGCTTGGAGACGAGTCCGCCAATCGTGAGGAGCGTCGATGGGGGCAGCGTCCGACATTTGATTTCGAGCCGCAGGATCATGTTGATTTGGGAACGTCGCTCGGCATTTTAGATTTGGAGCGCGCGGCCAAGATTACGAGCGCGCGGTTTGCGATTCTCAACGGCGCGGGCGCGCGGCTCGAACGCGCGCTGGTTAATTTCATGCTCGACGTGCACACGCGCGAGCACGGCTACACGGAAACCCTGCCGCCCTTCATCGTCAACGAGCAATCGCTCTTCGGCACGGCGCAGCTTCCGAAGTTTGAGGGCGATCAGTTCAAGCTGGAGGATGAGCGCAATCTGTATCTCATCCCGACCGCCGAAGTCCCGGTCACGAATTATCACCGCGATGAGATACTCGACGCCTCGCAACTGCCTCTGCACATGGTCGCGTACACGCCCTGCTTTCGTTCGGAGGCGGGAAGCTACGGGCGAGACACGCGCGGCGTGATTCGCCAGCATCAGTTCGAGAAGGTCGAGCTGGTCAAGCTCGCGCTGCCGGAAAATTCTTACGAAGAGTTGGAAGCTCTGACGCATGACGCGGAAGTCATCTTGCAAAAGCTTGGCCTTCATTATCGCGTGATGACGCTGGCGACGGGCGATGTCGGCTTCGGCGCGGCGAAGACTTACGATTTGGAAGTGTGGCTGCCTTCGCAGAACACTTTTCGTGAAATCTCCTCTTGCTCGAACTACGAAGATTTTCAGGCGCGGCGCGCGCAGATACGCTTTCGTCGCGCGGGCGGCGCGAAGCCCGAATACGTTCACACACTGAACGGCTCCGGCCTCGCCATCGGTCGGACGTGGCTCGCCATTCTGGAAAATTATCAACAGGCCGACGGCTCGGTCATCATCCCCGAAGCCTTGCGACCATACATGAACGGGATGGAGCGGATAGAGCCTTAGAATGAAGAAAAACACAGTTTCACGCAAAGGCGCAAAGAAGAAGAAGCAAAGATTAAGCGGCATTCAATCTCTTCGCGTTCTGCCTTTGCGCCTTTGCGTGAGATTCTTTTTTGGGAATTGAGATGAAGGAATTGAAGCTGCCAATCTCGTTTGAGGAAGTCCCGTACTTCAAGAATGCGTTTCGCGGCGACCTCATTATCACGCACGGCGTCATCTATTACTTTCCGCACACCAATACCTTACTCAGGGAAAAGAAGGGTTGGGAAGCGTGGACGTTCCACCTCTTCGGTTTCGCGGGACTCGGCGTGGACGTTCTGCTGCGCGCGGCGTGGGCGATGACTCGCACGACCGTCAATCGCTCGCGCCTGCGCAAAGAGGATTTGTGGCGAGAGGGCGACACCAGCCCGATGTTGCAAGCCAGGCTCGACGCTCACATCGCTGAATCGAAGAGGCAGGGGCCGCAGCTTGTCCAGTATGAATATTCATTGCCGAAACCGATGCGTTTCGCTGTTGGAGAGATTAAGGACTTATCAACCAAGCGCGGGCTGAGGTTCAAGACTGAATACGACGAGCACGATTTTAGAATTGCGCTCCATCGCAGAAAGCTGCTGCGCGAAGCTTTATGGATGGCGGGTTTTCGATAGTGAATGATGAACGGATGACGTTAATCAAAATGTAGGGGGAGGGACAAGTCCTCAGCCCGCCGCGCGCAGGCGCGAATCAATTCACTTGAAATTCAAGCTTGACTGATTGCGAATCTCGCTCATCATCCTCACGGACGATACGGGCAGGGAGCGAGCCTCTGCCCCTACAACTATTTGATTCTCAACTCGAACGGCAGCATCGCCATCATCTCGCCGTGCTTCATGCGATCCATCATGGCCGTGTAGCGCAGGGCGCGGCGTGCGTCTTCGGGCAGAGCCGCGAAGGCGGCGGCGCGTTGCTGCTGCGTGCGGACGCTCATCTCTTCGCCGGTGTTGAAAAGCTCTTCAAAGAAAGTGCGCGGGTACGGCATGATGACGCGCTGAATGCCTTTCTCAGCCGGAATGTTGGCGAGACCTTTGGCGACTTCGATGGCTTTGTCTAGACCGCCGAACTCGTCAACCAATCCCTTCTCTTTCGCCTGGCTGCCCATCCAGACGTGTCCCTGCCCGATGGAATTTATGTACTCCGGATCGCGCCCGCGCCCCTTGGCGACCTTCGGCACGAACTCGTCGTAGTAAGTGCTGCTAATCATCTCTTCAAACTTCTTGCGCTCGTCGTCACTGAACTTTTCCGTCTCGCGGAACATGCCCGCCAGCTTGCCTCTCATCACGTATTGATTGGTGATGCCGAGCCAGTCATAGAAACCCTTCATCACGGGTTTGCCCGCGAAGATGCCGATGGAGCCGGTGATGGTCGAAGGCTCTGCGATGATTTTGTTCGCGTTGCAGGCGATGTAGTAACCGCCCGACGCCGCGACATCGCTCATCGAGATGACGACGGGCTTCTTCTGCTTGGCGACTTCGACAGCGTGCCAGATGATGTCCGAAGCGTAAGACGAGCCGCCCGGACTGTCCACGCGAAGCACGATGGCTTTAATCGCAGTGTCTTCGGCTGCATCTCTGATGGCTTTCGAAACCGTGTCGGAGCCGGTCGATTGCTCGCCGTAAGGGCTGTCATTCGAGCGGCCTGAGCCGATAGTTCCCGAAGCATAGATGACGGCGATGCGCTCGCCCTTATTGAGTCCGACCGATTCCGGCTGCACGTCCCTGTAAGCCGCGCCGGTGATTGTGTGAAGCTTGTCCGAATTTTTATAGCCGAGACGCTTTTTCAATTCGCTCTCGACCTCATCGCGGAAGAGCGAACCGTCAATCAAGCCCTGCGCTTTGGCCTGCGTCGAACGGACGGGGGCGTTATCAATAATCGCGCGCACTTCATCCGGCGTCTTCTTGCGCGCGGTCGCAATCGAGTTGACCAGACGATTGAAGATGTCATCGAGAATCGAGTTCATCACCTCCGCATGCTCTTTCGACATCTCTTTGCGCGTGAACTGATCCGGCGCATTTTTATACGCGCCGATCTTGAACATGTCCGGCTCGATGCCGAGCTTGTCGAGCGAGCCGCGAAAGAACATCACCTCAGCCGCGAGGCCGTTGATAAAGAGATCGCCCGACGGCGGCACGTAAATCTTTTCGCACGAAGTCGCAATGTAATACTCCTTGTTCATGCCGATTTCCATGTAGGCGTAAGCGGGTTTGCCCGAAGTGCGAAAGTCCGCAATCGCGTCGCGTATCTCGTCGGCCTTGCCCCAGCCCACGCCCGAGAAATCAATCTCAAGCAAAATCGCGCTGATGCGTTTATCAACCTTCGCTTTTTTAATCTGCGTCAACAGGTTGGTGAGCGACGAATCATCGCCGCCGAAGAGACGACGCATAGGGTCTTCCGGCACGAAGTCCGGCATCTCTCCCTGAACTTTGAGGACGAGCACGCTGTTCTCCGCGACCACCGGCTCACTCCCGCGCACCGCGTTAATCAAAAGCGCGATGCAGATGAAAGCCACCAGCGCGAGCACGACCACGATGCCCGTGATAATAAGTACGACTTTTCTGGTACGTGACATTGCCATAACTGTTTCCTGTAAGCTAATGAAATCAAGAGAAACTGCCCCTCTTCCAAACAACAGAGGAGCAGCACGGGTTACTACGCAAGAACATGAGAAAAAGTTTAAGCAACAGTTGGCAGTTCGCAGTGAGCAGTGGGCAGAAAAAGCCTTGCTCGCTCTTTCTGCCCACTGCCAACCGCCATCTGCTAACTGCTTTTAACTATCCATCCTCCGCCCACGACCTCATCGCCGCGATAAAAGACTGTAGCCTGTCCGGGCGTGATGGCGCGTTGCGGTTCATCGAATTTAATTCGCGCGCGTCCCTCAGGCAGAGGCGCGATGGTGGCTGGTGCGGGCGCGTGCCGATAACGCACGCGAACTTCCGCGCGCGCCGCTTCCGCAGGCTCATCAAAAGCAATCCAGTTGACGCCCGCCGCCGTGAACTCGTCGCTCAAAAGCTCGTCCTGCTCTCCGACGACGACGCGATTGCGCGCCGCATCAATCGAGACGACATACAAAGGACGCTCGTTTGAGATTCCGATGCCGCGACGTTGACCGACCGTGTAACGATGTATGCCTTGATGCCCTCCGACGATTTCGCCGCGCGTGTTCGTAATCTCGCCC
>DASWRG010000159.1:0-6470 GCA_036403295.1 Pyrinomonadaceae bacterium
GTCCGCGCGTTTGTAAGCGGCATAAGCATCAAACTCCGACAACCTCGTCGCGCCATGCTCTTCGATCAAAGAGAGCGCAGCATGCCCCGCGTTCTCCAACGCGCCAGCCTCAGCCGCCACCAACACCGCACGCTCGAACACCCCCAAAGACTCCTCAAACTCCCCCAGCCGCGCCAACACCGTCGCCTGAATCGTCAACGCATCCGCCAGACACGACTGCTCGCCTCCCACCTCAAAATCCCTCACCGCCCTCTCAATAACCGCCCTCGCCTCCTCATACCTCTGCTCCGCCACCAACACCCGCGCCCGCGTCTCATTCACCTGCGCCAGCGTGCCAGCATCTTTGAGTCTTGAGAATATCTCAACCGCCCTATCAAGGTGCTCATGTGCTTCCGTGTATCGCCCGACGTGATACAGTAAAAACGCCAGATTATTCAGAGCGATTGCGCAATAGCGAGCGTTCTGAGATTGTTCACAATGGTAAATGGCGGCGGTATATTCGATGATGGCACGGTCTAAATAGTCAGCGCGTCCTTCAGCCATGCCGAGCCTTCTCAGCACAAGCCCCATTTGTATGTGCCATCGACCCTTAAGCGGGTCTGGAAGCTTTTTGAAAAAAGCTTCTGCCTGATTGAGCACATCACACGCATCGTGATAACGACACGCCCATGTCTCAATTAAGGCTCGTCTAATCAGAATCCTTGCCTTGAGTTCATCATTCTTATCTCCAATTGTTTTGGCTGCTCCATCCTGTACGACTCGTGCCTCATCGAATGCACCAAGTCGCCAATAGCAGATAGATAACTCGCTCTGCGCTTCCGCCACCTTCACTGGGAGTTTGAGCGACTCGAACAAACGTTGCGCCTCACTGATTAAATCCTTCGCCTTTTCCTGCGCCCCGCTCATATTTCGCGCGCTTCCCATCCCACTTGATAAGGCACCGGATTGAAGTAATACTTCTGCCGCCGTCGCCTTTTTTAACTTTTCAACATTAGGATGCTGCCCTACCCCACACCACAAATCTCCGAGCGCATCGCGGGCTGCTTCATACTGCCCGCGATGGATGAATTCTGCCGCCGTCTGGCAACGGAGCAAGACGCGCTCGTTTATGGTAAGGTTCGGATCCTCTAACTCTTGCTGTAGTGTTTCTGTTAAATTCATGTGAGGGTTGCCTTTCTCGTAGCTTGCGTAGAAATGCGCAAACATGGTAAAGCCGCCGCATCTCGTGAAAGAGGCGACGGCAAAAATTGGTCAAATCCCATAAAACTTAAAAGGAAAGAACGATGCGAAAAATTATCAAAGCTACTGTGCTCACTCTAGCATTAGCGATTCCTGCATGGGCAGGGGAAATAGGTGCTCCTATCGCTCCTCCATCGGGAGATATAGGAAATCCTCTTGTCGCCACATCTAGCACAGGGCCAACAAAAACAGGCGATATGGGTTACCCGATAGATGCAACGGATGTCGGGTTGACTCTGCTGCAAAGCCTGCTGACGCTGCTCTAATTGTTCCGAAACTTTGAACACTCACAGGTCGCCATGAGGTTATGTGGCGACACGGGTGGAGTGTGCCTGCGCATCATAGCAAAAAATCCTGCTAGCGCAATGAATTTTTTTTGTGGCAGGCGATTACGCTCGCCTCGTAGACAGCAAAGAATTATGACACCGATGACAGAGAGACTATTGAAACGTCGCGCGGAATGGGTTCATAGATTGCTTACGCTTGGCTACGACTGATTATTTCGCTACACTTCAATATGGAGACCTCTGTGAAAGGTTTATTGAGATGGCTAATGAAAATACGGAAAAGCAGATCCAGTTTATCATTGAGCAGCAAGCGCAGTTTGCCTCCAAGATGGGACAGTTGGAAGATATTGTGGTTCGTTTGGCGAAGGCAACGGTTGACCGCTTTGAAGCCACGGATAAACGAATTGACGATGTAGATGAGAGGATTTCAGCCCTTGTCGACTCGCAGATACGCACGGAAGAGAGCGTGAGAAAGACTGAAGATGCTCTCAGAAATCTGATCGCCGTGGTTGATCTTTATTTCAAAGAAGGCCGGAATGGTGGTTCCAAAGAGTAGGATTTCGTTTCTCGCGCTCCCTCTTCAGTAGGTATGATGCAACAAGGCGTTGAGCGAAATGGTCAGCTTGGCGAACATCCGCTGGCAGAGCTGATACGGGAGACTGCTGCCGCAGGCTTGTCCGGCGCATTCCGCCTGGCGCGCGAGCGCGTCAAAAGCGTGATCTATTTCGACGAGGGCGAGTTGTTGTTCGCGGTTTCGAACCTGCGCCTGCATCGCTTGGCCGAATGCGCGCGCAGGTGGAATTTCGTCACAGAGGAACAGCTAAGCAAGCTCAACAATCAGGCTTCGGACACACAGCTTGGCGCAGCCCTCCTGGGTTCGGGCGCGCTGACGGTTGAGAAGCTGGCGGAGTTGCTTTCGCTGCAAGCGACGGATGTGCTGAGGCCGATGCTGTTGTGGACTGACGGAGCGTGGAGCTTTGACCCGCGCGTGCGTCTGGCGGAAGCGACGCGCGCTCTGATTCCCTTGCGCGAGTTGTTGGTGGAGAGCGCGCGTCGTCTTCCGGCGGAGTTTGTGGCCGGAAGATTCGGCAACACAAACGAGATGTTCTCGCTCGCAGCCGATGCTTCGCCGGAAGTCGAGTTGCAACCTTTGGAAGGTTTCGTGCTCTCGCGTTTCGATGCGGGAGGGTTGCGCGTGCACGAGCTGCTGGCCGTGAGCGGTCTGCCCGAAGCCGAAACCTTGCGCGCCGTTTATGCGCTCGCGCTCGGCGGCTTGTTGCAGAGAGACTACTGGCCACGCGTTTTCAGTGACGAGATTATTGTGCGGTTCAAAGCCGCGCGGGCTGCCGCGAAGAAGGCCGAGCCGGAAGAGCGGCCAGCGATTGTTCAGCCCGTGCCTGAAAAAGTGTTCGTCGCTGAACCAACGCCGCCGCCGGAGGTGGATGAGCGCGTCGAGCTTGAAAGGTTTTTCGCGCGCATGGATGCATCCGAAGATTATTATGAAGTCCTCGGCGTGACGCGTTCCGCCGATTCAAGCTCGATCAAGCGAACCTATCACGCGCTCGCGCGTCGCTTTCACCCCGACCGTTTTCATCAAGAGGCCGGGACTGACTTGCACGCGCGGCTGCAAACAACTTTTGCGCGCGTCGCGCAGGCTTACGAGACTTTGAGAGACGCCAAGTCGCGCGCTTCTTACGACCTACGGTTGGAGGCGCAGAGAAAGATGCGGCGCGCAGGCTCTTTCACGGGCGCGCGTAGCGGCGCACAGCAGCAGTCCGCGCATGAAAAGCAAGCTTCGCAAACTTCTGCCGGACGATTCGCTGCTGTCCAGCAAGAGGCGGAAGCGAGTTTCAACAGAGGCGTGGCTGCGCTCAAAGCTGGAAACAGCGCGCTCGCCATCCCTCTGCTCGGAGAGGCGGCGCGCCTCGTGCCGGGCGAGCCGCGTTATCGCGCGCACTATGGCCGCTCGCTCTCTGGCAACAAGCAGACGCGGCATCAGGCCGAAGCCGAGTTGAAGGCCGCGATCTCGCTCGAAGAAGGCAACGCCACATATCACGTCATGCTCGCGGAGCTTTACAGAGACTTGGGCATGAAGCGTCGCGCGCAGGGCGAAGCACAACGCGCGCTCTCGCTTGAGCCGCACAACGCGGACGCGAAAAGTTTGTTAGAAGAATTGTGATGGAAGGAAAAGAACTCAGGACTCAGAATTCAGGAGTCAGAATAAAAACAGCTTGCCTTTCATGCTTTTCATTCTGAGTCCTGAGTCCTGAGTTCTGACTCCCGCTTCTTATGCCCAACGACCTTGTGACCAGTGAAGCGTTCATGCAGCTCGCTTCGGCGGCGGACGAGTTTGAGGGCTACGCGCATCCGCACGCCCCGCGCATTGCGAAGCTGGCGGATGAAACGGCGAAGCTCTTTAATCTGGCGCGGCGCGACCGGCTCTCTCTGCGCGTGGCCGCGTTGGCGCACGACCTGGGCGAGGCCGCGATGAGGCGTGATTACATCAAGCGCGCGGGCGCGCTCAATGATGAAGAGCGTTTAGACCTCGCGCGCCATCCGGTCATCGGCGAGCAAGAGGCCGCGCGTTACGGCGCGGACAGAGGCGCGCAACTGCTCGTGCGCTGGCATCAGGAATGGTGGAACGGCGCGGGCTATCCTGATGCTTTGCGCCGCGAGCAGATTCCGCTCGGCGCGCGTATCCTGCGAGTCGCGGACGCTTACGCCGCGTTGACGGACGCGCGCCCGCATCGCGCGGCGCGGACGATTGAAGAGGCGCGGAAACATCTGGCCGAACTCGCCGGCTTGGAATTCGACCCGCGCGTGGTGCGCGCGTTTCTCTCTTTGAGTGCGATACCGGAATTAAATTCTTACGCCGAGCCGCAGAAGGAAAAAGTTTGGGAGTCTGAGGAGATGATTCGCCAACTGGCTGACGAGCTTCAATTCTAAATTCTTATTTTCGATTAACTAGATGAGCTTATCCACTGACACAACTCCGCGCGGCTGGCTCGCTTTCGAGCTTGGCGTGTTGCGCCGTTTTAAGTTCAAGACCGTCGCGCTGCCTTTCGCGGGCGAGCCTGACCTGGGCTTGTATCTCAAACGCTGGGGCGTGCGGGTCGCGGCCAACGACCTCTCGCGTTGGGCGCATACGAAGGCCGTCGCGCTGATTGAGAACAATGACGAACGCCTGACGGAAGACGATCTTGAAATCGTGCTCGAAGACGCTTACGTTCCGCGTCACAAGCTGGCGAATCCATCCTTGCGTTTGTGGTTCAACGAGACTGACGCGTGGTGGTTTGATAACGTGCGCGAGAACGCGGAGAAGCTGGTCAATCCTTTGAAACGCGCGCTGGCATTGACTCTCGGCATGGCGGTCGGAGATTACGCGCTCTCGTTTGACGAAGAGACGCGCGAATTGCGTCAACCGTTCTCGCGCGTCTATCGCCGCCTGTGGGAGAATCATCCGCCCGTCATCAACAACTCACAGCGCAACTCAAGCTCGAACCGCGAGGCGCGCGAGTTTCTGGCCGAGCAGCACACGGAGATGATGTTCCTACGCTTGCCGCGCGCGAAGAACCAGAGGGAGCGCGACCGCCTGGGACTCTCCGCCTGGCGCGAAGACTGGGTGCATGGCAGCGACGGCTTCTGGGATGATTTCGAGACGGCGCGCGCCGGGCGGCTCGGCACGCACGTCGAAACCAAACAGCAATATCTGCGCTTTGTCGAAGACCTCTTGCAAACCGCCTCGCACCTGCCGCACTGGACAATCGCCCACGTCGAAGACGGCTTCATCAACACAAGCGAGTTGGTCGAGACCATCAGCAGCGTCCGCAAGGTTGAGATGATCTACTCCAAAGATTTCTCCGAGCTGATGGGCGCACGCGCCGTGATTATTTCTGCATAACGGATAATAAGATTAAGAAAGTGTAAGCATATGCTCTGGGCTGATTTTCTATTACGTACACCTCCGAATGTACCTGAAGAGATTGAAGATTTATTCCAGCAAGGAGAATTTGGACTTCAGCTTACAAAGTCTGAAATTCAGTTTTATTGTGGTTCGGATAAATGCAAGGGTAATCGCTTCTTCCAACTAATCGG
Source organism: Pyrinomonadaceae bacterium (assembly GCA_036403295.1). Taxonomy (GTDB): domain Bacteria; phylum Acidobacteriota; class Blastocatellia; order Pyrinomonadales; family Pyrinomonadaceae; genus JACMLC01. The sequence goes on from DASWRG010000159.1 coordinate 5,622, forward strand.
CACTACACGCATAACTGCATCAGGCTATAGCTCTCAAAAGGAATTTATCACTTATTGGTGTAAAAATTGTGGCGGGATGGGTAAGACTTTCGCTCTTGAATTGAGACATATGTCTACTGATAACAATAAACAAGGAACCGCAATGAAGTTTGGGGAATCTCCGCCATACGGACCAAGTGTGCCAGCTAGATTAATAAGTCTTATCGGCCCCGACCGCGATGAATTTCTTAAGGGGCGTCGAGCTGAAAATCAAGGTTTAGGCATTGGAGCGTTCGCTTACTATCGCCGTGTAGTGGAAAACCAAAAGGGGCGATTGATAACCGAAATATCAAAGGTGGCAAAACGACTGAATGCTCCGCAAGATATTATAGAAAAATTTGACCGAGCGTTAAGAGAAACTCAGTTTAGTAAAGCTGTTGATGATATTAAAACCGCTATACCTGCTGTACTCCTTATAGAAGGACATAATCCGCTCATGCTATTACATAGTGCCTTAAGCGAGGGGTTACATGCAGGCACCGACGAAGAGTGCCTCGAATTAGCTACGAATATCAGACTTGTTCTAACCGAGCTTTCGGAGCGTATCTCAACAGCCCTTAAAGAAGAGTCAGAACTAAAACAAGCTATTACGAGTTTACTTAATCGAGGCAAAAAGCAGACTAACTCTTAAGCAATCTGCTTCTCCATCAAAGCTCAAGCTCAGATAACAGCGGAAAGTGGTCTGAAGCCTGCGCGACTTCGGCGGGCTGCGTGATGACTTCGCAAGCTGTTAAGCGTTCTTTGAAGCGTGCGGGCACGAAGACGTAATCGAGGCGGAGGTGCGGCTCCCATGCCGGAAAGGTGTAGCCT
>DASWRG010000160.1:0-29409 GCA_036403295.1 Pyrinomonadaceae bacterium
CAGTTTCAAGTCCGGGCCACGCACTTGCTGCACATCCGGGTCAGCCACAGGCAGTTTGCCTTTGGAGACCGGATTCTGATCTTCACGACCGCCGCCGCCACCGCCGCCGGGTTTCTCCTGTTTGGGCTTCGAGCCGCCGCCAGTGCCTTTGTTCATTCCGGCAGTGCCTTTTTCGACCTTATCCTGTTCGTCAGGAATGTCCACCATCCCCTGAAATTCGAGGTCTTGACGACGCTTGTCGGCCATCAGTTGTTGATTGCGATTATGATGATCGAGCCAGACGAAGCCGCCCGCGAGCGCGAGCGCGAAGACCAGAGCCGCGAGCATCGCCGTGACCACCGTCGGCATATCCGTCTCGCTCGAATACTCGCCCGCGCCGCTCGTAGAGCCTTTGAGACTCGCCGTCCGCCCGCGCGTGAACCAGCCGATAAAGAGCGCGACCAACAGGCCGAGAGCCAGCGCGGCGAAAAGCCCGACGCCGAAACGCGAAGTGCCCGTGCGATGCGCGCGATCAACCCATGCCACAGCGACCGCCAGCACCGTCAATGACAGCAGCGCGGTGATTAAAGCGATGGCCACGTTCGGACGCGAGAGGAAAGCGCCCAACATCCGTCCATAACCGCCGATCATGCGTTTGGTAAAACCGAAGGGATCGCGTTTGAAATCAGGCCACGTCAATTGCGATTCGTGCGCGACGCCGCGAAGTTCCGCCGTCAAACGACTGACCAGTCCCGCGTCGTCCATAATCGTCAGGTGATACTCGCCGTCATCCGCAGCCGCAACCGATTCAGGGATGCCTTCGTCAATCGCTTCGCCCTCATCCGCCGCCGTATCAGTGAAACGATGCTCACTGGTCGCAAACTGAGAAGGAAGTGTTTCTTCTGATTCTAAATAATCGGATTCTGTCTGAGGGGGTTCGATTTTGCTGGCGACTGCGCCATTCAGAGGCGTGCCGTCCACCGGGCAGAAGCTGAATTTATCCGCAAACTCTTCAAGGCATGTGGAACACTGTTTCATTATTTTTCCTCACGAACCGCCCGACTCGGATGAAGCAGCTTTATTACTCCTGCGTTCGCCGTGCGGCGTTAGAATCCCTAATCTTCTGTGGCCTTATAATTTTCCGGCGGCGGGGAACTTCCCTTCAGGCTCACTGCCGGAGTTATCCCGTGCCCGAACCACATTATACAACTCTTTATTGAAGTGTGAAGCGGGCCGGGGTTGTTCTCCGCACACAAACCCTGCCGTAAACAGTCTTTGGATGCAGCCGGATGCAAAATTGTTGCAGGCGCGCCGGGGCAAACGGTTGACGCGCTCGCCCGACCGACTCTAAACTCCTACACGAGTCGCTCCCCGACAGGTTACCGGAATTTTTCAGCGACGCCGCAGGGCGCATCCCGCATCCAACGAGTGCGCCTGCCGCCCTTCGTAACTGGCAGACGCCCTATTTTACGTTATCTTATGACTGTTCGCATCCCTTCATTAATCTCCGCCGTAAAAACTTTTCCGGCGATTCTGCTGGCTCTCGCGCTCTCTCTGTCGAGCCTCACAACGAAGGCGCAGAACGCGCCTGAGCCGCGCCGCGAAGAACTTTTGAACGGCCTTCGCGTGCTGCTCTGGTCACAGCCCGCCAGCCAGAATGTCATCATCCGTCTGCGCGTCAATAGCGGCGCGGCCTTTGATCTGACGGGCAAGGCGGGCGCGATGGCCTTGCTCGGCGACCTGCTTTTCCCTGACGCTGAGACGCGCGAGTTCTTCACCGAAGAGCTTGGCGGAAGCCTCGAAGTCGTGACCGACTATGACGGCATCAATATTAGAATGAGCGGGCGTGCGTCCGACTTTGAGAGGATGTTGGAATTTCTTCGGATCGCGCTCGTCAACACGCCGCTCACAAATGAGAACGTCGTTCGCCTGCGCGAGGCGCGCATCAAGATGACGCGCGAGCTGAGCATCGCTCCCTCTTTCATCGCAGACCGCGCCATCTCGAAACGACTCTTCGGCGAATATCCTTACGGTCGCACGGTCGCCGGCGCGCCCGATTCGCTGGCAAAGGTTGAGCGCGCAGACCTCCTGTTGGCGCGCGAGCGTTTCCTGACGCCGGACAATTCAACGCTCGTCGTCATCGGCGGCGTGCAGGAATCGAGAGCCTTGCGCGCCCTGCGTCAACTGCTCGGCGCATGGCGCAAGAGCGACAAGCTCGTGCCCGCGACCTTTCGCCCGCCTGATGCGCCCGACGCGCGGACTTTGATTATAGACATGCCCGGCACGGAGAGCGTCGAGGTCAGATTGGCCGCGCGCACTTTGCCGCGCTCAGATAAAGACTATGCGGCGGCGACTCTGCTCACCTTGCTCGCGCGCGACCGTTGGCAAGCGGCCTTGCCGGAACTCGGCAAAGCTCCGTTTTTTGTCCGCCACGAATCGCATCAACTGTCGGGCATGTTCGTCATGGGAGCGAGCGTGCGCGCGACCGAAGCTGCGCAGGCTTTGGAGACTGCGCGCACAGTCCTTCGCGCGCTGGTCGAAACGCAGGTCACAGCCGCAGAGCTTGAGCGCGCGAGAAGCGAAGCGACGGCCATCATCAACAAAGCGAGCGCGGAGCCGAACGCAGTCGCAGAAGCATGGCTTGACGCCGAATCATACCGGCTCGATACAGGCGCAGACCCCGCGCGCGCTTTCGCCAAACTCACGCCCGCCGATCTTCAGCGCGTGGCCGCCCGTCTCTTTCGCGGCGTCTCATTCGCAAGCATCGCCCTCGGCAGCGCGGCGCAGCTCAAATCAGACCTTGAGCGCGCGGGCAAAGTCGAAGTTATCGGCCAGGAGGTTCAAGCCGTGCCGCCGACGCCCGCGCCGCAGCCGAAAAGCCCGTAGCCGATTTGTAAAACTATCGCAAGCCATTCGCAACCATCCATCACTCTAAATTGATTTAATGGTCTCATCACAAAGCAAGGCGTCGGAAAGCGAGCATAGCGCGCGCGTGCGCGAGATGTTCGCACGGATTGCCGGACGTTATGATCTCTTGAATCATCTCCTGTCCGGCAACACCGATAAGCGTTGGCGCAAGCTGGTGGCGCAAAGGCTTCAAGCCGTTCTTTCAAAAGAGGGCGCGCGCGCGCTCGACGTGGCCTGCGGCACGGGCGACCTGTCGCTGGCTCTGGCTGAAGCGACGAAGGCTCAAATCGTCGGGACTGATTTTTGTCGCCCGATGCTTGAGATAGCGGCGCGCAAGGCTTCGGCTAAAGGCGAATTTAAAATTCCTTTCGTCGAAGGCGACGCGCTCAAGCTTCCATTTGCCAGCAGCTCTTTTGACGCCGTGACCATCGCCTTCGGACTCAGAAATTTGTCGAGCGTCGAAGGCGGATTGAAGGAACTCCTGCGGATTTTAAAGCCCGGTGGGCGCGCCGCGATTCTGGAATTTTCTACTCCGGTCGTGCCCGGCTTTCGCAAGCTGTTCCGGCTTTACTTTACGCGCGTGCTGCCGCGCATCGGCGGCATCTTGAGCGGCTCGCGCGCAGCTTATGAATACTTGCCCGACTCGGTCTCTCGTTTTCCGGACCAGAAGCGTCTCGCGGATTTAATGCGCGAGGTCGGCTTCGAGGAGGTTAAGTATCAAAATCTGACCGGCGGCATCGCTGCCCTTCATACGGGCACGCGCCGCAGCTAAAAACTATCAAACTCGGTTGCAACTAAAGCTCGACAGAGCTTTGCAGCCACAAACGTAGTCCGAAAAGATTCGTCATCGAATCTGGCAGGAGGTTGTCGGGGCCTGCTGCAAGTTGAGATGCAAATCTTATCGGGCTACGTTTTTAAATACAGTGATGAGTAATGAGTGATGAGTAAAAGGCAAACAAGCTTGTCTCTCATTACTCATCACTCATTACTCATCACTGTTCTTGTGCTATTATCCTCTTCGATATTGCATCCCGCTCTCCAAATAGTTTTTGAGAATTCAAGCGATTGGGTTCGTTAAAGCATAAAATCTTCGGCCTCTTGCGGCGCGTGGGCATCCTGCTGCTGGTTGTCTGGACGGTCGTGTCTCTGGTCACGCTGCTGATTGAGCTGGTGCCGGGCGATCCGGCGACCGCGATTCTCGGCGATCAGGCGACGCCCGAACAGATCGCGCAGTTTCGTTCGCAGCACGGGCTTGACCGCCCGCCGTTCTTCTTCTCCTTTCCGCAGGACGCAGAGGGCGCGAGACATTTCGTCTGGCACGGCGCGGATAATCGCTATGTGGATTACTGGGCTGCGCTGCTGCGTGGAGACATGGGAAAATCCTTTCGCACGAATCAGCCGGTCAGGGAGTTGATCCTGCTGCGTTATCCGGCGACCATCGAACTGGCACTGGCTTCACTGCTCATCGCGGTCGCCATCGCGATTCCGCTCGGCGTAGTGGCGGGCAGCAATCGCGGGACGTGGATAGACAACGCGGCGTCCGTCGCCGCGCTCATCGGCATCAGCCTGCCGAGCTTCGTCATCGGGCCGCTGCTGGTTTACGCCTTCGCGGTCAGGCTCGGATGGTTTGCTCCGACGGGCAGCGAAGAGTGGAGCGACATCGTGCTGCCCGCCATCACTTTGGGCGCGGCTCTCTCGGCGATACTGACGCGCATGGTGCGCTCGTCTGTGATTGAAGAACTTGGTGAAGACTACGTTCGCACGGCTCGCGCGAAAGGCTTGAGCGAGCGCAAAGTGGTTTACAAGCACGTCCTGAAAAACGGCCTGATTCCGGTCGTCACGATTTTAGGCTTGCAGCTCGGCGTACTCCTTGCGGGAGCGATTATTACGGAAAAGATTTTCGGCTGGCAGGGCTTGGGTCTGCTCTTGATTGAAGACGGCATCGGCAAGCGCGACTATCGCCTCGTGCAAGGCTGCGTGCTCGTCATCAGCGTCACCTATATCGTGGCAAACTCGCTGACCGATATGATCTATCGCTGGCTCGACCCGCGAATCAGAGTCTCGTGATAAGTGACAAGCAAATCAGCTTTCACTCGTCACTTGTCACTTGTCACTTTTATATGAATCGTTTAGCCATCTTCGGCTTCATCGTCGTCGGCATCCTCGTCTTCGCGGCTATTTTCGCGCCGTGGATTGCGACGCAAGATATTACCGCGACCAATCTCGGCGCGCGTTACATGCCGCCTTCAGCCGCACACTGGTTCGGGACGGATTACGTCGGGCGCGATGTCTTCGCGCGCGTGGTGTATGGCGCGCGCATCTCACTGCGCGTCGGCATCGTGGTCGTGCTGGTGTCGTCAATCGTGGGGACGATCTCAGGCGCGCTCGCGGGTTACTTCGGCGGGTGGATAGACCGCATCATGTCGGGTTACGTGTTCAATGTCTTCTTAGCCTTTCCCGGCCTCCTCTTAGCCATCGCGCTCGTCGCATTCTTGGGCGCGGGACTGAACAAGCTGATTCTCGCGCTCTGCATTATCGGTTGGGTCGGCTACGCGCGGCTGATTCGCGGGCAGGTCTTGAAGATACGCGAGTATGATTTCGTGCAGGCGGCGCGTGCGCTCGGCGCGGGCGATCTCAGGATTCTCTTTGTGCATATCCTGCCGAACGCGATTCAGCCGCTCATCGTGCAGGCGAGCTTAGGCATGGCGGGCGCGGTTTTGTCCGAAGCCTCGCTCTCATTTCTCGGCCTCGGAGTTCCGCCGCCCGCTCCTTCATGGGGCGTGATGATCGAGGACGCGCGCGGTCTTGATCGCTTGCAGGCCGCGCCGCACGTCCTGATTTTTCCCGGCATCGCCATCGTGCTGACGGTGCTGGCTTTCAATTTCATCGGAGACGGCTTGCGCGAGTATTTAGACCCGCGCCAGCGTAAACGATAAGCTGTCTGACCATGCAACTCGACGAACTCGTCTTTCGAGAACCAGGTAGTGGTTCAGTTTGAAATTCCGGTGAATATCAATCAAGAAAGAATCTCGCGCAAAGGCGCTGGTGGCGCAAAGAAGCAGAGGCAAAGAACAAGCAGCACTCAACAGCTTAGCGTGCTTCCTTTGCGCCACCAGCGCCTTTGCGCGAACCCCTCTTTTTCTTCTCCACGTTTGAAATTGACCCACCACTCGTTACAAATCTTTATTGACATTTTCGAGCTTCATTATATAAGCTCCCCGCGTTTACTCAGTGTAGTCGTAAGCTGATTGCCTCGCAAACATCAGTTTTATTATCGCTGACGAGAGTTTTATCTTCGCCAGTCTCACATGCATTACCTCTCTTCACTTTTGCGCCGCCTGCTTGGACGGTAGCGCGAGGTATCAACAGCCATTATGCCTGTCCCGAATTGAATAAAAACAATTGATGCTCACGAAGTTTTTGCAAACCCGCGTGCTGTGATTGCGATTCGACCGTCTCTCTAACAAGCCAAACGGAGAATCCGCACAGCATCTATCACTGTCCCATTTGAATGAGGAGGCGATTCATGTCAAAACAGTCGTACCGCTCAGCTCTCACCTACATCACTCTACTCACGTTGCTCTTCAGCATGCCGCTTTCGATACTGGCGCAAGCTCCGTCAAACTCCGCGCAGGAGAAACCGGATAAGAAGGACAAGAAAAAGTCTGACAGCTCAGCTTCGGACGATAAGAAGACGGGGAAACAGGAGCGCAAGTATCAGGAGATAAAACGATTCAGCGAGGAACGTTATCGCACCAACGCAGAGTTCCGCGACGAGGTGGATGAGGCTTATCGCCAGATGTTGCGCGACCATAGCCAATACGCTTTTCTGATTAACACGCGCGACTCTGACGACGAGCAGGTGACGCGAACCGGCGATAAGCTGAAGATCGAAGACACGCTGTACGACAATCCGATGGCTCAGGATTACGTAAACCGCGTCGGTCAATCGCTGGTGCCTGCCGGTTCTAATCATCTCTATGCTTTTAAGATCACGCTCAATCCGGTGCCGGAAGCTCGCGCGCTTTCAACCGGCACGGTCTATGTCTCGTCCGGCCTGCTCTCCGTAGTTGATAACGAAGCGCAACTGGCTTACGTGCTGTCGCATGAAATCGCGCACGTCGAGCAAGAGCACTGGCGTGAAGACGTGTTGGTCGAGCACGGGCTGGATGATTTCAACGAGAAGCAACAGCAGAAGCGCAAACTGATCGGCAATATCGCGAGCATCGGTCTCGGCGTGATGACCGGCGGACTGAGCAACTCTTTCGGCACGGGCGCGAGCGTGGCATTTTTGACCGAAGCCTACGTGATGCCGAATATTCTCAAGGCGGCGATTCCCACCGCCGTCGTCTCGTGGGATAAGGCGCAAGAGGACGAAGCCGACCGACTGGGTCTCGACTACATGCTCAAGCGTAATTACGATCCGCGAGAAGTGCCCAAGTTTTACGCCAGCCTGCAACGCACCTCTGCCGGAGACAAGCGAGCCGAGTTGGGCTTCATCGCCAACGCCGTGCGTGTCACAGACCGCATCCAACAGGTCAACTCGGTCATCGGCGGCTTCGGCGGCTCGCTTCAGGATAAGCTCCTGATCGGCTCTATCAATCTCAACACGCAACAGCAGACCGAAGCTTTAATCGCTTCTCAACCGGCGACCGAGAAGCAGCCTGACACGGGCAAAACGCTTGATCCTTCGCGCGATGCCGCAGGCCGCGCCGCCACCGCAGAGAGAATGGTCAACAGCACGCTCTCCGCCGAACTCAAAGCCAAGCTTGAGACGGGCGAGATTATCGGCAGCACCGCCGAATTTGAAGCCGTGATGGCCGAGTTGAAACGCGACAACGGAGTCCGCGCTTATTATTACGACATGTTTCGCATGGCTCGCGAGAATTTGGAAGAGTCTCTGCGGATTCGCAACAACGACCCCTTCGCACATTTTTACTATGGCAAGGTGCTCAAGCTGACGGCGCGTAACGCCAGCGAGAAGTCGCGCGCGATGGCCGAGTTTCGCCGCGCGATTGATCTGGATGTGCGAAAGGTGCTGCCCGAAGCGCGTCTCAATCGCGCGCTGGCGATGATGGAGAACAAAGACCCGGCGCAGATGCCCGAAATCGTTTCAAGCCTCAAAGAGTATGTCAATCTTTACCAGCGCATACACGGCGGCGGCCTGCCTCCGAATATGGATGTGATCTATGATTACATGCAGGAGGCTGGCGAAATCGGATGGTCAGCCCCTCCGGTGACTAATGTCTCGACCAAGAATATTGAACCCCTCGGCATCATGCAGGGGAACGTTCCGCGACCGACCGCCGCCGTCTCAAACGAAGCTCAAACGCCTGCTCCTGCCGCTCAACCGCCAGGCAGCGGCAAACGGCGCAAGCAATGACAACCGTCGTGCCGCCAATGTGAGAAGATGAGAGAGCCGCTCTCTCATCTTCTCTCGCTTTCGCACATCCGAACGCATGAATAAATTCTTCATCTCATTTCTACTCCTTTGCCTGACGACGACATGGGCTTTCTTCCAACCGACGACGGGGCTTTCGCGCAAACGGGCGGACGAATATGACCGGCGGCGGCCATTCGTGCTTGAGTTGCCGGAAATAGGAGTGGGGCCGATCACCGCGCCGGAAGCCACGATTCCCACCTCTCATCTGAACAGGCTGCGGTTTCGTATCCGCAAGCCATATGCCGATGTGATTGGCTACGGGAAAATCTTTACGACCATCAACGGCGAATCCGCAGGCACGATTCAGAATGTGAACAGCGACAACGACGGTTATATCGTGACCTGTAATCTTGAGAGCAAATTGCGCTTTCGCCTGCAACCCGGCAAGAACGTCGTCGAAATTTATGCTGTCGATCAAGAACATCGTGAGTATTACGCCTCGTTTGTCCTCATCGCCGGGAGCGCGGGTTCAACTGCTCCGGCCACCGGCGCGGTTAACGAAACCGTCCCGGTCGAGAGAGGCGTTGACCGCGAGCCGCCCGTCATACGCTTGCAGCAACCCGTTGGCGCGGTACAGTTGATGGGCGAAGCCGGTCTAGTCAAAGTGCAGGGCGAAGCGTCGGACAATTCATGCCAACCCGTCTCGATAAAAATTAACGGCCAGCAACTCGCGAATAGAGCGATTGACAAATGCAAGTTCGCGTTTGAAAAATCCGTAGCGATGACGGCGAGTGTTTCTTCTATCCTCATCGAAGCCAGCGATCAGGCGGGCAATCTCACGCGCCTGACGATTCCCGTACAGAGGCGCGAGGCAGCCATCTCGGCTCAATTCAAGGGGCGCAAGTTTGCGTTGATCGTAGGCATTTCACGTTACAAATATCATGACGGCGGCTTGAAAGATTTAACCTACGCCGACGTTGATGCGCGTGCCGTGCGCGACTTTCTGCAACGACGCGAGGGAGGCAGCTTTGCCGCCTCTGACATTCAATATCTTGAAAATGAAACGGCCACTATCGGAGCGATGCGTTCCGCGCTTCAGCAATTTCTGGCAAAGGCCGGGGCGGGCGATCTGATTTTTCTCTATCTGGCGGGGCACGGCACGCCCGACCCTTACGCGCCGCAAACGCTCTACTTTCTACTACACGACACGAAAGTAGCGGACATGCCGAACACCGCGCTCCCGATGAGAGAGTTGCAGGAGTCGCTCGATTATAATATTCGCGCCAAGCGCGTCGTCGTTTTTATAGATGCCTGTCACAGCGCAGGCTTGAGCGGTGAACAATTGGCCGAGACGCGCGGGTTGGAAAACAATCTGATTAATCTTTATGCGGCAAAGCTGTTCAACGAGGAGGGGCGCGCCGTCATGACTTCTTCGGATGTCAACGAGGTCTCGCGTGAGAGTCAAAGATGGGGTGGCGGGCACGGCATCTTTACCTGGGCTTTGCTTGAAGGCTTGGGCGGCAGGGCGGATGCCAATGGAGACCATCTCGTGACAGCCGGAGAATTATTCTCTTTTGTGCGCGAACGCGTCCGCGCCGAAACTGAATTTCGACAGAACCCGCGTATCATGCCCGGCGCAAATTCGGATTTGCCTCTTGCAGTAGCCTCCCGGTAACTGCTATATGAATGTCGTCTCAATCGGCTCGATTCTTAATCTGTCAAAGGAGATAACGGATGAAGAAAGTTCTGGGTACATTCTGGCTCGCAGTTTTTCTGCTGAGCGTCCCTCTGTTTGCTGAAGCGCGAAGCGTCGGCGAGGAGCAGTCCGCCTCGCTCACCTCTGCTTTGAAACTCAACCAGACGAGCGGCGTCGGGCGCATTCGCACGCGGCGCAGAATCCGCCGTCACATGCGTCGCGGGATGCGCCGTCGTCACATGCGCCGCGTGATGCGCAGACGTTATAGGCGCATGTACGTGATTCGTCGTCGCCGTTAAGAGAAAGAAGTTTGGAGAGTTCAGAGAGTTCATAGAGTTTAGAGAGTATGGAGAGTTTGGAGCGTGTCTGGCTCTAAAACTCTCTGAACTCTCCAAGCCCTATGAACTCTCTAACTTTAAAATGATGCGTGTCTTTTACACTCCGCGCTATTACGCAGACATCGGCGAGGGGCATGTCTTTCCGATTCGCAAGTTCGAGCTGGTGCGCGACCGTCTCTTGCACGAAGGAACTCTGCGCCCCTCTGACCTCACAGAGCCGCAGCCTGCGCCGCTCGCGGACGTGCTGTTGGTTCACACTGAAGACTATGTGACGCGACTTCGCGCGGGACTGTTGACGCCGCGCGAGCTGCGTCGTCTCGGCCTGCCGTGGTCAAAGGCTCTGGTGCGGCGTTCGTTTCTCGCGGCGGGCGGCACGACGGGCGCGGCGCGTTGGTCGCTCGAAAACGGCGTCGGCTCGAATCTGGCGGGCGGCACGCATCACGCCTTCGCAGAGCGCGGCGAGGGCTTCTGCGTTTTGAACGACGTGGCGATTGCGATTCGCGCTCTGAAGCGCGACGGGTTGATTGAGCGCGCCGCGATTGTTGACTGCGACGTGCATCAGGGCAACGGCACGGCGACGATCTTTGAAGAGGACGCGAGCGTCTTCACCTTCTCGATGCATGGAGCGAAAAACTACCCGCTCTTTAAAGCGCGCTCGTCGCTCGACGTAGAGCTTAAGGACGGGACGGGCGACGCGGCTTATCTGGAAAAACTTGCCTCTCATCTGCCGCGCGTCTTCGAGCACGCGCCCGACCTTATCTTTTATCTGGGCGGCGCAGACCCTTACGTCGGCGACCGGCTCGGTCGTCTCTCGCTTTCAATCGAAGGTTTGTACGAGCGCGACGCTTTCGTGCTCGAAGAGTGCCGCAGGCGCGGTGTGCCCGTCACGACGGTGATGTCCGGCGGCTACGCCGAAGAGATTCGAGACACGGTCGAGATTCATTGCAATACGATTCGCGCCGTGCGGAATATTTTCGGGGCAGTCAGGACACACGAGGCTGCTACTTAATGCAAGCAATAGTTTCACGCAAAGGCGCAAAGGCGCAAAGGAAAGACTCAATCGCTTTCTTTGCGCCTTTGCGCCTTTGCGTGAAACTCCTGTATCTTTTCCTAGCTTAAATGATACGTCGCATTATTAAATACACCTTCCTCTCGCTCGTCGGGATTTTTCTCGGCTGGATTATTTTTGAGCTTGTCACCTTTCCCAACATCTCGAAGCTCAAAGACCAGAATCCCGAAACGACTTCGATGATCGAGGCGCGGATACGCGAGGCGCGCGCCAACGGCGAGGAGCCGAAGCGGATTCAGACGTGGGTTCCGCTCGACAAGATTTCCCCGAATTTGGAACGCGCCGTGCTGGCCGGAGAGGACACCAATTTCACGACGCATCACGGCTTCGATTACGAAGCCATTCAGCGCGCGTGGGAAGAGGCTCAGCGCGAGGCCGAGAAAGAGGCGAAGGCAGAGGGCGACGATCAATCGAGCTGGATTCCGGCGATGCCGAGCTTCAAGCGCGGAGCTTCGACCATCACGCAACAACTGGCGAAAAATCTCTTCCTCTCGTCGGAAAAATCATTCTTTCGCAAAGGACGCGAGGCCGTCATCACCTATTTTCTCGAACGCGATCTCTCAAAGCGACGCATTCTCGAACTCTATCTCAACGTCATCGAATGGGGCGACGGCATTTACGGCGCGGAGGCCGCCTCGCAATACTACTTCAAGAAATCCGCCTCTGACCTCTCGCCGCGCGAGGCGGCTTTTCTCTCGGCCATCATCCCGAACCCGAACACCGTCTTCAATCCGCAGAAAAATCCGCGCCGCGTCGCACGCCGCCAGCGCATCATCATGCGCGGCATGCCTTACGTCAAAATTCCCTGACAAAAAAAGAAGGGAAGGTTTTTGACCTCCCCTTCAAATTTGAAACGCGAAGCTGGCGCAGCCTAATTGTTAATCCGCTGGAAGCCCGTCACCTGCAAGTACTGGAAGAAGGGCGTGCCGGGCGGCAGGCGCGTGGCGTCGAGGAACGAATCATCAAAGACCCAGTTGCGGTTCGGCGCGTTGTAGACTCTGCCCGAGCCGTACTTGAAAGCCCCGTTGTTGTTCCGGCTGTTGAAGAGGTTGATGAGCGATCCGGCGTAGTTCACGTTCGGCACGGCGGTCGCTCGCCAATCTTCGAGGAAGCGTTTGAAGTTATTGATACTGCCGTTCAGTCTTTCCGAATATAAGCCGCCCTGATTCGGAGTATCGAGAATCGAGCTGATCGTGTCGCCCTGCAAGACCGCCGTGCGGATGGTCGTCTCTTTAGCCGGGCGACCGGGATAATTAACCGTCAAGCTCCCGCCGGCGGCAAGGGTTCTGCAATAGACCGGAGCGCCGAAGCTCGCGCCGTCAGACCATCCGGCTGCACCGTCCCATTTGTTTGAAAGAATGGTCACGGCATCGGCCACGACCGATGAAGGCACTTGTGTGTTATCCACGATCCACGGCGCGCCCGCAGCCGTAAGCGCTCCCGGCTGATAATCGCTGGCCGGCGTCGGAGTCCCGTAGCTGGCAACCCCGGTCGCATTGTAATCGCCGAAGATATAGACGCCGTTCTCGGACGCCAGCGTGAAGCCGTTGTTCTTATCGCCGGGAAGCTGGCTGCCATTAATCAGGCGCACAGCGCGGCGATAATATCTGTGGTCGAAGAAAGCGGCCACGTCGCCATTCGCAGTGTCTGTATATCTGGCGGCTTCCCCCGTCGCCGTGAAATCCACGTCTAGAGTGCCGTTGCCGTTGGCATCCTCAGGCAGTTGCAGAATGTTGTCGTTCGGGCCGTAGACATCTTCCATGTCATACTCACCGTCATTGTCGCGGTCGCCGCGACGGTCTGAGACGTAGAGCAGCCAGCCACGGTCGCGCGGGACGCTGGTGCTCACGAGGCCGTTCGGGAACTGCCCGTCATAATCGCCGCGCAGAAACTTACGCAGGTTGGCGACATCAACGTCTATGACGCTCATGACGCCGTTATACGAGACGGCGTCGGTCGCTAAATCAGCCACCGAGACGCCGGTCTCCTGCGCGATGCCCTCGCGGGCGTCGAACATCTCAATCGGGAACGGCATGGCATTACGGTTGTCCATGTTTCCATTGCTGCTGTTATAAATCTTGGCGGCAATTTTGTTCGCCGTGTCTTCGCCGGAGGCGAAATAATCAGTGTCCTCAACGATGCTATATCCGTTGGGAGCCGTGCCGACATAAGTGAACACATCTTTGCCGCCCACCTGGGTGATGCCCGTCGAGTTCGGATATGAGCTGGCGTAGGCGGAGCGTTTGACCGGCGGGCCGGGAACGACCCAACGCTGTAACTTGAGAATGGCGCGCGAGTCCGTGCCGGTCGGATATTTTACGTTGTCGTTGAGCTTGAACAGACTGTCTTTCGGAGCCACCTCGGTGAAGCCGAGACTGAGAATGTCTTCCGTGATGTCCTGCGTCGTAATCGCCAGCGTCGAGGCGTCAACGTTGACGATCTCAACTTTCATCCAGGTCTGACGATTGGCGGGCATGCCGTTATCCGTGTAGCTCGCGCCGGTGTACAGACGATAAGCATTCAAGCGCGTCGTGGCATAGGTCGCGCCAGTGCCGGTCATCGGCTTCGACTTATAGCCTTTCACCGCGCCGAGGCCGTTGAGCTGGCCGAGCAAATTATAATTAGCGTCGAGGCGCACGCCTCCGCCTCCGCCCGGAAGTCTCGACTGGCTATCGGCCAGCGTGACGCGGATGCCCGGCTTGTTGTAATAGCGCGAGATGCCGAGAATCTGATCGTCTCCGGCCACGCCCTGCTTGATGAGCTCGATGTTATCCGCACTGCCGCCGAGCTTGAGCGGCAGTTCAAGCTTCTTGACGTTGGCGATCAGGTTGCCGTCGAAGATGTCGTTGGTCGGGCGACAGGCATATCTCGGTGACAGCGACTTGCAGGACCAGAGCGAGTTAAAGCTTCCGTCCGGCACGTCCGAATTGTTGTGCAGGACATCCGGGCCGCCGATGACGCTGGCCTCGCCCATCTTCAATTGCTGGAACACGCCCTGCGAATCTTTAATGTAAATGTTCTGGCCGAAGCCCGCGCCCATCTCCGAGGCCGACGGGCTGGCGATGTTGGCTCTGCCGTTGCGCGCGACATCCACGACGATTTCGCCCGCCGCCGAGACGCGCGAATTGAACTGCACCGTGCCGCCGCCGCGAATGTAGAAGCTGCCGTTGGTGTGCACGCGTCCGCCGAAGGCGAAGGCCGCGCCGGGCGACAGCTCCATGTCATCGTCGTAAAAGACGCCGAACTGAAAGATCGGAATACGATTGCTGAAGAAGGTGCGGCGCAGGTCAACCTGCACGCCGGTCGGCCCCGTCGCGGTCGTGTCCAGATTCCAGGGATCGCGCAAGGCCGTCAGTCCTTCAAACGGGCCGCCCGCGAGCGTGACGACTTCGTCCGTTCCGGTGCGCGTCAGGACTTGATTGAAACTGTATTTGGTGAAGCCTTGCGGCACTGTGGTCTGCACCTTCGCGATGTCAGTGGTGGTCGGCGATAGACGCACATCATAAATCTTATTGAAATTGCGCGACATGGTTTCGATGCTCGCCTGCGCGGCGTAGAAGCTGCGCGCCTCGGCGGTATCGTTGCCCATAATCAAGGCTTCGGCGGTCGAGCGAGAGAGCGCGAGCGAGACGAAGATGGTCAACAGCCCCATAATCAAAAGCGCGATGATGGTGGCCGAGCCGCGCTCGCCCCGAGGCGGCAAGCTCTGGCCGCGTCCGCTCTGTGTATCAATGAGTGCGTTCTTCATACTCTCTATTCCTTTTCCACAATCCGTTCTCAAACGATTCACGGTCTCAAAAACTACTGCGGGTCGTAACCGATGTTGCGCGTGTTGAAGGTCGAGCTGAGCGTGACTTTGAAGTTCTGGCCGGTGCGCCGATCTTTCTCAAAGCTCCAGACGATGACTTTAATCTGCACCTGCCTCACGTCCTGCATCAGCGTCGGCGTGTCATCGGAATCGCCCAACACCCCGTTCGGGCCAGCCGCCGGGTCGTCCGAAATCGTCCCATCTTTGAGCACATACTTGATCTGCATGTCCTCGACGTTATAAGCGAGCGGCATGTCCCGTTTGCCGCCCGTGAAATTTCCGTACTCCGTCCGCACGAGCGTGCCGTCGTTCAGGATGTGATAGGTGGCGATTTTGACGCGCGAGAGCGTGGCCGGCGCGGCCACGCTCTTGATGACGTTGGCCGCCGCCGATTGGTTGAGTCCCAACGGGTCGCTGAAATCAAACTTGATCGTCCTGATCGTGCCGGTCGGCGCGGCGTAGGCGCAGCCAGTGTAAGAGGTGGCGACCGGGCTGCCGTTAGAAGTGCTCGTCACCATCCCAATCGCCGATGAGCTTTGTCCCGTGATAATCATCAGATCGTTGACGTTCGGAATGCTCGGAGTCGGCGTCGGACTCGCGCCCGGCGTCGGCCACGAAACCACCACCTGCTCGCCGTCGCAATCCACCCAGTTGGCCGTCAGCGTCTTCCCGTTATTGAAAGACTCGTCGCCGTAGATGAAAGTGATCTGATCCGTTTTGTAGCCCGACGTTGGATTCAGCGAATCCGTGTTGACGCTGTTGCCGGAGAGAATCTGCATCATGCGGTCGGGAGCGGTGTTGGTGTCGGCGGTGAGACCGAAGACCGAGCTTTGCGTGTTGTCCGGCAGATACGAGCCGAGATTACGATATTTGAAACCCGTGTTGAGCGCGTCGCGCCCGATGGTGTTGAGCGCATTACGCACGGCCTGCATCGTCTCGACGCGCTGGGTGCTGGTCGTGCGATCCGAGCGGGTCACTTCCAGGAGGCCGTAAATCGCTCCGGTGACAATCAGGAACAGCGCCAGACTGACGAGCAACTCAATCAGTGTGAAACCCGCCTGCTCTGCCCGGCGGCCTCTCCTGTTTCCCGACTCAGCTTTAATTCTTCTGTTCATCAGCATGCTCTCCATCGTCTGCCTTATTGATCGACCAATGTGTTGGAGATGACGGTCGTCACCTTTTCACTACGCCAGCCGCCCGTCACCTGGTAATAGACTGTGACTTCGACCTTGCGGAGCATCACGTCGTAGTTTCCCGACGGGTTGCAATTAGAGCTGGGGCGATCCGGGTCGCAGATGTCCGTGATGACGATCTCGCGGTCAAAGCCTTTGACGGGCGTGCCCGTGTCATCAGGCGTTCCGGCGATGTTATCCGCCCCGTCATCCGGGTAAATCGATTGGCGACCGACGACGAACTTGCCTTGCGGCGTGCCGTTGACCGGATTGCTGCCGATGTTGCCGACCGAGTCCCAGCCGAGCACGCCGATGTCGCGTGCAGAAAAGATGGCTTCGAGGGTCGAAGCGGCGTACTGCTTGGCGAGCAGGTTCTGCTCTCCGGCTCTGGTCTGGACGACGGAGGCCGTGACCGCCGCGACCAACGCCAGTAGGCCGATCATCAAGATCGTGATGGCAATCAGCACATCGATATAAGAGAAGCCTTCTTGATTTGTGTGTGTGCTCATGTTCGTTAGCTCGCGACAAAGGTCGTGCCGTTGTGTTTCCACAATCTGATGACGCCCGTTCCGCCGAAGACGGTGATGGCGCGCACCTGCTTTTTGTTCTTCGCCTGATTGGTATTGGTCGGGTCAGGCTGCCAGATATAGAGCGTCGAGCTGTTCGGAATCGGGGGCGACGCATTATCCGTGACCGTCCCGTCGCGCCTGAACCAGATCGTCCAGACCTTCGGATTAGTCCCGGCGAAGGTGGCGGCGGTGTAGTTGGGCGGGCTGGGGGCGGTGACTCCGGTGGGCGCGACATCCTCGCGGATGGTGCTGGTGCTTTCGAGATAGACGATGCGTTTCAGTTGATCGTCGCCCGCGCCCGGCAGGTTCTCGTCGAAAATCTTGATGGTCTTGTTGGTCGCATCAAGCTCGACGCGCATCGGCTGTCGCTGCGTCAGCGCAAGCTGGCTCGCCTCGCGCAGCACGTTGATGATCCGCAGCGTCTCGTCATCGGCTTTATAAGCGGCCTTGTGTCCGAGCATGCCGAACAAAGCGATTGACAGCATGATTCCCATGATTGCCAGGACAATCATGATTTCAATCAACGTGTGACCCGCCGCGTCATGGAATGACGGGCTTCGCTCACTGCGTTTAACTGAATCGGGCTTGATGAAAGATGACATCGCTCTTATTTCCTTTTCCTTGACGACTCTCGCGTGCGGCGCAGCGAAAGTCTTAAAGAGACAACTGCTCGCTGGCAGGCATTAAAGCAACTGCCATTCCCATGTCTGAAAAGCCGGAAAATCCCCGTACTTTCCGAATCTAAAGCTTTGAGTTTGAGTGATGAGACGAACCGGCTTGTTACCTTCGGCTACAGCTTTGGGAAGCTGGCTTCTTAAATCAAGGCAGATTCAAACAGGGATGGACAGGATAAAGGAAAATTTGAAATAGCAGATTTAAGATTTCAAAGATTTGATTTATTTGAGATTTCAAATTTGCTATCTGTAATTTCTATCCTGTCTATCCCTGTTAATTCTTGCTTTGAAAAAGAAAGGCTCACGAGTTTTTACTAAAAGCTCGTGAGCCTGTTGATGATTGAGCCGAACTTTTTAGAGCACGAATTCACGCGCCAGTTCCAGCTCGGCTTTGCGTAGCTCGAAGCGTCCGCGACCCAGGTTGCCGTCGGGTTTGAGCGCGAGCACGATGAAGTACTCGCGGCTCACCAGGCGCATCACGATCAAAGCTTCTTCGCATGAGACGACCAGCTCTTTGAGACCGCCGAGGCCGGTGTCACTTCCGGCGCGCTGTGCATTGCGAACCAGCGCGGTGAACTCTGCGGCGGCTATGTCGAGGTTGGCATCGCGGCCATCCGGCGTCAAGACCTTCTCCACCGCGATGCCGTCCGTGCCCATGATGAGCGCGCCCGTCGAGCCGTCCGTGCGTTCGATGATCGCTTCAAGCGGTTCTCTGAACATAGACCTGCTCCTCTCTCTCTCGATTACGGGCGAGACTCAGGCTGCTGACCTCCGCCCTGATTGCCTGCGGGCGGCGGAATGGCCTGTTGCTGTTGCTGCTGTTGTTGCTGCTGTCCGAACGGCGACTGCGAGTTGCTCGGCGGGTTGCCGAGCGGCACGGGCTGCAAGATCGTCGTCGAGCGTGTTCCGTTGCTGACAGTGCCGCTCGTCGGGTTGCCCTGATAGTCAGGGCGATAGATGCGCGGCGTGATGAAGAACAGAATCTCGTTTGTCTGGCGAGTGGTTGATTTGCGTTTGAAGAGATTGCCGAGGACGGGGATGCTGCCGAGTCCGGGCGTGCGAGTCTGCAACTCGCTCTCGTTGTCCGCCAACACTCCGCCGATGACGGTCGTTCCGCCATCCGGCACGAGCACTTCGGTCTGCATGCGCTGCGTGTCGATGCCGGGCGTGCCCGCCACCGCAATCGCCGTGTTGACGCTGTTGTTCTCGGCCACGACGCGAAGCACGACCGTGCCGACATCCGTTATCTGCGGCGTGATTGAGAGACGCAAAGGAACTGAGACGAACGTCGTCGTGAAGACGAGCGCGCCGCCCGAACCGCCTGCGCCCGTCTGCGGCGTGACGACCGGAATCTGCTGTCCGCTCTCGATCTGCGCGGGACGATTGTTCAAGGCCGTGACGCGCGGGCTGGCGATGACTTTGGCCTGACCTTTGGTCTCGGCGGCGGTGATGGCTGCGCTGATCTGAGCCGTGCCGATGAGTCCGGTCGTCAAACCGATGACGGTCGTCGGCAGGTTAGCTCCGAGGCCGCTCGTCGGTTTGATCGTGCCCGGCAGACCGCCCGGCACGCCCGGCTGCGGGCCAGCCGTATTGTTGACGAGATTCGGGAGCGTGCCGAAGGCGAAGCCCGGAGGATTTGAGCGGCTGGTATTCAAGATGGTGGCGGCGAGCTGGACGCCGAGGTCGCGGCTGAAGTTGCGATTGGCGATGACGATGCGAGTCTCGATCTCGACCTGCGGCTCTGGCTGATCCAGGAGCAGGACGAGCTGCCGCACGGCTTCGATGTTCTCTTTGACATCCGTGATAATCAAAGTATTGCTGCGCCCGTCAACTTCGACGCTGCCGCGACGCGAGAGACGCCGCGCGATAATCGGCAGGATGCCGGCATCGCCGCCGCCGCCGCTGGCATCGCCGCCAGAGCCGCCGGAGAAACTCTGATTGCCGCCCGTGCCGACCGTGCCGCCCGCAAAGCCTCCGGTCGATCCGGCGGCGGTGGCGAGCGTGCCAGAGGCGCGCGCGTAGTTCAATCGAATGAATTCCGTGTAGAGCGGCGAATTGTCGAGCTGCGCTTCTCTAATCTTCTGCTGCGTCGAAGTCTCTGTGGCGAGCACTTCGTTGGTGGCGACGCGCAGGATATTGCCGTTCACGTCGATGCCCAAACGGTTCGCGCGCAGGATGGCGTCGAGCGCGATGTTCCACGGCACGTCCGTGACGTTGACCGTCACGGGCACTGCGCCGACCGAGCTGTCAATCACGAAGTTGACGCCGTACTGCTCGGTGATGTAGTTCAGGATGTCGCGGATGTCCGCGTTGACGACGTTCAAATTGATCGGCTCGCCGACGAATCCGGGTGAGCCGTACTGCTGTCCCTGCGCGCTCTGCGGCGTCGAGTTGGAAGCAGATGACATGCCGGGGCGCGGCGTCGGGACAGGCTGCGCGGCTTTGGCTTTCGCATCGCCGTCGGTCGCGTCTTCGGGCGACAGCTCCAAGACCAAATTGTTGTCAACCATCTGCGAGCGATCACGCGCGGACGCGCGCAGGTCAACTCTCAAACGAGGACTGAGCTGTTCGCTGCCGTTCATCTCGCGCTCGACCGTGACTTTTTCGACGAGCTGAGAAGTGACCGCGTAAGTCGACGAGAGGCGCGAAGCATCAACGCCCGGCAATTCGACGACGATGGTGTGCGCGTCTGGCCGCTTCACCGAATAGGCCATCGGCGCAGTGCCGGAAATCGTAATCAGCGTTTGCGCGCCGCTAGTGGTCGCGCTGACGTTGGTCGCCACCGGCGCGCTGTTGCCCGCCGCCAGTGCGACGAGCGAAAGCGAACACACGATTAAGAGGACGAGCGTGACTCTCCGTGTGGTCGCATAAAGATGATGCAAAGCAGGCATGTTTCCCTCCTTAGGGGAATGACCGGAATTCTTCCGCCACGCGCTGCGCTCGTCGGATGCAAAAACTCAAGTCCCGTAAAGCGCGCGCCGCACAATGCAGATGTCCGGACAGGTTTACCGGTGCAGCCTCATCCCTTTTCTGATTCGGATTCACGCCGCACATGACACGGTCTCGTGGGCTGATAAGTCTCAGGCTCTCATCCGTCACGAAACCCGAAAAATTTATGGCTTCTCAGCAGCTTTGGCTTTCGGCGAGAGCGCCTTGTCCAATTCAAGCGTCGCAGCCTTTTCAACCGGCACAGCCTTCGCGTCCTTCTGCGCGGCCATCGAATCCGCGACCGCGTTCGGCTGTCTGAGCGGCATCGTCTCGACCGAGACATCGTTGCGTCCGTCGCTCCAACGCTTTTCGTGGCGAAAGACGAGGCGGTTCTCTTCGATAGCGACGAGCTGGCCGTCATAAAATCTCTCGCCGGGATAGACGACGTAAGAGAGCTTGATCGGCGTCGCCTCGACCATCGCGGCGTAACCTCGCGGCGTGCGGAAGATTCCAGTCACCTGCATCTCGCTGAGGAGCAGCGCGGTCGTCGGCTTCGGCGCGGGACGCTGGGCGTTCATCGCCGCCATCTTCTCGGCTTTGTAGCGATCAACGCGCTCCTGAATCGTGGGCGGCGTGATCTGCACCGGAGTCAGCTTTGAAAACTTGGGCTTCTTCGGCGGCACATACTTCATAAAAGGATCGCGCTGCTGAGCGGAAGCCGTGAGGCTCGCGCCGCCGAGCGCGAGCGCGCCGCACAAGGCCATGCCGCTTAACGCGTAACGAATGATTTTGGTGTAGTGCTTCATAGTGTGCTCTCGTCCTATGGCCGCAAAAAATTTTTCGCGGCGAGGTTGGAAAAATTATTTAGCGGGCGCGGAGTTCACAGCCTGCTGCTGCGGCGTGCCCTGCGCCTGTTGCTGCGGGGCGGCGGGTTTATTAGTTTGCAGCTTCTCCGGCGACACGTAGTAAGCCGTCAGCAGAAACTGCGCGTCAATCGTCTTGTTCGCTGACTGATCCGGCGTCTGCTTGATGTTGAAGTCCGTGATCGAAACGATGCGCTGCATCTTGGCTAACTCTTCATAGAATGAGCGCAGGTTGGCGAAGGTGCTGGAGACTTCGACCTCGACCGGCTTGCCGCTACAGAAATCTTTCTGAAAATCGTCCTTCGGCGTAAAGCGGCGGAGGCTCAGGTTGGTCGCGCGGGCGCGATCCTGTAAGTTCTGGAGCACGTTCGTAATCTCGCGCTGCTCGGGCAGAAGAGCTTTCAATTCGTCATACTCTTCCTGCTTGCGCTGGTAATCGGCGCGAAATTCGTTGATGCGTTGCGAAGCGATGCGCGCCGCTTCGTTCTGCTGTTTGAGCGAGGCGACCTGCTCTTCGATGTCTCTGGTCTCGGAGCGCATGCCGCTCGTCACGAAGTTCCAGAAGAGGCCGAAGATCAGCAGCGCGATGCCGCCGAACATTGCCAGTTGAATATACCAAGCCAGTGATTGCAGTTTCTTAAGCATAAATCGTTTCCCTTCTCGCACGGCCCCGCCGATGTGCGGCGCAGCCGTGTGAAGCCAGCTACTTTTGGGCGACCTGATTGGTCGGCGGGTTCGCGTTCGACGAAGCGGTCGTGCCGCCGGGCTGCGTCATGTTGCCCGGCGTGTACGCGCACTTGATCGTGAAGTCCACCGTTTCGGGCTTAGGCAGATTGGCTGCTTGCGTTTCGGTGACGCCGGGCAGGGTCGCGCTCACAGGGCTTCCCGGGGCGAAGGCCACCTCTTTCTTGACCGTCTCGATGCTCAGGTTTGAGAAGAGGCCGAAGGAGAATTCCAGACTGCGTCCGAATTGCGTGACCGTGCCTTCGTTCGGCGAGTTGCCTTTGATGACCAGCTGTTCGCCCTTCTGCTCGACGCTCTCCAGATAAAGTCCGGGCGCGCTGCTAATTCTCTCGTTGAGCGCACGCAAGACCGCGCCCGGCCCGGTCTGCGACGAGCGCAGAGCCTTGATGGCGTTGATGCGATCTTCGATGGCTTTGGTTCTGGCCTGAAGGTCTTCCTGCTCTTTGATAATCGCGGCCATCTGCGCCGCAATCGCCTGCTGATTTTCCAACTCTTTCTGAGCGTTGTTCTTCGCTCTCAGGGTCAGGAAATAATGGCCGGCCAGAGCCACGAACAAGAGC
This sequence comes from Pyrinomonadaceae bacterium, assembly GCA_036403295.1. GTDB lineage: Bacteria > Acidobacteriota > Blastocatellia > Pyrinomonadales > Pyrinomonadaceae > JACMLC01. The sequence continues at coordinate 22,691 of DASWRG010000160.1, forward strand.
GAGACGACGACCACCGCGAGCAGGATCGTCTGCGAGCCCTGGCTCACGACTTTCTTCTCGACGACGGCCACGCCGCGCGGACGGTCTGTGACGGATTCTAAAAGATTGATATTAATCATCGCGCGTCAACTCCTCTCAAAGCCAGCCCGACGGCCACAGCCATTTCCGGCACGACCTCGCGCATGTAATCCGGATCGAAACGTCTGGCGTCCACCTTGATCTGGCGGAACGGGTCGAGCACTTCGACCGGAATCTCGAAACGGTTTGACAGATAAGCGGACAGGTTCGGCAGCTTGGAGCCGCCGCCCGAAATCAAAATTCTTTGCACCGCCGCTTCGCCGTCCTCAGCCGTCGCGCGATAGAAGTCCATCGTCTTCTGAATCTCAAGCGCGAGAATGTCAGAGACGGTTTCCAGAATCGGCTCGATGGCGCGCGGCTCGCTTTCCGTGGGGAGCGGCATCCCGCGCTTGACGGCTTCGGCCTGCGGGTGCGTCAGCCCCAACTCTTTTTGGAGGACGGCGGTGAACTGGTTGCCGCCCACCGTCACGTCGCGCGTGAAGACGGATTTGATTCCGTTCAGGATGTTGATGTTCATCGTCGAAGCGCCGATGTTCAAGAGAGCGACGACCTGACCGGACGCGGGCTGGTAGTTCACCTCGTAGCAGTTCTGCAAAGCGAAGGCGTCAACATCAATCACGGCGGGCTGCTTGCCTGCGAGTTGAATCGCCTGTTTGAGATTGGCGATCTTGTCGCGCTTGCAGGCGGCCATCAAGACTTGCAGGGCGTCAGCCGAGCGGCCTGTGATCTGATAGTCAAGACTCACGTCAGAGATGTCGAAGGGGATGTGCTCTTCGGCGTGCCAGTCAATTGACTCGTTGAGTTCCTCTTCGCTCATCTGCGGCACGACGATGTTCTTGACGATCACCGAATGGCCGCTCACGCCCGCCGCCACGCGATCCGTTTTGATCTGATGGTCGCGGAAGATATTGGCGATGACGTTCGAGACGTTGTTGAGTTCCATGATCTGACCGTCAACAATCGAGTCCGGTTGCAAGTTCTCGTAACCGAGACTGACCAATTGAAGACTGCCACGCTTGCCATCCAACTCGACCGCTTTGACGGAGCTTGAGCCGATGTCCAAACCGACCAGATTCTTTTTGCCGAGACCTCTTTTCAACATGTCTTATTGATTCCTCTGCGACCTCGCGGAAGATCGCATTTGGTGCAGGCGTCTGAGACGCATGCGAGCTTTGCGCGCTCGCGTCGGACGCAGGCGCACGGGTTTGTGGTTGGACTCACCTGTGGTTTTCAATTTTGTTTCGGTGTTCTTCACGCGTCTTTTTCAAGCAAGGCCGGCGGAAGCGTTTTGCTTCAGCTCTCGTGCGTGTGGGGTGACAGTGATTGACTTGAACACTGCGCTCTCGGAAACGGACGCAGCCGACTGTGCTCAAAGCCTTGAAGACGAATGGAAAGCAGGAAGGGCAAACGCGCCGGAGGCGGAAACTATCTCGGACGCTGCACGCGCGCTCGACCATCTCACTTCGGCAACCCGGCCAAGTCACAGCTCTTTAAATCAGAATCTGACTCCCGTTGGCTTTGCGGCCCCTGCTCGCGCAGGGTGTGCCCTTATCGGTTGAGTTTCAAAGAAAAGGTATGACCCCTCTATCAGACGGAAGTCTCCAATGGCTACCGTCAAATTGAGAGTACAACACTATCAAAACATTGTCAACCGCATTTTTTCATCGTTTAACTAGATGAGACAGAAGGGTATACGGGCGTAAACGCCTCGGTCAAACTGACCGCTTACTGAATCAACAGCCCGCAAGAATCTCGCGCAAAGGCGCAAAGGCGCAAAGAAGAAGCCTCTAAGAGCAAGCCGCATTCAAGCTCTTTGCGTTCTTCCTTTGCGCCACCAGCGCCTTTGCGCGAAACTCTTTTTCTTTTTCGCTGAAACTGACTTGAGTGTACACCGACGCTTGCCGTGCTGTAAGATTCGGACTCGCAATCAAAATTCAATTGCTGAATTACGGCCATCAATATTTCATGAAACTTCTGCGTCGTCTGCTTCCATACATCATCGCTCTACTGGTTCTGTCGGCGGCATGGGTCTGGTGGAATCGCCCGCAGAAAGTTGACATGGCGTCTTACGTTCCGGCTGACTCACTGGTCTATCTCGAAGCAGACAACCTGCCTGAAATTGCAAGCTCTCTCACACACACGGATGCCTGGAAAGCTCTGGCCGCGAACGCCGGGATCAAGTCCGGCCTCGGCGAGATAGGATGGCTCAGCCGCTTTGCTTCCTGGACGGGCATCGGCACTGCCGACGCAGTTGTGCTTTCACGCGCGCAGGTGGCCGTGACGGTTCTCGGCGTCGAAGCTGCGGACGGCGGCGAGTCTTTGAATGTCAAGCCGCGCATCGCGCTCGTCATAGAGACGCACACGGGCGCGAGCCGGACGCGCGCGGCGATTGAAAAACGCGTCGGCGGTTTCGCGCGTAAAGCCTACGGCGACCCGCACGTCGAAGAAAGAGATGAGGACGACGCGCACTGGATTACCTGGAGCGGCGCGACGAGCGACCGCCGCATCATCGCGGCGACGACCGGCAGCCTCGCCGTCATCGGCAATGATGAAACGGCTGTGCGCGCGTGCCTCGCAGTCAGGCGCGGCGAGCGTGCGAGCCTCGCCGGAAATCCCGAGCTGGAAGAGATGCGTCGCCGCGCTTCGACGAGCAAAGACTCTCTGGCCTTCGGCTACATCTCGACCCAGGGGGCGGCGCAGCTTTTTGAAGTGATGGCCGCGCTCTACGTCGGACAGATGTCGCAGGACGCGCAGGCGCAAAGCCTCGCGGCCAACATTCTGCCGCAGATGGCGCGAAAGATTTTGGGCAGCATCGGTTGGAGCACGCGTCTGGCGGGCGGCGAGATCGAAGACTCTTATTTCATGTCAGTCAAAAACGACGCCGACGCGCGCCTGCGCGACGCGCTCGCGGCGGCTCCGGCGACGCAGTTTCGCGCGGGTGAGCTGTTGCCGTCAGACGCTTATTCCGCCACGCGCTATGCGACGCGCGACCCTCTGGCGGCATGGCGCGGGCTGAATTTTTCGATCTCGTCGCAGCTCGACCCGGTGCTCTCGGTGATGGTCTCGCCTTTTCTCAAAGCCGCGCTCAGGCCGTATGGCATCGAAGAGCCGGATGCGTTTCTGCAAGCCATCGGAAATGAAATCATCACGGCTCGGCTCGACAGCAAAGGCAACAGCACGTTGCTCATCGTAGAGGCTCGTGATGAGAAAGTCTTGAAAGATTTCGTTACCAAAAGATTTGAGAAGTCGAAGCCGCAGACCGAGCGCATCGGCGACGCGGAGCTGCTTTCATCTGCGGATGAAGAGCGCGGCGCGGCGAGCTTCGTCGCAGGCTACATGTTGTTCGGCGCGAAGGCGAGCGTGCGCCGTTGCTTGCTCGCGCGACAGCAGGGGCAAACGCTCGCCTCTGCACAGAATTTCAAACAGGCGGTCGGCATCGCTTCCGCCATCGGCTCGTCTCACACCATCACTTTCACCGGAGATGATGCTCCGGCGCGCGAGTTCATCACCTTGATTGCGAGCCAGCGCGTAGTGCAATCTGGAAATATGAATCAGCAGGAGTTGGAAAAATCGCTCAAAGGATTGCCTTACGCCGTCAGCGAAACACAGCTCGTCGAAGGCGGGATTGAGCGAAAGACGCGCTCGGCTTTCGGACAACTGGGCGTCATCGCCACGCAGTTCGCCACGAAGAATTAACTTGAGACGCGCTCTTTTATCTTTTTAACTTTCGACGTTCGGATAATCGAAGGGATGGTCTGCGAGGACTGCGCGCATGTTGACCTGACCGAGCAGCGTTTCGAGATACGCGCTGAAGCGATGCAGGACGGGCGTCACTTCGACTGCGCCGCGCGCCGCCGCGACCTCTTCCATAAAACGCTCGGAGGCTTCCCAATCTTTGTACATCAAATAGCGCAGGCTGCCCTCGCGGAAAGAATTTAATCTTTCCAGCAGCCGCGAGATCGGATGACGGTCGCGCTCCTTTTCCGCGCGCCGCACGAGTTGCAGGAGCGTCCACAAATCCTCGCGCAACATCAGCGATTGATCGAGCTTCGTCTGAAACGTGCTGAAGAGCTTCGCCACGTCGAGCGTGGGATTGAAGAGTTGCGCGAGGCCGACGATTGATTGCTGAAAGCAGTCGCGCAGGAGTCCGTGCGCGTTTTCGACCTTCGCGTAAATCGGCGGCGACTGGCGAAGCCCGCTGAGGCCGACCAGCTCGCGCGAAAAAACTTTGCGCAGCTCCATCGCAATCGCGTAGTTCATCCCGTCAAGCGCGTCGAACACCTCGCTCTCCAAATCTTCTGTACGAAGCGCGCGTGTCTCTATGAAATCGAGCAGGCCGCGCGCCTCTTCATACACGAGACAGAAAATCGGCAGCGTCTGTTTGAGCGGCTGGTCGCGCCTGAGAGATGTTTCGACGAAACGTAATCTTTCGAGGAGGCGTGACAAATCGGAAAAGATAATCAGGATGTCTGAGCCGAGCGCGCTCGCCGGATTGATGGCTTGCGCCAGATTGAGGAGCGGGGCGGGCAGCTTTGAAGCCGCGTCGTGATGCGCGGCCTGCTCAAGCATGCGCGAGCCTTCGGAGCGATCCAGCTCGCGGGTCAGAATTTTTCCGACCGTCGCCCACGCATAAAAACTGATCGGCTTTGCTTCGAGCAATGTTTCGCAGAGCACGTAGATGTCGCTCACGGCTTCCGCGAGATCAACTAGGGGGCGAGTCGCAGGTTCAGCTCCGACCTTCTGCATCGAGTCTATCAGGCTTAAATCATCCAGCAGATTATCGCCCGCGTGTGCTGCCGCAGTCCTCTTCGCATCATCCAGGTGAACCATGCGGAGCGTCAGTTGCGAGACGCGCAGCATCGCCCCTTGCGCGATGATTAATTCGTCAGCCCAATCTCGCGTCAGGACGGTTGACTGCTCGGCCTCCGGAAACGGATGATTACGAGCACGGAAGAAACAGCGCAGAGTTTGCAGCCACATCCCAAGCTCGTATTGCGGCTCGCTCGCTTCATAAGTCGCGCGCTTCTCGTGCGCCGAAGAAGCGCGCAGAGATTGATAGGCGTCATCGTGTTGGAGTTCTTCTGTCAGAGGCGGGCTGGTATCCAAAGTCGGGCTTCCTCGTTAATAGATCAAAGCGCGCGGCCAGCGTCTCGCGCCGCGCAGGTCTCTCCTGATTGTAAACGTGAATTCGCTTAATGTGCAAAATAATCTTGCGCGCGCTACAGATTGACGTGTGAAATTTGATGAAGGCAAACGCTTGACTGAGAGATTCCTGATGAACTTGACGGCTTCACCTGAAATCCTGATCGCTACGCGCAACAAGGGCAAGCTACACGAGTTTCAAAGCATGCTCGCAGACTCCGCTTTTCGCCTGCGCAGTCTCAACGATTTTCCGCACGCGACGGAAGTCGAAGAGACCGGCAACAGTTTTAGGGCCAATGCGATTCTCAAGGCGACAGATTACGCGTCGCAGACCGGATTGTTGACGCTGGCCGATGATTCGGGACTTGAGGTCGCCGCGCTCGGCGGCGCGCCCGGCGTCTACTCTGCACGCTACGCAGGCGTCGGGGCTTCGGACGCAGAGCGCACGGCCAAACTTTTAGCGGAGCTTTCAAGCACCAGCGATGAGGAGCGGCGAGCGCGCTTCGTCTGCGTCATCGCCCTCGCAGATGCCGAAGGAGCGCAGGTCGAAACTTTCACTGGCACATGCGAAGGCCACATCGCGCGAGAGCCGCGAGGGCATCACGGCTTCGGTTACGATCCCGTTTTTATTCCTGACGGCTATCAAGCAAGCTTCGGCCAGCTCTCGGCAACTATCAAGCAAGAGATCAGCCATCGCGCACGGGCTTTGATGAAAGCCAAAGCTTTCCTGCTCGAACGCTTTCACACGCGCGCTTGACCCTCACCGGCCTGCGACCGTAGAATGTGCGCTCTTTTGAGAAACTTTTGTTTCTCCAAGAGTTTTGAATTATTGGCGGGGCGTAGCACAGCCTGGTAGTGCGCTCGGTTTGGGACCGAGAGGTCGGAGGTTCGAATCCTCTCGCCCCGATAAGCTTCAGATGAGAGGCCGCCGAAATGGCGGCTCTTTCTCTTTTTTGGGGCGGGATGTGGTGAATGTAACAAAAAAGCTTTGAAAATGGCTGAAAAAAGGCGAAATTGGGGAGACTTGAGGCCGCTGTGTGTGATATATGTTGCTGGAGAAGCTTTTCCATTCCCACATCCACTGGAGGTAACGAGACCACGCCATGGCGACAAATGCCACAGGAACCAAGAAACGCATGACCCAATCCGAAGTCATCAACCATTTTGCCGAGAAATTTGGACTCAAGCGCGCTCAGGCCAAAGAGATGTTCGAGGAATTAGCCAGTCTGGCCGGCAACGAAGTCAAGACCAACGGCGAATTTGTGCTGCCCGGCTTCGGCAAACTTGTCCTGTCCGAGCGCAAAGCGCGCGAAGGACGTAACCCCGCGACCGGCGAGACGATTCAAATCCCTGCTAAAACGACGCTCAAGTTTCGCCTGGGAAAAGGCATGAAGGATTCCGTTGTGCCCAAAAAGTAATTAGTAGGCTTTCTACTTCTTACTTTTCTATAACTAACAGACGCGCCGTCTGACGCCCGACACGTGTGCTTGCGAGTAGCT
>DASWRG010000161.1:0-18369 GCA_036403295.1 Pyrinomonadaceae bacterium
AGCACAGGTCGCAGCCGAGCGGTCAGGCTGCAACCTGTGGGTGCAAAGAAAGAAGCGGATGAGGAGAGACAAGTGTAAAGGATGTCCTGACAACGAGGTGTAAAGATTGTCTTGGCACTTTACAGCTTGTCCCTGCCCGCCACGCGAAGGCGCGAGTCAAGTACGATGACAGGCAAGCTTGAATGATTGCGAAGCTTGCTCATCGTCCTGTTCGGACGATGCGGGCGGGGACAAGCCCTGCCCCTACATCATTACTGTCAATTGAACATTGCTTTAATCGGGATTTCTAAATGGACATCTTAAAACACAACAGCGAGGCTTGGGACAGGGAGGCGCAGGAGGGCGGCGAGTGGAGCGTTCCGGTGAGCCGTGAGGTCATCGCGGCGGCGCGAGAGGGCGTGTGGAGCGTTTATCTGACGGCTGGCAAGCCCGTCCCGCGTGCATGGTTTCCAGAGATGAAAGGACTCGACCTGCTCGCTCTGGCCTCGGGCGGCGGGCAACAAGCTCCGATCTTTGCGGCAGCGGGCGCACGCGTCACGACGCTCGACAACTCTGCGGAGCAGCTTGCACGGGACAGGCTGGTGGCCGAAAGAGAATCGCTTCAGATGCGTCTCGAAAAAGGCGACATGGCAGACCTCTCAAGATTCGCCGACGAATCCTTCGATCTGGTTTTCCATCCCTGCTCAAACTGTTTCGCGCCGGACGTGCGCCCGGTCTGGCGCGAGGCGTTCAGAGTCCTGCGACGGGGCGGCGCGCTGCTCGCGGGTTTCTTCAATCCAATCTTTTACGTCGTGGACAAAGAGCTTGACCGTCAGGGCGTCATCAAATTCAGACACACGCTTCCCTACTCTGACCTGACGAGCCTGAGCGAAGATGAAAGACAGGCTCTCGTGGCGAAGGACGTTAAGGCCGAAGCTCTTGAGTTTGGTCACAGCCTCGAAGACCAGATCGGCGGACAGCTTGACGCGGGATTTCTGCTCGCGGGATTTTTTGAAGACTACTGGACTGACGAAGCGACGACGCTCAACAAATACCTGCCCGTCTACCTCAACACGCGCGCCATCAAGCCATAAATAACGTCAGTTGGAGATAAGCAAGGAAACTCATAGAGCCTGCGTGAGCAGGCGGCCAGAGTGTAGCCCCATGCGTGAGCATGGGGTCACATCACATCAGATTCTATTGAGCCTGCGTCAGCTGGCGACAGATGAGAGGCTGAGAAACATCTGTCGCCTGCTCACGCAGGCTCAACCTCTAACTTGGCTCTCTCCCCACGCTGACGCGTGGGGCTACACTCTCTCGCCTGCTCGCGCAGGCTGATTGAACTCTTTATGTCGAACTGAAGTTAATAGCCTGACAAGAAATTTCAGCCACAGATAAGCACCGATGGACGCGGATTCGATAAAGAATGATTTCATCTGCGTCTATCTGTGTTTATCCGTGGCCTATTTTGCTCCTCTTTTGATCGCTTTATATCCCGCGCAGTGGGTCGTTGTAAGCAGACCAGCCGCCAGTCCATTGCTGATGGTTTGTGGAGAGGGCGGCGCGCATGCGAGTGATGTTGTCAGCCGAAGGCGTCCCGCCGACCGAGACGGGCGAGCGTGCCAGCCCGTCCTGGCGATGCAGGGCTGTGTCTCCGAGATGAAGCTTGTTATGCATCGATTCATGAAAGGCCATCTGCGGCAGATAAGCCGTGCTGGTCGCCACATAGACCTCGGAAGCGGTCTGAGTAGACCACGCCGTCAAGCCGTCGCCCGTGCCTGCGCCGCCGGGATAGCCGGGCAGGGACGCGACGATGCTGTCTCCGCGCCCCGCGACGAAATAGATGAGCAGCTCGTTGTTCTGGATGGAGGCGGGCGCGCTGTCCACCCAACTGACCAACGCGCCCGAAAAGCTGCTCCCGTTGACGATGCTGCCGAACCATCCCTGAAGCGTGTTCCGCACGTTGTCCCTCATCGTCTGATCCAGCCCCGAGTTGCCCAGCGCGCCGAGATAAATATTAAATGCAGGCATTGCATCTCCTTTCTTCTGATCGTGAACCTCAAATTTTTCGCCTCATATTGAACTGAAGAAAATACTAGCTCGTCGAGTCGTTGCACAAGACCTGAGACGAAAACTTTTATCGCGCTTGCCGAAAGGGTCTGGAAAAGCCTGAGCAAGATAGTTGGAACGCTAAATCAAAAGGCAGCGTTTGCCTTACGTGTGCTGAAAATTTATGGAGCGGTCTCGGATGCAAAAAGTGATAACTGACATTTCGGAAGTGACGCCCACTTGGCTGACAGAGGTGCTGTGTGAAAACGGTTTTCTGTCTCAAGGGCAGGTCTGCGATGTCAAAATAAACTTATCCGTCACGTTGCCGCTCTCGATTGTCTCCACGCTCGAAGTTCATTACTCGGACGAGGCTCCGGCCTCTCTGCCTTCAAGCTTATTTCTGAAATTTTCCAGACCCGACCTGTCGGCGGAGCTGGCCGCGCAGGCCAACGGCAAAGAGGTTGAGTTTTATCAGACCATTCCCGCGCTGATGTGTAATCCGCATTTGATAAGCTGCTACGACGCGGCGCGCTCGCCGGAGTCGGGGCGGATACATCTGCTCCTCGAAGATTTATCCGCCACTCATTTTCAAACAGAGTGGCCGCAGTTTCCTTCACCAAAATGCTGTGAACTGGCCGTAGATTGTCTCGCCGGGATTCATGCCTTTTGGTGGGAGCATCCGCGACTCGGAAAAGATGTCGGGCAGCTTTTGAGCGAGCAGGAGCTAAAGAATTTTACCGGCGAAGTGGAAAACAATATCATCAGGTTTATAGATTTTTTAGGCGACGAGCTTTCACCCGCGCGGCGTAAGATTTACGAACGCCTGCTCGCCTCAAAGCATCTGCCGTGGAAACATCTGACCGCAGCCGGGGGGCTGACGCTGATTCATGGCGATGCACATTGCTGGAATTTTCTGTACCCGCGCGAGCCAGACACAGAGCGCGTGCGTCTCTTTGATTGGAGTCTCTGGCATGTTGATTTGGGCGCGAGAGATTTGGCCTTTATGATGGCGCTCGGCTGGGACAGAGAGCGGAGGGCAGCGATGGAATTGAAACTCTTGCGAAGTTACTATGACGGGCTGCTCGCGCGCGGCGTGAAAAATTATAGCCGTGATGATTGCTTTAACGATTACAGATGGTCGGCCATCAGGAATCTCAACGTGCCCGTCATCCAATGGTCGCAAGCCAGAAGTCAGGCTCTCTGGCAGGGCAATCTGGACAGAGCCGTGCTGGCGTATGAGGATTTAGCATGCGCAGAGCTGCTTGACGTTTGACGAGCTAAACTTTAGCTGCTTCGGACGCCAAACAGTCTGGAAAAAAACTTTCTCAGCTTCTCAATAATTGCAATCCACATCCTCGTCTTCCTCCTTGATGAGATAGGTCAGAACCGCTTTGCGGTAGCGGGCGGGTTCTTCCGACGCTTGAAAGCCGCCCGCTACCGCAGGCGGTTCTGACTTGATGTTTAAGTCCGACGATAGGAAAGCTGTCGTTCAACAGTCTGTCCGCTTTCGGACTATCAGATTAAGAAAGTGGGACGTAAGGCTGTGACGAATGGCATGTCTCTTGCAAACACCCTGAGCGGAGACTTGACGTTGTACATATATCGTTCAGATGGAGGTCAGCGACTTATGTACTTTGTTAAACTTTATGGGGGAGTGTTCCACATCCTGGATGACATCAATACCGGCCGCGCGCCCGAGCCATGTGGCGCGACGCTCGAATCCTTCATCACCGAAGGCTACCTTGCGGGCAAGCCGACGACGCAGATCACCGTAGAGAAGCCGTCTCACGTTCCTTTCTGTCGGCATTGCCAAAAGGCCAAAACATTATCGCGTGATGAAGACTGAGCTCAAAGCGCACAGAGGCTTAAGAAGATTTCAAATTTGAGATTTGAAATCTTCTTAAGCCTCTGTGTATCTCTGTATTAAAAAATTACGGCACGTAGCCGGTCGGCACGGGCACGTCGCCGCTCATGCCGAACTGCTGCGCGCGGAATCCCGCCGTGCTTTGTTGGATGTACCAAGTCCCTTCGGCGGGACGAAAGACGGCGAGGTCTGTTTTTCCGTCGCCATCGAAATCGCCGGGCGCAGGCGTGTCAGTCGAGAGGCCGAACGGCGCGCCGGCAAAGCCAGCCGTGCTCTGCTGCAAGTACCATGTTCTGTCGGACGCGCGGAAGACGGCCAAGTCTGTTTTCCCGTCGCCATCATAATCTGCGGCCACAGGCTTGTCGCCGCTCATCCCGAAAGCGTCCGCGCGCATCACGCCCGTCGAGCTTTGCAAGATATACCAAGTCCCGTTTGACGGACGAAAGACGGCGAAGTCCGCTTTGCCGTCGCCGTCATAATCCCCTTGCGCGGGATTGTCGCCGCCCGCGCCCCACGCCTGCGCCTTAAAGCCGGCCGTGCTCTGCTGCACATACCATGTGCTGTCCGAAGGACGAAAGACGGCGATGTCCGTCTTGCCGTCGCCGTCGTAATCAGCCGCGACCGGCACGTCCGCGCTCTGCCCGAACTGCACCGCGCTGAACGCTCCCGTCGAACTCTTGAGCATGTACCAGGTGGCATCAGACGGACGAAAGACTGTGACATCGGCTTTGCCGTCACCGTCATAATCTCCGGCAGCGACCTTGTCTCCATTCGTCCCGAAAGGTTGCGCGACGAAACCGTTGTCCGAGCTTCTGGAAATGTACCAAGCGCCGTTCGAGGGACGAAAGACAGAGACATCCGTCTTGCCGTCGCCGTCGAAGTCCGCGACCGCAGAAGAGTTGGCGGCGCGCAAATCTATCTCGAACATGCCGCGCCCATGCGTGGCGATACGCAGGAAGCGATGCACTTTATGAATCTCCATATCGAAGACCGCGACGCGCGGCAAACCGTTGCTGAAAGGCGTCCAGGTCTGCCCCGCATCCCTTGAGCGATATACGCCGATGTCAGTTCCGGCATAAAGCGCATTGGTGTCGTTCGGGTCAATCACAAACGCGCTCACCGGAACATCCGGGATGCCCGCGCCCGCAGGCGTCCATGTCGGAGTCGCGCTCGAAAGATTGATCGTCTTCCAGACGTGCTGCCCGTTCGCCACGCCGAAGCCTGAGAGAGTCACGTAAGCAACATCAGCATTGTTCGGATCAATCACCGCGCGCGCGATATATTTCGCGGGAATCAGGCCGGTGATGTTAGTCAAAGTCGTTGACCCGCTCGTCGTCGCAAAGACCTGTCCGTTGGTCAATCCGATGATGCGAATATTATCGTTCTGCGGCGAGATGCCGATGGCGCTCACTCTCGCGCCGAACGGAGCTTGACTCGCCAGCGTCATCGTCGCGCCCCTGTTGTCCGAGCGATAGAGACGATCCGTGCCGAAGTAGAGCGTGTTGGGATTGCCCGGCCCGCGCACCATCGGAGCGTAAAAGAGCACCTGATCCGAACAGCCGATTCCGTTATTTGAAACCGTGCCGCTGCAACCGAAAAACGAGGCGCTTTGCAGCGTGCCCGTCGGATTCACAGTCGAGATACGATTGAAGCCGATCTGATTGTTCGTCTGGTTGAAGAAGGTGTGATACATCGTCACGTTAACGTTGTCGGTCGCGTTCGTGTCAATCACAGTCCTGCCGCCGTCGCCGCCGACCGCGCGCACCCAGGTATTGTCAGGCCGCAGAAACTCCGTGCCGTTGTCCTGCGTCCCGCCAATCGTAAAGTACCGATCAACCGGATGCAGCGCGAGGCTCTCAAACTGCGTCGCGCTGTAAGTCGAGTTGTTGAGACTCGAAAAGCTCCCGCCTGCGTTCACGGATTTCCAGATGCCGCCATCGCAGCCGAAGTAAACGACATTGGAATCGGACGGCGCGACCGCGACGGCGTGCGTGTCCGCGTGAAGCCCCGTGTCAATGCGATTGAACGTCGTGCCGCCGTTAGTGGATTTCTTCAGGATGTTCGCGCCCGACGAGCCGCCCAGGTAAATCACGTTGGCGTCGTTCGGATCCATTGCGACCGCGATGTCGTAAAAGCATTGCGGGTTACAAAAAGCGTTGCCCGCAGTCAGAGTGGTAGGCCACGTCGCGCCGCCGTCAACAGACTTTAGCAACTGCCCGTTACCCGTCCCCGTCGCCGCCAGCACCGTCGTCACCATGCCGACTTTATTGATAGCCAGTTGGGCGCGGATGAATCCGGTGTCTCCTAGCGGCAGCGTTTGCGTGAAAGTCGGAACGGGATCGAGCGCGTTCGTCGTCAAATAAATTCCGCCGTCGCCCGCGCCCGCCAGACCATACACGGCGCAGAGCAGATTATTCGGATTGCCCGGCTCGAACACGATGTCCGTGATCGAGCGGTCGCCGCCCGCCACCGTCGCCACCGTCAGCTTTGCGAAAGTCGGAGAGCCTGCGAGCGCGTTGGTCGAGCGGAACAGGCCGCGCAGAGGAGCAATGTTGGGCTGGCTTCCGCTGATGCCGCCGATGCCCGAAGTGGTCGAAGCGAAAATGATATTCGGATTGGTCGGATGCACGACTATTTTACTGACCGCGCGACCGAGGAAGACATTGTTGCCCGTGCCGTCGAGACTGAGCGGTCCGGCGATGACGGGCGTCGTGTCTGCGGTCGTGATGCGATAGATGCCGACGCCGAAAAAGCTGTCGCCCGAAAGCGACGGCTCGCCCGTGCCGACGAAGACGATGGTCGGGTCGGATGGAGCGATGGCAATTGAGCCGATGGCTAAAGAGAGCGCGCCGTCAAGAAGCGGCGTCCACGTCGCGCCGCCGTCAAGCGTGCGATAGAGGCCGCCCTGCGCCGTGCCGACGTAAGCTATGCTCGGGTTGGTCGGATGAATCGCAATACAGGTGGTGCGACCGCTCACCGGAGTCGTGACGGCGGTCGTCTGTCCGTTCGGAATCGGTGCGGGGCCAATCGCTCTCCACGTCGCCGCCGCTGCCGACTCCGCGCGATTCTGCTCAAGCGCGATCTCCTGTCGCCGCATGGCGTAGATGGCGCGCACGCGCGAGTCAGGACGCGGATACGGTAAGCCGCGCAGGAAACTTACCTGCTCTTCGCGCTTGAACAGGAAATCCTGCTTGTTGACGACTGCGCCCGGGATGGAAGGCAAGTCAGGGTCTTCGTCCCCGTCCTCATCTGCGTCTTTCGACACAGCAGCCTTATTGCTTGTCTCCTGCGGTGACTCTTGCCCGGACTTCCGCGTCGTCTGCGCGCCCGACGGCAGCGCGAGCGTGGAAAGCAACATCGCCGCCATCAGCAGCAGAACCAGATTTTTTCGCATCAATTAAAAGCCTTCCTTAACCAACTGTGGAGAAAATTTCATGTGAGGCTTCGCCGTCTCATGCTCAGCGCGATAGCTTTTCAGGGAGGCAGGATTTGATCCAGCGATTCCAGTAAATCCCTGCCGCGCAAGTGTGGCTGATTACCTTCCTTCTGATTCAAAGAGATGATCTTGCCGTCCGGGCCGATGAGCAAGGTGGTCGGAAACGTGTGGACGCGATAGCTGATGACGACATCCTTGATGCTGTCGAGCGTCGCCTGCGTCCACGTCAGCCCGTTCGACTTGAGCTGCGCTTTCGCCCACGACACATCCTCATCCGTATCCATCCCCAGAATCTCAAGCCCGCGCGGCTGGAAACGCGAGTACGCGGTTTTGAGATACGACAACTCCTCCACGCAGGCCGGACACCAGAGTCCCCAGAAATCCACCAGCACGTACTTGCCGCGAAACTCCGAGAGCCTGCGTTTCTTGCCGTTGAAATCCGTGAAGGCGAAATCCGGCATCTCGCCGCCGACCCTCAGCTCGACGCGTTTGTAATCCGAAGCCTGATTGGCGCGCATGACGATCTCGTTCTTCTCTACGTCAACGCGCTTGTTGGAAACGTAAGCTTGACCGACGCGAAACACGACCGCCTCTTCATTCGCCTCGGCGGACTCCGGCGAAAGAGTGTGCATGATAATCTCGCCGTCGCCGTCCGTGTCCACGCCTTGCCAGCCTTTCATCGTGTTGATCTTTTTAGACTGTCCGTTGTAAACATACTGAACGAGCGTCTTCTGGCCTTCGATGTCAACCGTGCCTCTGGCAAAAGCTGTCTTCGATTGCTGAAGCATCCGCTCGCCCTCTTTCATCTTGTCCCAATGCACGTCTTTGAGATAACGCACAAAGATTGGATAGCTCGGAAAGGCGACGCCCTGCAAAGGCAAACTCAGCGTCGCCTCCCAGAGATAAGGGTTATCGTCATCGCCGCGCTTGAGCGCAAAGCGTTCGTTCTCAGACATCACGTTGTCCAGATTGAGATCGGCGTAAAGATACGGCTCGCCGTCCTCAGGCTCGACAAGGAGTGTGAGGATTGATGATTTGTCCTGCGGCGGATGATAGAGCCGACCGGCGGTCATGTTGCTGCCCGCTTCGATGGGCGCGGCAAACTTTATCTTCGAGAGATCGCGCATGGGCTTGAAGATAATCTCATCAAGCTCACTCTGATTCGACTTCAATTCGGCATCGAGCTTGCCCGTGTACTCTTTGTCGGCAGCCGCGCGCGCCGGAAACGCATGCGACGCGAGAAGGATGAGCGCAAGCGTAGCCAGCCATCTTAAATTACGTAAAACTTTCATACTGCTAAAACCTTTAACTGAATATTAAATGAGAGGCGACGCGCTTTGGTTGACACTGCGGCGCGCCCGCTTAAATTGTGAAGCTTTCAAACGCATGAAGAATACTTACTGCGGCAAGGGAATCTCAGACGCTTAAAGAAGCTGCTTCTGCGACGAGAAGCGTGCGCGATTTTAGGTTATCTACCGATGCCTGTCAAAGCGAGAAAAGGTAAAAGTAAAAAGGCAAAAGGCAAAAGTGCGGACAAAACATTTCATTTAAAAAATTTGGTTTCCGCCTTCCTTTTACCTTTTGCCTTTTTACTTTTCACTTGCCGGAAGGCTGATGCCGCTTGAGCTTAAATCCTCTGCGGTCGGCACGTCCGCGCCCTCTATGGTCGAGAGGATTTCCTGTGTCACGTTGGGCAGCGTGACGAGGCGGTTGGCCTGTTTGCTGATGGTCATCTCGAAGAGGTTGCGCGCCGTGCGGGCGTTGCCGAAGGATTCGTCGCGCGCGAGTGTGAGGAGCTTGAACATCTCGTTCAGTTTCTCTTCGGCTGCGGGCGTCAGCTTGAAAGCGGCTTTGGCCGCGAAGCCTTTGAAGATTTCGACGAGCTGCGCGGGCTGGTAATCCTCGAAGTGAAAAAATTTATTGAAGCGCGAGCGCAAGCCCGGATTCGACGCGATGAAATCATCCATCTTGTCCGTGTATCCGGCGACGATGACAATCAAATCGTGCCTGTGATCTTCCATCAGCTTGAGCAGGGTTTCGACCGCCTCCTGCCCGAAATCGCTGCCGCGTCCTTCGGGGTTGAGCGCGTAAGCTTCGTCAATAAAGAGCACGCCGCCGAGCGCGTTCCTGACCACCTCTTTGACTTTGAGCGCGGTCTGCCCGACAAAGCCCGCGACGAGTCCCGCGCGGTCTGTCTCAATCAGATGACCTCGACTCAAAATCTTGAGCGAGCGATAGACCTGCGCCAGGAGGCGCGCCAGCGTCGTCTTGCCAGTGCCCGGATTGCCGTAAAAAACCAGATGCCGCGAGATGGGAAGCGGCGCGAGTCCCTGCGCCTCGCGCATCCCCTGAACTTTGAGAAAGTTGACGAGTTGATGCACGTCCGCCTTGACGCGCTCAAGGCCGACCAGCCCGTCAAGCTCCTTCAACAACTCTTCGAGCGGGCGCGGCTCTTCGTCTTCAATCGCAAGCTCTTCGTCAACAGCCTCTTTTTCAACCTGCTCGACAGCCCCGGAATTTTTCTCAGCTTGCTCTTCTTCGACTGCGCCATGTGGATAGAGCGTCTGTTTGAACTTTAAGAGGGCGGCGGCCTCCGCCTTCGTCACCGTGCCGTCGGATTTGATGACGAGGTTGGCGAACTGAAAGAGCGCGTGCCGCGCGCGGTCTGCGTAATTGAAACCGAAGCGGCTGTCGTATTCCTCTAGATACGAGACGACGACGGGCGTGCGTTCGAGCCTCTGACGGATACGCTCATCGAAACTGCGTTCGGGCGGAAGCGGAAAAGCATGCTCTTCATGCTTCAGCTCGAACCAACGGCAGACGGTCTCAAAATAGCTTTCCTTCTCCTCGAACGAACCCTCGCGCACATTCACGAAACGCTTCGCGACGGCGACGAGCTGATTATCAAAGACCATCCGAGCCTCCGGCGGACGCGTCGCCCCGCGCCACACCGAACGAATGCTCAGCTCAAGCGGCAGATAAAGCTCGCCGAAAGATTTTCGGAGAGCCGCAACCAATTTCGCGTTGTCAGGCTTCAGGGGCACAGAATTTTCTCTTCCTTTGCGTCTTTGCGCCACCAGCGAGAAATTATATCTCACGCAAAGGCGCAAAGACGCAAAGAGAAAAAACGTGTTTTAGTTTTTGTGGCCGTTGCCGCCGCCGCGAAGCAGTGCCGCGAGGGCGAGGCCGGAGCCGAAGAGGAGCGCGCCCGTGATGACCGGATGCAGGGTCGCCTTCGTGTAAAGACTGCTCTCGGCGACGTGGCCGTCATAGCCGCCGCGCTCTTCGAGTTCTCCCGAAGGATAGTACAGCCCTTCTCTTCTTGAAGCAGAGGCGGGCTTGTCGGTTTGTTGCAGGTCGAACATCGTGCGCTCCATCACCTTGTCTGTCAGACGCGGCGCGTGTTCGCCCATCGAGGAGAGGGCTTTGCCTCCGCCGCCGACGTAAACATCT
Organism: Pyrinomonadaceae bacterium; assembly: GCA_036403295.1. GTDB lineage: Bacteria > Acidobacteriota > Blastocatellia > Pyrinomonadales > Pyrinomonadaceae > JACMLC01. Next base: position 10,782 of record DASWRG010000161.1, read on the forward strand.
CTTTCGGGATGCTCGGCGCAATGGAGGATAGCTTCGGCGACGGTTTCGGGCGCGTAGACGGGCGGCGGATTCTGCGGCTCGACCGCGAGATAATTTTTCGCGTGCTCGCGGTATGGCGTGTCAATCGCGCTCGGCTTGATGAGCGTGACGGAGATAGGCGCGCCCTCTTCTTCAAGCTCCATCCTCAGCGCGTCCGTGTAGCCTTTGACCGCATGCTTCGAGGCGCAGTAAGTCCCTTGCAAGGGAATCGCGCGGTCTGAGAGGACGCTGCCGATGTTAATGAGCGCGCCGCCACGCTCTTTCAAATGCTCACACGCGACGCGCGAGCCATGCACCAGGCCCCAGTAGTTCGTCTCAAAAAGCTGCCGGTGATCTTCCATCGAAACATCCAGCACACGCCCGTAAATCGAAACGCCCGCGTTGTTGACCCACGTATCAAAACCGCCGAAGCGTTCGACGGCGGCACGCGCAATGCGTTCGACCTCTTCTTCTTGCGTCACGTCTGCATCAACAAAAGTCGCCTCGCCGCCCGACGCCTTGATCTCGTCCACCAGCTCGCGCAGAGCCTCTTCGTTACGCGCGGCGAGGACGAGACGCGCGCCCCTTTGCGCGGCCATGCGCGCCGTCACCAGGCCGATGCCGCTTGACGCGCCCGTGATGACAATCACCTGCTCGTTAAGTTTCTTGAGTTGTACACCCATTTTTCCATTCTCCTAAAAGTTTCTTAAGTCCTGCCCGCGCCGGAAGCGTTGTCGCTCGCCGGTCTGCCTGAAAGCGAGTTCGGCGCGTCGAGATGCGCGCCCGGATGGACGCTCACACTGAGTCTTTCGACCAGCTCTCCGCCGAGCCAGCCCGTGAGCAGAGCAATTCCCGCGCCCGCGAATGAGAGAACGTGTTCAATCAACTCCGGCCTGTCGGGAGCATCGCGCCGCATATACCAGCTCGCGGCGAAGAGGAGCAACACGACGACATTGCCGAGTCCATGAAGCAAGCCGACGGACTTGGCGCGCGTCCCCTTTGGAATCGCAAACCAATCAATCCAGCCCGGCAGCGCGGCGACCACTCCGCCAACGATGCCAGCGGCAATCATCCAGTATGCGACGATAGCCATCTGCGGATTGCCCCGGATCAAATAGATGGCGTCGAAGATGACCGCCGTCGCCAGCAGTCCGAGCGGGAACACGATCAGAATCGGATGCATGCCATGCCCGAAAATTTTTGCCCTGCTTTCCATAATCCTCCTTGTCCTGAGCGTGAGCACGCTCAAAAAAAGCGTTTGTCGGGGAGATAGCTGTCAGGGGTTTTCAGCTTTAGCCTACTTGCCGGGAATCCTTTGAGTGTAAAGAAGATGACAAGAAAGTGTGGCAAACAGATGAGAAGGGAAGCAATTCACCGCAGCGACGCAAAGACGCAGAGCAGATGACGGAAATGGTCAAGCATCAAAAGCATGCTTTTCATGCTCCTTTTCTCTCTGCGTCTCTGCGTCTCTGCGGTGAATGCGGGTCGCGTAGAGGTCTGCTTCGCCGTGCGGGCGCGTGTTCCAACGCTTGTGTATCCAGAGCCATTGCTCCGGATAGAGGCGCACGTATTTTTCAATGACCTTAGTGATGCGCGCGGTCAGGGCGCGAATATCTTCCGCCTGCTCGCCGCTCTGCGTCACTGAGACGGGCGGCTCGATTTTGAGAATGAAACGCCTGCGCTCTGCATCCCACGGCGCGAAGATCGGAAGCACGGTCGCGTCAGTGCGAAGCGCGAGCGTGGCGACGCTCGAAGTGGTCGAGGCCGGAATACCGAAGTAGTCCACGAAGACGCCTTCGTGCGGCTGCGTGTTGAGGTCTACGAGAATACCGAGCGTGCCGCCCGCGCTCAAAGCGCGGAGCATCGGTCGCGCGGCGGCTCGTTTGTCTATCGAGCGATTGCCGAAACGCGTGCGCGTCTTTTCGACCAGCTCTTCGATGAGCGGGTTGTCTATTCGCCGCGCGAGAAAATCCACGCGATGCCCGAAGGCCGACAGCGCGAGGCTCGTCAACTCCCACGCGCCGAGGTGTCCCGTGAAAAGAATCGTGCCCTTGCCGCGCGCCTCCGCCTCTTCGAGATGATGCAAGCCTTCGCAGTCAATGATGCGCGACAGGCTTTCGGGCGTCGCGTGCGCGAAGTGGCTGAACTCGCCGAGCAGCCGACCGAGACTCGCAAAGCAGCCGCGCAAGATACGCTCGCGCTCTTTCGAGTTCATCTCAGGAAAAGCCAGCTCAAGATTGCGCGTCCCGGCGCGGCGGAGTCTGCCGCCGAAGGCGTAAGCGATGCGACCTATGCCGCGACCCATGGCGACGGAGGCTTGGCGCGGCATCACGCCGAGTCCCGCGAGCAGCGTGCGCGCCGCAGCATACTCAAGCGCGGTCTGAACTTTTCCGTGTTTGCCCATCTCAAAGATAGTGTAATGCCCGCGCGAGGAATCGGGCAAACCAGCCCGCCACGAAAGAAGCTCGCGCAAAGGCGGAAAGGAAGAACGCTAAGCTGTTGAATGACACTTGCTCTTGGCGTCTTCTTTGCGCCTTTGCGCCTTTGCGCGAACCCGTCTTTTTCTTCTTCTCTGTTTAGCCTCGCGGTTTATGCGCCCTGCGGGTCGAAGCGATAACCAACCCACGGCTCTGTCAGGATATAGCGCGGGCCGGAAGTGTCCGTCTCAATCTTCTTTCGCAGGTTGCCGACGAAGACTCTCAGGTATTCGTTCTGCTCGACGTAGTTGCCGCCCCACAGCGCGGCCAGCAGCGTGCGATGCGTGAGCACCTTGCCCGCGTGCTTCATAAAGTATGTGAGGAGGTCGAACTCTTTCGGCGTCAGATGGACTTCGCGCCCGCCGACTGTGACGTTGCGTGTTTCCAGATCAATGTGAAAATCGCCCGCTTCCATGATGGTTTGCGCGGCGTCGCCCGTGTCGGAAGTAATCGCGCGGCGCAGTGAGGCGCGCACGCGCGCCAGCAGCTCGTCAATCCCGAAAGGCTTGGTGACGTAATCGTCCGCGCCGATGTCCAACGCCTCAACCTTTGTCTTCTCTTCGCCTTTGGCGGAGAGGACGATGATCGGAACTTGCGAGATCATTCGCAAGCGACGACAGAGTTCAAGGCCGTCCATGTTGGGCATGGCGAGGTCTGTAATCAAGAGGTCTGGATGCCAGTCATTAAAAGTTTCGAGCGCAGTGAGGCCGTCGGCGGCGACGCGCACGTCGTAACCGTGCGATTTGAGTCCCGTGCGCAAGACGCGCGTCAATTGGGCTTCGTCGTCTACCACTAAGATGCGCGGCTTATCGTCCATAAAAAATCTCTCGCAAAGGCGCAAAGGTGTTGAGCGATGCTTAAGCTTGAATGCTTTCTTTGCGCCTTTGCGCCTTTGCGTGAACATCTTCGTCTTCATCTCCAACGGGCAGGGTGAAGACCACGCGCGTCCCATTGCCGCGCTGACCGCTCTCAATCCAGATACGCCCGTCGTGCGCTTCGACGATGCCTTTAGCGATAGCCAGCCCCATCCCTGTGCCGGAGGGTTGGCGCGTGCTCACGTCGCCGTCGCGTGTGGCGCGGAAAAATTTATCGAAGACGCGCTCGCGCAAATCCGGCGGGATGCCTTCGCCTTCATCCTCGACCGCGATTTGAATCAACCCGTTAAGAGTTTGTTCGGATGAGATGCGAATGGTAGTGCCCGCCGTAGAATATTTCGCGGCGTTATCAATGAGCGTGTAGACCACTTCGCTGACGGCTCGCTCGTCCACGCGAACGACCGGCAGCTCGCGTTCCGCATCCGTCACAATCCGGTGCCCGCGTGTGAGCGCGCACGCACGCGCGAGCGCAGTCGAGATGATCTCTTCCACCGTCCCCCACTGACGACGCAGATGCAGCTCGCCCGCTTCGATGCGCGCCAGCTCGATCAGACCGCCGATGAAGCGATTGAGACGGTCGCTCTCTTCGTCAATCACCTCCATCATCTCCACACGCGACTCCGTATCAAGCGAGATAGACTGTTCTGCATTCGTGTTGCCGCGAGCCTCGTCGAGCAGCGTCGTGATTGAGGCTTTGATGGAGGTGAGCGGCGTGCGCAGGTCGTGCGTCACGGCATCAAGGAGAGCCGACTTCAGCTTCTCGCTCTGGCGCAACGCTTCCGCATGACTGGCGCGCTCAAAAGCGTCGCGCAGCTCCGCGTACAAACGCTCTATCTCTCTGCGACCCGCTTCCGCTTCCTCCGCGCGCTTCTTGGCTCGCGCGGAGAGCTGCCCGGCGGTGATGGCTGTGATGAGAAAAGCCGTCAGCGCAATCCAGTTGTCGGGCGCGGCAATCGTCAACGTCCCGAAAGGAGGCAGAAAGAAGAAGTTGAAACAGAGCATGCCGAAGGCGGAGGAGAGCAAGGCCGGACGGCTGTCCCACAGGGTGGCGACGAAGAGGACGATCAGGAGCAGCGCGAGCGCGACAGTGGTTTGATTGACATGCGCGCGGAAGGGCGTGAGCAAAGCGGTCGCCGCGATGGGGCTGAATGCCGCCAGCGTATATTGCACGACTCTTCTCTGAAGGACAGAGCTCAAAATTATCTCCACTGTTTAATCGGCAAACATTCTACCTCAGCATACACGAAGAATCTCCCGCAAAGGCGCAAAGGCGCAAAGAAGGCCGCAAAGAGGTTGAGCAATTCTTTATGATGGATGCCCTCTTCGCGTCTTTCTTTGCGCCTTTGCGCCTTTGCGGGAATATCTCTTTTTCTTCGCTCCGTTTGAAACTGAATCTCTACCAATTTAATGCTTGAGGTGATACGGCACGCTGGTCACGATGACGCCTTCTCTGAAGAGGAGCGCGCCTTTCAAAAGCAGCGAGCTTTGATTGTGCAGCAAGTGCTGCCACCATTTGGCCGGAACGAATTCGGGCAGCACGACCGTTATCATGTCGTTGTCGTGCTTGCGTTCAAGGCGCGCGATGTAACGCAAGAGCGGGCGCGTCAATTCACGATAAGGCGAGGGCAGTACGACGAGGTTGACGCCCGCGCCCCAGCGTTCCCACTTCTCGCGCAGCTTGGCCGTCGCCTCCTCATCGAAATCCACATAGATGGCCTGAACATGTTCGGGGGCGATGGACTTTGCGTACTGCAAGGCGCAGATGACGCCGCGATGGATGCCGGAGATAGGCACGATGACCGTGTGCTTAATCGGAGTCAAGTCTTCGAGTCCTTCCGTCGAGAGTTGTTTCGCCACGCCGACGTAATGATTGTGAATGGCGCGGAACATCAGCACGAGCAGAGGGATGACGACGACAACGATCCACGCGCCGTGTATGAACTTGGTGGCGATGAAGACGCACAGGACGATGAAGGTGGCGACCGCTCCGACGGCATTGATGACGATTGATTTCTTCCAGTGCGAGCCGTCCGTCACTTCGTCAGTGACAAATGTTTGCCCGCGCGTCTCAGCCGCCGCCAGCTCGACATCAGGCAAGGTTTGTGAATCGTCCGCGCTCCCGTTGAAGAACGGTTTTCCTTTCGGCACGTCGCGCGCCTGCGCCCGTCGCGCGCGGTGCTCGGCTCGCTCTTTGAGCCAATGCCTGACCATGCCCGATTGCGAGAGCGTGAAGGAGAGAAAGACGCCGACCGCGTAACGCGGAATCAAACGACTCGTGTCTCCGCCGAAGGCGATCACCAGCACGCTGGCGAAGACCGCCAAGATGACGATGCCGTTTGAGAAGACCAGCTTGTCTCCGCGATTAGCAAACTGTCGCGGCAGGAAACGGTCGCGCGCCAGCAGGCTGCCGAGGCGCGGGAAATCCGCGAATGAAGTGTTGGCCGCCAGAATGAGAATCAGAGCGGTCGCAATCTGCACGACGTAATAGAACCAGGCGAGCGGCCCCGTGAACATGATGCGCGCGAACTGCGAGATGACAGTCTCGTTCCGGTGCGGATGCACATGATAGAGATAGGCGAGCACGCTCGTGCCGAGAAACATCACTGTCAGGAGTACGGCCATCCAGACGAGCGTCGTCGCGGCATTCTGCGCCTCCGGTTTTTTGAAGGCGGGCACGCCGTTCGAGATGGCTTCGATGCCGGTCAACGCCGCACAGCCGTTCGAGAATGCTCCGAGCAGTAGAAAGAGAGTCAAAGGCTGAAGCTTGTATCCTTCGGCAATTTTAATCTCATCGGGGCCGGGCGCGGGCGCAGCTCCTCCGTACATGTAGTAATGAAAGAGGCCGTAAGCGATCATGAAAAGAAAGCTGAAGAGAAAAGCGTAAGTCGGAGCGGCGAAGAGCGCGCCCGATTCGCGCACGCCGCGCAGGTTGGCGATAGCAATGAAGGCTATGAAAATCAGACAGAGCAGAACCTTATGCTCGTCGAGCCAGGCGTATCGCGTCCCCTGTACCATTGATGTGATGGCCGCGACCCCGGCGGCGATGGAAACCGAAACCGTCAGCACGTAGTCAACGAGCAAGGATGCGCCCGCGATGAGTCCCGCATTCGTGCCTAAGTTCTCTTTGGCGACGATGTACGCGCCGCCGCCCGAAGGATAAGCGTGAATCGTCTGTCGATAACTGGCGGCGACGATGGCGAGCAGGGCGGCGATGCCGATGGAGACGGGCACGACGTAATTGAAACTATTCGTCTGCCCGTAGGCGTAAGCGACCGCCAGCACAAGCAGGATTTCCTCCGTCGCGTAAGCGGTCGAAGAGAGCGCGTCGGATGAGAAAACTGCGAGCGCGGTTTTCTTAGTGAGCCTTTCGTGCGCGGCCTGTTCCGTCCTGAGCGCGCGACCGATGATGAAACGCTTGAGTTCCGCCGCCATGTTTATTGTTCCTCTCGAATTGGATTCATCACTGCTTTACCAGCGCGCCGCGATTGGCAGTTCGTCGCGGTCTACATCTCTCACCGTGAGCTTTCTGGTCGGGGGAATTTTTCCCTCTTTCCACAAGTAGTCGCTCAAGATGCGCCCGGCCTGCGTCGTCCAGAAAGAGCTTTCGGCGGGCAGGCGTCGCCTCGTCATGCGCTCGACGAATCCGACCGCCTCGTCGTCTATTTGCACCAGCACTTCATGCTCATCGCCGTCGGGACTTTTGACTGTAAAGCGGCGTTCGTCCGGCGCATGCCGAATGTTCTCTGACTCCAAGACCGTGAAGCCGTTCATCGTGATCGTCTGAATCAACGGCTCGACCGCAACTTCTCCCGAAGTAGCGGTTGCCGCCGACACGCGCGATTGTTTGGAGAGAGCCGCCATCACGGCGTGACGCAAGATTTCGGGCGTCATCGGCTTGCGCACGAAATCTGTCGCGCCGAGTTTCATCGCATCCACCGCCAGCTCAATCGAAGCGTAGGCGGTCGCCATGATGACGCGCGCCATTGGCTGACGCTGCCTGATGTGACGGAGCGTTTCGAGGCCGTCCATCCCCGGCATCCTCTGATCCAGTAACACCGCGTCCCACGCCGAGCCGTCGCCGAAAGCTTCAAGGCCACGTTGTCCGTCTTCAGCCTCTCCCACTTCGTAGCCCGCCGCCTCCAACGTCAGGCGCGTCACACGGCGTATGTTTTCCTCGTCGTCAATAATCAGAATTCTTTTCGTCATGATTTCAAAATC
>DASWRG010000162.1:0-23384 GCA_036403295.1 Pyrinomonadaceae bacterium
AGGTCTGCGGGCGTGATGTGCTGCAAAGCGACGAGCACGTTGTAGCCGAACTGCTGCTCCACCTCATCGCCCGCCGCCGCAGAGCCGTAGAGCACTACGGACGCCAGATTGTCGCCGTGCGTGTGGCGCAAGTCTTCGACAAAATGACGAAGCGATTCCTGCGTGATCTTGTTAGCCATCTCTTAATCCGTTCACCAAATCAAAAGCGTCGTGAAAGAGAAAAAGCTTGTCTCTCATCTTTCGCGTTTTATTACCAACTGCCGCCCGCGCCGCCGCCGTCAAAATCTCCTCCGCCGCCAAAGCCGCCGAAGCCTCCGCCACCGCCGCCGCTCGACCCGCCAAAGCCGCCGCCGCTCCAACCGCCCGAACTCCATCCGCCGCGACCGACGTTGCTCAGCAGCGAGCCTAAGAAGAGCATATTCAAACAGCCGCTCCCGCCTCCGCCTCTGCCACGACTGCCGAAGATGAAAATCAACACGAAGATAATAATGATAATCCAGACGCAGCTTGAGAAGCCGCTGCCCGTGCTCGGTCGTCGTCGCGTTTGCGGCTGCGACTGGCGCGGCGTGCTCGCGTTGTTATCCTGATAGATTGACGCCGTGCTAAAGCCGCGCTCTGCGGCCAGCGTGTCAATGTAGGCGCGCACGGTATCCATCAAGCCTTGCCCGTAATTTCCGGCGCGCAAGGCCGGAATCAGATATTGACGCTGAATCGAGCCGACCGTCCCGTCCGTCAACTCGCCTTGCAGGTGGCGGCTCACAAACGTTTGATATTTGTGATCGTCAACTGCGATGAGAAGCAGCAAGCCTTGCTTGTCATCATTGGCCGGGCCGACGCCCCAGCGTCGCGCAATCGCCATCCCGTAATCAAATATCTCTCTGCCTTCGGTCGTCTTCACAGTGACGACGGCAAACTCTATCTGCTGCTCTTTTTTGAGATTGATGAGAATCTGCTCAAGCCGCTCTTTCGTCCCCGCGTCAATGACTCCGGCGAAATCGTTGACCGCATTGCCGGTCGGCTGCGGAATCTGCAAATCCTGCTCCTGTGCGCGCACGACTCCGCCCGCCTGAACACAACAGACGTAAGCCATCAAGGCCAGCAACACAAATTTAAGCCGAAGGGTAATCAATGACGCCATCATACCAACTCACAAACGTGAGTCAACATGAGAAGGGTCAATGAAGAAGAGAAAAACAGTTTCACGCAAAGACGCAAAGAAGAAGCCGCCAAGAGTGAGCAGCACTCAACAACTTGGCTTGCTTCCTTTGCGCCTTTGCGTGAAACTCTTTTTATCCTTCGATCAGGCGATGCAGTAAATAGAAGAGCGCGACGCCGCCGAAAACGACGATGGATACAATGGGATTTCGCTCCTCTTTATGATTGACCTCAGGAATCAAATCGCTGGCCGCGACGTAAAGCGTGACGCCCGCCGAGAAGGGAAGCGCGTAGGCGACGATTGACGAGACTCCGGTTCTGAGCAGGGCGACGCAAATCACTCCGGCGAAGGTCGCCAGCCCGACCATCAGCGAAGCGATCAAAGCTTTGCGCCCCGAACGTCCCGAAGCCAGCATGATCGAAGCCACCGTGAAGCCCTCCGGCATCTTGTGCAGGATAATCGCGACAAAAATAAGCAGGCCGAATTTGATGTTGACCAGAAAGGCTGCGGCAATCGAGACGCCGTCAAAGAAGGTGTGAATCGTCAGGCCGCCGATGGCCGTGTAGGCCGCCGACGGGCGAATCACGGATTCCGGATGCGTCTCCTCGCCGAAGTGAAAGTGCGGGGCGAAGGTGTGCTCGAAAAGCTGTATCAGTAGATAGCCTCCGAGCAGGAGCGTCATCGGGCGCAAGACAGCCGCCCCGGCTGCCGCTCCCTGACTCGTGTCTATCCAGAGGTTGATTGATTCAGGGACGATCTCTATAAAAATCGCCGCCAGCATAAAGCCCGCGCCGAGCGCGACCAGGTATTTCAGCAGCCGCTCGTCCCAGCGATGCGCGCCCGATGAAACCAGCAGCATCCCGCCCAGCAGATTTGCCAGCGCCGCCAACGCGCCGAAGATGAGAAGTCCGCCGAAACCCATGTGCGGTCAGTCCGCTTTTCGCCAGATGGCAAGATTTGAATGCGGCATGCCTGCAATATACATGATGTGCGCCGGGCTTGGCTATCTGGAAGTTTGACGCTTAAGCAGGGAAGTGTGTCTGCTTAAGATACTTCAAAAATTCGGATACATTTGGCTGCTTACCGGACAGTTCGCCCCGAAAAGTACACCAAATCGTGCTTAAAATTCTGGGTTTGAAACCCGTTTTATCTCTTGACAGCCCCAACGGAGGGGCGTACTATGCGCGACGGGTGGAGAAAAGTGGGCAAAAGTGGGCATTTCTGAGTAGCTTGTGACAAATCATTAAAGTACTACTAGAGCTTTTAAGCACCAAGCCGATGTTACAACAGGCGCAACCGTATGTTAAGAGGGAATTACACGGCGCGGATGGATTCCAAAGGGCGTCTGAAAGTGCCGACCCCGTTTCGGCGTCTGGTCGAAGAGCAGCACGGCAAAGAGGTGTATGTCACGAGCCTGACGGGCGAGAGCGTGCGGATTTATCCTTTGCCCGAATGGGAAGCGATTGAGCAAAGACTGTCGCTCCTGCCGACGATGGATCCGGCGCGGCGCAAGTTCCTTGACCGAACCAATTATTACGGACAGCAGGCGATGATAGACGCGCAAGGGCGCGTGCTCATCCACCCGCTCCTGCGCAAGAGCGCGGAGGTCATCGGCGACGTGGCGGTCTTGGGCTATTTGACTTATCTGGAAGTTTGGGAGCTTGAGCGATTTCAGCGACGCCTCCTCTCCGATCCATATACGGAAGAGGACGAAGCGTCCATCGCGCGGCTCGGAATTTGATTTTAGTGATAGGTGATAAGTGATAGGTGATGAGACAAAACAAAAAGCTCTTTCCTATCACCTAACAAAGTTCTTTGAGATCACGGGGCGGTGGTGATGGCTACGCTTATGGGGGGCATAGGCGGCGTGCCCCATCGCCCCGTGCTGCTAGAAGAGACGCTGAGTTGGCTGCGGCCTGAGCGCGGCGGCCTGTTCGTTGACTGCACGCTCGGCTTCGGCGGGCACAGTGAAGCGATTCTCGCGGCTTCGGCTGAGACGCGCGTGATCGGGATTGACCGCGACCGCACGGCTCTTGAGTGGAGCACGAAACGTCTCGCTCATTTCGGCTCGCGCTTTCGCGCGGCGCACGCGAACTTCCGCGACATCGCGCGCATCGTTAGGGAAGCGGGCGAAGATAAAGTGAGCGGCGTGCTGGCAGACCTCGGCATCTCTTCGCTTCAGCTTGACGCGGCGGAGAGGGGATTCAGTTTTCGCCACGACGCGCCGCTCGATATGCGGATGGATGCTTCGAGCGATGAAGAGACGGCGGCAGACCTGCTCGCGCATCTTCCTGAAGAAGAGATCGCGCGCATCATCTTTGAATATGGAGAGGAGCGTCGCTCGCGTCGCATCGCACGCTGGATCGTCGAGAGACGAGAGCGCGGCGAGCCTGTGACGCGGACGCGCGAGCTGGCGGAACTGGTGGCGCGCGCCGTCGGCTCACGCAAGACCGAGAGGATTCATCCGGCGACGCGAACTTTTCAAGCCTTAAGAATCGCCGTCAATCGTGAGCTTGAAGGCTTGAGCCAATTCATCGAAACGGCGATTGATCTTTTACAGACGGACGGACGCCTAGTCGTCATCAGCTTTCATTCGCTCGAAGACCGCATTGTGAAGCAGACCTTGCGTCGTCTGTCGGGGCGTTGCGAATGCCCGCCGCGCGTGCCGGTCTGTTCATGCGGGGCGCGCCGCGCGGTCGAGATTCTGACGCGCCGTCCGGTCACGCCCTCTCAAGCAGAGATGGACGAGAACCCTCGCGCACGTAGCGCAAAGCTGCGCGCCTGTCGAAAACTTGACAGTCAAGAGTCCGGAATCTGAAGTCTGTAGCCAAAAACTCAAACTTCAAACGCGGACTCCAGGCTCCAGACTCTAAACTCTGGATTTACGATGAGAAGATTACCGCTCAACCAACCGAACTTCACCATTCACCGCGAGCGTGACGGGCGCGCACTGTCGCGTCTCGCGTTGCTGCTCTTTTCGGGGCTGCTCTTGGCGGGCGGTTTTATCTTCGCGGCGGGACAACATTTCGCAGCCGTGCGTTACGGTTATCAAGGCGAGAAGCTGAGGCACGAGCGCGAGCAGTTAATCGAGGAGCAGCGTCGCCTCATGCTTGAAAGGGAGCAGGCGTCCGCGCCCGCGCGTCTCGAAGGCGAAGCGCGCAGGCTCGGCTTGCAGCCGGTCGCACCCGGTCAAATGGGACGCGCGAGCATGGCTCAAGAGAAACTGCCGACAGCCGCCGCCGCGATGGCTGCTCCCTCCGCCGCGCTTAACCGTTAGCGGTTGATTGAAACCGAAAAGCTTTGCGCCGCTTCTCCCTGAACCAAAGGCGGCACACGAGAGACATCTGTTTTTGAGCATTCCCAATTCATGCGCGGCGGGGCAGCCGCCCGGTCAAATCCCGCGTGTGATTCCAGAGAGGAACGAGCCAAACGATTCATGCGCGCACGCCCTATCTCTGCATCGAAAATACGACCTGACACCTCGCGCCGCCGCACGCTCGTCATCGTTTGCGTGATGGCGGTCTGGATGCTCGGCATCGCGGCTCGTCTCGTTTACCTGCAAACGGCGCAGCACGACTGGCTGCACGAATACGCGCGCCAGCAGCATGAGGACGAGATTGACATCAGCCCCGTCAGAGGCTTGCTGCTTGATCGCAATGGGAGCGAATTGGCGCGCAGCATCGAGACGGATTCCTGCTTTGCCGTCCCGTATGAGCTGAAGGACATCGAAGAGACTTCAAAGCGTCTTGCTCCGCTCGTCGGCCTTGAAGCGAAGGAGCTGGCCGCGCGTTTCGCGGAGGCGAAGCAGAGCAACAAAAAATTTATGTGGCTCGCGCGCCGTCTTGATGAAGAACGCGCGGGAGAGATTTCAAATCTCAAGCTCGACGGCGTGCATATGCGAAAAGAGCCGAAGCGTTTTTATCCGAATGGCTCGCTGGCCGCGCACGTCCTCGGCTTCGTCGGTCTGGATGAAGTCGGACTCGCCGGCATCGAGCAGTCTCACGATCAAAGAATACGCGGTGAGGCCGGGAAGATTTTCATAGAGACTGACGCGCACCAGCGTCCCTACGAAAGCATCGTCGCGCAACCGACGACGGGACAGTCGGTCGTCCTGACGATTGACCAGATGGTTCAGTATCGCGCCGAGCAATCGTTACAGGCGGCGGTCGAGCGCACGAACGCCAGGTCGGGCACGGCCATCGTGCTTGACCCGCACACGGGCGAGATACTTGCTCTGGCGAACGCGCCGACTTTTGATCCGAACAACGCTGGCGCATCCACGCCGCAGTCGCGCCTCAATGAAGCTCTGCAAAATATCTACGAGCCGGGTTCGACCTTCAAAATCGTCGCGTACTCCGCCGCCATCGAAGAGGGCTTGGTCAAACCCGATGACCACATAGATTGCCAGATGGGTTCGATCATGGTGGCCGGACGCCTCGTGCATGATGGTCATGCTTTCGGCACACTGACGATTGCGGACGCGCTCGCCAAGTCGAGCAACGTCGCGGCGATCAAGCTCGGCCTGCGCGTCGGCGACAAGCGGATGTACGACTTCATGAAGCTTTACGGCTTCGGCTCGCGGACGGGCGTTGAGCTGCCGGGCGAAACCGCCGGACTCCTGCGTCCCGTCGCGCGCTGGCAGCCATCGTCAATGGGTTCGCTGGCGATGGGGCAGGAAGTCGGCGTGACGCCTTTGCAAATGGCTGCGGCGTTCGGCGCGCTGGCGAATGCGGGCGTGCGTATCTCTCCGCACATCGTGCGCGAGATTCGCGGCGATGACGGCTCGATTGTGTATCGCGCGTCGCCTGAGCAAAGGCGAGTGGTCAGCGCGGAGACGGCGCAGGCTTTAAGGCGCATGCTCGAAGGCGTGACCTTGAACGGGACTGCGAAGAAGGCGCAGCTCGAAGGCTACACGGCGGCGGGCAAGACCGGGACGGCGCAGAAGATTGACCCGAAGACGAAGACCTATTCGTCCACCAAATTCATCGGCTCGTTCGTCGGCTTCGCGCCGGTCGAGAATCCTGCGGTCGTGATTATCGTCGTGATTGACGAGCCTGCGGGAGCTTATCACGGCGGCGACGTGGCCGCGCCCGTCTTTCGTGACATCGCCGAACAGATTTTGCCCGGCCTCAACGTCGCGCCCGACATCAAAATGAAAGACGCGCCCGCGCGGGATTTGGTCGCGCGAGATTTAGTCGGGCCTGAGGCCGCCGAGCGCGCACGCGTGGAGATGGAGCGCATCAATGAAGAGTGTCAGGCGACGCTGCCGCAAGTCGCGCGCGCGGACGGGAAATCAAATTCGGACGAGGTCGTGTACGCGCTCGCCTCGAACCGCGCGGTCTTAATGCCGGACTTGCGCGGGCGCAGCGTGCGCGACGCGGCCAGAATTTGCGCGCAGCTCGGCTTACAGCTCGAAGCTCGCGGCGAGGGGCGCGCCTTGAAACAGAGTCCGGCGGCTGGCTCGGAGCTTGATGCAAGACAGACTGTGCAGGTGGATTTCGGAAGAAGCGAATAACGCGGATTTGAAATTTCAGATCTGAAATCTCATGAAACTTCAAATCTGAAAACTTATGAAATTTCAGATCTGAAATCTCAAATGGATTGATTGATGAATGAGATGAATCTCCCAAATCATGAGGTGCGGCACGGCATCGGCGCGTGCCGGAGGCGTCTGCGACGCACGCGCGCGAACAGGAAAACGTTTGGCCGCACTCGCGGCCTTGAACAAGCGGCGAACAGAGATTCTGTGTCGCACGCCTCTGAGATTGACCGCCGCACTCCCTCGCGCGCAAGATTCGAGGTCAAGGAAGAGGCGAACGCGGCGTGAATTTAAGAGAGGCGGCGAGTTTGATGAATGCTTCGGCGGCAGGCGTCGTCGTAGCATTGCTGGAGACGGAAATCGCGGGCTACGCGATTGACTCGCGCGCCACGCAAAGAGGCGAACTCTTCTTCGCCATGTCGCCGGAAGATTACACGCGCGCGGGTTTTAACGGGACATTCGCGGACGCGCACGAGTTTATTCCGCAGGCATTTGAAAACGGAGCTATCGCGGCTGTCGCTCATCGAGAACGCGCGCATGAGAGCGATGCTTTAAAGGCTTTCTCCGACCGCTTGCTCCTGGTGGACGACGGCATCGTCGCTCTGCAAACGCTGGCGCATAAAGTTTATGAGAAGTGGGCGCGTCCCGTCGTGGCGATTACGGGGAGCGCGGGGAAGACGACGGCGAAAGAGTTGACGGCGCATCTCTTGAGCGCGAGCGAGCAACGCGTGCTCAAGAGCGAGCGCAATTACAATAACGGGCTTGGCCTTCCGCTCTCGGTCTTGCAGATGGTGAGCGAGGGACGCACGCCAGACGAGTTTGATGTCGCGGTGCTTGAGATGGGGATGTCGTCGCCGATGCATGAAATCGCGCGTCTGTGCAAAATCACGCCGCCCGACATCGGCGTCGAACTGCTGGTCGCGCCCGTACATCTTGAGCACCTCGGCACGATTGAAAACATCGCGGCGGCCAAAGCCGAGTTGATTGAAGGACTCAAAGCGACGGGGACGGCTGTGCTCAACGCGGATGACGAGCTGGTCATCGCCATGCGCGCGAAGCATGTGGGCGCGGCTCTGACTTTCGGGATTGAAAATCGCGCGGACGTGATGGCGACAGAGATCGAAACGGGACGCTTCGGGCGCAGCCGCTTTCGTCTCCACACGCCGCGCGGCACGGCGCAGGCTGAATTGCCTTTGCCCGGTCGTCACAACTTGATGAACGCGCTCGCGGCTTCAGCCGTCGCAAGCTGTTTCGAGATAGAGCCGGAGCGAATCGCGGAAGCTTTGCGAACTGTGAAGACGGCGAAGATGCGCGGCGAGGTGTTCGACTTCGCAGCCGGTTTCGAGGTGATTGACGATTCGTACAACTCGAACCCGCGCTCACTGTTGAGCATGGTCAGAACTTTGATGGAAGGCGGCGGGCACGCGTCGCGGCGCATCGTCGTCGCGGGCGAGATGCTTGAGCTTGGGACTGACGCCGCGCAGATGCATAGAGAGGCCGGAAGAGAGATTGCGTGTGCGGGCGTCGAAGTGTTGTGGTGCGTGCGCGGCCTGGCGCGTGAGCTGCTCGCGGGCGCGCGGGCGGGCGGGATGAGCGAAAACAATTTGCGCTTCTTTGAAGATTCGGAAGAGGCGGCGGCGGCTTTGCTGAACGAGATACGCGAGGGCGATCTGGTTTTAATCAAAGGCTCGCGCGGAGTGCAGACGGACAAGGTCGTCAAGCGCCTGCGCGAACGTTTTCCACTTGTCGGCGCAGACGAGAGAGAATGAAAAGCAGAAGTCAGGAGTCGGAAGCCAGAAGTCAGAAGAGAAGCCGCAGCCGCTTTTCTTCATTCTGGATTCTGGATTCTGGATTCTGGATTCTGACTTGAGATGATCTATTACATCTTTTACGAATTGCTCTACAACCGCCTGTCGGGCGGCGAGTCGTATCTCGTTAAGGCGCTCAATGTTTTTCAGTACGTCACGTTTCGCACGGCGTATGCGACGGTCACTTCGCTCCTCATCTCGCTGGTCTTCGGCGGCAAAGTGATTACGGCTTTGAGGAACTGGAACGTCGGCCAGCAGATTCGTGAGGAAGGCCCGCAGGCGCATATGGCTAAGCGCGGGACGCCGACGATGGGCGGCGTGCTGATTATCGTCTCGGTGCTCATCTCGACTCTCTTGTGGGCGCGACTGTCGAGCGTCTACGTTTGGACGGTGATGATTGCGATGACGCTCTTCGGCGCAATCGGTTTTTTCGATGACTACGCGAAGATGGCGAAGCAGCGCAGTCTCGGCCTGACGGGCAAGCAGAAGCTCGCTTTTCAACTTTTGATCGCGGTCGGCGTGTGGGCTGTGCTCTATATCACAACCCGTTACTTGGCGACGAAATACTCTTGGAACTTGAACATTCCTTTTTTCAAAGCGACCGCAGACCCTGACGGCGTCAGCTACATCGGGCCGTGGATTTATCTGGTTGTGGTCATTGTCGTCCTGCTCGGCTCGTCGAACGCGGTGAATTTGACGGACGGCCTCGACGGCTTAGCCATCAGCGTGACTTTCATCGCAATGGCTGCTCTGACCGCTTTCACTTACTTGATTAGTGATGCGCGCTGGGCTAGGTATTTGGATTTGACGCACAGGCCGGAGGCGGCTGAGTTGACTGTTTTTTGCGGCGCGATGGCGGGCGCGAGCCTCGGCTTTCTGTGGTACAACGCGCCGCCCGCAGAAGTTTTCATGGGAGATGTCGGAAGCCTCGCCATCGGCGGAGCTATCGGCACGATTGCCGTTTTGACGAAGCTGGAATTCATGCTCTTAATGGTCGGCGGCGTGTTCGTGATTGAAGCCTTGTCGGTGATGATACAGGTCACGTCATTTAAGATGACAGGACGCCGCATCTTCAAGATGTCGCCCTTGCATCATCACTTCGAGTTGCAAGGCTGGCGCGAATCAAAGGTCGTCTTTCGATTTCTGATTCTCGCAATCTTGTTTGCGTTGTTGAGTCTTTCGACTTTGAAGTTGAGATAAAAATTAACGTGGAGTTGTCGGGCAAAAAAGTTTTGGTCATGGGCGCGGCGCGGAGCGGAGTTGCGTGCGCGCGATTCTTAGCGGCGCGCGGGGCGGTCGTTGCTTTGAATGATCGCAAAGCGATTGAAGAGTGGCCGGAAGAGGCGCACGCGTTGAAGGCGGAAGGCGTCGGACTCTTGGCGGGCGAGGTGCCGATGTGGCTCTTGGATCAAATCGAGCTGGTCGTGATGAGTCCGGGCGTGCCGACCAAAATTATTCCGGCGCGTTATGCGGAGCGCGCGGGCGCGGAAGTCATCGGCGAGATTGAGCTGGCCGCGCGTTTCATGCGCGGGCGCATCGTCGGCATCACGGGAACTAACGGCAAGACGACGACGACGAGCTTGATTGGAGAGCTATTGAAAGACGCGGGGCTGCACACGCAGGTCGGAGGCAACATCGGAACGCCGCTCATCTCGCTGGTCGAGACTTCGCGCGATGACGGATGGACGGTCGCCGAACTCTCAAGCTTTCAGCTTGAGACGATTGCGGATTTTCATCCGGCAGTCGCGCTCGTCCTCAACGTCACGCCGAATCACATGGATCGTTATGAGTCGGTCACGGATTACGCGGCGGCCAAGCATCGCATCTTTCGCAACCAGACGGCGGAAGACGTGGCGATTCTGAATGCGGATGACGAAATCGTCTCGACCTGGGCGAGCGGGCTTCGCGCGCATGTCACGTTGTTCAGCGTGCGGCGTGAGCTTGAAGAAGGATTGTTTTTGAGAGGGCGTGAGCTTGTCGCGCGGACGCGAGATGGCGAGCGCGTGCTTCTCTCGCGTGATGAGATGCAGCTTCGCGGGCTTCATAACGTCGAGAACGTGTTGGCCGCGTTGGCGGCGGGATTGGCTTGCGGAGCTTCGCCCGATGCGATGCGCGAGACGGTCAGGAGATTTCAGCCGGTCGAGCATCGCATGGAGCGCGTCGCAGAAATTGACGGCGTGACTTTTTATAACGACTCGAAGGCGACGAGCGTGGATGCGACTTTGAAGGCTCTGGAAGCTCTGGCGGATGATGAAGGGCGTGTGATTTTGATTCTCGGCGGGCGCGGCAAACGTGCGCCGTATGCTCCGCTCGCGCCGCTCGTCAGGGAAAAAGTTCGCAAGCTGATTTTGATAGGCGAAGACGCCGACACGATTGAACGGGAATTAGGAAACGACGCGATCATCGAGCGCGCAAGCGACATGACGGATGCTGTGCAACGCTCATTCGATGCCGCAGAAGCGGGCGACGCAGTGCTGCTCGCTCCCGCCTGCGCGAGCTTTGACATGTTCGAGAGCTTCGAGCAGCGCGGGCAAGTTTTTAAGGAAGAAGTTAGGAAGATTGAGAACACAGAACTCAGAAGAGAAGCGGCCTCAGCCTTTTCTTCTGACTCCTGAGTCCTGAGTTCTGACTCCTGTTTTTTATGGCAAGAAAGTTACAGGCTGATAAATGGTTGTTCGCGGCGACGGCGGGCTTGGCTCTCTTCGGCGTCGTGATGGTCTTTAGCGCGTCAGCCGTGATGGCGATGGAGGAGAATCACAGTCCTTATTACTACGTCATCAAGCAGGGCGTGTGGACGGCCATCGGTTTCGGCGCGATGCTGATTGCGATGCAGTTCGATTACCAGCGATTGCGAAATAAACGAATCGTGTACGGCTTGCTCGGCCTGACGGTGTTGATGTTGCTCGCGGTCTTCGCTTTCCCGCGCGTCAACGGCGCGCATCGTTGGATTAAGTTCGCGGGCTTTTCCGTGCAGCCTTCGGAGGCGGCCAAGCTCGCGCTCGCCATCTTTCTCGCTTACTTTCTGGAAAAGCGAGCGGGCGAAGAAGGCTCTTTCTGGAAAACTTTCGTGCCGTGCATGATGATGACAGGCATGCTGGCATTGCTGGTCGTGGCCGAGCCGGATTTGGGAACGGCGTTGATGCTCGCGGTGGTCTGCGTCGTGATGTGCTTCACGGCGGGCGCACGGCTTTTACATCTGGGGATGGCTGCCGCGCCTGCTCTCGTGGGCGTGGTCGCTATGCTTATCTTTGTGCCGTGGCGTTTGCAACGCTTGATTACTTTCTTAGACCCCTGGGCTGACCCGCAGGACAGAGGCTTTCAGGTCGTGCAGTCTTTAATCGCGGTCGGCTCTGGCGGACTCAATGGTCTGGGTTTCGCGCAAGGCAAGCAGAAGATGTTTTTTCTCCCCTTCGCGCATTCCGATTTTATCTTCGCGGTCATCGGCGAAGAACTCGGACTCATCGGCGCGATTATGGTGGTCTTGGTGTTCGCGCTTTTTCTGTGGCGCGGAGTGCGCGCGGCTCTGCTCGCGCCGGACAGGTTCGGGATGTTGCTCGGCCTCGGAATCGTGTCGGCCATCGTCGTGCAGGCTCTTTTTAATATGAGCGTGGTGCTGTCGCTCGTGCCGACCAAAGGGATTCCGTTGCCGTTCATCTCGTATGGCGGCTCAAGCCTTGTGCCGACGCTGCTGTCCGTCGGCATTCTGCTCAACATCTCGCAGCACGCGGGCGAGAGGAGCATGCAATGAAAGTAAAAAGTAAAAAGGTAAAAGGCAAAAGGAAGGCCGCAACCAGCTTTTTATTAAATGCTTTTGTCCAAACTTTTACCTTTTACCTTTTACCTTTTTACTTTTTATGATGCGCGTGCTGATTGCCGCCGGAGGAACGGGCGGGCACATTTATCCGGGCATTGCGGTGGCGAAAGAGATTATGCGCCGCGATGAAAAGTCCGAGGTCAGATTCGTCGGGACGGCGCGCGGCCTTGAACAGAAGTTAGTGCCGGACGCTGGCTTCAAGCTCTCGCTGATTGAGAGCGCGGGATTGAAAAATGTGGGGCTGGCGGGAAAGCTGCGCGGCCTCTGGCTCTTGCCGAAAAGTTTTACGGCGGCGAGGCGATTGATAAAAGAGTTTCGCCCCGATGTGGTGGTCGGCGCGGGCGGTTACGTGACGGGTTCTGTGCTCTTGACAGCCGCGCTCATGAGAGTCCCGACGCTCGTCATGGATTCAAACGCGCTGCCGGGTTTTACCAATCGCATGCTCGCGCGGTTCGTTGACAGGGCGGCGGTGACGTTTGAAGAAGCCTTGCCGTTCTTTCGCGGCAAAGGGGTGTTGACGGGCAATCCAGTGCGCCGTGAGTTCTTTGACATTCCGGCGAAGTCGCGCGATGCTACGCGTTTTTCTTTGCTCGTCTTCGGCGGCTCGCAAGGCGCGCGCGGCATCAACAACGCGATGGTCGCCGCGCTCAAACAACTCGCGGAGTATCGCAGCGTGCTGAATATCACGCATCAGACGGGCGAGCATGATTTCGAGACTGTGCGCGCGGGCTACGACGAGGCCGGATGGCGGGACGCGGACGTGCGCCGCTACATTAACGATATGGTAAGCGAGTTCGCGGGCGCGGATTTGATCGTCAGCCGCGCGGGAGCGACGACCTGCGCAGAGCTTTCGGCGGCGGGCAAAGCGGCGATTATGATTCCGCTCCCGACAGCCGCAGACGATCATCAACGCAAGAACGCCGAAGCTCTCCAAGCGGCGGGCGCGGCGCGGATGATCTTGCAGAAAGATTTGACCGGAGAAGTCTTGGCGAGCGAAATCGCCGCGCTCTTGAAAGAGCCTCAACGCGTCACGCGCATGGAAGAGGCCAGCCGCCAGCTCGCGCGCGGCGACGCGGCGGCCTCGACCGTTGATTTGATGGAGAAAGTAGTGGGCAGTTAGCGGTTGGCAGTTGGCAGTTAAAATCTTTCGTAGAGAAGCGAGTGAAAACTATGAATCCTGTTTGCCAACAACTTAGCGCACTGCCAACTGCTAACTGCCAACTACTAACTTGATTTATGTTTCGTAGCATTCAACACATACACTTCGTCGGCATCGGCGGCATCGGCATGTCCGGGATAGCGGAAGTTTTATGCAACCTGGGCTTCCGCGTCTCCGGCTCTGATCTCAAGAAGTCGAGCGTGACGGAGCGTCTTGAAAAGCTCGGAGTCGAGGTGGATGAAGGGCATCGCGCCGAAAATGTGGGGGACGCACATGTCGTGGTGCGCTCGACCGCAGTGCGTGATGACAATCCTGAAATTATTGAAGCGAGACAGCGTTCGATCCCCGTCATCCCGCGCGCTGAGATGCTGGCGGAGTTGATGCGCCTCAAGCCGCACACGGTCGCGGTCGCAGGCTCGCACGGCAAGACGACGACGACTTCGATGGTCGCAACTATTTTGGGACACGCCAAGCTCGACCCGACCGTCGTGGTCGGAGGCGTGGTCGGAGCATTCGGCTCGAACGCTAGATTAGGCAAGAGCGATTTGATGGTGGCCGAAGCTGATGAAAGCGACCGCTCGTTTCTGATGCTGACGCCGACGATTGCGGTCGTCACGAATATTGACCGCGAGCACATGGATTATTACAGGGATATGGACGACGTGCGCGAGTGCTTTACCAGCTTTGTCAACAAAGTTCCGTTCTACGGCGCGGCGATTTTGTGTCTCGACGACCCGCAAGTGCAGGCCGTGATTCCGCACGTCAAACGCAGGCGCGTCTCTTACGGCCTCAGCGCGCAGGCGGACATCTCCGCGCACGGCATACGCTTCGATCAGGGTTTCGGCTCAAGCTTTACCGTGTGGCAGGGCACTGAATCGCTCGGCGAAGTAACTTTGCATGTGCCCGGCTTGCACAATATTTACAACGCGCTCGCGGCCATCGCGGTCGGCTTTGAACTCGACGTGTCGTTCGAGCAGATCGCGGAGGCTTTGAAGCTCTTTACGAATGCAGACCGGCGGTTTCAGTTTAAGGGAGAAGAGCGGGGCGTGCTCGTCGTGGATGATTACGGGCATCATCCGACTGAGATTAAAGCGACGCTGGCGGCTGCGAAAATCGGCTCGGCGGGGCGGCGCATCGTGGTGCTCTTTCAGCCGCATCGCTTCACGCGAACGCAGGATCAGATGGAGGGCTTCGCGCAGTCTTTCAACAACGCCGACGCGCTCTTCGTCGCGGACATTTACGCCGCCAGCGAAGACCCGATTGAGGGCGTGACCTCTGAGGCTCTGACCGAAGCGATTAAGCGTTACGGCCACAAGAACGCGCGCTACATCGGCGCGCTCGACGGCGCGGCGGAAGTTTTGAGGGAGCATGTCAGAGAAGGCGACCTTGTGATTACGCTCGGCGCGGGGACGGTGTACAGGGCGGGCGAACAACTATTGAATTTGCTAAGCAGGTCTTAAGAAGCTGTTTGGAAATAGAAAGTCCATGTTTTGTCATCGCAGATGACGAACAATATAGCGTAGCGAGCATCGCTACGATTGAGGCACATCAAATCTCCCCGGTGCCGTAGGTGACGAACCTTGAGGTACGACACTTTCAGCGTCGCCTGTGTGACGCCCAAGCTCGGAGGGTTGCACCCTCCGCTATATTGTTGGTCGCCTTCGGCGACATCAGCGGGTTTTCCAAACAGCTTCTTAGGTTTTTAGAAAGAATGACCGAAGTCAATAACAAGATTGATTATGCCAGGCGCGATGCCTTGATTGAAGAGATCGCGGCGAGGCTCGGCGTGCGCGCGGAGCGCGGGAAACGCTTTGCGGAGTTGACGAGCCTGCGTGTGGGCGGGGCGATTGATTGGGTGATTCAGCCAGTTTCGGAAGAGCAGGCGGCGGCGGTCGTTTATGAATTTGAAAGGGCGGGGGTTGCGTGGCGCGCGCTCGGCTCAGGCAGCAACGTCTTGGCCGATGACGCGGAGCATCATTACGTCGTCGTGAGTACAAAGGAACTCAAGGGCGAAGCCAGATTTGACGGCGAGCGTGTGAGCGTGAGTGCGGGCTATTCTTTGCCGCGTTTGTGCATAGACGCCTGGCGACAGGGCTTGAGCGGCATAGAGGGTTTGGGCGGAATTCCCGGCACAGTCGGCGGCGCGTTGTGGATGAACGCCGGAGCTTACGAGCATGAAATCGGGACTGTCACGGAGACCGTGCGCGTCTCGCGCGAAGGACGCGTGGCGGAAATTCCCGGCAGCGAAGTTGAATGGAATTATCGTCACACCTCTTTTCGTGATGGAGAATTATTGCTCGGCGCGACCTTGCGCCTCGTGGCTGATGATCCGGTGAAGATTAAAGCTCGCATGGATGAAGCCAAAGCCCGGCGCATGGCGACGCAGCCGCACGGCTCGCGCAGCGCGGGATGCTTCTTCAAAAATCCGCCGGGCAGCGCGGTCGGCACGGGCAAGATGATTGACGAGATGGGGATGAAAGGCACGCGTCGCGGCGGCGCGCTCGTCTCTCCGGTTCACGCCAACTTTATCGTCACGGAAGGCGAGAACGCGCGCGCCTCAGACGCCCTCGCCCTGGCCGAAGAGATCAGAGAACGCGTGCGACGCGAGCGCGGCATCGAGCTGGAATACGAAGTCGAACTGTGGCGCGCCGAGACGCCCGAAGAAAGTGAGGGGAGTTGAGAGAGCAAGTCGTCACACCGAGAGCTAACGGGCGGGGCGCGCTGGCGGGTCGCTCGAAAGGCATCGTGCAGAAACCTGCGCGGCGCGGCGCGAGCGCGCATGCCCGAGGCAGCAGAGTGCGTGCGGCTCTCGCTTATGCGCCGCTCGCGGGAAAAGTTTTGCTGGCGATAGTCGCGGGCGTGCTTCTCTTCACAGGCTATCGCGCGGCGGCTTCGGCCTCCTTCTTTGAAGCGCGCTCGATTGACATTAGCGGCACGTCGCGCGCTTCCGCCGATGAGATTAAAACGGTCGTGCGTCGCGGCGTCGCCGGGACGGGCGTGTGGCGCGCAGACCTCGCGGCTCTCAGCGCGGAGTTGGAAAGGCTGCCGTGGGTTCGCAAAGCGGTCGTCTCGCGCGTCTTGCCCGACGGCCTGCGCGTCCGTGTCACAGAGCGCGTCGAGCGCGCGGTGGTTCGCACCAACGCCGGAAAGCTCATCTGGGTTGACGAGGACGCGGTGACGCTCGGACAGATGTCGCCGACCGATCAGATGCCGTCCTTCTTCATACGCGGTTGGGACGAAGCCGCGACGAGCGAGGCGCGCACGGAGAATCGCGTGCGCGTCGAAAAATATCTTGAGATGTCGCGCGAGTGGAGCGCGCTCGGATTCGGCGAGCGCGTGAGCGAAGTTGACTTGGGCGACGTGCATGACGTGCGCGCTCTGCTCGCGGGCGACGACGCGCAGGTCGAAGTCCGGCTCGGCGAGAAGAATTTCGGCAGCCGCTTGCAAAAAGCTCTGAAAGTTTTGGACGAGCAACGCTCGACCACGCTCGGCCCGTTCATCACCTATCTCGTCGCCAATCAAGATGGAAAAGGCATCACCGTCGGCCACAGCGCGACCGCTCCGACTCTCAAGGAAGATAACGGCGGCGAAAATCCGTTTGACAGTAATCCGGTGAAAGCGAATGAGCGCGCGACGACGCCACAGCCCGCGAGCCGCACTCGGAATGCTGATGAGCGTGCGAGCGCGAACAGACGAGATGAGAAGAAGAAGGAGGCTAAGCAGAAAGAGAAATCTTCCGGCGAAGCGAAGAAAGAGACGCGGCCACGCCGTGTCAGATAGGACGAGTTTTATCCGTTCTCTTTTTTTAAGGAGCAAGATGTGAATGGCTAAGCGTGCGACGCATACGGTCGGCCTCGACATTGGAACCAGCAAGGTGACGTGTATCGTCTCTGAACTGGGCGACGCGGGTCTGCTTGAGGTCGTCGGCATCGGCGAGGCTGACGCGCGCGGCCTGCGCAAAGGCGTCGTCGTCAACCCGGACGCCGCCGTCGAAGCCATCAAGCGCGCCGTCGAAGACGCGGAGCGCATGAGCGGCCTCGAAGCCGAAGAGGTGACCATCAATCTCGCAGGCTCGCACATCATGGGCTTTAACGGCCAGGCGATTGTCGCCGTCTCCGGGCGCGACCGCGAGATAACTTCCGATGACGTGCGGCGCGCGATTGATTCCGCCTGCGCGATTCAGCTTCCCGCCGGGCGCGAGATAGTTGACCGCCTGCCGCAGGAATTCATCGTGGACGATCAGGACGGCATCAACGACCCCGTAGGGATGATCGGCGCGCGGCTCGCAGTCAAAGTTCACATCGTGACCAGCCCCGTGACGGCCAGACAGAACGCCATCAATGCTGTCAATCGCTCCGGTCTCATCGTCGCGGACATGGTGCTCGAACAACTCGCCGCCGCCGAAGCTACTTTGACCGATGACGATAAAGAGTTCGGCGCAGCCCTCGTTGACATAGGGGCTGAGACGACCGGACTCGTTATCTTCCAGCGCGGAGCAGTGCAGCACACGGCTGTCTTTGCGCTTGGCGGCTCGCACTTTACGAATGACATCGCCTTCGGTCTGCGCACGCCGATTCCCGAAGCCGAGAAGATTAAGCGCACGGTTGGTTGCGCTTCGAGCACGAACTTAAATGAGATGGAGCGCGGCGAGTTGATCGAAGTCCCTTCGGTCGGAGGCCGCGCCCCGCGTCAGCTCTCGCGCCAGATTTTGTGTGACATCTTGCAGCCAAGAGCCGAAGAAGTCTTGATGCACGTCGCGGACGAGATTAAGGATTCGGGCTGGGAGCGTCAGCTTTCGAGCGGCGTCGTGTTGACGGGCGGAGGCGCGCTGCTTGACGGAATGGCGGAGATCGCCGAGCAGGTTTTCGATGCTCCCGTGAGGCTCGGTTATCCCGAAAGAGACCGTTTCGGCGGTCTGATTGAGGACATCCAAAGTCCGGCGTGGGCTGCCGCCGCAGGGCTTTCGCTGGTCGCCCAACGCACGCAGGGCGCGGAAATGCGCGCTCTCGGAGGAAAAAAGGGGGGCGCAGGAAGATTTACGCACTTTGTTTCAAAATTTCGTCATCGTTTTAGTGGCATTTTCTGACAAGTTGTTGTATGCTGCCGCCCCAGTCGGCACAAGATGTAGCCCGCAACATATGGGTGCCTCCGGCGCATACAGCCCAAGATAACCGCACAATAGGCTTTCGGAGTTCCGTGAGCATGAGAGAGAGGACAGACATTATGACACCGGATGGCCGTCAACCGGGCAGTGGCATCAATATTTTTATTGACGATGAACCGCCCATCACCGGAGCGCGCATTAAAGTCATAGGCATCGGCGGCGGCGGCGGCAACGCCGTCAATCGCATGATCGAAGCCGGCATTGAGGGCATCGAATTTGTCGTCGCCAACACTGACTTGCAAGCCTTAAAACGCTCGCGCGCGCCGATCAAGATTCAACTCGGCGGCAAACTGACCAAAGGTCTCGGCGCGGGAGCCAATCCGGTCATCGGGCGCGACGCCGCGCTCGAAGACACGGAGAAGATTATCGAAGTGCTCGAAGGCGCGGACATGATTTTCGTCACGACGGGCCTGGGCGGCGGCACTGGCACGGGCGCGGCTCCGATTATCGCGAGCCTCGCGACTGAGCTTAACGCCCTGACGGTCGCGGTGGTGACCAAGCCTTTTCACTTTGAAGGCAAGCGGCGCATGTCGCAGGCCGAGCAGGGCTTGAGAGAGCTGCGCGAGTGCGTCGACACTGTGATTACGATTCCCAATGAGCGGCTGCTGCACACGGTTGAGCGCGGCGTATCCTTAGCCGATTCGTTCAAGGTCGCGGACGACGTGCTGAGGCAGGCCGTGCAGGGCATCTCGGATTTGATTACTGTGCCCGGTCTTATCAATCTGGATTTCGCAGATGTGAAAGCCATCATGGCCGGGATGGGACTCGCGCTGATGGGCGCGGGGCGCGCGAGCGGCGAGAACCGCGCGATTGAGGCGACGCAGCAAGCCATCTCTTCACCGCTTTTGGAAGAGGCGACGATTGAAGGCGCGAAGGGCGTGCTCATCAACATCACCGGCGGAGTAGACCTCACGCTGTATGAAGTCAACGAAGCTTCTTCGATTATCCGCGAGGCGGCGGACGAAGACGCCAACATCATCTTCGGCGCGGTGATTGACGAAACGATGCGCGACGAGATGAAGATTACGGTCATTGCGACGGGCTTTGATAAAGAGTCTGCGGACGCGGGCGCGAACCACTCGAACGCCGCGCTGCCGCCGACCCCTGCGCGCTACACGCAAAGACCCGGCGACGATTTGACGCGACCCAACATCAGCAACCCCGCGCGCCCCGACGATCTGGATGTGCCGACGTTCATCCGCAAGAAAGCGGACTGAAGACAAGTTCAAGGTTCAAAGTTCAAGGTTCAAAGTCTGTTTCAGGGCTTTGAACCTTAAACTTTGAACTGTCAATCTCGAACTTTGAACTTTGAACCTTGAACTTTGAACTAGCGTCGTGTAGCATGTCGCGCATTCCTTAATAGGATTTCCCATTTCGGGTTAACACCGCTTCTCTCCTTGAATAGGCCGCAGCCTGCGAGAGTGGTAAATAATTGCCGCGTCGTGCGCACCCGTAAGATTTTTTTTCATGTGCGCGTTCGGACGCGCGTCATTCCCCGCTTCATTAAGTGGAGGTAAGAAGGTCACTGTGAATCGCAAACTAATCAGAACAACTTTAGCCGAAGTCAAAAACAAGGGGCGCGAGACCCCGCAGCCAAAGGAGCGCGTCAACGGCAGTCAGGCTCGTTCGGGCGGCGACAGGTCTGAGTCTTCGTCGCATCGCGACCGTGACCGAGGCTCATCATCGTCCGCCTCTAGCGTGCAGGTGCGCAAGCGCACTCCCCCCCCGTCGGAAACGAGCGCGGAAATCTTCTATTACAAAAAGCAGATTGATGCGCATACTTTGATGGTCATCGTCTTGCAGGATGGTGAAGAGATAGAGGGAACTATCGAGTGGTATGACCGCACTGCGCTCAAGGTCAATCGCAAATCAGCTCCCAATCTTCTCCTGCTCAAGCACAATATTAAGTACATGTACAAGGCCGACGAGCGCGCGGGCGAGTAGAGCGTGCGCAGGTTGCCGACGGCGCAAGGCGCGCGCGAGCTTCGCTTCATCGCCTCCGGCCTTGAAGACGAGAGATAGCCGCCGCCCGTCGTCGCTCCACCTTTTTGCGCGCTCTCGGTTGAGATCATGACAGAGTCGCCGCACAACTCAAACGCTGCCTCCTCCCGACAGAGGCGACGCTTGCCGCGCATTGCGATCACGATGGGCGACCCGGCGGGCATCGGCCCGGAGGTCGTGCTCAAAGCCGTCGCCGAGGAGGAAGTCAGAAGGGCGTGCACGCCGGTCATCATCGGCGACGCGCAGCTTCTGGCTCATACTGCTCGCACGCTCGACCTGCAATGCGGCTACGACATTGTGCGCAAGGATGAACGCCTGCCGGATAATTTCTCCGAGCCTGTCATCTATCATCTCGACAACGTGGCGGGGCACATCGAGCCGGGCATCGAATCGGGCGCGGCTGGCAAGGCTGCCGCCGGATACATCGAATCGGCGGTCGAGCTGTGCGCGAGCGGCGATGTAGATGCGATTGCGACCGCGCCGATCAATAAGCGCGCACTGTTCCTCGGCGGCTACAGCTTTCCCGGCCACACCGAATTCCTCGCGCACTTGACGAGCACGGAAGAGTACGCGATGGCTTTCGTCGCGGCCAACCTGCGGATCGTGCTGTTGTCCACGCACGTCCCGCTCTCTGAAGCCATCCGGCTGGTCAGGCGCGAACGCCTCGTCCCTGTCATCAATCTGACGCACAGAGAATTGAAGCGTTGGGGAATTGACAAGCCGCGTATCGCTGTGGCCGCTTTGAACCCGCACGGCGCGGAGGGCGGCCTCTTCGGAGTCGAAGAGGCTTCGGAGATTATGCCTGCGGTCGAAGACTGTCGCGGGCGCGATGACATGAACGTGCAGGGGCCGTTTTCCGCCGACACGATTTTCCTGCGCGCCTCTCGCGGCGAGTTTGACGCCGTCGTTTCGTGTTACCATGACCAGGCGATGATTCCGGTCAAGTGCCTCTCGTTTGGCGAGGCCGTGAACGTCACGCTGGGCTTGCCCTTCATACGCACTTCCGTAGATCATGGGACGGCCTTTGATATTGCCGGCAAAGGGCTGGCGGAACATTCGAGCATGATGGCTGCGATTCTGTTGGCGGCGGAACTCTCCACGCGCGCCGACGAATCGAGCAGTGCCGTCGAAGTTTAGTGAAGAGGGAGAAGCAGTCAAAGTGTCAACGCAAAATCCTCAGACCTCACAACGCATACTCGTCGCCGACGACGATCCGGCGATCCTGCGCCTCGTCACCGCCATCGTCGAGAAAGAAGGCTACGAGGTTGTGCCCGCGCGCGACGGGCGCGAGGCTTATAAAATCTTGCAAGCCGACGCCAGCTTCATCGCGGGCATCTTCGATGTCGTGATGCCGCACATACAGGGGCCAGAGCTTGTCCGCTACATGCGAACGGAAAAGCGGCTCATGAAAATCCCCGTCATGATGATGACCGCCGAGCAGAACCCGAAGCTCTCTTCCGACAGCTTCGCCGCCGGAGCGGTCGTCTTTCTCCCGAAGCCTTTTACGACCGCGCAGCTACAGATCATGCTGCGGATGCTGATCGCCAAAGCCGCTTCGTAAAACCCTTGAGAGAGCCGCGTCCGTACAGGTTTGAGATGAGCCGCTTCCGTTTCACCAGACCGCACCTCTTGTTCCAAATCCTGCTGCTCATCAATTTCGCGTCCGGCTGCCACGCGCCGCGCGAGCTGGAGATTCATCCTGAGCTCACAGCCTCTCCGCGCGAGGGCGTCACCGTGACGAATCGTGATAATTTCACCTATCCGCGCGTGACCGTTTTCGTCAAAGGACATTTCACGGCGGAAGCCGGAGACATCATCCCCGGTCAGAGCGTGCAGAT
Organism: Pyrinomonadaceae bacterium; assembly: GCA_036403295.1. Lineage (GTDB taxonomy): Bacteria > Acidobacteriota > Blastocatellia > Pyrinomonadales > Pyrinomonadaceae > JACMLC01. Next base: position 22,480 of record DASWRG010000162.1, read on the forward strand.
TCCGTTCGATAGCTTTGTTGACGACGGCGGCCATCGTTTCAATGTCACGACGATGAAGCCCGAAGCCATCCGCGTCCGCGCGTGGTTCGGCGACCAAGCCGCTTCAAAAATATTCCAGGTCAAATAACTTGAAAGTCAAATAGGCTCAAAGCCAAAGCTTAAGAGAGAGAAAGCGTAAAAGCTATGAAACATCTTATCCGCCTGAGCTTGCTTTTCATCATCTTCGTGCTGTGCGCGGTCTTCGTCGCGCAAGCGGCTGGCGATTTGAGCGCGAAGGATGCGCGCAAGCTGATCGCGCACATGGTCGGAATCGAGCTGCCTTCGGACGCCGTGCGCGTCAAGGAGGTCTCCGCGCTCGGCTCAAGCGCGGTCGTCGTCGCGCAGGTCGAGACGGCCTTTCGCTTCGTCAAAGGCGACGACGACAAATGGCGCGTCGCCGAAATCAGAACCGGCGATAATCGTTGGGAGGACATCGAGATGATCGCCCGCGCCGTCAACGCCGAGAAGGCCGAGCGCGCCCGCGCAGAGCTTGAGACGATGGCGACCGCGCTCGAATCATTCCGCCGCGAGCGCGGCTTCTACGTCGTCGCAGACAAACAGGCAACCCTCTTGGACCAGCTTAACCCGCGTTATCTCACCCGCATCATTCGCGTAGACCCCTGGCACAAACCCTATCTTTACGAAGGCACGCGCGACCGCTTCACCCTCCGCTCAGCCGGTCTGGACGGCAAAGAGAAAACGCTGGATGATGTGATCGTCAACAACAAAAATTAGCCATGTGCCGCATGACGTTCGAGCATGATTTCGTGCTTGTCTGAATCTTCGTTAAGCCGCATAATCTCAGAGGAACAAAATGTATGAGTGAAGAGCAGACACAAGATGCGCAGGATGGTCGTTCCTTTGAG
>DASWRG010000163.1:0-6685 GCA_036403295.1 Pyrinomonadaceae bacterium
AAGTACGGCATTAAGGATCGCGTCGAAGAGGGCGCGCGGGTGGCGCAGGATGCGGCGCGCAAAGGGGCTGAGAGTTTTGGCGGCGGGGCTGATCGCGTGCGCGCCGAGGCGGAGCGGCTGGATGAAGAATTCGAGGTGCGCGAGCGCGCTCGCCGCGTCGCGGAAGAGGCGTCGCGTCGTGCGCGTGAAGCCGGAGAGGCCGCGCGTCAGGCCGCCGGAACTGCCGGTGAAAAGGCCGGAGAAGTTTTCGACGAAGCGAAAAAACATTACGCGCGCGCGTCCGAGTTTTATCGAACGGGCGCGCATTTCACGCGCGCGACGGCCTACACCACATCGGCTCTCATCAAAGCCGGAAGCTGGGTCAAAACGAATCCGGGCAAGGCCGCGCTCGTCACCTTCTCGCTCGTCACGGGCGTCAGGCTCGGCATCTCTTTCCCGGGAATTGACGCCGTGCTCCTCGGCGCGCATCCGCACTGGCTGACGCATTCGGCTCTGCCCGTCTACGGCATGCGCAAGGCGAGCGAAAAGTTTGAAGGCTATCTCAAAAAGCAAGAGAAGCTGGTTGCGGCAGGCGAGTTGGCGAAGGCAGAGCGTGAGCGCATTGAGTTCGAGCGCAAGATAGTAAAGTACGTCGGCGCGCCACTGCTCGGCGCGTTCAGTTGCGCGGCGGGCGCGGCGATGTGGGCGCAGATCGCGCAGCCGGGGCGCATCACAGGCGCGCCGATTGAATGGCTCTTAGGCGGCAACCCGTTCCTCGACGGCGTGTGGCTCTTCGCCAACGGCGTGCTCTGTTTCCATCAGGGCTACAAATTTTTCATGATGGCGCTCGCGGATTCCGACGACGTGGCGAGGGTCGTGCGCGAGATTAAGGGTTTGCTGCCCGCCGCCGAAGTCGCTTGATTTCCGTCTCGCTTCTTGTCTCAAGCGGCGAGGCGGTGTTAATGTATCCGGCAAGAACCCGAGTAGAAGGAACAAAGCACATGAGACATCTTATCTTTCGTTTCACAGTCTCCCTGTTGACCTTCATTATTGGATTGGCTTCGGCTTCGGTGCTCAATCCATTCCGCACTCATCAAAGCTCAAACAGCGATGCCGAGCAGCAGGTCTTGAGCGTTGAGCATCAATACATCGCGGCTCATCTGAGAGGCGACGCAGCCGCTTTGAATGACATCCTGGCTGACGATTTCGTCATCAAGTGTCCACGCGGCACGATTACGAACAAGGCGTTGCGTCTGGCTCTGCTTGAGCGTCCAAGCTTTACTTTTGAAATGTTCGATACGTCGGACGTGCAAGTCAACGTGAACGGCAACAGCGCGACCGTGACCGGCATAGCACACATCAGAGCAGGCTACTCCTGGGAGTCGCGGCTTTACGAACCGACTTACAGCTTCACCCGTCTTTACGAAAAACGCGACGGACGCTGGCAAATCGTTTCCGTCGTGGTTGACTAAAAATTTGGTCGGCAAGGCATCCAAGCCAGAACCGCCTGCGATAGCGGGCGGGTTCTTCTAACACTGAAGACCCGCCCGCTATCGCAGGCGGTTCTGACTGTTAGCTGAAGGTAATCGGAAAAGGCCAGAACGAGAGAGCGAAGACCAGCAGCGTTAAGAGTGCGACAAAGAGGCGCGCGCCTCCGAGCGGTTCTGTTTCCTGCGGTTGCGGATGACGCACGCGCAGCATGACCGCGAGCAGGACTGCGTACAGAAATCCGCCCGGACTGTGATGCCACACGAAGCCCAGGACGGCGAGCGTCACCATCAACGCAAAGGCCGCCCGCCCCAGCCACTTGTGCACGCGCTGGCCGAAGACAGCGTAAACAGCATGCCCTCCATCAAGCTGCCCGACCGGAAGCAGGTTCAAGCTCGTCACTAAAAGCCCGATCCACGCCGCCAGATAAAAAGGGTTCACAGCCATGCTGCTCAAGTGAACTCCGACCAGCTTCGCCATCAGACGCATCAGCAAAGGATCGTTAAAGGTCATCAGGCCATCGCCCGTGATGGGAGGCGCGGGCTGTGCCGTCAAGAGTCCGGCGAGCGCGACCGGCACGACGATGACGAAGCCCGCGAGCGGCCCCGCGACTCCGATGTCAAAGAGCGCGCGGCGCGAGGGAATCGGCGATTTGATTTTGATGAACGCGCCGAACGTCCCCGGCCCGATCATCGGCGGCGAAGGAATGAAGAAAGGCAGCGTCGCGTCAACCTTGTAAAGCCTGCACGCGATGTAATGGCCTGACTCGTGCGCCGTCAGGATCGCCAGCAGCGAGCCGGCGAAGGCCAAGCCCTGCGCCAGCAGCGTCGGATGCGCGAGAGCCAAATGTATGTACGCGCCCGCCAGCTTCAGATAAAGCTCCGGCAGGTAAAGCAAGTAATCGAGCGCGCCGTTGAGCTTGCGCCCGGTCACTTCGATCTCTGCGCCCGTGAGCATGACGCCCGCGATGGTCGTCGTGAGCGCGGTCAGCGCAAACAGTCCGGCATGACGCGCCCACTCGCGCGCCGTCGGACGAGCAGCGCGCCGCGACGCACGCTCAACCGGCGCGGAAACCATCGGCGGAATAGCACGGATTGATTCAGACATAAAAAGCAGGAGTCAGAACTCAGGACTCAGAGGCCAGAATGAAAAGCATGAAAGACAAGCTCGCTTTATTCTGAGTTCTGAGTCCTGAGTCCTGTATTCTCTTTCAGTACGTGGTGTCGGGCGCGGGCGGCGTGTCCTCTTCGTGCGCGCCGTCGTCGTCTTCGATTTCAAAGCCGTGAGCCTGTAGCTCTTTGCCGGGCTTGAAGCGGATGGTTTTACCGGAGGGAATGGCGACCTCTTCGCCGGTGCGCGGGTTGCGCCCGACGCCTCGCTTGCGCGGTTTGACGACGAAGACGCCGAAGCCGCGCAGCTCAATCCGCTCGCCGCGCGTCAATGCCTCTTTCATCGAATGAAAGAGAGCATCCACCGCCTGCTCGGCCTTCATCTTCGGCACGCCCGTACGCTCTGCGACGCGATTCACGATGTCAAGTTTAATCACTATGCTTCGGCCTCCGTCCGTCTCTCTTAAATCCAACTACTGTCAACGCGATGATAGAGACGCGCATCAAATGCTGTCAAGGAGCAGAGAGATTGGCCGATTGACAAAGCCGACGAGCGAACGCTAACCTCAAGAGCGCAGTGACGAGTGACAGGTGACAAGTGACGAGCAAAACAAATTGCTTGACTTGTCACTCGTCACCTGTCATTCGTCACTTAAATTATGTTTGGACGAAATAAAAAACGCGCGCCGCTGTTTGGCGGGATTGCGGCGGATGACGATCAGGATATAGAAGAGCACCGGCCTCATGCCGAAAGGCATCATGGCTTGTGGGCTGAGGCGCGACTGCTCGTCCGCGATCTGATTTTCGCACTGATGTTTGCGACGCTGGTCGTCATCTTCGTGGTGCAGCCCGTCAAGGTCGAAGGCACTTCGATGCTCCCGCGCCTGCATGACGGCGAGAGGATTTTCGTCAACAAGCTTATTTATTACAAGCTGCCAGAGCTGCAAAAGTACGGCTGGCCTTCGCTTGAGCGCGGCGACGTGATCGTCTTCTGGCCGCCGCACGACCCTGATAAAAGCTACGTCAAACGCATCATCGGCCTGCCCGGCGAAACGGTCGAAGTCCGTAACGGACGCATTCTCATCAACGGTCAGGAACTCAGCGAGCCGTATCTAGACCCGCATCTCAACGCTTCGCATCCGACGCAGCCGCCCGTCGTCGTCAAAGAGCATTACTATTTCGTAATGGGCGACAACCGCGACAATTCGAGCGATTCGCGCATCTGGGGCTTAGTGCCGGAAAAATATATTTACGGCAAAGCTCTGTTTCGCTACTGGCCTCTGTCGGACGCGAGCATGATCTCGCACGAGACGGATTACCAGTTTACGCAGCCAGACCCGACGCTGAACGGCGTGCAGACTCCGGCGACGCAGCAGGCCGTCCCGGCTGAGCCTGCGCCTTGAGAGGGTTTTTTGCGATTGAGAGGTTATCGGAGAGAAGAGATGGTGAATGGAGCGCGAGCGGCATTCCATTCACCATTTACTATTTCCCATTTACTAATTGCCATCCGTTGTGAAGATGCTTGAATGGTTACGGCCACTGTGGTTGATGTTCTACTCGCCCGCGCGCAGCGTGAGCGCAGCGCGGGAGCGCGCGCCGCTCTTGCCCGCGCTGCTGATGGCGTTTCTGGCGCAGACGGGCTATCTGTTTTTTACCGAATGGCTCTATCGTCCGGGCGCATCCCGCTTGCGGAGCGCGCTGCTTTTGCTGAGCATGCTCCGTGTGTCGTTCGGCTCGGTGTTGTTCATCGCGCTCGTCTTCGTGCCGGTGATGCTGCTCATCTCGAACCTCTTCGACCGGCGCGGCAGTTTTAGTCTCATCATCAGTCAGGAATACGCCGCGCTGGCTGCGGTTATCTTTTATGCCTGGGCGGCGGCGAATCTGCTGGGCTTGCCACTGGCCTCGCTCGCCAGCACGAGCGGCACGCTCGCGGCTTACATCAACAACTCGCTTGAGACGGCCAGGCAGCTTCAGGAGTTTTTCAATCTCACGCCGGAGCAGTTGGCCGAGTTGAGCGATCCGCACATGCATGCGAGAAATTTTTTCTGGCTCATCATGTTGCCGTTCTTCTGGGTCTGGTCGCTGATAGCGGTGCGCGTCGTGTTTCGCCTGTCGTGGCTCCGCACGATGGCGGTGATGATGATTACGAGCGTCGTCGTCTATCTCGCTATGGTGGTGCTGTCACCGCTCTTCACGCGGCTGTTCGCGTCGCCATTTTTGCTGCTGATTTTCTTCTTCTTTTTGCGCGGTTATTTCGGCGAAGTCACGCGCTCGCATCGCGCGCGGCAGGCTTTCAAACAGAACCTCGAAGCCGCGACGCTCAATCCGGCGGACGCTTCGGCGCATTACAATCTCGGCCTCATCCATCAGCAGCGCAATGAGCCGGACAAAGCCCGCCAGCGTTTCGAGCGCGCCGTCGAGATAGATGCGGATGAATTGGACGCGCACTATCAACTCGGACGCATCGCGCGCGAGCAGAATCGTTTGAGCGACGCCATACAGCATTTCGAGCCTGTCGTCGCGCAAAACCCCGCGCACGCGCAACACGAAATCTGGCGCGAGATCGGCGCGACCTATCTTGCCGCCGGACAGTTCGAGGACGCCCTGCATGCGCTCGAACGCTTTACAGAGCAACGCCAGTCAGACCCCGAAGGCTTGTACCTGATGGGACGCGCGCACGCCGGACTAGGCCACGCGCGCGAGGCCGCCGCCGCCATGCGCGCCTGCATCGAAGCCGTCAAGACCGCGCCCGCTTACAAGTATCGAACTGAAAAGCGTTGGCTCAACGAGGCGCAGGAGTTCTTACGTTCAAAAGCCTGAGAGGAGGTTCAAAGTTCAAAGTTTAAGGTTCAAGGTTGAAAGACACAAATCATGTCTTCACCTTAAACCTTGAACTTTGAACCTTGAACAATAAGCAAATGAGTATTGGTGATGTCGGCTCTGCTTTGCTTGTGCTTGAAGATGGCCGGAGCTTTCGCGGTCGCGCGTGGGGCGCGGCGGGCGAGGTGTGCGGCGAGATGGTTTTTAATACTTCGATGTCCGGTTATCAGGAGGTCTTAACCGATCCGTCTTACGCGGGGCAGCTCGTGTGCATGACGTATCCGCTCATTGGCAATTACGGCGTGACGGAGAAGGATTCGGAATCCGCGCGTCCGTGGGTCGAAGGCTTCGTCGTCCGCGAGGCGAGCCGCGTGTTTTCGAGCTGGCGCGCCGAAGAGTCGCTTGACGCTTATCTCAAACGCTGGAACATCGTCGCCATCGAACACATAGACACGCGCGCCCTCGTCCGTCACATCCGCGACAAGGGAGCGATGAGAGCCTGTCTTTCAACCGTTGACACGGATGAGGCGAGCTTGCTTGAGAAGACCTTAAACTCGCCTTTGATGGAGAACAGGGAGTTGGCGAGCGTGGTCACTTGCCCGCAGCCTTACGAGATTCCGGCTGTGGGCGAAGAGCGTTACCACGTCGCCTGTTATGATTTCGGCGTCAAGCTGAATTCCTTGCGCGAGCTTTCAGCGATGGGCTGCCGCGTGACGGTCGTGCCCGCCGCGACTCCCGCCGCAGAAGTTTTAGGGATGAAGCCCGACGGAATCTTTCTCTCGAACGGGCCGGGCGATCCGGCTTCGATGACCGAGGTGTTGGAAGAGATTAAGCGCGTCGCCGCATCCGGCGTGCCGACCTTCGGCATCTGCTTCGGGCATCAACTCCTGGGGCGCGCGTTCGGCGGGACGACCTATAAATTGCCCTTCGGCCATCGCGGCGGCAATCAGCCCGTCAAAGATTTATTTGACGGCTCGGTCGAGATTACTTCACACAATCACGGCTTCGCGGTCAAAGCCGAGAGCCTGCCGTCCGAAGTCGAGGTGACGCATCTCAATCTCAATGACAACTGCGTCGAAGGCATGCGCCACAAAACGCTGCCCGTCTTCTCAGTTCAATACCACCCCGAAGCCGCGCCCGGCCCGCACGACGCAGAGCATCATTTCCGACGATTCATCGAATTGATGAAACGGTAAAAAGTTCAAGGTTCAAGGTTGAAAGACAGAAGTCATGTCTTCACCTTGAACTTTGAACCTTGAACCTTGAACCTTCCCTTCTTACGGGACGTT
>DASWRG010000164.1:0-37226 GCA_036403295.1 Pyrinomonadaceae bacterium
TCAGCGAACCCACAGAGGTCAGCAGTGTCGTGGCAGTATAACATGCCCGCCTGAGCAGGCTCTACGCCGTTGATTGTCAAAAATGTAAAATTTAAGATGCCGAACTATACGCAAAGGTAGCCGAAGAAGGTAAAAGTAAAAAGGTAAAAGGTAAAAGTTAGGACAAAAGCTGTTTTAATAAATTTGGGCGCCGCCTTCCTTTTGCCTTTTACCTTTTTACTTTTGCCTTTAAGAGACTTTCGGGTAACATAGAGCCGTTATAGCCCAATTCTCTACAAGTTATTGAGTGATTCAAGCCATGCCATTTGCTTCAATCGAAGAGGCCGCCGCGGACATACGCGATGGCCGGATGATAATTATCGTTGACGACGAAGACCGCGAGAACGAGGGCGATCTGGTCTGCGCCGCCGAGAAGGTGACGCCCGACATCATCAACTTCATGGCGACGCACGCGCGCGGCCTCATCTGCATGCCTCTGACCGAAGAGCGTTGCGACGAGCTGCACCTGACAATGCAGGTCGCGGACAACACCTCTTTTCTCGGCACGGCTTTTACAGTCTCAATCGAGGCGCGCAAAGGCGTCACGACCGGCATCTCTGCCGCAGACCGTGCGACGACCATCCTGACGGCGGTTGACCCGCAGACGCGCCCGCAAGACCTCGCGCGTCCCGGCCACATCTTCCCTTTGCGAGCCAAGACGGGCGGCGTGCTGGTTCGCACGGGACAGACGGAGGCGAGCGTTGACATCGCGCGTATCGCCGGACTCTATCCGGCGGGCGTGGTCTGCGAGATCATGAATGAGGACGGCACGATGGCTCGCCTGCCCCAGTTGGAAAAATTCGCCGTTGAGCATGACCTGAAAATCATCTCGGTCGCAGACCTCGTGCGTTACCGGATGCGAAAGGAGACGCTCGTTCGTCGCGCAGCCGAAACGGAGATTCCAACCGTCTACGGAAAGTTTCGCGCCGTCGCTTTTGAGAACGTGATGAACGGCGAAGTGCATCTGGCGATGGTGATGGGCGACGTGAAGACGGACGATGCCGTGCTGGTGCGCGTTCACACAGAGAACGTGACGTTCGCCATGTTCGGCGCGCTGGTCGGAGAGACAGGCTTTCAGCTTCACACCGCGCTCGAAAAGATCGCGGCGGAGGGGCGCGGCGTCGTGCTTTACCTCAGACAGCGCGAGCACAATCTGGATTTGATTCACCAGTTGAAGACATACGCACTGATGCAGGAGAAGGAGCTGAGCGCGCAGGAGGCGAGCATCGTGACCGGGTACGGCATCAACCGGGATTACGGCGTCGGCGCGCAAATCCTACACGAGCTTGGGCTGCGCCGCATCCTGCTCCTGAGCAATCATCCGCCGCGTGTCGCCGCGCTCGAAGGCTTCGGCCTCGAAGTCATCGGCAACGTCTCGCTCGGCACGCCCGCCGTCGAGCAGGAAACCGCCGACACTCGTCGGCTCAAGACGACACTCAGGAGCGATGAAACCGGCGCGTGATGGAAAACCATCTCCCGCAAAGGCGCAAAGGCGCAAAGGAAAACCGCCAGGAGCTTGAGTGTTATTTTCCTTGCGCGCTTTCTTTGCGCCTTTGCGCCTTTGCGAGAAATTTCTTTTAACTTGTTTTCCATTTCCGTGTATTTCAGTTTAATATCTTGGCTCTCCCTTTTGACCCGAAAACGAATTTGAGTCGCAACTGTTAAGCGGCTCGCGTATGTGACTTATGCCTGTGGATGACCGCGACGAACGCCCCGACGCGCCCTTGCCGCCGGAGAGCAAAGAGCCGGAAGTTTCCGCCGCGCTCTCTTCGGAGACGGACGCGCCGCTGCCTCCGCGCGCCGAAGCCATCGCCGAGCGCGACGCCAATCGCCCTGAGCCGAGCACGCCGCAGGGTCGTCGCCGCCGCTTCCTCACGCGCCGCAATGCTGTTATCGCCACCTTAGCCATCGCCGTCATCATCGTCGCCCTCATCATGCTCGTCCTCTTCGCCTACAAGCTCGGCTACGTTGACCGCTACGTCGCCAACCAGATTAAGAACACGCTCGCAGAGTACGGCATCCGCGCCGAGATCAAACACTTCGAGACGAAGTTCACGCCGCGCACAGTCGAGATGAGCGAGATTGAGCTTTACGACATGCAGACGGGCGCGCCCCTCGGCAACATCAAACGGATGCTGGCGACCGTGCGCATCGAAGACCTTTATGCGCTCAACCTCCGGCGCAATGTCAATCTCGAATCGCTCGACATAGACGGCCTCGAAATGTGGGTCAAGTTTGACGCGCAGGGACGCTCCAACTTCAGCAATCTCAAACTGCCCGAGCCGAACACCAATCAGCGTATCCTCTTCTCTTATTCGACGGCTCGCGTGAAGGTCAGCAACTCCGTCGTGCATTACGGCGACGAGCGTTACGACATTTCAGGCGAGGCGCGCAACCTCGTCGCCACCATCGAGCCTGAGAATCCGAACGCGCCCGCCGAGGGTCGCTCCAATCTCGTCAATCTCTCGTTGACCAACTCGACCTTCGCTTACGAAGGCCGCCCCGTCAACGACATCAGCGTCAGCGTGAAAGCTCGCGTCAACCAGACGCGTGCGGATATTGATGAGCTTGTCCTGCGCTCGCCTCTCGCGGAGGCGCACCTGCAAGGGGCTTTGGACGACTGGCGCGCCCTGCGTTATCACATGCAGATTACTTCGATGGTCGATCTGACGCAGGCTTCGGATGTCTTGCAAGCCGGAGCGACCCTGCGCGGCACGGGCAATTTCTCCGGCACGGTGTCGGGCGAAGGCAAGCGTTATCAGGTTGACGGCGAGATAAAATCCGACGCCCTCGCGGCGGACAATGTACGTCTTCAAGCTTTAACTGTCAGCGCGCGCGGGAGCGGCGACGGCGCGAGTTATGAGGCGAACGGAAAAGCCGTCGCACAGCTTTTGACGGCTGGCGATTTTCAGTTGAACACTTTACAGCTCGTCGGCAACGTGATGGGCACGGGCACAGACTTTCGCTGGCTCGGCGAATTGTACGCGGCCTCCGCGCGCGTGCCCGGCGGGACGACTATCGCGGGCTTGATACTCTCCGACGCGGTCGCGGAATCGCGCGACGGCGTCATCACCGCGAGCGCGCCGAACGCGCGAGCCACGAGCGTCCGTCTGACCAACGCGACGGCGACGAATGCTCAAGCCTCTGATGTGCGCGTGCGTTCGGAGAAAGGGACGACGACGGTCACGGCGGGCAACGTTCGCGCGGGCAACGTCGCTGCTTCTAACGCGCGTATCAACGGATTGACGGCGAGCGAGGTCGTGGCGATTGATAAAGACGGAACGACCAATCTCACCATCGGCAAACTGAACATCGGCGGCATGCTCGCGATGGGCGCGCAGGTCGGCAGCCTCAACATCGCTGGCGTGCGGCTCGCCATACACGCAGGGCGCGTCACGGGTTCTTCGGGCGACATCAACGCGGGGACTGTGACGCTGGCTCAAACTAAAACCAATCCGGGCGGCAAAGTTGAGAACGTCAAGCTCGCGCGTCCAGTGTTCACGCTTGAGCCTGCGGGACGTTATCGCGTGACGGCGGATTTGAGCCTGGGCGGAGGCGTGCTCGGCCAGGTCAACCTGGGCGCGGCGCGTGCGGCGGTCGTGGCGACGAACAATCAGATACAGCTCAATAACTTTGACGCGAGCATCATGGACGGCAGCGCGAAGGGCAACGCGACTTTGAGCACGTCTGCGCGTGGCGCGTCGCGCGTCGCGGCTGAGTTTAATAATCTGGATGTCGGGAAACTCCTGGCTCTCGTGTCGGGGCGCGTCGTGCCGCTCGCGGGCGCGACCAAAGGCACAGTTGACCTCACGTTTCCGGGAACTGATTTGAAGCTGGCGAGCGGCAACGTGCGCGCGGAGTTTACAGCCGAAGCCGGAACTGAAGCGAGCGGGCGCACGCCCCTCAACGGCGAAGTCGCGCTCAATGCGACGCGCGGCGTCTTTAATATCGAGCGCGCCAGCTTGAAGACAGCCGCGAGCGAGCTTTCAGCGACGGGGCGTTTTTCTTTCGAGAGCGATGATTCGGATTTGCAACTCAATCTCAATTCGACCGATGCGTCGGAATTGCAGCGCGTCGTCATCGCTTCCAACCTCTTGCCGAATCTCGAAACGCAGCTTGACGATCTGGGCATCGAGCTGGCCGGAGCGCTGGCATTCAATGGAAACCTGCGCGGCAAGCTCGACGACCCAAGCATCGAAGGGCGCGCGTCGGTCGGCTCGTTCATCATGAAAGAGCGCGAGTTGGGAAGTCTCACGGCACAGCTCAACGTCACGCCGGAACTGATTAGCGTCACCGACGGACGCCTGACTGAGAAGGACGGCGGCGGCATCCAGTTCGCTCTGAACGCTCCGCGCACGGGCACGGACAATATCTCGCTCGAAGCCACGCTCGATCACGCCAACGCCGGCAACCTCTTCGCGGCGTTGCCGTACATTGGCAAAGACACGCGCACGCGATTGAACACGCTTGAGTCGAACGATCTCTCAGGCCGCGTGAGCGTCAACGGCTTGCCCGGCGCGATGAGCGGCAACGCAGACCTCAATTTCGGCAAAGGCTCATTTAGCGGCGAGCCTTTCGAGAGCATCGTCGCGCGCGCGACCTTCAGCGGCTCGACCGTCAACGTGGAGAGCGTCAAAGCGAACTTCAACGCGGGACTCATCACGGCGAACGGAACATTTGACACGGTGACGAAAGCTTTCAATCTCGAAGCTCGCGGCGAGAACATACAGCTCGAAAGATTGCGCGCTCTGGCTGGCAATCGCCGCAACCTGCCGCGCGTGACGGGCACGGCCAACCTCAACGCTAAAGCTTCGGGCAATTTCAGCGAGAAGGATTTTTCAAACTTTCAAATCACCTTTGACGGCGTGGGGCGCGACGTGATGGTTGACGGCAAGCCCGTCGGAGAACTCTCGCTCGTCGGGCGCACTGAGAACAAACAGCTCAATGTCCAATTCACGACCGGCCTGCTTGGCACGCCGCAGGTCGTGACGGCGAATGTCAATCTCGCCGACGCGAAACTTCCGGCGACGATTGAGACGAATCTTGTAGGAGCGGATTTGACGCCGCTCTTCCCCTTCCTGCTTTCTTCGGACACAGTGAAAGTGACCGGGCGCGCGACCGGCTCTTTGCGTTTCAAGGGCAATCTGATTGATGAAGATCAAAGCTTTTCATACAAAGGCTTGCAGGGCACAGCCGAATTCACGGAGCTCAATATCTTCGTCGAAGACATACAGCTCTCAGCCGTCTCGCCGCTCCTCGTGCAATTTAAATCGAACGAAATCTTTTTCGAGAGGACGCAGTTCACCGGAACGGGCACGAATATCGTCATCGGCGGGACGGTGGCGATTGACAAAGGCGGCACGCAAAACCTGACGGTTGACGGCAATCTCAACTTGAAAGCTTTGAACGGGCTTTCGCCGAACGTCTTTTTGACTGGCGCGGCGGATGTGGCCGTGCGCGTCGGGGGCAGCTTTGAGCAGCCGCGCTTCAACGGCTCAGCGACGGTCGCGGGCGCGTCCGTCTCGACGCTGATTTCGGATCAGCGTCTCAGTTTTCAGAACGTCAAAGGGCGCGTCATCTTCAACGCCAATCAGGCGCAGATAGATTCGTTGACGGGCACGATGGGCGGCGGTCGCGTCTCGGCCACCGGCGGCGCACTGCTCTCCGGCTTTACGCCGACGCGTTTCCGCCTGAGCGTGCATGGCGACAACGTGATGGTTCCTTATCCCGCAGGCTTCAGGACGACGACTGACGCAGACCTCGAAGTGAGCGGCACGTTCTCGGCGACGGGCGGACAGCCCGCGACGATTATCAGCGGCGTGGTCAACCTGCGTCGCGCCGAGTACACACAGGACATCGAGCTGGCGGATTTAATCAACCAGCGTCGTGAAGGGACGCTCACCGAAGGCAGCGGCGAATCCACTTTTGCGACGACGACGCAGCTCGATCTGCGCGTCGAAGGCCGCGACGCGCTCGTCGTGCGTAACAATCTGGCGGACACGACCGGCTCCGTCTCCCTGCGTATCGTCGGCCCCATCGAAGGCCCCGTCATTTCAGGTCGCCTCACGGCGACGAGCGGCACGCTCAATTTCCGCCGCGACCGTTATGAGATTACGCGCGCCTTGATTGACTTGCCCGCGCAAAGAGACGCCGACCCGATTCTCAACATACAGGCCGAGTCGGAGATTAAAGGCTACACGGTCGTCGCCAACATGACGGGGCCGCTCTCGCAGCCGAACGTGACCCTGCGCTCAGACCCCGCGCTCCCGCAGCAGGATGTCGTCAACCTGGTTTTGACGGGCGACCTCTCGACGGGAGATACGAGCGCTTCGACGCTCGCGCAGACCGGACTCGGCACGGCGGCGAGTCTCTTGACGGACACGCTGATTAACGCTCCGGCGCGGAAAGCGACGGACAAGCTGTTCGGCCTCAATCGCTTTGAGATTGATCCCTTGATTACGGGACGCGGCGGAGCCAGCCCGACCGCGCGCCTGACCATCGGGCGACAGATTAACAAGAATCTTTCGATCACCTATTCGACCAACGTGACGGCGGATCAGAATCAGGTGCTCGCGCTCGAATATCGCGTCTCGAATCGTCTCTCATTCGTCGCGCAATATGAACAAGGCTCTGTCAACGGCTTCTCGACGCGGAGCAACAATTTTAGTTTTGAGATTAGGTTTAAGAAGAGATTTTGAAGAGCAGGAGTCAGAACTCAGGACTCAGAAGTCAGAAGTAAAGACAGCTTGCCTTTCATTCTGAGTTCTGAGTCCTGAGTTCTGGGTTCTTTGTTTTGAGCGTGAACCTTCGCATCTTAATTTTCTGTCTCGTGTTGGGCGTCGGCTGCGCGCTGTCGCCGTGCGCGGTCGTGTGTCGCGGGGCGGCGGCTTCTAATCCCGGAGATTACGAGGGGCGGACGATTGCTGGAATCGAGATTGTGTTTGAAGGCAGCCCCGGCGACGCGGCGGCTGAGGCCGAGTTTCTGACGCTCCTGCATGTCGCGGTCGGCGGCGAATACTCTGCGGTCGCCGTGCGCGAGTCGCTGGATGAGCTTTTCAAATCGGGACGCGTCGCCAATGCGCGCGTCGAAGTCATCGAAACGGGCGCGGCTTCAAGTGGAGCGCAAACGGCGCGCCCAGTTAGCCTGCGCTTTATCATCAAGCGTCAGCCGCGCGTAGCGGATGTCGTCCTCGACTTGGGCATCACGGCGGGCACGTCCATCTCCGAAGATGAGTTGCGAGGGCGGCTCAACATGCTCGAACCCGGGGCGCGCGTGACGGATTCCGCGCTCAAGAGCAACGCCGATCTGATTCAGGCTTACTTGCGCGACAAGGGTTTCTACGGCGCGGAGGTTGACTTTACGACGCAGCTCGACGCGAGCGGCACGCGCGCCTCTATCGTCTATCACGTCAGGCCGGGCGTGCAGGCGCGCGTCAAGGATTTCACGATAGACATCAAGGGATTCAATGCCGCCAGCGTGCGCCCGACGCTCGTGCTGCAACCCGGAACGCCCTTCACGCGCGCCGCGCTCTCCGATGATCTGGCGAAGATACGCCGCGCCATCATCGCGCTCGGCTATCTCGCGCCGCAACTGGATGACACGCAGGTCTCGCTCGACTCAGCCGCGAATCAGATTACGATTAAAGTCACGGGCGGAGTCGGGCCGAAGGTCGAAGTCGTGTTGCCGCCCGATCTGAAAATCAAAGAGAAAGAGGCGCTCTCTCTGTTGCCCATCAAGCGCGAGGGCAACATAGACGAGTCGGCTATCGTCGAGGGCGAGCGTCGCTTGCGCAACAGGCTGCAAGGCGATGGCTATTTCTTCGCGCAGGTCGAAGCCTCCTGCTCGGTCACGCCGCCCTTAGCGACCGAAGAGACGCAGAACGGAACGCAGGAGATGTGCCGCGCTTTGAACGCGGCAGACCTGACCGATCACACCGTCAACGTGACTTACAACGTCGAGCGCGGTCGCCGCTTCAAGCTCACGGACATTCGCCTCGAAGGTACTGACAAGCTCTCCATCGCAGATGTCTCCGACGAACTGCGCACGCAGAAAGCGAACGCCTTCGGCATCATTCCTTATCTCGGATACGGGCGCGGCATCACGAGCAATGAAGCTCTGGATGAAGACCGTCGCCTGATTGAATCGCGGATGCGCGATCTGGGCTATCGTCACGCGACCGCTTCGGTGCGTCAGGGCGTCTCGCTCGCGGGCGAAAATCTGATTATCACTTTCGTCGTCAACGAAGGGCCGCTCACGCGCATCACGGGCGTCGAAGTGCGCGGCAATCAAATTTACACGGAGGCGCAGCTCCGCAATGAGTTGCAGACGGTGACGGGCGCGCCCTTCTCGCGCTCGCAGGCCAGAGCCGACGCCGACCGGATGCTCAATCTCTACGCGCGAAACGGTTACATAGACGCGCAGCTCGACTTTTCCATCGTCGCGCTGCCGGACAAAATCCTGCCCGACGGCAAGCACGAAGAAGAGGTGCGCGTCGTTTACACCGTGCGGAACGAAGGCGACAAAGTCTTTATCAATCGCATCGTCGTCAACGGCGACGTGTTGACCAAAAGAGAAGCGATTGTGAAGGCGATTCCGCTCAAAGAGGGCGAGGTCTTGCGCGCCGACCAGATCGCCGAAGCAGAGCGCGTGCTTTACGCGACCGACGCTTTTCGTCAGGTCATCATCAGAACCGAGCCTGCGGGCGAGACGGCTTCGGGCTTTAAGCGGCGCGATGTCATCATTGATGTCGAAGAGTTGAAGCCGCGCATTTTAGGTTACGGCGGCGGATTTTCGACCGACAACGGGCCGCTCGGCTTCGTGGACTTGCGCAACGTCAACCTCTTCGGACAGTTGCGGCAGGGAGCTTTGCGCGTGCGCGGCAGCCGCCGGCAACAGACGCTCCGTCTCGAATATTTCGACCCGCGTTTTCGCTCTTACGGCGCGGGACAGTTTGCGCCTTTGACTATCTCCGCCGAGTACACGCGCGACAGTTCCATCACGCGCTTTTTCCGCTCGACGATTGACAAGGGAGCGTTCGGCATCGTGCAGCGGCTCGACGAGCACGGCAATCCGATAGACGCTTTCGGCAAACCGGCGAGCGTGCCGACGATCAATCGCTTTACCTTCAACATCGAAACACAGCGCGTCGTCAACAGCCAGACGCGCAGCATCCTTTTCCTGCGCTACTCTTACGAGGACGTGCGTCTCTTTCATCTCAACAGCCTGCTCATCCAGCCTATCCTGCAACCCGACCGCGCGGTTCGTCTCTCGCGTTTCGGCGCGGCTTTTGTGCGCGATACGCGCGAGAGATGCGGCGAGAACAGCTCGCGCGTCTTGCAATTCAACACGTCGAACGGCCAGCCGCCGCGATGCGAATACAGCTCGACGGATGCGACGAATGGCGACTATCTCTCGTTAGATTATTCGCTCGCCTTGAGGCAGCTCGGCGGTAACATCTCTTTCAATAAGTTGCAGGCGACCTACAGGCGTTACTATCAAATTCACAGACTGCGCGGCACTGTCCTGGCCGGGAATCTGACGCTCGGGCTGGCGAACGTCTTCAACGCGCGCGACCGCGACGGCAACGGCGTGATTGACGAGGCGGACGAGACTTTGCCGATTAGCGAAAGATTTTTCGCGGGCGGCTCGACCTCTTTGCGCGGCTTCGGTTATGAGGAGGCGGGGCCGCGCCTCGTCATCTGTCCGGGCGAGCGTAATCTGGTGGTCACTGGCGGTCGTTGCGCCGCCGCCACGTTCCGCAAGACCAATGGCGATGCCGTTGACCTCAATCCTTTCACAGTTCCTCTGGGCGGCAACGCCCTGGCGGTCTTGAACCTCGAAGCGCGCGTGCCTTTGACGAAAGCTTTTCAGGTCGTGCCGTTTTACGACGGCGGCAATATCTTTCGACGCATCGGCGACCTCTTCGGGAGAAGCAGGCCGCAAGGCGGCGACACGACCGCCGCCAACCTGCGCTCGCACTGGGCGAACACGGTCGGGCTTGGCCTGAGAATCAAGACGCCGATTGGCGGCGCGCTCTCGATTGATTACGGCTACCTGCTCAACCCGCCGGAGTTTCTGATTCCGCAGGGCGACTTCAGCACGGCCATCTTTCGCCTCAGACGCACGCAATTACATTTCCGCTTTACGCAATCGTTCTGAAACACAAAGAATCTCGCGCAAAGGCGCAAAGGAAGACCGCAAAGAACAAGCAGCATTCAATGCCTTTGCGTTTCTGCATTGCGCCTTTGCGAGAAATTGTTTTCGTACTACCGATTCGCGTCACTGTCCCGAAGGCTTCTCGCCGCGCTCGGCTAAGAGTTGTGTGAGCAGGCGAATCTGCTCCTGCTGCATGGCGACCAATTCAAGCCACTGCGTATCGCGCAGGGCGTCCACCTTCTCATGCAGCTCGCGGACTTCCAGCTCGGCCTTGAGGTTGACTTCGTAATCATGCGCGGCGTCGAGCCGGTCTTTCGCGGCCTGCCGATTCTGCGACATCATAATCACGGGAGCTTGCAGCGCGGCGATCATCGAGAGGAAAAGATTGAGCAGAATATATGGATAAGGATCGAACGACGCGCTGCGACGGACGAGAATGAAAGAGTTCAGGGCGACCCACAAGAGCAGAAAAAATCCGAAGAGGATGATGAACGTCCACGAGCCGCCGAAGCTAGCCACGCGGTCGGCCACGCGCTGACCGAAAGTCAGTCTTTCATCAAACTCCATATTCGTGTCATGCGTGACGTGCTTGCCTTCAATGAGTCGCCGCAGCACACGCTGCTCGCGTTCCGGCAAGAGATGGAATTCCGTCCGCAGGAATTTCCTGGACGCCACACTCAATCGGTTGCTCATAATCTGACCATCCTCTTCTAATGTTTTGGACTTTGGACTTATACAAAGCCGCGCGCCATGTCAAGCTCGTCTGGCCTCAAAGCTTGAGAATGATTTATATTATGAGCGCGCGGAAAAGTTTTTCAGAGCAAGGAATAAACAGATGCGTCGCGTCCAAAGAACAAAGCTCAAAGCTCAAAGCTCAAAGACCAGGGGCATGCTGTTGCTGCTTGCCAACTGCCTCCTGCTGACAATCTGTTGCCTGAACGCGCGGGCGCAGCAGGTGGTTGATAAGATGGTGGCGACCGTTGATAGCGGCGGGCGCGTTGACTTGATAACTTACTCAGACCTCGTGTGGCAGATAGCCTTGGAGCCGGGCACTCCGATTGAGAATCCCGGCTCAACCGAGCTGAATCGCGTCCTGAACCTGCTTATCAACCAACGCCTGATTTTTCAGGAGGCCGACAAGCTGCCGACGATTGCGCCGACCGACAAAGAGATTACAGACTATCTGACGGGACTCATCAACCGTTTTCCGACGCGGGCGGAATTTCAGCGACGAGCGGATTACGTCGGCTTGAGCGGGGATCAAATGCGCGAGATCGCGCGCCAGCGTCTGCTCATCGAAAAATATCTGGACTTTCGTTTTCGCTCCTTCGTCGTCGTCACCGCGCAAGAGGTCGCGGATTATTACCGCGACGTTTACGTGCCGCGCTTTCGTCAGAAATCGCCGGGACAAATCGTGCCCCCGCTCGAAACCGTCCGCGCACAGCTTGAGCAAACCCTGACCGAAGAGAAGATCCAAGCCGACACGGATGCCTTTATCGAGAACGCGCGCGACAATGCGGAGATTACGATTTTGAATCAAGTGTGATTTTGATTTTTGCGCTTTATGCTTTGCTCTTTGCATGTCTCGCTCAGCTTGAATTTTGAAGCTCAAGCTTGAACAGCGTGCAAAGCACAAAGGACGTTTTTCTATGCCTCATCGAGATGAAATCCAGGCTCATAGACCTCGCGTCGGGCTGGCTCTGTCGGGCGGGGCGGCTCGCGGGATGGCGCACGTCGGCGTCTTGCGCGTGCTGCTTGAACACAATGTTCCGATAGATTTCATCGCGGGGACTTCGGCGGGCGCGCTCGTCGGCGGCGCGTTCGCAGCCGGAATGCCGCTTGATGAGATCGAAGCTATTACACGTCGCTTGCGCTGGCGCGATGTCGGGCGCGTGACGCTCTCGCGGCTCGGCGTGCAATCGAGCGCGCGGATGGAAGAGTTTATCCGCAAGCTTTTTCCCGTCATGCGTTTTGAAGAGCTGCCGACTCCCTTCGCAGCCGTCGCCACAGACCTGCATTCGGGCGCGCCCGTCGTCATGAGCGGCGAGGGCGATGTCGCTTTCGCCATTCGCGCGAGCTGTTGCATCCCCGGCTGGTACGTGCCCGTCATGGACGAGAAAGGGCGGCAGCTTGTTGACGGCGGCCTCGTGGCCAACATTCCGACGGCGGCGGCTCGTATCCTCGGCGCGGACATAGTGATCGCGGTGGATGTCAACGCGGAGGGCGCGAAGTTCCTGGGCACGCCGCATTCGGCCATCGGCATCCTCTTGCAATCCATCATGGTCGTGCAGCACACGGCCTCCGCACATCAGTTACAGGACGCGGATGTCGTCATCCGTCCGCGCGTCGG
This sequence comes from Pyrinomonadaceae bacterium, assembly GCA_036403295.1. Taxonomy (GTDB): domain Bacteria; phylum Acidobacteriota; class Blastocatellia; order Pyrinomonadales; family Pyrinomonadaceae; genus JACMLC01. The sequence continues at coordinate 12,546 of DASWRG010000164.1, forward strand.
CCACATACGCTGGGACGAAGTGTCGCGCGCCACGGAGTTAATCGCAGCGGGCGCGGAGGCCGCACGCGCGACCCTCGAAAGAATCAAGCATCTCACAGAGCCTCTGCCCGAAACTTCGCCCAAGTGGTATCAATTCCTCCGTCGCCGCCGCGAACAACCGACCGAAGACCGCCGCCGCCTCTCGCCTTTAAGATAACGTCAGTTCGAGATAAGCTTCGGAACTCAAAGAGCCTGCGTCAGCAGGCAGAAGAGTGTAGCCCCATGCGTGAGCATGGGGACAGAGGCACATCAGATTCTATAGAGCCTGCGCGAGCAGGCGAGAGATGAGAGGCAAAGTAAGCATCTGTCGCCAGCTCACGCAGCTCAATCTTTAACTGCGCGCTGTCCCCACGCTGACGCGTGGGGCTACATTCTCTCGCCTGCTGACGCAGGCTGGTTGAAGGCTTTACCTCGCACTAACTTTAAGATAACTGTAAGTTTATCGAACAAGCTTTGCCGCTCAAACTTCCCGCGAGCCGTATTGTAAACAGACGAACCGCTCGCTCTGCTCTCTTCCGAAACAGGCCGCACAGCTTGTCTCTCATCACGATAAAGCGATTCGCTTAAACAGCTTAACTCTCATCGTGCTCCACTGCCGCGAGCCAACGGCATACACGTTGCACAGGACGGAGGCGCGTGCGCTCTCCCGTTGAAGAAGAAAAGTTGCCAGAGGGGAAAAGTAGAAATGAAAGAGCTTGCCAACAGTTTCGCCGAACTCGCCGCGATCATTCTGATTTTGATTACGCTCGCAGTCTCGACGGCGGCCATCTCGCAATGGGCGAGCGGTGATGCGAACGCCGCGACACAGGCACAGCCGATGATGCTTTCGGGTCGCTGAGCCAAGAATTTTCGACCGATTGAGAGTTTATGGAAAGAGCATAGAAAAAAGGTTTCGTTCTGAGGCGCGCGCCAACCCCATTTGAAATAGCCGTGCGTCCGGGGTTGAGGTACGCATGCCAATCGAGATCATTTCCGTAGTCGAAAAACGGCGCACGCAGTTCATCAAAGCTGCGAGTCAGGTCTGCAAGCGCGGACAACTCGCCGCAGCTTTACGCAAACGCCGTCTCTTCCTGCAATCATTCATCGCCGCCATCGTCATCACACTCGGTATCGGCATCACGTTTTTAGTTTTCTCTTACATCTCATATTCAAGAATTGTTGACGCGCGCTTAACGAACGGATATTTGACCAGCCGCGCCGGAATCTACGCCGCGCCGCGCACGCTTCGAGCCGGGCAATCGCTCACGCGCGACAGGTTGATTGAGCTCCTGCGCCGCGCGGGTTATCTTGAGAGCAATGCCAGCGATGTTTGGAACGGAAGCTTTACGGCAGAGGAGAACGCGGTCGAGATTCGTCCGCGTCAATCCGCAGCATCAACGCATGTCGTTCATGTCGGCTTTGACAAGAAAGCTCGTATCTCGGAACTGACGGGCGACGGCGTGACGCTCGAAGCTTACACGCTTGAGCCTGAAGTCCTGACCAACGATTCGATGAAGACCGGCACGCGCAAGGCTCTCTCTTACAAAGAGATTCCGCAGACGCTCGTGCAGGCGATTCTCTCGACTGAAGACCGCAGATTCTTCGAGCATCGCGGCGTGGACTTTCTCGGCATCGGTCGCGCCATTCTGCGCAACGTCGGTGATGACGAGATCGGACAGGGCGGCTCGACCATCACACAGCAGCTCGTCAAGAACACTTACCTCTCGCCCGAAAGAACTTTCAAACGCAAGTTCGCCGAAGCCATGCTCGCCTTCACGCTCGAACGCCGTCTCTCAAAGGAAGACATTTTTAGTCTTTATTGTAATGAGATTTATTTGGGACAGCGCGGCAGCATCGGCGTGCGCGGCGTAGAGCAGGCGGCGCATGTCTATTTCGGAAAAGAGCTGAAAGATTTGACGCTCGCCGAAAGCGCGATGCTCGCCGGAATGATTCAGAGTCCGAATCGTTACGCGCCCGACCGTCATCAGGACGCCGCGACGGCGAGGCGCAATACTGTCATCGCGGCGATGCTGCGTGACGGCGTGATTACGAAAGAGCAGGCGGACGCGGCGACCGTCGAACGACTCGCGGTTGTTCCTTTGAAGGATGAAGGCGATGCCGTCGCGCCTTACTTTATTGATTACGTCAATCGGATGGTCGAAGCGAGGCTCGCGTCAAACGATCAAGCAGACGAGCGCGGCGGCGTGCGTGTCTACACGACGATTGATCTGGACTTGCAGCAACTCGCCGAAGCAGCCGTGAAGAAACAGCTTGAGCGGCTTGATAAAGTTTACAAGAATAGTGACGCGAAGCCGCAGGCCGCGCTCGTCGCACTCGACCCGCAGACGGGCGATGTGCTGGCGATGGTCGGAGGTCGCGGTTACGAAGAGTCGCAGCTGAATCGCGCGACCGACGCACTGCGCCAGCCCGGCTCGGCCTTCAAGCCTTTCGTTTACGCAGCCGCGCTCGAAAGCGGACTCTCGCCCGTCTCTATGTACGCGGACGCGCCGCAGGAATTTCTTTATGACAGGCATGCTAAATATCGTCCGGCGAATTACGGCGGCGGCTATTCGATGCGCGACGTGATGATGAGAGACGCGCTCGTCAAATCTCTGAACGTGGTGACGGTTGACGTGGCGATGAGAACCGGACTCACGCGTGTCGCGCGCTATGCGGAAAGTTTCGGCTTGCCGAAGCCGCAAGCTTATCCGGCTCTCGCGCTCGGCACGACCGAAGCGACGCCGCTCGCGCTCGCCTCCGCTTACACGGTCTTTGCCAACGCCGGGCTTAGGGTTGAGCCGAACGCCATCGCGCGCATGACTGACGCCAACGACATCAATCTCACGAATGATGCGACGCGCGCGCGCAAAGTGATTGATCCGACGACGGCCTACATGATTACCGACATGCTCTCGGACGTGATAGATCACGGGACTGCGCGGGCGGCTCGCGGCGCGGCGGGGCGCACGGCGATTGCGGGCAAGACAGGCACGTCGCGCGACGGCTGGTTCATAGGCTACACGCCTCGCCTCGTCGTCGCCGTGTGGATTGGTTTTGACGACAACAAGCAACTTGGCCTGACGGGAGCGGAAGCCGCGCTGCCCGCGTGGACTGAGTTTGTCAAAGGCGCGGTCGAGCTGCGTCCCGAACTCGGCGGCGGAAGCTTCGAGCGTCCCGCAGGCATCACCAGCGTCGAGGTTGATCCAGAGTCAGGCCAACTCGCAACCGCTTCATGCCCGCAACGCGAACGCATAGCCATCACCGCCGCGCTCGCCCCGAACCTAGAATGTTTTATCCATCAAAACTCCGACGCGCCCGTCGCCGCTCTCGATGAATATTCGGGGCCAGCCGCTTTCACCACTGACACGTCTTCCGCTCAAGTCGAAATCAGCGCATCTCTACCGCGCCCTCTATCCAAAGAAGAGTTGAAACAACTGGCTTCGCCTCCCAACACGCGCGTCATCACAGACAGTCGCGGTAGGTCTGTGTTGGTTAATGAGATGAGCGTCCGAAATCATAGATAACGTCAATCCGAGATAAGCAACTAAACTCAAAGAGCCTGCGTGAGCAGGCGAGAGAGTCTAGCCCCATGCGTTAGCATGGGGTCACGTCACATCAGATTCTATAGAGCCTGCGTGAGCAGGCGACAGATGAGAGGCAAGCAATCATCTGTCGCCTGCTCACGCAGGCTCAATCTCTAACTTGGCTCTATCCCCCCCACGCTGACGCGTGGGGCTACACTCTCTCGCCTGCTCGCGCAGGCTGGTTGAAGTCTTTACGTCGAACTGACGTTATTCAATTGATTCGTGCAGATGTGCGGCGGGCAGGGACAAGCCCTGCCTCTACAATTTAATCCGCGCGTTCGAGGACGACTTGAGCGATGGCGTGTTCGGTGGTGTGTGAAATTGAAAGATGCGCGGCGGTCGCGCCCGAATGTTCGTAGATTTCGCGGACGCGGCCATGAAATATGAGGATGGGCGCGCCGGATTCGAGTGCGGAGACTTCTATGTCCTGCCAGGCGATGCCGCCCGTCCAGCCGGTTTGGAGGGCTTTGAGCGTGGCTTCTTTGGCGGCGAAGCGCGCGGCGTAATGCTGCGGGGCGACGACGCCGCGCGAGTCGCAGTAGTCGCGCTCAAGCTGTGTGAACACGCGCTCGGTAAAGCGCGGCGTGCGTCTGAGGACTTCACTCACGCGCCGAACTTCGATAATGTCTATGCCGATGGAAATAATCACGGATGAAATGACCGAACTCATGCGCGCCGGTTTCGAGTGGCGCGCGGCAGAAGGCGTGCGCGCTCTGGTTTGCGCGCCGTTGGAACAGGACGGCTTCGCCAACGCTTTTTCGACGCGTCTCGGCGGCGTCAGCCCGATGCCGCAGGACGCTTTGAACCTCGCGGGCTTTAACGAAGACGAAGCCGAAAATATTTACGAGAACCGCCGCCGCTTTCTCAAGCTCTTTGAAGGCCAGTGGACGCTCACGGCCTGCTGGCAAGTCCACAGCGCGGACGTGCGCACTGTGCGCGATATGGAAGACGCGCGCTGTGACACGGAGCATTGCGACGCGCTCGTGACGCGCGTGCCGCGTCTGCTCTTAGGCGTCAAGACCGCCGACTGCGTGCCCGTCATTTTAGCAGACGCAAGCACGGGCGCGTGTGCTGCGGTTCACGCGGGCTGGCGCGGGACGCTCTCTTCGATTTTGCCGCGCGCACTTGAAAGAATGAAGAGCGAATACGGCACGCTTGCGACGGATGTTAGAGCCGCCATCGGCCCGGCGGCGGGCGCGTGCTGTTACGAAGTCGGCGCGGAAGTGATCGAAGCCTTCGACGCAAATTTTCCGAACTCAACTCATCTTTTCAAGCCGACGCGCGCAGGCCACGCGCTCGTTGATCTTCAAAGAGCGAACCGCGAACAACTCATCGCGGCAGGCGTCGCGGCGGAACGCATACACACCGCACCGCTCTGCACTATGTGCCGTACTGATCTCTTCTTTTCCTATCGCCGCGAGAAAAAGCTTCACGGTCGCACGGGCAGATTGATGGCGGTCATCGGAAAGCAGGAGTCAGGACTCAGAACTCAGGAGGCAGAATGAAGAGGCTGAAACCGTTTTGATGCTGACTTCTGAGTCCTGAATTCTGACTCCTGTTCTTTCATCCTTTCCTTCCAAAAATATTTCCGTTCGCGCGTTTGGGCGTCTCTTTATCTGCGGCGATGCCGATCCAGAGGTCTAGGTCGCGCGTGGCGGGCGCGAAGCAAACCTCGTCGCTGCAACTCTGATATTTGACTTTCGCCTTGACCAGCATTTTGGTGTGCGGAAAGCCAGCCGGAATCGTGAGCGTGAAACGCAGCACGGCGCGGCCTTCGTAGACGGCCAGATCGTCTTCCGAAAAACTGAACTTGCGCACGATGGCGCGCGGGTAACTGATGCTGCTGACTTTGACGCCGTCGCCCACGTTATCAATCTTCAGAGTCGTCGGGATGAGAAACTTGCTGAGCGTCTTGTTGGCGTTGATGTGATAGCCTTTCGGAACTTCAACCACGACCGCCGCCTGTACGGTGCGCCCGCGCTGAGCTTTCTCCACAGAGAAGTAACCGTTGACGCCGATGTTCGGCTGACGCGCAGCCGCAACCGTCGTGAGCGGCTTCGCCTTCGCTTTGAAACTGACGGGCAAGCTGAGCGCACTGAGCGCGAATATCAACAAGAGCGCTTGACGAATAATTTTCATGCTTTTCATTTCAAATATTTTGGAATCGAAGTTTTGTTGATTGTACAGGCACGCGCAGAGAAATCTCAAATTTGAGATTTCAAATTTGAGATTATTTATCCTGACTGATGAAGAGCACGCTGTTCCGCATTCACAGTGCGGCGGGCTGCGAGCTGGCCGCAGGCGGCGTAGATGTCGCGCCCGCGCGGGCGGCGGACGAAGGCGCGGATACCCTTTGATGCGAGAATCTTTTGAAAGCTTTCGACGCGTTCGGGAGACGAAGGATGATAGGGCAAACCTTCCGCCGGATTGTGCGGAATCAAGTTGACTTTGACGCGCTCCAGGCCGTGACGATTGAGCAGGTTGCCGAGCTGCCGCGCTTGCTCGTCGGAATCATTCACGCCGTCGAGCATCACGTATTCAAAAGTGAAACGCTCGCCCGGCTTCAAAGACTCTTCAAACTCTTTGCACGCAGACAAAAGTTCTTCGAGCGGCCACTTGCGATTAATCGGCATCAAGCGGTCGCGCAAGTCATCGGTCGGCGCGGCCAGAGAGATGGCGAGATGCGGACGCTCTGCGATGCCCGCCAGTTCCTTGATGCGCGGGACGATGCCTGCGGTCGAGACCGTCACGCGATTCGGCACGATGTGCAAGCCCTTCGGGTCTGAGATGATGGTCAAAGCTTTCATCAATGGCTCGAAGGCCAGAAAAGGCTCGCCCGCTCCCATGGCGACGAGGTTCGTGCCGCGCGGAGTCTTCGCGCCGACTCCGTAAGCGTCGTTGAGAGCGATGATAATCTGCTCGACGATTTCGCCCGCCGTCAGCGTGCGCAAGAGGCCGAGCTTGGCCGTCAAACAGAAATCGCATTGCAGAGGGCAGCCCGATTGTGAAGAGAAACAGATGGTGTCGCGCCGCTCTTCGGGGATGAACACGGTTTCGACCGGAAGATTGTCATGCGTCTTCATCAAATAACGGCGCGTGCCATCCTCTGAGATGTAACGCGATTCGATCTTCAAAGTCGAGACGCTGGCGAGCGTTTGAAGACGCGCGCGAAAATCTTTCGGCAAGTCGGTCATCTCGTCGAACGTGCGCAGGCGACGATGCTGCATCGCCGCGAAAATCTGCCGCCCGCGATAAGACGGCTCGCCCAATTCCGAGACCAAGCCGACCAGCTCGTCCTCTGATAACCCCAGCAATTGCGCCGCTTGATTCATGACGCTTTTATTTTAACATCCAAGAGCTTCATCGCACAGTTGAGTGACTGAGAGGAAAAAGATTTCGCCACAGAGGACACAGAGAGCACAGAGGCTTAAAGATTTCAAATCTCAAATCTGAAATTTCAAATTTGAGATGACGAATTTGAAATTCCTCTGTGCTCTCTGTGTCCTCTGTGGCTAATGCTTCTTTATAAGAAGCTAGCTATTCGACGCCGCCGTAGGAAGCGAGGAGGTCTATCACTTCGGCGTGGTCGTTCTCCTTTGCTAAACCCAAAGCCGTCTTGTCGTCTTCGTCGCGCAGGTTGACGGTCGCGCCTGCTTTGAGCAGCACGGCGACGCTGGATTCGTCTCCTGCCTCCGCCGCAATCATCAGAGCCGTGCGGCCTGATTCGTCTTTGGTGTCAACGCGCGCGCCCGCGTCGATGAGAGCCTGCAAAACTTCCGTGTCAGCATAGCTCGCCGCATGATGCAAGGCGTTTTGTCCGGACTCATCCGCGAGGTCTACTTTGGCTCCGGCTTTGATGAGGTCTCGGACGATTTCCGCCGTCGCGTTGTCGTTCAAGTACATCAGCGCGGTCAGACCGTCGTTGTTCTTCCCGTCCACGTCCGCGCCCGCGTCGAGCAGGATTTTCACCAGCTCACGATTTCCACGCTGCACGGCCTGTGCGAGAGCCGTCGACTCAATTCCATTATCCAACACGTTGACATCCGCGCCGGCGGCGAGCAGCCTTTTGACTTCGCCCACATCTTCGGTCAAGACCGCCGAGAGCAGAGGCTCTTCGGGAGTCGTGATCGCTATCGCGCCCGATGTCATACTGCCCCCAACTTCAAGCGCCTGATCCATGCTCTGCTCATCTCCGACGTGCAGAGTCAGATTGTTGACCTCTTTGGACATGAATCCGGCAGCTTCGAGCTTGAGCGTATAGCTTCCTTCTTCGACACCCTGAAAAAGATAGACGCCTTCGTCATTCGTGGTCGTCGTTTGTTCGTACCCGCTCATCTCATTGACGAGTCTGAGGCTCACGCCGGCGACGACCGCGCCGTTCGGGTCTTTGATCGTTCCGGTCAGAGTCGCGCCCGGCTCCCTGTTGATTTTGATTCTCCCCTGTACCATCTGCGTGGAGGCGACCGCTTCATCCGTCGTTTGAGCCGAGGCGGGAGCGGCTGAGATGACTCCGGCGGAGAGACTGAGCGCGGCGGTGAAAGCTCCGGCGGCGAGCCGCGAGGCGCGACGCTTGAGCGCGCCGATTTGATGAAGCACGAGGTCTGTCGTCTGAACCCGCCCGTCCGGTCGGCGGAGGTATCTGGCGCAGAGCTTTCCTTTCGAGTCGAGGACGAGCCGCATAGCCTCTTTTCTCGTCATCACCGACAGGTTATGCACGCTCAGATTGCAATGGCGGCAAAATCTGACTTGATCGTTGCCGACCATCTCGTCCCAATCGGCTGTGCAGGGCGTCCGGGTGCTGATGCTATCAAGAGTATCTTTCGGTTTCGGCATGGCATTAAATCCTTTCGACGGTTGAAGGAATAAATGGCGGGCCTGGGGAGAAGCTCCTGATGTTCGCTGCTGTTTGGAGAGACGAAGCAAATCGCAGACCTTTCAAAAAAATCCTGAGACTCTTGAAAAAAATACTGCGGCTCTTGCTTCCTAGATGCGCGCATCACGCGACCCGTTTGTTGGAAGAAATAGATTTTTTTACGAAACTTCGGATTCGACGAAGCCACGCCTGCGTTCGGAAAAGTTTGATGTGACGAAAGCTCTGACTTCATGTATACCTGAACGGAGGTTTACACGCGGTCTTGCAAGGAGAATCAAAGTGATGGCGAGAATCGATGGCGTCAATCCCGCAGAGGTTGACGATTACACGCGCAGAGTGTTTGAGGCGCAGGCGAAAAAGTGGGGCGCGCCGCTCTTCAATCATCTCGTTTACGCGCGCCGCCCGACCATTTTTCGCGGCGTGCGCGCGATGTGGACTGGCCTCGACGGTTCGGGGCTGATTGACGGGAGGCTACAGGCTTTGCTCAATCGCCGCGTGGCGTGGCTCAACGGCTGCGAGTTTTGACAGGACATCAACGCTGCCGTGGGCAGCGAGCTTGGCTTGAGCGAAGAGAAAATCCTGGCTCTACATGATTACACGACCAGCCCGCTTTATGATGAAACGGAGCGAGTCGCGCTCGAATACGCGGACGCGATGACCATCACCGGACGCGAGGTGTCGGACGAGTTGTTCTCACGCCTGCGTCTCAACTTTGATGATGACGCGCTCGTCGAGCTGACCGAAATCATCGCGTGGGAGAACGCGTCGAGCAAATTCAACCGCGCGCTTCGTATTCCGTCGCAAGGATTGTGGAAACGTTGACCGCATCATTTGTCTTTCCTTTGCGTCTTTGCGCCTTTGCGTGAACTTTTATTCTCACGCAAAGGCGCAAAGAAGAAAAGCGGAGTGATGAAGTTTAAAGCTTCATCGCTCCGCTTTTTGAACGGCCACGTTTGCTTTATGAAATTATGAAGCCTCGCGCACGAGAGCCGTCACGGATGAACTCTTTACGGCACGTTGGCTCCGGGCACGGAAGCGTCGCCCGTCACGCCCCAGCTCTGCACGCGCAGTGAATTGTTTGAAGTTTGCAACACGTACCACTTGCCTTCCGACGGACGGAAGACAGCGAGGTCTGACTTGCCGTCGCCGTCATAATCTCCGGGCGAAGGCAGGTCTGTGCTGACGCCGAACTGCACGGCGCGGAAACCATTGTCGCTGCTGCCGAGGTAATACCAGAAGCCCGTGCTCGGTCTGAAGACCGCGACATCGGTCTTGCCGTCGCCGTCGTAATCCGCGTAGACGGGTCTGTCGTCGGCCACGCCGAATTGTATGGCCGAGAATCCGGCGGAGCTTCCCAGGATATACCAGATGCCGTTTCGATAAACAGCCGGGTCAGCTTTGCCGTCGCCGTCATAGTCGGCTGCGACCGGCTTATCGCCGCTCTGTCCGAACTGGATGCCGATCAGGCCATCGTGGCTTCGCAGGATGTACCACGTGCCGTTCGAGGGACGGAAGACCGCGAGGTCTGCTTTGCCGTCGCCGTCGTAATCCGCCGCGTCGGGCAAATCGCCGTTTTGGCCGAACTGCTGCTCGCCGTAATTAATCGCGGGATTGGTGGACGTGTACCACTTGCCCGTCGAGGGACGGAAGACCGCGATATTTGTCTTGCCGTCGCCGTCAAAGTCTGCGGGCGTGAGCACGTCCGTGCCGACTCCGAAATTGGTGGTATTGGAACTGCTGTTCGAGCTTTGCAGGACAAGCCAATCTCCACTGGTCGGTCTGAAGACCGAGATGTCAGTCTTGCCGTCGCCGTCAAAGTCCGCGCGGGCGGCTCTGCGCGGAGCGGTCGCTTCGCCGAAGATGGTGAACTTGAAAGCCTGCGTCGCGGCGACGCCGTTCGGAGCAGACGAATCCATGACGTACCAGCGTCCCCAGAAAGTCTTGCCCACGAGCGCGGCGTCGTTCGGAATCGCAAGGCTCACAGAGCCGTAACCGCCGCCGAGAGTGTTGCTCGAAAGCTGCATGTTCATCCGCGCGAACGAAGCGTTGGCCGGAATGTTCGGCCCCGCGCCGGGGTCGTTGTCGTCAATGACGAGGATGGACTGCGCGTTCGCCAGCCCGGCCGAGATGGCGACTGTGAAATTCGGATTGCCGACGAGCGGCGGCGCAATCGCTACTATTTGCGGAACTGCGCCGCCCGCGCCGGGCGTGCCCGCGCCCGTGACTTGCGGCATCCGCGTGGATTCCGAATAGAGAATCGGACGATCAAAGGGCGCGGACTGCGCCGAGATGCGCGGGTCTGTCAGAGGTCTCTTCAAGAAAGCGACGAGGTCTGCTTTCTGTTGGGTTGACAGGCCGCGCGGGCGCACGCGCGGGTCTTTGTTCGGAGCATTGAAATCGCCGCCGCGATTGTAAAACTCGACCACCTCTTCGAGCGTTTGGAAATGGCCGTTGTGCATGTACGGGCCGCGCAGCTCTGCATTTCTCAAGCTCGGCGTGCGAAACTCGCCGAGGTTCTGCGAGTTGCCGGTCACCTGAAAACGCCCCGTGTCTTCGGTCTGCGGGCGCAGGCCGATGTTGTGAAACAGGTTATCGGAAAAGAGCGCGCCCGTATGGCAGCCGTTGCATTGATTAGCATTAAAGACGCCCTGCCCGCGCTGTTCCTGAGCGGTCAAGGGAGCGATGCCGGAGACGGCTGCGTCCCACGGAGTCCGGTCGGCATAAAGCGTGCGCTCGAAAGTCGCAATGGCGAAAGCGATGCGAGCGGGCGTGACATCGGGCGTGCCGAAGGCTTCGTTAAAGAGTTCGGGATAACTGCGACCGCCGATCCAGGTCTGAAGCGCGGCGGGGACATTCGGCGAGAGCGCGAGCGGCTTCGACTCCGCGACACGCGACGCGACCTCAGTCCAGTTGCGTCCCACGTGCGCCATCTCGGCAGAGCTGAGGGGCGGGCCTAACACTTGATTCTCAAGCGCGCCGCCGTTTTGTAATAAGACTGCGTTGGTAATCGGGTCGAGAAAAGTCGGCGTCGCGCGTCCATCCCAGAAGAGGACGGGCGAGTACCCGGCGTTGATGTATGAGAGCGACTTGCGCCCCGTGACCTGCTCTTTGAGTCCGTAATTGGTAGACCAATCGTAAGCGCCGTCAGCGTTGTTGAGCGGAACTCCCGGCGAAGCATAGACATCATCGGCTGTGCCGAAGACGTTGTCCGCGCCCGCATTCGTCGCGCGCGTGTTGCCGACCAGAGAGCGCGGGTCTGAGCCGCCGTTTCCGGCATGATGACAAGTGCCGCACGCGACCGTGCGCGTCGAAGAGAGCTGCTCGTCCCAAAAGAGAGCCTTGCCGAGAGAAGCTTTGGTCGCGGTGACGAGATTGCCGGGCGGAATCGGCGGCGGATTCAAAGCTTGCGCCCCGCCGGCTCCGTTGGCGCGCACGCCCGTGTCCGGCGCGCTGAGCGGACTCAGGATGCTTCCGTTCTCCGCGCGCACCCAGTAAAAGTAGGTTTGATTCGCAACCGCCGTCGGGTCGAAAAAGTTCGGAGCGGCGGTCGAGCCGACGCTGATGGCGGTCGCGGGATCGTTCGTCGTGTTGCGAAAAATCTGGTAAACGGTCGCGCCTCGAATCGTGTCCCACGTCAGGCCGACTTTGGTCGAATAACTACTGTCGGACGCCACGACGCCGGTCGGCGCAGCCAGCACGCCGCTCTGACCCGTTGCGGTTGGAAACAGAAAGCGATGGCCGAGTGACGCGATGACAGGCAAGAGAAACAGTATGAGAGCCAACCGTTTGATCCGTTGCATAACGAACGTCCTTTGAAGTTGATTGATGATTGAATGAGAGGCTCATGCCTCTCGCGAATGTTTTCAGGAGTGATAAATCAGCCGCACTTCTTGGCCTGCCACAGCGCGCGATAATATAGTGTTATTCCAGCGATTAAGCAACCCTTTCGGGTCAAGATGTCCAAACCGGTTGGCCTTCCTAGATAAATCTGCGCTGCTTCGAGCTATCTCTCCTTGCCAAACAACTTGCGACACATCCGCTATCCTTTATGTGGTTGGCGATTGATGATAGTTCCATTATTTTTCATGAACAATGGGGAAAACTTTTAGCCACAGAGGTCACAGAGAACACAGAAGAAAGCTCAACTTCGTAATCTCAAATCTGAAATCTCAAACTTGAGATTATTTTAACGTCAGTTGGAGATAAGCAAGGAAACTCAGAGAGCCTGCCTCAGCAGGCGACAGATGCTTCCTGTGTCTCTCATCTGTCGCCTGCTCGCGCAGGCTCTATTTCTCACTGCGCTCTGTCCCCACGCTGACGCGTGGGGCTACACGCTCTCGCCTGCTCACGCAGGCTGGTCGAAATCTTTACGTCGAACTAACGTTATTTTAACCTCTGTGCTCTCTGTGTCCTCTGTGGCTAATCAAACACCTAAAGAAAAGAGGGGAACAATCATTCCCCTCTTCCCCTTTTAACCTTTCCTCTTTGTTTAAGGTCTTGAGCCGCCGCCCGTGCTTCCGCCGCCGCTGTTGCCCGACAGCGGCTTGCCCTCCGCGTCGAGATAGCTGAGCGTTCCGCCGAGTCCTTCGAGTGAGCGCAAGCCCGACTCGACGATGTGACGGTCGCCCACCACCAGCACGGTCATCCTCGAAGGATCGAGATACTTGTTGGCGACACGCGACACGTCATCCGTCGTGACGGCGCGGATGCGCGGAATGAAGTCGTTAAAGTAGCTGTCCGGCAGTTTGTAGATAACGAGCGTCGTCAGGCGATTAGCAATCTGCGACGGCGTCTCGAAGGTTCTCGGATAGCCGCGTATGATCGCTTGTTTGGCAAACTCAAGCTCTTCGGGCGTGACCGGAATCTCGCCGCGTATGCCGCGCAGCTCTTTCATAAACTCGACGACGGACTCCTTCGTCACAGCCGTCTGCACGCCCGCGCTCGCAACAAACGGCCCCGCTCCTTTTCTGAAATCGAAAGAGGTTCGCGCGCCGTAAGTGTAGCCCTTGCTCTCGCGCAGGTTCAGGTTGACGCGCGACATGAACTGCCCGCCGAGGATCGTGTTCATGACGAGCAACGGAAAATAGTCGGGCGTCGAGCGCGCGACGCCGACCTGTCCAATCGTAATCACGCTCTGCGCCGCGCCGGGCTTGTCCACCAGATACAGCCCCGCGCGATCTTTCTGCGGCGGCTCTGTGACGTTGACCGTCGGCACATCCGCTTTCTTCCAGTCGGCAAACGCTTTCTCAAGCTGCTTCACCACCGCATTCGGCTTGACATCGCCGACGACGATCAAGGCCGCGTTGTTCGGGTGATAATAGGTCTGATAGAAACGCTTGATGTCATCGAGCTTGATGGCGCGCACGCTCTGCTCATCGCCCGCGAGTTGATGCCCGTACGGATGAGCGCGCCCGTAGAGCAGGGACGCGTAAGCGACTCCGGCGATGGCGTTCGCGTTGTCGCGCTGTTGCATGAGCGCGGTCAGACGTTGGTTGCGTTGCAGATCAAGCTCGCTTTCGGGAAAGACGGGATTGATAATCACGTCCGCGTAAATACCGAGAGCGCGATCCAGATGCTTGGTCAGCGTCGTGAGATTGACGGCGGACAAATCCCAATCCGCGCCCGTGCCGACGCTTGAGCCGATGGCCGCCAGTTGGTTCGAGATGTCGAGCGACGTGCGCGTCTTCGTGCCTTCGTCAAGCAGCGCGGCGGTCAAACTCGCCAGGCCGCCACGGTCGAGCGGGTCAGCCGTCCCGCCCGTCTTCAAGACGAGGCTCATGTCAACGATAGGCAATTCGTGATGCTCCACAATCAGAACTTCAAGCCCGTTCGAGAGCGTGCGGCGTTGCAGTTTCGGAAGCGCAAAGCGCGGGTCTGTCCCCGGCTTCGGCGCATCATAAAGCCCGCCCTGCTTCACAATCTCAGTCGTCTCTTTCTGACCTCCGGTCGGACGCTCGGCAATCGGCGGAGTTGCGCCCGCAGGCCGCGTCGCCGCCGCCTCTGTTTTGGTTTGAGCCTGCGCGCCCGCAGGCTTGTCGGTCGCGGGCACGGTCGTCGCGCCCTGCTGCGTGCCGCTCGTCGAAGCGGCTTTGGCCGCCGCCGCCGTCGTAGAGCCTCCGGCCTGCGTGCCCGCCGTCTGCTCCGCCGGCTTGGGCATCGCGTCCGCCGGACTCGCGGCGACAGGCTCGCCCGTCGTCTTGCCCTTCGCGCGCGGCGTCACGGTCAAGACCAGGCGCTTGTCCGTCAAATAACTCTGCGCCGCGCGCCGCACGTCCTCAGGCGTGACGCGCGCGTAACGCTGCAAGTCTTCCTGAAAATAGTTCGGGTTGCTGAGAAAGGTCGCGTACGAGTTAAGCTGATCGCTCTTGCCGCCAAAACCTCCGACCGTCTCCATGCCGTAAATAAAAGCTGACTCGCGCGCGTTGTAAGCTCTCTCCATCTCGTCTGCGGTCGGCGGCTCGCTCTTTATTCTTTCAAGCTCCGCGTCAACCGCCCGCTCCAATTCCGCGAGCGTCGTGCCGGGCTTGGCCGTGACGACGATCTGAAATTTTCCGGCCAGCTCGCCCGTGTTATTGAAAGCCGACACGTCCTGCGCGATCTGCTTTTCGTAAACGAGCGAGCGATAAAGCCTGGAGCCTTTGCCGTTCGTCAAGATGGTCGCCACCGTGTCGAGCGCGGCCTCGTCCTCTGTGTACTGCGGCATGCTGTGCCAGGTGATATAAAGACGCGGCAAAGAGACGCGGTCTTCCATCGTCAAGCGTATCTCTTTATCGAGATGCGGCTGGCGCGTTTCGAGCGGCGTGACTTCGGGGCCGCGCTTGAGCGCGCCGAAATACTTCTCGACCATCCGGCGAGCTTCCGTCGGATTGAAGTCTCCGGCGATGACGAGGCTCGCGTTGTTCGGCGTGTAGAAGCGACGGAAAAAGTCTTTCACCTCATCCATCGAGGCGGCGTTCAAATCATCTAACGAGCCGATGGTCAGCCAGTGATACGGATGATCCGCCGGATACATCGCCTCCGCGATCTTCGCCCCGACAAGGCCATACGGGCGATTGTCATAGTTCTGCCGCTTCTCGTTCTTCACCACGTCGCGCTGGTTGTTCAATTTCTCCATCGTCATCGCGTCCGGCAAGTAGCCCATGCGATCCGATTCGAGCCACAACGCCAGCTCAAGAAAGTTTGACGGCACGATCTCCCAGTAGTTGGTGCGATCCGTATTGGTCGAGCCGTTGAGAGTTCCTCCGGCCTCCTGCAAAGGGCCGAAGTAATCCTTGTCGTAATGCTTCGAGCCTTGAAACATCATGTGCTCGAAGAGATGCGCGAAGCCCGTGCGCCCCGGCACTTCGTTTTTCGAGCCGACGTGATACCAGATATTGACGGCGACAATCGGCGTCGAGTGGTCTTCATGAAAGACGACGCGCAGTCCGTTCGCCAGTTTGAATTCGGTGATGTTAATCGGCGGCAACTGCGCCGCCACATTCTTCGCGCTCTCGGTTTTGTTCTGCATAGTTTTCTTCTGCGCGCGCGTCAAGACCGGCGCAAAGATGGCGAGCGAAAGCAGTATCACTGCCACAAGTTTGATTCTCATCTTTAACTTTCCACCCTTTTCTCTCAAGTCCCTCATCGAGCGAGGCTGTCACCTTTGAGGCAGCACATGCGCGCTCCCGCTCATCTCGCGTCGTGCGCCGTCTCCAACAAATTTCTTTCCTGTGCTGTGGGGAACGAGGGAAGCGTCATTGTATCCCCGCGCCCAAGAGACATGCAAATTCGGGCGTCAGGATTCCGTTGAGCGGTCAGGAACAAAAGTGTAGACTGCGTTTGGAGGCATCAGAAATGAGCAAAGTAACCACATTTGACCCGGCAAGCGATGAGCCTGCCGATTATCAAGCGGCTGTGATTAAGTGCATCGAAAAAATTGATGTGCTCATGGAGAAGATGGAGAAAGATCAAAAAGAGATTGACCATCTGAAAGCTGAAACCAAAGAAATCCTTGAACGATTGAAGGCCGCCTGAGCTATGTGGAAGCAACTCTTCGATATGGCGAAGCGACTCTTGCTATTGGTAGAGTAGACGGATCGTAATCGTGACGAAATCAAAGAACTACAGAAGCAATTTAGAGATTTAGCGGCAGCGTTCGAGCGTCTGGCATATGAAATCCGTCGTGTGAGCGACCAAGATGCTCATGAACGTGAAAAGATAGTTTTGAAGCTTGAGAACGAGTTGCTGAAATTTGAGCAAAGATTACCTTCCGGAGGAGAAGAAGAAAAACCCGAAGACGAAGGCTAATGCAACTCTACGAAGTCTGGAAATTCAACTCGCCGCCTCGATAGATTCTCTTCATCCTGATCTCTATTATCAGTTAGAATGCCGCCCGCGCAATTACGCGACGAGCCGCACGCGCAAGCTAGACCTCGCGGTTCTGTTCGTCAGCCTGGCTCTCATCATCACGATCATCATTATCTCCAGACTAAAATACGCCCCGCCTTCCGACGAAACGCAGACGGTCAAACGATCTCAATCACAGAGGCTGAATATAATCGCGCCGTTGATGCCGCCGTTTGATGAGGCTAAGTTCGAGCCGATGCCGGAGGTGGAGATTGATCCGTTGGATGAGTTTCATGTGGGGAAGAATGAGGCAGAGAGTTAATTCCGGCGGGAGAGGTCTGCTTGTCTGATAAACTATCGCTATCAACACAGGAGGAGTCAGATGACAAATACGCCAGCCAAACGCATCGCCATCGTCGCGGCGGAGTTTAATAAAAATTTGATGGAAGCGATGATTAAGGCGGCGACGCGGGAGATTGAGGAGTCGGGCGCGACGCTCGTGCGAACACTGCGCGTGGCCGGATGTTATGAGACTCCTTTGATCGCGGATTTGCAGCTCGCGGAGGAAGGGCTTGACGCGTTGGTGGTGTTGGGATATATCGAGCGCGGCGAGACTTTGCATGGCGAAGTGATGGGAAACGTGGTTCACAGCGCGCTCGTCAATTTGGAGTTGAAGTATCGCAAGCCCGTCGGTCTCGGAATCATCGGCCCCGGTGCGACGCCCGAACAGGCCGGGTTGCGGAAGGCGGACTATGCGCGTGCGGCTGTTCGCGCGGCGTTGAGGAATCTTGAATTGATGCGGGATGAAGAGAAAAGCATTTCACGCAAAGGCGCAAAGGCGCAAAGAAAGAGACGCCAAGATTAAGTAGCGCTCAATCGCTTTGCGTTCCCGCTTTGCGCCTTTGCGTCTTTGCGTGAGAAATTTCTTAATCGAACAAGGGAGGCAACGAATGGTCAACAGTAGCTCAAGCGCGGCTCGCCGGACATCTGCCAGCGTCGCGCGGTGTCGCCGTAAGTTTCTGCATTATTTTCCCGGCGGCTTCACGGACGAGACCTACATCGCATGGGAGCGCGGCTATAAATGGGAGGCTCATGAGGCTTGGCGTGAGACGCTCAATCAAGCGTTGTATCGCTCCTTGCTCCGCGAGGGCGAGTTCGCGGAAATCGCGGCGCGCGCCGTCCGGCTCGAATCCAAAACCAATCTCCTCTTCTCATTTGAAAAGATGGCCTTGCGAGATGCGGTGAAGCCGCCGGAGGGCGCGCGTCTCTTTGCCGAAGGACTCTACGAGTTCGTTTACGGCGCGGGGAAGATGGAGCGCAAGTTCGAGCATTGGTGCGAAACGGTCGGAGAACTGCCGCGCAAACAGACGCGCGTGCTGACGTGGCCGGTCGTCACCGTCTTCGGCTTTATCGCGCAGCCCGAAGAGCATATCTTCCTCAAACCGAACGTCACGCGCACGGCGGCACGCGAGTATGGCTTCGAGTTTCATTATCAATCGCGCCCGTCCTGGGAAACCTACGCGAGCCTACTTGAGTTTGCCGCCACTGTGCGCCGCGACCTCAGCGACCTCAAACCGCGCGACATGATAGACATTCAATCATTTATCTGGGTGCAAGGCTCGGACGAATATCCATGAGGTTCAAGGTTCAAGGTTCAAAGTTCAAGGTTAAAACAAAGCTCCGGCTTTCTAACCTTGAACTTTGAACCTTGAACTTTTTTTTCGTAATAAATTCCATCCAATTGGAAAAGCCTCGCCGGGTAAACTAATTCCGATGAAGGAGAGTATAAGACTATGCTCTGCTAACAACTCTTCGATAAATGAGATTGGAGTTAGTCTATGCTTGTCGCTCGTGTTTGCCTCGTCGCGCTCCTGCTTTCAATGCCGCTCGCCGCCCGTGGGCAAAACGGAAAATTTGAGATGGTCAAAGTCGCCGAAGGCGTCTACGCAGCCGTTCGCACAGAGCCGCCCGGCCTCACCGTCAACGCCAACAGCGTCTTCATCATCAACGAGGATGATGTCGTCGTCGTGGACACGACCCTCACGCCCGGCACTGCGAAGGAAGAACTGGCCGCGCTCAGAAAGCTGACGACGAAGCCCGTTCGTTATGTCATCAACACGCACTGGCACGACGATCACATCATGGGCAATCAGGTTTACCGCGAAGCCTTTCCCGGCGCGGATTTCATCGCGCACGCCAACACGCGCGAGTACCTCCCGACGACCGGCCTCGACAATCGCAAGCAGGCGATGTCCGAGCAAGGGTATCCCGGTTTCATCGCCGCCCTCAAACAGAGCCTTGTCGAAAACAAGAGCATCGCAGGCCGACCGATGGACGAAGAGGAGCGCGCGACTTATGCCAGCGACATGCAGATCGCAGAGCGTTACATGCGTGAGAACCCCGGCGTGCAGATTGTTCTGCCCACCATCACACTTCAAGACCGTCTCACATTATATAGGGGCAGCCGCACGATTGATATACTATATCTTGGGCGCGGCCACACGAGCGGCGACCTCGTGGTCTCTTTGCCGAAAGAGGGCATCGTCATCGCCGGCGATCTCGTCATCTGGCCTGTCCCGTATGTCGGCACGCCGCAATCGCATCCGGGCGATTGGAGCGCGACGCTTGAAAAGCTGCTCGCGCTGCATCCGTCCGTCATCATTCCCGGCCACGGGCCTGTCTTGCGCGACGACGCTTACGTGAAGCTCATGGCGCGGCTCTTCGCGTCAATCAAAGAGCAGGTGGAGGCTGCGGTCGCGCGCGGCGAGGGCTTGGAACAGGTGCGCAAGAGCGTGAAGCTCGACGAGTTTCAGAAATTATTTGCTGGCGAGTCGCACATGAGAAATGATATTTTCCGTGCCTACGTCGTCGGCCCGGCTGTCGCGGCTGCCTTCAACGACGCCGCTCCCGCGAAGCGTTGAAGACGAATGACAGCATAACTTTCAAACTCAACCTCGCCCGAAATTTAAGGAGTGCGTTCGTCATGAAAAAACCTCTCCCGCCGAGCACGCTCGATGCGCTGTTCGTGCCGAATCGAAGCTACGAATATTTCGATGCTCAAGGGTCGAATCAATTCAAGAGCGAAGTCGAAGAGTTTGAGCTGGTCAACGCGTGGTGGCTGGCCGAAAGCTCCCTGCTGGCTTACGCGGACGAAGGCTTTATCAACCAGACTCTGAAATCAACCGGACTCAAGGACGCGGGCTACGCCGCGCGATCATTCGAGGCGGGCGGGACGCAGTGCTTCGTCATGCATGACGATCAAGCGATCATCGTCGCTTTCAGAGGCACGCAGATTGATAACTTCTGGGGAGAGGTCATAGATGTATCAACGGACGTGAAATTCGTTCCCGTCCCGGACGGAGCGGGCGGCCTCGTGCATGAAGGATTTCTGGCGGGCTTGTCCTTCGTCTGGGATGATTTGAAAGCTCATCTCAATGCGATTCGGAATAATCAGAAGCTCTGGTTCACGGGTCACAGTCTGGGCGCGGCTCTGGCGACGCTGGCCGCCGAGCGCGCGATGAGAGAAATGGGATTCGTCCCGCAGGGCTTGTACACTTACGGCTCGCCGCGTGTCGGGGACGGGAATTTCAAGAACCGCTTCAATCAAAACAATCTCGCAGGGCGTACCTTTCGTATCGTCAACAACAGCGACATTATCGCCAGAGTCCCGCCGAGAATTTTGTACACGCACGTCGGCTCAATGAAGTTCATAGACAACGCCGGACACTTGCATCACATAGAGGATGAGTCGCAGATTCTCTCGGACGTGAACGCAGTGCAAGCCTCGCAGCCGCTCCTGCAACGTCTGCAATTTCTCGGCCATGCCTTCAAAGGCTTCAAGCTCATCCTGCCCGGCTTTCTGGCAGACCACGCGCCCGTCTATTACGCTCTGCACATGTGGAACAACTACGATCAATAAACACAACGAAAGAATCTCGCGCAGAGGCGCAAAGGCGCAAAGGTGTTGAGCGGCACTTAATCTTGAATGCTTTTCTTTGCGCCTTTGCGCCTTTGCGTGAAACTGCTTCTCTTCATTGCTCAGTTGAGCGCGAGCGCGAGCGTGCTGTATATTGATGGTCGCACAAAGAAAGCGGAGGGATAGCATAATTGGTAATGCAGCGGTCTTGAAAACCGCCGCCCTTGCGGGCTTGCAGGTTCGAGTCCTGTTCCCTCCGCCAGAAATTTTCAGGAAGATTTTTTTGTGAAGCCGTTCGCAAGCCCCCGGCGACTTGCGACGGCTTTTGAATTTTGAGCATTAGAGAAAGTGCGCGGAGGGAATTTTCATCATGCTGGCATTGATGAAGAGCAAGCTATTTTTAATGTCTTCGCTCTGGCTGCAAAACAGCGCGGACGTGGTAAAGCGTGTCTGGTCCTGGATTGATTATCATTTCACGCTTGGCAACTTCAGCGTCTCGTTATTTACTCTCGCGCTCGGAATAGCGACGATGCTGGTGGCGATGATCGTCTCGCGCTATGCCTGCTCGTTGCTCAAGCGGCGGCTGGAAAGTAGAAAGAATCTCGATCCCGGGTTGCAGTACACACTGCTCAGGCTGCTGCGCTATTTCATTATCGGTGTCGGCGTGCTGCTCTCCTTCAAGCTCACTTTCAATGCAGACCTGACGACGCTGGCGGTGATCTTCACGGCTCTGTCGGTCGGCATCGGTTTCGGCTTGCAGTACATTGCGGGCGACATCGCCTCCGGCTTTATCCTGCTCTTCGAGCGTCCCGTGCGCGTCAACGATTTCATCACCGTCTCAAGCGATGCCAGGGGCGAAGTGCAGGGCAAAGTGCAGAGTATTAACCTGCGGACGACGAGCGTGATGACGAACGACCGCCTCGCCATCATCGTGCCCAACTCAAAGCTCGTCAATCAGACCGTCGTCAACTGGTCTTACGGCGACCGGCGGGCGCGCATCTCGATTCCCATCGGCGTCGCCTCGGATGCTGACGTTGACCTGGTCACGCGCACTCTTCTTCGCGCCGCCGAAGGCGTCAAGTACGTGATTGACGACCCTCCGCCGAGCGTGCAGTTCTTGAAGTTCGGAGATTACACGCTCGACTTTCGCCTGCTCGTCTGGACAGCCAACCCGCGCCGTCACCCGACGATCAAGAGCGAGATCAACTATCGCATCTGGCGTCTCTTCAAAGAGGCGAACATAGAGATTCCTTACCCGCAACAGGAATTGCGCCTGCGCTCCGTCGTGCCCGTCGAAGTCGACCACGGCAATTTCGGCCCGGATGAGGACACAGGGGAGGAGGACGAGCGGGAGGCGGCGCGCTTAAATTCAAACAGGGATGGACAGGAGAGAAAGGATAAGAATTTGAGATAGCAGAATTGAGATTTCAAATATTTACTTTATCTGAAATTTCAACTCTGCTATCTCAAATAATTTTTCCGCTCACTGTTGGACAAAAAGCATGCTCTGAGGTTAGGCTAGGCAGCATCTCCTGAATGGCTATTCATTCAGCAGCATCCACGTCAAAGACATTAAGTAAAATCGTACCTGATGCCTTCAGCCCGTTCTCTTTCATCCGTGCGCCCAGCCGTCGCCGATAAGCGTGAGGCGATCCTGCGCGCCGCCACGCGCGTCTTTGCGCGCAATGGTTATTTCAACTCGAAGGTCGCGGACATCGCCAGCGCGGCGGGCGTCGCGGACGGCACGGTCTATCTCTATTTCAAAAGCAAGGAAGAGATTCTGCATTCGATCTTCGACCGCACGGTTGACGAATCGGTGAAGGAGGCGCGCGAAGAGCTGAAAGAGATGGCCGACCCGCGCGAAAAGCTGCGGCGCATCGCGCATCGTCATCTCGAACGTCTAGGCGCAGACCGCGACCTCGCCGTCGTCTTTCAGGTTGAGCTGCGCGGCTCGACCAAGTTCATGGAAGAATTTTCTGCGGCGGGCTTTGCGGCTTATCTCGCTTTGATTCGCGCGACGATTGAAGAGGGACAGCGCGCGGGAGTTTTTCGCGCAGAGCTGAATGCGAAAGTGGTCTCTAAAATTCTGTTCGGCGCGCTCGATGAGATGGCGACGAACTGGATTTTGTCGCGGCGTCGTTACAAGCTCGCGCCACTCGCGGATCAGGTGCTGGACATTTTTCTGAACGGAGTGCGTGCGTGACGGAGCAAATGACGCAGACTACAAACTCAATCGCCACCGCTCGTCGCCGCGTGCCGCTCAAAGAGGGCGAGCCGACCACGCTCGTTGAGATGTTCGAGCAGACGGTTCGCGCACACAACAAGCCCGACGCGCTCAATTACAAAAGCGACGGCGCGTGGCATTCCATCTCTTCAAATGAGATGTTACAGCGTGCTCGTCATATCGCGCTCGGCCTTCACTCGATAGGCATACAACGCGGCGACCGCGTCGCGTTGCTCTCGGCCAACTGTCCCGAATGGACGCTGGCGGACGCGGGCTGCCAGTTCGCGGGCGCGATTGACGTGCCGATTTACACGACGCAAACTCCGTCGCAAGTTCGCTATATTCTCCAAGACTCCGGCGCGCGCGCCTTAGTCATCCAGAACCGCGCCGCGCTCGAACGCGTCCGCGAAGCGATTACAGATTGCGAGGCGATTGAGCATTTCATTCTCTTTGACAAGGATGGAGTCGAAGACGAAAACGCTCTCTCTTTCGCGGAGCTTGAAGAGCTGGGACGTGCGCTCGACGAAGAGCGTCCGATGCTTTCGGAAGAGCTGGCGCGCTCCGTCGCGCCCGATGACCTGGCGACGATCATCTACACTTCCGGGACGACCGGAGAGCCGAAGGGCGTGATGCTGACGCAATCGAACTTGACTTCAAATCTGATTGATTCGTCCGGCCATCTTTCGTTCGGCGAAGGTGACACGTCCCTCTCCGTGCTGCCGCTCTCGCACGTCCTCGAAAGACTTGCGATGTACATGTACATGCATCACGGGATAAGCGTTTACTACGCGGAGTCGCTGGAAAGGGTCGGCGAGAATTTCCGCGAAGTGCGCCCGACGGTTTTCATAGGCGTGCCGCGCCTCTTCGAGAAGATTTACGCGCGCATCAAAGACAGAGCGGCGGCGGAAGGAAAAGCGAAAGCCGCGATGCTCGCATGGGCTGTCTCGGTTGGAAAGACTTACGCGCAGCATGCTCTGAACCACACAAAGATTCCGGCTCTCCTCGCGCTCAAATATAAACTGGCGACGCGGCTCGTCTTTTCCAAGTGGCACGCGGGCTTGGGCGGTCGCGTGCGACTCTTTATCTCAGGCGGCGCGGCTCTCTCGGAAGAGATCGGCTACATTTTCGCGGGCGCGGGCTTGCCCATCGTGGAAGGCTACGGGCTGACGGAAACTTCGCCTGTGATTTCGGCGGGGACGCTCGAAGACAATCGCGTCGGGACGGTCGGCAAGCCGATTAGAAATGTCGAAGTCAGAATCGCGGCTGACGGCGAGATCGAAACGCGCGGGCCGAACGTGATGCGCGGCTATTACAACAAGCCCGAAGAGACGCACGCCGTCATCACGGAGGACGGCTGGTTCAAGACCGGCGACATCGGCGTGCTCGACGCCGACGGTTTCTTGCGCATCACAGATCGCAAGAAGGAACTCTTTAAAACTTCGGGCGGCAAATACATCGCGCCTCAAGTCATCGAGCAGCTCATCAAAGGCTCACGCTTCGTCAATCAAGTCATCCTCGTCGGCAACGAGCGCAAATTTCCGGCGGCTCTGATTGTCCCCGACTGGGAACAGCTTCGCTCTTATGCGGAATTGAAAGGCATCCCCGAACGTGAGCCTTCGGAGCTGATTAAGCACCCGCGCATCCTAGACCTTTTCCAGCGTCAGGTTGACTCGCACACGCAGGGACTCGCGCAGTACGAGCGCGTCAAACGCATCGCCCTGCTCGAAAACGAGCTGACCAT
>DASWRG010000165.1:0-3102 GCA_036403295.1 Pyrinomonadaceae bacterium
CTTCGTCCACTCGGAGACCCCCGCTCCTATTTCGTCCACGACTCCGACGACTTCGTGACCCGGAACGCGCGGGTACTCAATGCCCGGCAGCGTGCCCTCTTTCGTGAGCACGTCGCTGTGGCAGACGCCACAGGCCTGCACTTTGATGCGCACGTGTCCCGCGCCAGGGTCAGGAATCTCTCGTTCGACGATCTGGAAATCCGCTCCCGGCGCAGGAACTTGCGCTACCTTCATCGGCGCTACTGCGACTTCTGTGGTTGCCATAACTCCTCCTATGAATTTCTAGCCATTGTTGAAAGCATTTACTGCTACATAGCTACGCGGTCGGACTGAAAAATTCCTTTAGCGCGGCTTTGGTTTCCGCCGGTCGTTGTTCCATCAGCCAGTGTCCGGTGTCGGCGAATTTGATTGACGTAACATTATCGGCGACCAGTTTCGCCTGAATTTCCAACGCGCCGCCCATCGCCTTATCGCCTTCGATGGTCAAGACTGGCATCGGCAACTTAACCGCCGCGAATTGCCGATTGTCCGTTGCGTCCTGCGTGTTGAACGTCTTGAACATCTCAAACGCGGCGCGCATCGCGCCTTCCTGCGCGTACGCTTTGGCGTAAAGCTGACGGTCAGCTTCCGTAAATGTTTCCGGGTGCGGTGAAAGCGTCTGCCAGAAATGTTCTAGGAAGAGGCGCTCTCGACCCTTGACCAATTCGAGCGCGATGGGGCTGTTGACGAAATGAAAATGCCAGAGGGCCGGGGTCGTATAAATCTTTTCCCAGACATCACCGATACCCGGAATCGGCGCTTCAAGCAGCGCAAGTTTTTCCACTTCATTTGGATACTGCGCTGCGTAAGCGTAAGCCACCATCAGGCCGATGTCGTGACCGACAAGATAAATTTTTTGATAGCCGAGACTTTTAACCAGCTCGTGAATGTCAACGGCGAGCGTCTTCTTGTCGTAACCCGTGGCGGGGCGTGAGGAATCGCCGAGGCCACGCATGTCTGGTGCGATGATCGTGAAGTCCTTGCCGAACTCGTCGAACAGCGGGACCCACATGTGCGAAGTGTCGCCGAAACCGTGAATCAGGACGAGAGGCCTCTTGCCCGTCCCGGCTTTCAAGTAATGAATCTTCACGCCGTTCACATTCGCCGTCTGTGACTGATATTTATTGCTTTGCGCAAAGACGGTCGCGCCGAAACTTAAAGCCAGCACCAGGGCAGACGAGACGTGCCTGAACCTTAAAACGGCTGCCCTGGTGCTCAATCTCTCCTTCATATGGTCATCCTCTCTCAATCGTTAGGCGTCGGTAGCAGTTCAAGCCCTCCGGCCCGTTTATTTGCCATGCAGGTTAGACTGATACGTTCCCACTTCTGAGCGGAAGGCGATGGCTAAACGATTCCAGCCGTTGATGGTAATGATAGCCATCGTCAGCTTGACCAACTCCTCTTCGCTGAACTCTGCGCGTGCAGCCTCGTACTCCGCGTCCGACGCATGACTCTCGGAGATAAGCGTGATGGCTTCCGCCCAGGCGAGGGCCGCTCTCTCTCGCTCAGTGTAGAACGGCGTCTCGCGCCAGGCGTTCAAGGCGTAGAGTCGCTGCTCGCTTTCGCCCAGAGCACGCGCGTCCTTCGTGTGCATGTCTATGCAGAAGGCACAACCGTTAATCTGTGACACCCGCGTCTTGACTAGTTCGAGAAGTTGGCGTTCGAGCCCTGACTCTTCGACGAATTTCTCAAGCTTATACATCGCCTGCACCGTACCCGGCGCGGCCTTGCTGTAATCCAATCGCTTTTGCATAACTATCTCCTCTGCGCGCACACTTGCGGCCAGTAGTAAAACGTGAGCCGATTCACACCTAGTGGCATTAGGCTGCCGCTGCTTGCTCACCCTTGATGAACGCGAACAAATCGGCATTGATCTGCTCAGGATTAGTCGTGCACATCCCGTGCGGGAAGCCCGGATAGACCTTGAGCGTGGCGTTCTTCACGATCTTGGCAGACAGGAGACCAGATGCGCCGATAGGGACGATCTGGTCGTCGTCCCCATGCATGATGAATGTGGACACGTCAAACTTCTTGAGGTCTTCGGTGAAATCGGTTTCGGAGAAAGCCTTGATGCAATCGTAATGGGCCTTGATGCCTCCCATCATGCCCTGCAACCACCAGTGTTCACGGATGCCTTCCGATACCTTCGCGCCGGGCCGGTTGTAGCCGTAGAAAGGAAGCGTCAGGTCCTTGTAGAACTGCGAGCGGTCTCCGGCGACTCCCGCTCGTATCTGGTCAAAGACTTCGATTGGCAGGCCGCCCGAGTTCTTCTCCGTCTTCAACATCAGAGGTGGCACTGCGCCGATGAGCACGGCTATCGCGACACGCCCTGTGCCGTGCCGACCGATGTAGCGTGCGACTTCGCCGCCGCCGGTGGAGTGGCCCACATGGATTGCATCTTTCAAGTCGAGCTTTTCAGTCAGAGCAGCGAGATCGTCGGCGTAGGTGTCCATTTCGTTGCCGTCCCACGTTTGAGTAGAGCGGCCATGCCCCCTTCGGTCATGCGCTATGACGCGATAGCCGCGTTGGCCGAAGAACAGCATCTGATTGTCCCAGTCGTCGGCTGAGAGCGGCCAGCCGTGGCTGAAGACAATGGGCTGCCCCTCGCCCCAGTCCTTGTAATAGAGATCGATTGGCTGAGAGTTTTCCTCGCCGACAGTGATGTATGGCATTTCGTGATTCTCCTTATCTACTTTACCCGGCAGCCCGGCCTGGGGATTGAAGTGGAACGCTCCGTCCGAAGCGCCGTTGACCACTTCGGACCGCTTGATCAATGGCAACGCCGATCAATAACCATCCGCTTCGACAACAGCTTTAGCAAAATCCTGCGGGGCTTCCTGCGGCAGATTGTGCCCGATGCCGCCCGTGATAACCAGGTGCGAATATTTGCCAGAGAATTTCTTGGCATAGGAACTACTGTCCGGATGCGGCGCACCGTTGGCATCCCCCTCAAGGGTAATGGTCGGAACGGTGATGACCGGAGCTTCGGCAAGCCGTTTTTCAAGCTCGTTATACTTTGACT
This sequence comes from Pyrinomonadaceae bacterium, assembly GCA_036403295.1. GTDB lineage: Bacteria > Acidobacteriota > Blastocatellia > Pyrinomonadales > Pyrinomonadaceae > JACMLC01. The sequence continues at coordinate 3,062 of DASWRG010000165.1, forward strand.
CGCCTTCGGCCAGTCCGAGCCGCCACCGATAATTATGTATG